>CANLIC010000017.1 GCA_947491025.1 Myxococcales bacterium
CCCGCCACTTCGAGCTCGCGCTCAAGGTGGTGCCAGCTGGGTTTGGACCCGCTGCACGTTTATCTCTGCTGCCTGACTGTCAAGGTGCGAGCCCGGTCGCTTGTGGCCTGGCCGACTCTCCTTGCGGAGCGTCAGCGAGGCCCCTGCCCGCGCTGCTCGACCGTCGGCCATGGGCCAGACTGCTGCAACGGGGGCGGGTCTCTCAGGTGGGGCGCCTCTTGCGAGGCTCCGACCTTCCGTGGGCTGCTCCCCTTTCGGGGCTGCACCGGAGTCGCGCTCGGCTTCTCCGGTTCCGCGCTGCCAGGGGGTCCTGTCAGCGGGAGCGGCGTTGTACGTGAGGGAGGAGCCCCTGTCAAGCACTCTGGTCGGGTCGGTTGCGACTTTTTCGATCATCTCGCGATCTTCAAGGCTTGGAAGGCCACTTTGGGAGAGCTCTACGGTGGCGGTTCGCAGTCGGCGAGGCACACGCGTGGTGAGCGCGTGGAGCGCTGGGCAGTCGCTTCGCTGATCACGTAGGGGGCGAATCCTGGATGTGTAGCCGGTGGCAGCGTATAAGAGTCTGTTGAGATGGAGTTTTTCGGCCAGCGCCCGCGTGTTCCGAGCTGAGGTGGGACCGCAGTGGGTCGCGACGGCGCACGTGCGGTTGACGCCGCCAAGGTGGCTCCGTAGCTTGCGATGAAGAGGTCGGCGCCTGGGCCGTCTGGGAGGGAACATGCTCACTTTGAAGTCGCTTGAGGGCCGAAAGGGGCCGCGTCACCTTCGCTTGGATGAGGTGGCCGCGCGGCGCTTGGCCGGGCCAGGCGCTGGACTGTGCGGCCTGGCGCTGCTCGGCGCGATCGCGATCGCTGGCTGCGGCGCCGAAGAGGACGGAGGTGACGCCAAGACCGACGACACGGGCACCAGCGATGGCGGTGGCGGCGGTGGCGGCGGCGGCGAAGAGACCACCGGAGATGGCGGCGGAACGGGTGACGGCACCAAGACCGACGCGGCCGATGGCGGAGCCGGGGTCGACGCTGGGGTTGAGCTGCCCAAGGAGACCTTCTGGTTGCTCTATGGCCGTCGCAGCCGCTTCCCGACCGGTGACGAGAACGACCTTGTGCTGACGGACAAGACCAACCCCGGCGCGCTGACGAACTCCGGAACCTACGGGATCGGCATCAATCCGCTCGATCACAAAGGAAAGGCGCTGCAGATCACGAAGTACTCGTTCAAGAAGGCCGGTGGGCTGTCTTGCGCGTTCGGCTGCGTGATGTCGCAGAACTTCAAGTACGTGGCCGTGGCAGACGGGCAGCCATCGGCCGATGGCAAGGGCTACACCTACAAGCTCGGCCTCGTGAAGCCGAACTTGGAGGTTGAGGTGGGGAAGTTCGGCGATCTCAAGAATGTGGCGGACCTCCACTTCGCGGGTGACAAGCTGTACTACTCCCAGGCGCGCAACTGCTTCGACACCGGCAAGTGTCAGTATGAGATCCGCCTCCGCATGATGGACGGCTCGGCCGAGGAGAAGCTGCTGACCGTGATGGCACCAGACAACGACCCCGATGTCCTCGCCAGCGTGAAGCACACCACCTACACGGGGCGCTTCCAGGTCAGCGAGGACGGGAAAACGCTTGTGTTTCTCACCACCACCATCCGGTCGGTCAAGGTGTGGGCGTGGCGCGACGGCAATCTGTACAAGCTCGACTACATCTGCGAGCACCCGCTCGACAACGAGACGTGCGTCGGCGACGGCTCGCAGTACCACGACAACGACGAGGTCGGGATCTCGCCGGACGGCTTGACCGTCGTGTTGTTCACGATCGTCGACCGCTCGCTGCGTGTGCGCCGGTACCAGATCGCTAGCACGACCGCGTCGGTGTTCAGTGACATCGTGACGGTGCCGGCGGGCGCTGCTTACAAGCAGAGCGTCTGCTTCTCGCTCGCCGACTGGCAGCACGCGGAGATCCGCAGCAGACCGACCTTCTCGGCCGACGGCACGACCGTCTACTTCGTCGGCAACTCCGAGTGCACGAGTGAGAAGGAGAAGCCATGGACCGACATCCTCGGCCTTGAGGTCGCCAAGATCGGCAAGCCCATCGGCGCCAGCGATATCCTTAATTTCACAAAGAACCCTCGCGATAACTCGACGTCCAACCTCTGGATCCGCGACCTGCGCCTGTCGCCAGACAAGAAGTACTTCGTGTTCAACGCCAGCCCGCTTTGGTCGACCGTGGCTGACGAGCCCGCATCAGGCGATCGGGCGCTGAAGGACACCGAGGCCTATGTCATGCCGTTGCAGCTTGGCGCCAAGCCAGTCCAGGTGACGAACGAAGTGGGCTACCACGTGGATCGGCCGGAAGCGATGCGGCCGATCGAGGCAAACTAGCGTAGGATCTTAGATCGTTAGCGGTGGTAGGGGAGGCCGCGCCATCGCATCAGGGCGCGGTAGATCGCTTCGAGCAAGACGACTTCCGCCAGCTCGTGCGGTAAGGTCATCGGCGATAGGGAAAGTTGCAGGCGCGCGCGATCGCGCAGGCTGGGGTCATGGCCTTCTGGGCCGCCGATCGCGAAACAGATCGCGGGGATCCCCGCCTCCATGCGGCCGACTAGCCAGCGGTGAAAGGCGTCAGAGTCGAAGCTGCGGCCAGCGGCGTCCAAGGCGACGAGGTCGGCGCCGGTGGGCACCTCAGCCAACATGGCGGCAGCCTCTTCGCGCCTGGCCCGCTCTTCGTCGCCACCGTGCCGGCGGCTCTCGCGAACAGCGCGGCGCTCGGCGGGACACAGGCGCTGCACGCGCTGCATGTAGTCGTCAGCGAACGCGCGGGCGCCCGCGTGGCGCAATGCGCCGGGCGCGAGAACGAGAATCCTCATCGTTTGCGCGGATTTGCGCCCTTGCTTGCCGCAGTGGCCGCGATCGCGATCGCGGCACGCCGCGGCGCGCCGGGGCGCGAGGCGACGCCGTCGTTGGTGGCGCTGTCGTGCTCGCGGGCGATGCTCAGCGCTTCAGAGCCCTCACCACGCCCGGGGTCGCCTGCGGCCTCGGCAGCCAGCTCGTCCTCGTCGTCGCCGACGAAGTCGATGGCGTCGTCGTCCTCGTCGTCCTCGTCGTCTTCGTAGCCCTCTTCGTCCTCGTCGTCGTCGTCGTCGCGATCGTGATCGTCGGCGCCGTCCCACTCAACTTCATAATGTTCGGTATTGCCATCGAAATCATCCGCGCTCGCGAAGTCTGAGGGCGTGATCTCGCGCACCCAGGCCGGCTCCTCGAGGTGGATGCGCGGGCAGTCAGCGAATAGGCGGTCTAGATCGTAGTACTCCCGAACAGGCCGATGGAAGACGTGGACGACGACCTCACCGAAGTCGACCAAGATCCAACGACCGCTGCGCATCCCCTCTTCGCTGACCGGGCGCATGCCCAGATCCTCGCGCAGGCGCTGGATGACACCGTCGCCAACGGCGCTGGCGTGGCGGTCGGCAGCGGCCGAGCAGATGACGATCGCGTCCGTGTAGTCGACGATGCCGACAACGTCATAGGCTCTGACATCAAAGCCTTTCTTGTCCCAAATTGCGGCGGCGATCCGCTCAACGAGGGCACGATCTGCACTAGGCATGGTTTCCACCGCCGATGTGTGAGGCGAACTCAAACGCGAACATGACCTTCTCCGACAACGACCGTGCGTACGGCCGTAAGCGCCTCAAGCCCCATGGGCCCATAGGCATGCAGTTTGCTCGTCGAGATTCCGATCTCTGCGCCGAGCCCGAGCTCACCGCCGTCATTGAACCGGGTGCTGGCATTGATCATCACGCACGAGGCGTCGACGCCGGCGAGGAAGCGTTGGCTGGCGCCCACGTCGCGACAGAGGATCGCCTCGGTGTGTCCGGAGCCGAAGCGAGCGATGTGGTCGACCGCGCCTTCCACCCCGTCAACGACGCGCATCAGGCAGACGAGATCAAGGAATTCACGCCCGAAATCGTCGTCACGGGCCGGGATCAGCGCGGAGGCGATCGCGGGCGTGAGGGCCAGCGCGCGGCTACGATCGCAGGCATGGATCTGAACCCCCGCCTCGATCAATCCGCCGACGATGGCGGCCACCGTGGAGGCCGGCGCTGCCGCATCGACGAGCAGCGCCTCCATGGCGTTGCAGACGCCCGGACGCTGCGCCTTGGCGTTGACGACGACGCGGCGGGCGAGGTCAGCGTCGGCGTCATGGTGAACGTAGACGTGGCACACGCCTTGATAGTGTTGCACCACGGGGACCCGCGCCCAGCGCTGCACGGCGTCGATGAGGGCGGTGCCGCCGCGTGGAATGGCGAGGTCGAGACCGCCGGGCCTGCACACCATCGCCTCGATCGCCTCGTGCCCTGGCGTCTGAGGGGCTTGCGCGGCGTCGGCCGGCAGTCCTACGGCCAACAGGGCTTCGCGCAGGACCTCGAGCAGGGCGGCGTTGGTGAGCGCGGCGTCGCTGCCGCCACGCAGCACGACGGCATTGCCGGCCTTGATCGCGAGCGCGGCCGCGTCGATCGTCACGTTCGGCCGAGCCTCGTAGATCATGCCGATGACGCCGATTGGAATTCGGACGCGGCGGATCTCAAGACCGTTGGGACGCCTGCCGCCGCCGACGATCGCACCGACGGGATCGGGCAGGTGTCGGATCTCATCCACCGCGCGGGCGAGCGCCTCGATGCGGCCAGCGTCAAGGCGCAGGCGATCGAGCATCGGCGCCGGACGCCCGGCCGCAGCGCTGCGTCCGATGTCGCCGGCGTTGGCGTCGCTGATGAGGGCGGTGTGCTGGCGCAGACCCGCAGCAACAGCAGCCAAGAACGCGTCCTTGGTCGCGGTGGTCTGGGGGGCGAGGGAGCGGGCAGCGGCGCGGGCGCGGACGGTGATCTGCTCGGCCTCAGCCAGTGCGACGTGCAACGTGGATGTCAACGCCGATGCCCCCCGCGCTGCTGCGAGCCCAATCCGCTGGAGGCTGCACCGGGGCGGCCGCCACGCGCCATGCTAGGGACGCAGACCGAGGATGGCAAACGCGCGACCTGCGCGGCAGACTCAGCGCGCCAGCCTGACGGTCCCAGCGCAGGACTAAGGCGCGGAGGGATGCGATGTCGTTGCGCAAGTCGGCTACGGAGGTGCGCCAGCTTCGGCGCGCAGGTGCCATCGTCGGCGATGCCCTGCGCTTGCTGCGGCAGTTGGCGGTTCCCGGGGCCCGGTTGTCGGAGCTCGACGCGGCGGTTGCGAAGCTCATCCGGGCCCGAGGCGCGCAGCCGACATTTCGGGGCTACCAGGGCTTTCCGGCGAGTATCTGCGCCAGCGTCAACGAGGAGGCGGTGCACGGACTGCCGGATGGCCGGCGCCTCCGCGAAGGTGACCTCGTCTCCTTCGATGTCGGCGCGACCTTCGACGGGTGGGTTGGCGACTCTGCGATCAGTGTCTGTGTGGGCGGGGGCAGCGCGGCGGATCGAGCGCTCGTGGCCGCGGCCTGCGACGCGTTGCATGCGGCAATCGCGGCAGCGCGAGTTGGCGCTGCCCTCGGCGATCTCGGCGCCGCGGTGGAGGCGGTGGTGCGGCCACGCGGGTACGGCATTGTGGAGTCCTACTGCGGTCACGGCATCGGCTGCGCGCTGCACGAAGATCCAGTCGTCCCCAACGTTGGGACGCCTGGCCAGGGGCCCCGCATCGAGGATGGCTGGTGTCTGGCGATCGAGCCGGTGATCACGGCCGGTAGCGGCGCCGTGGCCCTGCGACCCGACGGCTGGACGGTGGCCACTTTGGACGGCGGGCGGGCGGCCCACGTGGAGTTGGCGGTGGCGATCACGGCGGCCGGCGTGGAGATCTTGACGCTCACCAGCGACGGCGAGCTGCCGTGATCCCACTTTCAGGGCGTCGCTGGCGCGCCGAGGGGTTGCAGCCGGCGACCTAGGGTCATGGACCTGCGCTTGATCGCTGCCGCTGCCCGCTTGGTCGCGCCGCCACGCTGCCCGCTTTGTCACGCGCAGCTGGCGCTGAGCGTGGAGCCGCCCTGCCGGGCTTGCCTGCTCACGGTCGAGGCCTTGGACGGCCGCAGCGTCGCCGTCGGGCCGCTTGGCGCGCCGGTGGTGGCCGCCTTTCGCTACGGCGGGCCGGTCGCGACCGCGATCACGCAGGCCAAGTTCGGACATCAACCGCCGGGATTCGGCAGCCTGCTTGGGCCGTGGACGGCGAAGGCCGTCGCAGTGGCGTCCGAGGCAGGGGTCGAAGCCTTTGTCGCCGTGCCACCGCAGCGCGATCGGCTGCGGGCGCGCGGCTGGCACCTGCCCGACCTGTTGGCGTCGACCTTGGCGGCGGCCAGCCCCTCGCCCGCCTGGCGAGCGCTGCGCCGAATCGACTGTGCAGCGCCACGCGCGACCGGGTGTCGCACGGCTCCGTCATTCGAGCGTCGCAGGCCCTTGTGGCCCTTTGGAAATCGCGAAGGGTTGAGAGGGCGCGCCGTCGCGCTCGTCGACGACGTGGTGACGACCGGCGACACGCTCGCCGCGGCGGCCTCAGCCCTGACGGCGGCAGGCGCACGCGTCGTGATGTTCGCGGTGCTCGCTGACGCCCGTCCCGGCGATCGTCGCGTGGCGCTGGGCGTGGCGAAGGGCGGCGCCGTGGACCGAAAGTCCTTGACATCTCAGGGCATCCAGGCAGAGGCGACGCGCCAACCGGCAGCGCCACCAACCAGGAGAAGGGCTGCGGCGCATTGAACTACGTCGCGTGCCAGCAGATGGACGCTGCCCGGCGGGCTCTTGCTCACGGCCCGCAGGCTGCTGGTCACGGCCAAGGTGAGCGCGCAGACGGTGGCGGGATCGGCGATCCAGCCAGAGCCAACGCCGACAGCGAGGGTCAAGGCCATGATTGGTGCCGCGATCGCGGGGATGAGGCCGATCCACAGCAGCGCCCCCGCCACAGACCTCTCGGTCGCGACGACGTCGCTGCGTGTCGCGGTCGCGCGCTTGGCGGGCCACGCCAACCAGAGCGCCATCCACGTCAGCGCGACGCGCAGGGCGACCGGCGCAAGGCTGAAGGAGGACAAGGGCGGCCCGACGATGACGAGCGGCCCATCAGACGTCGCCAGCGCCGAGGACTGCCCGAGGTCGTTGGTCGCCGCCCAGGCCAGAGCGCCGGCAGCGATGGCAGCCAAGGTCGAGACCGATGCTGCAGCCAGCGGCAGGGGCCGGCGCTCGGTCAGAACCAAGGCGACCGCGGCAACTGCGGCCCAGCGTCCGACCGACCACAACTGCGCATGGAGGGCTGATGCTGGGACAAGGGCTGCGCTGGCGCGTGCGGCCACGGCGAGGCCGCCATCGTCGTGGGGCACCTCGACCGGCACCTCGAGACCAAAGATCGGGCCGGCCACCGGAAGCGCGGCGAGCACTGCGGCGGCGGCGATGCGCGGCGCCTCGGGAAGCGTCAGCAAGTGCGGTCGTGCGCTGACCAAGGCGGAGATCGCGACCATGACGGCAAGCGGCGCCGCCGTCGCCTGCCAGTCAGCGATCGGTCGAAGCGGCCCGCCTTCGAGAGCCACAGCGAGCAGGCCGAGGCTGGCGATGGCGACGGCCCTGCCGCGATCGGAGGGTCCAAGTGCGGCCCAGCCGAGGTGCGCCGAAGCCAACGCCGCAGCCAGCGTCCCGAGTCCCGGGGCGTTGGCGCGCGCCATCGCCAGCGCAGCGCAGGCGGTCGCCAGCAACGCGAAGACACCCGGCGCGCGGGGATGGGCGCCCAGGCGCAGCGCGGCGAGGCTTGCCGCAGCGATCGTGAGCGCGAGCAGCGCCGATGGCGTGACGAAGATCATCGCGCGGTCCGGTCGGCCCTATTGGCCACGTGGTCGTCCGCGACGCCCACGAGGTGCCCAAGGTCCTTAGCTTCCGTCAGGTTGGTCATGTCGCGGCCTGTCAACTGCGTCGCCGCGAGCGCGCTTGTCCGTCCCTTGGCGACGGTCGCGGCCAGGGCCAAGAGCGCGAGGAGCGCCAACGCCACCACCGCGATCGCCGTCGGCAAGGCCGGGGCTGCCTCGATCCGGACCGCACCCAAGCTACGCCACCGACCTGCCGGCGAGCCCGCCACCCAACCCGGCGCGGCGAGCCACTCCGCGGGCGCATCAGCGCGGGAGACGATCGCGATCGGGCCGCTGCGGGCGCTCGGCTCCACCGCGACGCGCGCCCGAAGTGCGGGGACAAGGGTCGCTGAACCGGCGCGCACGGCGAACGCGACGGAGTCCTGCGGCGCCCCGGGCAGGCCGAGTTCGAGGGTGGCGGCCGGGGCGTCGGTGGCGGGCGTGGCCGCGAACAGGCGCCAAATTCGTCCGTCGCTGAGCGTCGCGCTCCGGCCATCGAGCGCGACCTCGGCGGCGCCCTCACCCACGCAGAGCAAGCGGTCGCCGTCGCGGCGGCAACGCGTTCGCGGTGCGGGGCCAGCAGACGTCAGGAGGCGTCCATTCTCAAGGGCGAGCGGCACCATCGACGTCGGGGTCTCCCCCGGTACTCCCTGCCAACGCAGCGGTGGCTCACCAACGGCAGCGAGCGCGAGCGCCAGGACGAGGCCGCCGAGCGCCAACGCTGTGGCAGCGATCAGGGCGACGCGCCGAGGCGCCTTGTTCGACCGGGCGCCCCAGGCGCCAGCAGCGATCCAGATGGCGGTTGTGGCCGCCAGGAGCCAGGTCAGCGGCCCGCTGGCAAGCCGATGCTGCCCGAGCGCGCTGACCAGACGCCAGTCACCGGCTGTGAGTCCGTCGCTGGTCGGCAGCGCCGCATGTTGCTGGGCCAGCTGGCTCTGCACCAAGAGCCAGATGCCCCAGGCGACCACCAGCAATGCGTCGAAACGGTGGTGGGTCGCCCACCAGCCGAGCAGCTCGGCGCCGCGCGGCGAGACCCAGGCCTTGGCCTCATCCAGGGTTGTGAGGGGGGCCAGATCGGCCGGAGCACCCGCGCGATCGCGCGATGTCGGTACAAGGCGGGCGCCGGCGTCGTCGCTCGGCTCCTTTGGTTCAGGCATGGCCAGCGTTAGTCGTCGATGACCTGCACTTGCACGCGCTCGCCGTGCAGCGCAGCCGCCGCCTGCACCAGGTTTCGAATCGCCCGTGCCGTGCGCCCCTGCTTGCCGATCACCTTGCCGATGTCGTCGCGACGCACCGTCAGCCGGAGCTGGGCGCCGCCGTCGTCGAGCGTGGTGGCACTGACGAGCACATCTTCTGGGTGGTCGACGAGGATGGTCGCGAGGTAATGCAGCAGCCGAGCCGGTCGGCCGCCCTCGGCGCCGTCGGCGGAGGCGCCCAGAACCTCAGGCCCCGCCTGGACGGCCGCGGACGCACCGAGCGAGGCGACTATGCTTGGCACTGCCGGCTCGCTGTCGCTCGTCGCGCTCATCGTCCATCCAGGCCTGCGCGGCGGTACAAGAGGCCGCGGGGCGGAGGGGAGGGGCCTAGGGCTTAGGCGCCCTTGGCCAAGCGCGCCACGGTCTCGGACGGCAGTGCGCCGTTCGCCACCCAGTAGTCATAGCGGTCACGCACAAGCGAGACCTTGGGCGGATTGACGTTGGGATCGTATGCACCGAGCTGCTCGATGAAGCGACCGTCGCGGCGCGCCTGGGCGTCAGCGGCGACGATGCGATACACAGGGTGCTTCTTTGCGCCATAGCGGGCGAGGCGGATGCGGACGGCCATCGGTCTGTGCTCTCCTGGGTGCGGCCGGGGTGATGCCCAGACCGAGCGGGCGGGGGAGATACGCGATGCCCTATGTGGTGTCAAGCGAAACCGGACGGAGATGCCGCCCGCCAGCTGCCCCGCGCCGTACGCCAGGCGGGCCAGCGACCGGTTTCACGGCCGTCTGTGACGGCGGAGTTGGCCGAGCACACGGCGACGGCGTCGCTGACGCCCCTGCGTGGCCTCGCGCTGACAGCAGAGAGAGCCCTGCTTTGATTGACCGCAGCGGCGGGAATTCGGTAGCATCGTGGGTTTGCGGCCGCCTGCCCGGTTGCCGGGGGTCGACCGGCCCTGGCGTGGGCAGCGGCGGAGGATGTGATGCCCTTGCGAGCGGCGATGGAGAGCTGGCGGCGTGCAGGCGCAGGCGCGGCGGTGCTCGGGCTCTCCCTAGCGATGGCTCCGCTCAGCGGCGTGGCCGGCTGCAGTGGCCAAGAACCGAGCGACGGCAAGCCGGACACGGCAACGGCGGACGCGGGCGAGACGAGCGTCGAAGACGGAATTGGCGGCAGCGACGCGGTCGCCGCGGACAGCGACAGCGTCGAGGTGCCAGAGGGCGCCGTGTGCGCGCCCGGCACCGTCAAGGGGTGCGCCAGCGATGCAGAGCTGCTCCTGTGCGCCGCGGACGGCTCGGGCTGGGTCGCGTCGGTCTGCTACGCCGACGATGGCACCGCGACCAAGTGCCAACTGCCTGGCGTCTGCTCCGAGTGCAGCCCTGGTCAGCAGCGTTGCGACCCGAAGAACTCCGGCGTAGCCCAGAAGTGCGACGGCGAAGGCAAGTGGCAGCAAGAGCAGGTCTGCGATGGCGCCAAGGGCCATGAGTGCTTCAACGGCATCTGCGGCGAGGCCTGCACAAACAACGTCAAAGCCAACAGCTACATCGGCTGCTCGTTCTGGGCGGCGGACCTCGACAACGCCTTCGTCCCGGGCGGCCGGGCTGGCTACTACGACGCCGCGGGCGCGCAGTATTCGATCGTCGTCAGCAACGCGAGTGAGTCCCTGGCGGCCAACATTCAGATCTCGAACAACGAGGGCCCGGTCACCTGGGACTCGCAGGACGACGAGCTGGACCTGAGCCCCCTGGCCCCCGGCGAGCTGCGGATCTTCAACCTGCCGGCGCGCAACATCAACGGCACGGTCAAGGCCAAGCTGGCGTACCGCGTCAAGTCCTCGGTGCCGATCACCGCCTACCAGTTCAACCCGCTCGAGAACGTCAACGTCTTCAGCAATGACGCCAGCTTGCTGCTGCCCGAGGAGTTGCTCGGCAAGTACTACATGGTGATGAGCCGCGAGCAGTCGTTCGGCGTCCTGCGCGGCTTCTTCACAGTGATCGCGACGATGGACGGCGTGACCTCGGTCACCTTTACCTTGCCCAAGACCGTCTCCAAGACCCTTGCGAGCTCCGACGGCTCCATCAAGGCGCTCAAGGCTGGCGAATCGGCGACCTTCGAACTTGAGCAGTGGGACACGCTGAACATCGAGACCGACCAGGTCGGCGGCGACCTGACCGGCACCGTCGTAGTCGCCAACAAGCGCGTAGCGGTGTTCGGCGGCTCGGAGGCGGCCAACGCGCCGAACACCAACCACTGCACCATCACCAAGTGCACGACCAAGCAGCTGGACTCGGGAACGAAGTGCGGCACCTGCGAATTCGACGGCAAGACGCCCTGCTTCAGCAACGAGCACTGCAGCGAGTTCATTACCTGTTGCGCCGACCACCTCGAGCACCAACTCTTTCCGGTCAAGACCTGGGGCAGCCGCTACGTTTGCGCCAAGCTCTACCCGCGCAACCAGGAGGCCGACTACTGGCGGATCGTCGCGGCGGAAGACGGCACCAAGGTCACGACGATCCCGACGGTCAAGGACCTCAAGGGCAAGGCGATCTACGTGCCAGTGCTCAACAAGGGCGAGTGGTTCGAGATCGAGACGCGACAGAGCTTCGAGGTCATCGCCAAGCACGCCGACGGCAAGCCAGCACCGATCATGATCGGCCACTTCATGGCCAGCCAGGACGCGCCCGATCCCAACACCGTTGGACCGCAGCCAGGCGACGCCGGCACCGGCGACCCCGCGATGATGCTGGCCATCCCGGTGGAGCAGTGGCGCAAGAGCTTCGTCTTCCTGACGCCGAACAAGTACGCATTCAACTACATCACCATTGCGGCCCCGATCTCAGCGACCGTCTTGCTCGACGGCCAGCCTCTGCCGCCCGACTTTTGGCAAAAAATAAGTAAAGACTACAAGTTTAGTTCCCTATTCGTCACCGAGGGTACGCACCGCGTGACCTCTGATCAGAAAGTCGCGGTCGAGGCCTACGGCTTCGATCAGTATGTGTCCTACGGCTACGCCGCCGGGCTCGACCTGACCGACCTCGGGTTGGTCAAGGAGCCTGGCGAATAGCCAGAGAGCATGGGGTTCGGCAGCGCCGGGCCGCTTGCGAAACAGCCAACGGCAGCCCGCCGGTGGTCCATTCGGAGGATGCGATGAACGCCGCCCAGTTCGATGAAAGCGCCTGGGTTCTTCCGCATTCGCGCCGCGGGGGCTGGCGCGGCACGCTCCGCCTCACCCTGGCGGTGGCGGCCCTGACGCTGGCCGCTGCAGGCTGCTCGGGCGAAGAGGCCGGCGGTGCCAAGCCAGCGGCGAGCGACACCGCCGCCGCTGCGGATAGCTCGGGTGGCACCGACGCGGCGACGGTCGAGGAGATCGCAGCGCCCGACACCGGCGGCGGCACGACCGACGAGGACGCCGGCGAAGAGGACGCCGCACCGGCCGCCCTGCTGCTCGAGAGCATCGAACCAGCCAGTGGCAAGGCCAGCGGCAACCAGCCGGCGATCTTGTATGGCAAGGGCTTCCAGAACGGCTGCCAGGTGCTCTTCGACGGCACGCCCGTCGACACGGAGCAGGTGTTCTTCGTCGACGATACAGAGCTGCAGGTCCAGACCCCGCCGCACGCGCCCGGGCTGGCGAGCGTGACGGTCATCAACCCGCCGCCGGCGCCAGGCGAGGACGCGCCGACTTCGGCGTTGCCGGACGCCTATCTGTTCTACAACGACGTCGTCATCACCAAGATCGACCCGGTCGCCGGCCCGGCATTTGGCGGCACCCCCATCACCATTACGGGCACCGGATTCGCCGGCCAGACCAAGGTGCTCATCGGCGGCAAGCCGGCGCTCGGCGTGACGGTGGTCGGCGACGACGAGATCTTGGCCGTGACACCCCCTGGGGTATTCGGCGCGACGCCTGTCCACGTCGTCAACGAGCGAGGCACTGCGCTGCTCAAGGACGGCTTTTTCTACACCGCCGCGCCAACCCTGGAGCGGGCGGCGCCGGCGGCCGGCCCGACCGCGGGCGGCAACGAGGTCGAGATCGAGGGTACGGGGCTCATGGCGACCGGCGAGATCCGCTTCGGCACCTCGGTGGCGGCGATTGTTTGGGTGGCCAAGGACCATCGGCGGGCTCGGGTCATGGCCCCGACCGGCAAGCAGGGGCCAGTCGACCTCTACGTCACGACCAAGTTCGGCAAAGCGACCCTGACCGGAGGCTATGCCTACACCGACGATCAGGGCCAGGGCGCCACGGCGTTGCTCTCGATCGCGCCAGCCGCTGGGCCACTCGCTGGCGGCCAGTCGTTGTCCATCGCGGCCACGGGCCTGCTCACCAAAGAGGACACCACGGTGCTCATCGGCGGGCAGCTGGCGACCATCACCGCGTTTGACGCCATCCACCACACCGTCGTCATCAAGACGCCGAAGGGCATCAAGGCGGGCAAGGTCGATGTCGTGTTGCTCACCAGCAAGGGCACCGACACCAAAGTCGCCGGCTACGAATACCTGGACCTGCTCTCGATCTCGTCGGTCACGCCGGCCTTCGGTCCGCCGACGGGCAACACCAAGATCACCATCAAGGGCTCTGGGTTCACCAAGCCAGGCCAGCCGGTGGTCCGCATCGGCGCCTTGCCGGCGACCACAGCGGTCGTGGTCGATGACGCGACGTTGCAGGCGGTGACGCCACCAGGCGCCGCCGGCTATGTCGACGTCAGCGTCGAGTTGGGCGGCGATGTCGCGGTGGCGCACAAGGCGTACTCCTACACCGGCGATGGCATGTCGCTCTACGTCGTATTCCCGGACTACGGCGCGCAGGCCGGCGGCACGCAGGTCCACGTCTACGGCAATGGCTTCGGCCCAAAGACCGCGATCTGGTTCGACAACAAGCCGGCCACCCACATGACCTTCGTCGACCCGACGCACATCATCTGCAAGACGCCACCGGGCAAGGTCGGCACGGTCGCCGTCAAAGCCGCCACCGGCAACCTGGCCTCAGAGTTGAAGCAAGGCTTTACGTACTTCAACCCGATGAGCAAGTACGGCGGCACGTGGGGCGCCACCATCGACGGCGCGGTCAACGTCACGGTGCTCGACGGCGGCAACGGCGAGCCGATTCCGGATGCGTTTACGATGTTGTGGACCGACCCGACGACGCCGCACCAGGGCTTCACCGATGCGGCCGGCCAGATCACCTTCAGCGGCGACGACGTGCTCGGCGTGCAGATGATCTCGGCAAGCAAGGCGGGCTACGAGTCCGCGTCGGTCATCAAGTTCGACGCCACCAACGTCACGATCTACCTGGAGCCGATCCCGCCGCCCTCGCCCGGCTCCCCGCCGCCCGGCCAGCCGCCGCCCAAGGTCAGCGGCAAGGTCATCAACCTCGACAAGTACGTGCAGGTGCCTACCGGCAACTGCAACGAATTCCTGAACAATCCGAACGTTCCGAAGCCGACCTGCTCGCCCTGCGGCGTCGACTCGCAGTGCGCAAGCGGCGGACCGGACTTCGCGTGCATCGACATCGGCGCCAGCAACGGCAAGCGCTGCGTGCAGGACTGCACCCAAGGCGTCAACTGCGCGACAGGCTTCTCTTGCGTGCCGCAGGCTGGCGGTCCGGCGCGGTGTCTGCCCAAGGCGGGCGATCTCGCAGCGGTCTGCTACCACAGCAAGCCGAACTTTCTGTCGCGCGAGAACTGGCCACCGGTCGGCGCGGGCTTCGAAGCTACGCCGCAAAACAGCTTCAGCTACAACATCAACACCGCCTTCGGCGAGATGGCCATCGTCTGCTTCGGCGGCTACAAGGCGACCGGCGCGGTGCTCGACGCCGACGACGCGCAGTCGATGATGGCGTTCACCGCGACGGTCATGGGCGTCAAGCGCCACCTCTTTGTAGGACCTGGCGAAAATCCGAAGGACGTGAACATCGTCCTCAACATGCCCCTCAGCCGCAAGGCGAGCCTACGCCTCGATCGACCGCCGACGTGGACGATCCCCAATGGCGCCTACATCGTCGATGCCGCGATCTCGTACCTGACGCTCGGCAGCGACGGCGTCGTCAAGATGCCCACGCAGGATCAGAAGTTTCTCGCGCCCTTCCAGTCCAGCCAGCCCGACAAGCTGGAGATCGACAAGCTGCCGGCGGCGTTCGCGAATGAGCTCTTCGACGCCAGCCTGACGTTCCTCGCCTTCGTCGTGCAGATCGCTGGCGACGAGCAGATGCCGGTGTCGGTCTCGGTGCTCAAGGACGTCAAGAAGCTGAACAACGACGACATGGTACGCCGGCTCGACGGCGGTGACCTGGAGTTGGTCGAGACCGGCGTCGCCAAGACGGTGCGTGGCATGTGGGGCAGCGAGCTGACCAACACCTACGCGGTCGGCGACGGCGGCGCGCTCTACCTGTTCGGCGGCAACGGCTGGACGCAGCAGGCCGCGTTCACCGAGCTCAACCTGCTGGACATCTACGGCACAGGCCCGGATGCGATCTGGGTCGTCGGCGAGCAGGGCACGGCCGCGCACTTCAACGGCCAAAGCTGGTCGCCGGTGCCGATGTGGCCACCTACGACGAAGCCCAACCTGAACGCAGTGTTCGCTGCCACCAACTCGACGACCTCCAAGGCGGAAGTCTGGGCGGCGGGCCAATCGGGCACCTGGCGGCTGGAGTCGGTCAACGGCGTCGAGTCGTGGAAGCAGTACCCGCAGGCGCCCTACTTCAATGTGCTGGCGATGCACGGCACCGGCGTCGACGACATCTGGACGGTCGGCATGCAGGGCAAGATCAATCAGTGGGACGGCAAGGTCTGGAAGGCCCACACCTCGGGCACGGCGATTGCGCTCAACAGCGTGTGGGCGGTGCAGAAGAACGACGCTTGGGCGGTGGGTGAGGCGGGCCAGATCTTGCGCTGGAATGGCGTGAAGTGGACCTCCTTCAAGTCGCCGGTCAAGACCACGCTGCACACCCTCTGGGGAGTCGGCAAGGACGAGATCTGGGCCGCGGGCGCCCGCGGTGTCGTGCTGCGCTTCGACGGCAAAGTCTGGAAGAAGCACGACCTCGGCGACGTCACGAAGGCGCTCTATGCGGTGTGGGCGGACAGCAAGGGCAACCTGCTCTCGATGGGCGAGCAGGAGCTGCTCATCGGACCGCTGCTCGACCCGCCGCATGCAGTGATGCCCAAGAAGAACGGCGTGTTGACGGGGACCACCCTGGAATGGGAGGTACGGCCGGATACGCCGGAGCCGCACTTCAACTACGTCACGGTCGGGATTCCGGGCATGGGCGGTGACACGCCAGTGTGGAACATCATGTCGGCGGGTGACCTGACCGCTGCCAAGCTGCCGGACTTCCCAAACATTCAGGGTACGCCCGGCATCCCCAAGGGCACCGCGCTGCGGCTGACGATGATCCGTGGTTTCAAGGAAGGCTTCGACATCGACGCCTACGACCTGACCGACCTCAACCAGCTCACCTGGCGCTCCTGGTCGTTCAATACGTTCTTGTTTACACGCCAATAGCCCGGGCGCGCGGGACGCAGCAGGGCGGCGGTGCAGCAGAGGGGAAGCCACGTGTCGAAGCTTGACGGGAAGTTCGAACGAGTCTGCGCCGCCGCATGGCTGGCGGTGGGCCTGTGCCTTGTGCTCACGGGCGGTTGCAGCGGCAAAGAGGAAGAGACCAAGCCAGATGCCAGCGCTGACGTGGCCGGTGACGTCGTCGAAGCGGACGGCTTGGCTGACGCGGTAGACGTCGGCTCTGATGGCGAAAGCGACGCTGGAGACGCCGGACCAACCGATGTCGGCGACACCGTCAATGCCGATACGGGCGGTGGCGGCGGCGCGCTGCTGTCCGCGCGCTCGCTACAGTTCTCGGAGAGCTTTCGCGGGGTATGGGGCAGCAGCGCGCAGGACGTCTGGTGGGTGGGCAGCGGCGGGCGCCTGTTGCACGACAACGGCAAGACGCTGGTGCCGCGCGACTCGGGAACGAAGAAGGACCTCTACGCGGTGTGGGGCCGCGGCCCCAATGACGTCGTCATCGCCGGCGAAGGCACCCTGCTGCATTGGAATGGCAAGAAGCTGTTCAACAAGCTGCCCAAGGGCATGGAGAACGTCGTGCTGCGGACCATCCACAGCCCGGCGGACGGCTCGACGCTTCTGGTGGCCGGCGACGATGGCATCATCCTGCGTTTGGTCGACGGCGACTTCGTGCAAGAGACCACCGGTTCTGCGCTGCAGATCCATGCATTGCGCGCAATCAACGCAGGCAACGTCTGGGCCGTCGGCGCCAAGGGTCAGGGTCTGCGGCTGAACGGTGGCAGCTGGACGAGCTTCTCGATGCCGGGCGCAGCGGAGGCACTGACCGGCCTTGATGTCACCAAGAGCGGCAAGTTGATGGCCTGTGGCCTCGACGGATTCCTGGCGACCACCGAGGAAAAGGCATGGACGGCCACGCTGTCGAATGACCCGAAGAACAGGGATCTCTATGGCATGTGGGCGATCGACGACGTGACCGCCTTCGCGATCGGCAAGGATGGCGCGTTGGTCGAGCTTGGCGGCGCCAAGTGGGGCCTGCGCGACCTCGACGACGCCACCTACATGAAGACCGCCACCTTCCGAGCGATCTTCGGTTTCTCTGGCAAGGATGGAACGTTGCAGGGTTTCGCTGTCGGCGATAAGGGCTCTGGCTTGCGCTACGACGGCGCCAGCGACAAGTGGTTCGACAAGCGCGCCGAGACCTCAGCGAACCTGCTGTCGGTGCGCGCATTGGCCGACGGCCGCGTCATCGCGGTCGGCGGCGGCGGTGTGCTGCTGCAGGCGGCGGATGCCCGCGCACCGCTGGTCGATCTTCACGTCGACGTCACGGCCACCGACCTCTACGACGTCTGCGATGACGGCGCTGGGGGTCTCTTGGCGGTCGGCGACGGCGGTGTCGTGGTTCGCCTCGGCAAGACCGGCCCGGCCGAGGTCACGACACCGGCCGCGGCCAGCGGTCTCCAGCTTCGGGGCGTCGCCAAGGTCGGAAATGCCATCGTCGCGGTGGGTGTCGGCGGCGTGGCCATGGCGTGGGTCGGCGGGACCTGGAAGGCCGAAAACAGCGGCACGCAGATGGATCTCGAGTCGGTGACGGCTGTGGGTGATGTCGCGCTGGCAGTCGGGGCCTTTGGGACCGTGCTGCGGCGCGGCAAGGACGGCGTCTGGGCCAAGGAGTCGTCTGGGACAAGCACGCCACTACACCGCGTCGTGGGCGCGGCCAACGGCGAGGCCGCCGCAGTGGGCGACAACGGGGTGATCTTGCTACGCAAGGCCGACGGCACCTGGTCAGTCGGCTTCGAGCAGCCCGGACTGTTCTTGTTCGGCGTCGAGCGCCTCGCCGACGGACGCGTGGTCGCGGTTGGCTGGCAGGGCAGCTTGGTGGTCGGCAAGGCCGGTGCCTTTCAGGTGCGGACCTCCGGCGTGAACAACGTGCTGCGCGGCGTCGCCGTCAGTGGCAAGTTGGCGGTGGCCGTGGGTCACAAGGGCGGCGTCTACGACATCGCCGAGGGGCTGTGATGGCGCGACGGGGGCCAGGGGCGCTGCGCGCTGCGCGTCGGTGGGCGATCGCGGCTGCGCTCGCCGCGCTTTGCGCCTGCGGCGAAGACGAAATCACCGGAGACAAGGACAGCGGGGCTGGAGCGACGGACAGCGGCGGGTCTGACGGTGGCGGCGTATCGCCCGTCGACGGCGGCGGCGTCAAAGACACCGGCACGCCACCTGCCGACGGCGGGGCTGGCGACGATGTGCCCGCCATCCCTGACGTCCAACTGCCTGACAGCACGCGCAATCCGAATACGACAGGCTTGTTCGAGCAGATGAAGGTGCCTGGCGACGTCAACACCGCCTGGCACGCCTGCTGGAGCGAAGGGAGCACCCGCGCCTATATCGGCGGCACAGGCGGCAACATCGTCGGCTGGAACGGCAACGCGTGGTCGATTTTGTCGCAGGGGGCCTTTCAGACCCTGCACGGCGTGGCGGCGACGCCGAGCGGGCTCTACGCCCACGCCGTTGGCATCGCCGGCACGCTGGCCCAGGGCAAACAGCCGCCCAAGGGCCTGGCCGGCCAGTGGGGCGCGCCGGGCGGCTGCAAAGCGATGGCCGACTGCAACGACAACGACAACTGCACGTCGGACTATTGCGATGCCGGCACCTGCCGCCATACGCCCTCGGGCGCCCCGGGCTGCTGCGGCAGCAAGCCGCTACAGGAACCCTTCGTCAGCGTCGCCGGCTGGTTGGTGAAAGACCTCTACGAGGGCAGCGCAGACAAGGGCGGCGTGATGTGGTCGGCGGCGGCGATGACGGGTGCCAAGGGCGAGCTCATCGCGACCAGCCCACCGAAGGCGCTGTACTTCGGTCGCACGGACGTGCCATGCGTCAGCGACGCGACCAAAGTGTGCCCGACCTTCGGCAACGGCAAGGTCGTCGGCGCCAGCGCCCTTTCGGCTCCGATCGCGCTGCCGCCTGCGACCAAGACCGAGAAGGTCAGTCTCACCTTCCAACTGAGGATGCAGGCCGAGAACGGCATCGGCTTCGACGCGCTGACGGTCAAAGTCGTGGAAGGAAACAAGAAGACCGAGATCTGGAACAAGGACAAGATTGGTGGCTCGGGCGATACCGAGGGCCTGTTCGCATTGCAACAGGTCGATCTGGCGGCCTTTGCTGGCAAGTCCTTCCAGCTTGAGATCGCCTTCGACTCCAAGGACGCGTCGCTGAACGACGGCGAGGGCGTGTTCATCGACGACGTCATTGTGTCGACCACCTGCAAGTCCGGCGACATAGCCCTCAACGGCATGAGCCAGGCGACGTTCTTCGACGTCTGGGCCGCCGACGACGAGCACGCCTGGGCCGTGGGCACGGACGCCTCCATCGCGCGCTGGGACGGCAAAGCTTGGACGATGCAGACTGGCACCACGCCGCCGCGCGACACGTTGGCGCTCGGCGGCGTCGCGGGCGGGCTGGTGCTCGGCGTCGGGCAAAAGGGCAAGGCGTTTACGCTGACGCCTCAGGGCCCAGGTCTGCTGACGGTGGCGACCGCCCTGGACCTGGTCGACGTCGATGTCGACCCGTCGCCGCCGGCCGGTTCGCCGCTGGCGATCGCGGTCACCAACAGCAGCCTTGTCTACGAATATGACGGTACGACTTGGAAGCTGGTGTCGGTGCCTGCGTTCGGCATCAAAGGGGTCGCTGCGCTTGGCAACGGCGTCTGGGCGCTGGTCGCTGGCGGCATGATCATGGAGCGGAGCGTCACCGGCACCTGGGGCATGAAGGCGGGCACCATCGCGGCGCTGAACAGCGTCACGGGCCTCGGCGGCGGTGGTGCGATGGCTGTCGGTACCGGAGGGACGGTCGTGACGCGCACGGGCGGCCAGTGGGTGGAGGCCAACGGCGCGCTGGGGCTGAGCCACGCCAAGGCGATCTCCAGCGCCGACGGCGTCGCTTTTGCGGCGGGGGAGAATGGCCTCGTTGCCCGCTTCCAAGGCGGGGCCTGGACGCAGCTGAAGTCAGGGACGGGCAAGCATCTGAATGCGGTCTGGGCGCACAGTGCCGACCTCGCGTGGGCGGTGGGCCTCGGCGGCACCGTGCTGCGCTGGAACGGCACCACCTTCGAGCTCGTCGCGACCCCCTATCCGCTGGCCGATTTCCTGGCGGTCTGGGGCTCCGATCCGAACGACGTGTACCTCGCGGCCAAGGGCGGTGTGCTGCTGCGCTGGAATGGTGTGTCCTTTCAGGTTCTTGAGGCTCCGGTGTTCGGCACCCTCCGCGATGTCCATGGGTTCTCCGCGGAGGACGTCTGGGCCGTGGGCAGCAAGGGCGGCGTGTTCCACCTGGTCGGCGGTTCGTGGACGCAGGTGCCGATCGAGCCCTACCAGGTCGGCGACCAACCCGAATACAAGGTGACGAGCGACCTCTACGCCATTTGGGGCTCCGCGCCCAACAACATCTGGGCCGCAGGCGCACCGGACAGCCACGGCGAGGGCGTGCTGGTGCATTACGACGGCAAGGCGTGGCGCTACCTGCCCGCATTCAAGGACGAAGTACGCACCGTGCGTGCCATCTGGGGCTGGGCGGCCGACCGGATCCTGTTCGCCGGTACGCAGGGCATGGTCCTCGCCTTCGACGGCAAGTCGTTCACGGCGCTCGAGAGCGGCAGCATCGCGACGTTCCATGACATCTGCGGTTGGGGCAAGGACGCGCTGCTGGTCGGCGGCATCGGCACGGTGCTCCGTTACCTGCCACCCTTGCCAACTGCGACTGCCGACGCCGACGCCGGCGGCGACGCGGCCCCGTAGCGCGCAGGAGGTCGACGATGAGCGTGCGCAGCGACAAGGCCCCCTCTCCCCCCTCGCGGCGCACGCTGGCGGCGTCATTCGGCTTTGGCGCGGGATGCTGGCTGAGCCTCGCCGCGCTGCTCTGGCTGGTGGCGTGCAGCGCAGAGCCGACCGCGGGCATCTTGCTGCCCTTCGCCGATGGACAGGCGGGCGCAGGCGACGGGTCGGTGCACGGCGGGGACGGCTTCGGTATCGGGCAGTTCGACGCCCAGGCGGCGGTTGACGCGTTCGACGGCGCGGCGCCGATGGACGGCGAACCGAGCGATGTGCAGGCGCCGGCGATCGAGCTGCAGTACGCCCTTGGCAACGGCAACAAGGACGACTTTGGTGGCCTCTGCAAGGAGCTTTGCAAGCTGCAGCTCAATCAGAACAGCGTGCGCAAGATTGCGGTCAGGCTGATGGTCGACGGCGAGCCTGCGGCCAACGCTCCTGTCCGCTTTTTGCTGAAGGACCCCGTTGCGGCCAGCGGCCTCGGCGAGGTGCTGCTCGAGGTGACGCTGACCGACGAGAAGGGCGTCGCCACCACCGAGGTCAAGGCAGGCAACCAGATCGGCGTCTTCGACGTCGTGGCGTCTGTCGCTGACTCCGATCCTGCCGTAATCGTCCCGAAATTCTTTGAGTTTCATGTCTTGAGCAAGGCCAAAGGGCCGCTAACCGTGACGGCGCATTACCTCGGGATCAACAACCCGATGGATTACAATGACATCCGGATTCGACTGGTCCAGCAGGCAGCCCCTGGCCAACCGGCTTGCCAAGACCTGGATCTGGGCGACGTGCTGCCCACGGCGCAGTGGGAGAGCCCACCCATCGGCTGGGACAAGCCCTGGGCCGTGACCTACCCGCCCTTCCTCACCTGGGTGCAGAAGGAGCAGAGCAAGACCGGAAAGCTGGTCACCTTCACGGTCTTAGGCATCGCCCGCAAGTCGTCGGCTGATCAGGTCAGGGCCGGAGGCTGCCTCGACACCGGCGTGCAGGTGGCGTGGAACCCGCAGACGATGGCGCTGGAAGGCGACTCCGTCACCGTCATCGTCAAGGACCTCCCGGCACGCATCGTCGGCGTCTACGAGATGACGACGGTGCTCGATCTGCTGAGCGTGCTGCCGGACTCAGTCGAGTTCGCGTTCAAGGCGATCTTCGACATCTTGTCCGACCCTATCGCTGGCATCCTGTCGCTGGCATGCAAGCTCGGCGGCGGCTCGCTGGACTCGTTCTGCGGCCTCATCTTCGAGAACCCCAAGGCGCCTGCCATCGACGACCTCAAGCAGCCGTTCGGTGCGCTCATCGTCAAGTTCCTGGACTCCATCCTGTTCCTCTACCTGCCCAAGGAAGTCCAGCAGGGCCTGACGGCCGGCGCCGACCTCGGCAAGATCTTGACCAACCTCGAGGTCGGCGGCGTCATCGAGATCCAAAAGGAGCCCGGCGCCGACGGCAAGCTCAGCAAGGCCTACACCCGCGACGAGTGGATGAGCGTGACCTACAAGTGGTCCCTAGGCCAGCCATGCAGCCCGAAGGACCCGAATTGCGGCAAGAAGACGATTAGCTTCGCGCAGTTTCAAAACGAAGCGATCGTCGGCCACTTCGACATGACCCGCGACGGCATTCTCTCGACCATCGACATCGCCAAGCACGGGCTCTTGGTCAAGTGGGGCGCGCTGGTGAGCTTCCTGGTGCAGAAGCAGCTGCTGCCATTGCTGACCGGCAACCCGAAGATCGACTCGTTCGAGATGATGATCAAGTCGCTGCTGGCGGGCCAGCAGTGTATCGCGAAGGACACCTGCTGCGCCGACTTTGCGAAAGATCTGGCGAAACAACAATCGTTGGTCGGCGAGAGCTTCCTCACAGGCATCTGCGAGACGCTGGTCAAGCTCGGCGCCGGCTTCATCGACTCCCAGCTGGCCTCCCTCGACGTCGACACCAGCAAGGGCGAGGCGATGACGATCTGGACCGACGACTGTGAGATCTTCGACGACGACCAGAACATGATCGTCGACACC
This sequence comes from Myxococcales bacterium, assembly GCA_947491025.1. GTDB lineage: Bacteria > Myxococcota_A > UBA9042 > UBA9042 > UBA9042 > SXNM01. The sequence continues at coordinate 23,355 of CANLIC010000017.1, forward strand.
CTCGGCAAGCAGGCGCTGCCTTGCAAGTGGAACATGACCTTCAAGGTCGGCGGCAACAGCGTCGGGCTGGACGCGGTGTTCTGGGCGGTGCGGCAGCAATAGCCTGGGGCGCGGGCCGCGGCGCGCCGAGACCCGTCAGCCGAAGTCGATGGGGTCGACGTCCAGCAGCAGCGTAACGCCGGCCGGCAGGGCCCTCGGGGCGCGCTCGGCGATCCAATGCAGCCGGTGGTGGAGCGCGCTTCGATCATCGTCGCGCAGTAGCGCCTGAAGCCGCCAGACGTCACGCACCCGCGAGATGCCAGCGGGCAGCGGCCCGCGGACGTCGGCGCCGTCCATGCGCAACGCCTCGACCAGCGAGAGCAGGCCTGCCTCAGCGCGTGCGGCGTCGGCGTGGCGCACCTCGAGCAAGGCCAAATGGCCGAAAGGGGGATAGTGGGCGCGGCGCCGCAGCGCCAGCTCGTTGACCAGGAACGCATCGTGGTCCTGGGCCAGCGCGCTGACGATGGCCGGGTGGTCGGGACGAAAGGTCTGCACCAACACCTTGCCGGGGCGTTCGCCGCGCCCGGCGCGCCCGGCCACTTGGGTCAGGAGCTGAAAGGTGCGCTCGCCGGCGCGGAAGTCGGGGATGTCGAGGCCGGCCTCCGCGAGCACGACTCCGACCAGGGTTACGGCTGGGAAGTCATGGCCTTTGGCGAGCATCTGCGTTCCGACCAGGACATCGAGCTGCCGCCGGCGAAAGCGGTCGAGCAGATCGTGCAGGCGCAGGCCCTGCGCGGTGTCGCGATCGAAGCGCCCGATGCGGGCGCTCGGGATCTCGCGTTGCAAGGCCTGCTCGATGCGTTCTGTACCGGCGCCGATCTGTAGCCGGGTCGTGGCCTGACAGTGGACGCAGGGCTGTTCGACCGGCGCCGCGTAGTCGCAGAGGTGGCAGCGCAGGCGGCGCTGGGCCTGGTGCAGCACCAGGGTGACCGTGCAGCGTGGGCACTCGAGCGCGGCGCCACAGCCGCGGCAGATCAGGGTCGGGGCGAATCCGCGCCGGTTGTGCAGCACGATCGCCTGCTCGCCACGGGCGACGGTCTCGGCGATGGCGTCGACCAGCGGACGGCTGAGCAGCGAAGGGCGATCGTCGCCCGGTTCTTGCAGGCGCTCGGCGACCCGCAGATCGATGACAAAGGCCTCGGGCAAACGGCGTCGCAGCACCCGCCCCGGCAACTCGACCAGCTGCAGGCGATCCGTGGCCGCGAGCTGCCACTCCTCGCAGGCCGGCGTTGCGGAGCCCAGCACCACGGCAGCGCCGTGACCTCGGCCGAGCAAGAGCGCCAGGTCGCGGGCGTGGTAGCGGACGCCCGTCGCCTGCTTGAACGAGGCGTCGTGGCACTCGTCGAGGATGATGGCGCCGAGATCGGCGATCGGCGCGAAGAGCGTCGATCGGGGCCCGATTGCGATGGCCGGGCCTTTTCGCCGCAGGTGCTCCAGGGCGGCCAGTCGCGCCCGGTCCGTCATTCCGGAGTGGAGCGCCACGACTCGGTCACCAAAGCGGGCCTGAAAGCGCTCGACCAGCTGCGGCGTCAGGGCGATCTCCGGCACGAGCACGATGGCGCTTCGGCCGCCCGCCAAGGCCTCGGCGATGGCGGCGAGGTAGACCTCCGTCTTGCCCGAGCCGGTCACGCCGCGGAGCAAAAAGCCTTGGTACCGCCGCTCGCGCACTGCGGCGGCGATGGCGCTGACTGCGCGCTGCTGGTCGTCGGTCAGCGGCGGCGCTGCGTCTTGCGCCGGCAAGGTGGTACCGGCGAAGGGATCGAGCTGTTCGCGCTGCTGCGTCAGGTGGAGCAAGCCGGCCTGCTCCAACTCGACGAGCGCGCTCTGCGGCACGGCGACCGCCTTGGGCAGGCCCGTGGTCGGGTCGACGTCGCGGCGCAAGGCTGAGACCTCGCAGGGCCCGATCGCGAGCAGCCGCTCAAGCACCCGCCGCTGCGCCCGCTTGAGGCCGACAGGCCAGTCGACGCCGGGGACCAGCTCGGCGTGCCAAGGCAATCGGCCGGGCGCGCGGTCGTGGTCGACGCCGGTTCGACGAAGAGGGCCCGGCAGTGCGGTGCGGACGACCATGCCGAGGCGGCTGTGGGTGTAGCGGGCAAGCTGCGTCAGCGCGGCGCGCAGGGCGTCTGGCCAGAGCGGCTCGGAATCAAGCAGGCCGGCGATTGGGCGCAGCTTCTCGACCGCAACTTGGGATTCAGCGGCAGCCATGCGGCGCCAGATGACGCCGACCTCGAGCCGCCCCCGCACCGGGACGCTGACCCGACAGCCGACCAGCGCACCCAGCCCGTGCACGGGTAGGCCGTAGGTCAGCAGCTCGGTGTCGGCTGCGACCGCAACCTCAACCACCTCTTGGAATGCGCCGCCTGCTTTCAGTTCCTCGCCGGCGCGCGGCCGAGGCCGACGGGATGCGGGACGCGCCGGCGGCGGCACGAGACTCTGTTGGCGGGGTTGGTGCGGGGGAGGCGGCATCGCAGGCAGCGTGCGCGACCGTGGCCTCGCCAGCAAGGTGGGGTCTGTCACACCATGTCCGACAGCGCACGACCAGCCCGGACGCCGCCCCTCGCTCCATTGCCAAGCGCGGGCGCCGCTCCTATCCTCCGCGCCATGTGGTTTGACACCCCCGCCGTAAGAGCCCTCATCGACCTCGCCCTGCAGGAGGACATCGGCATCGGCGACGCGGCGACGATGGCGACGGTGGGCTCAACTGCACGGGGCCGCGCCGAGGTCAAAGCCAAAAGCGCGACCATCGCTTGCGGCCTACCGCTGTTCGCGACCGTGATGCGGCGCGTCGATCCGGGCCTGCAGGTGCAGCTGCTCGCGCACGAGGGCGAAACGGTCGATCGCGGTCGTGTCGTCATCGCCATCGAAGGGCGCACGGCGTCGATTCTCACCGCTGAGCGGACGGCGCTGAACTTCGTCAGCCGCAGCTGCGGCATCGCGATGGCCACCCGGGCCGCCGTACAAGCGGTCGCCGGCACTGGCGCGACCATCCTCGATACACGCAAGACGGCGCCGGGCTTTCGCATGCTCGACAAGTACGCGGTGCGGGTCGGCGGTGGCGGCAATCATCGCAGCGCGCTCGACAGCGGGGTGCTGCTGAAGGAGAACCACGTCACCGCCGCGGGCGGGGTGGCGGCCGCTGTGCGCGCGGCGAAGGCGTCGTCGCCGCATCTGCTCAAGATCGAAGTGGAAGTCGAGTCCCTGGATCAGCTTGCCGAGGCGATCGCCGCCGGCGCCGACCTGGTGATGCTCGACAACATGGACCTCGACCTGACCCGCGAGGCGGTTCGTCTGGCCGCCGGCCGAATCCAGCTCGAGGCAAGCGGCAACATGACCACCGATCGCTTGCGCGCGGTCGCCGAGGCCGGCGTCGATTTCATCTCGATCGGCAGCCTGACCCACAGCGTCAAGGCGGCGGATCTGTCGCTGCGCCTTGTCGCAACAGCCTGAGCACCGCATTGGCCCCCACCGCCGCGCTCGACGCCCAGATTTCAGCCCTCCGTGCAGCGTGGGGCCGCGACGACGCCGATCGCTGGCAGCTCGTGGCATTGGCTGAGGTGGACTCGACGCAGCGCTTGGCGGCAGAGACGGCCCGGGTCTCGACTGGCCTACGCAGCCGCTGGCTGGCGGTGGTCGCAGCGGCCCAGCGCGCCGGCCGCGGCCGGGGCGACAAGGCCTTTGCCACCGCACCCGGCGAGGCGTGGACTTTTACGCTTGGCGCGGAGCTGACCCTGCCTGCGGATCGCTGGCCGATGGCGTCGCTGGTGGTCGGCGAGGCGCTGGCGCGAGCGCTGTCCGCCGCCTCCGGAGGCGACGTCCGGGTCAAGTGGCCCAATGATCTGGTCGTCGTGCGCGACGGCGCCTGGCGCAAACTCGGGGGCTGCCTGAGCGAGCGCGTCGAGCGGCCTGGCCTGGCGCCGGTGTGGCTGTGTGGCGTCGGCATCAACCTTCGACGCGAGCAGCTGCCAGCCGATCTCGGCGAGGCGGTGGCCAGCCTCGACGACCTCGGCATCGACACCGCCGACGGAGCGCCGGCGCTCCTCGTGGCGGTAGTGGCCGCCGTCCGGCAAGCCGTCGAGGCGTGGCAAGCAGACGGCGGCGCCCTCGACGTGGCGCGCCTCGACGCTCGATTGGCATTTCAGGGCGCGCCTGTGACGTTGCTCTTGGACGACGGGGGCGGACGCTGCGTGGGGACGCTGCTCGGCGTCGCGACGGACGGCCGGCTGAGACTGCTCGACGACGACGGGCACGAGCGCGTGGTGCTGCCGCTCGGCATCGCAGGTGCAGGCGGCACCGTCCCGTGGCACGCTCCTCCGCCGTTGGCGCGCGACGCATAGCCTGCGTGCCTGGGGATCGGCCATGCTGCTCGCGATCGACATCGGCAATACCAACACGGTCATCGGCGCCTACCGCGGCACAGAGCTGGTCGATCACGTGCGGGTCGAGAGCCGCCGGAGCGCCACCGAGGACGAGTACGGCGCGCTGATCACGACCTTGCTCGAGCGGCGCGGCATCGACCTCGCCGAGTTGCGCTCGGCGGTCATAGGCTCGGTCGTGCCGCCGCTGACGGACGTGTTCGCCAGCCTGTGCCGCCGCTGGTTGCAGGTCCAGCCGCTCGTGATCGGCCCAGGCGTGCGCACCGGGATGCCTATCCTCTACGAGAACCCACGTGAGGTGGGCGCCGATCGCATCGTCAACGCCATCGCCGCCTACGCGCGCTCCGGGCGAGAGACCATCGTCGTCGACTTCGGCACGGCGACCACCTTCGACGTGATCTCGGCCCGCGGCGAGTACCTCGGCGGTGTCATCGTGCCAGGGATCGGCATCTCCGCCGAGGCGCTGTTCGCCCGGGCCTCGAAGCTGCCCCGCGTCGAGATCCGCCGCCCCGACAAGGTGATCGGCCGCACCACGGTCTCGGCGATGCAGTCGGGCCTGGTTTTTGGCTACATCGGGCTGGTCGAGGGCCTGGTCGCCCGCATCACTGCCGAGCTCGGGCAGCAGCCCTACGTCGTCGCCACCGGCGGATTGGCGCCCCTCATCGCTGGCGGCACCCAATCAATCGAGGCTGTAGACGAATTCCTGACGCTGGACGGGCTACGCATGGTCTTTGAGCGCAACGAGGAGCCCGCCCGATGAGCAAGGGTCGCGCGGCGCCACCGCGCGCCGTCGAGCGGGTCGGTGTCAGCGAGATCTATGGCTCGATCCAAGGCGAGTCGACGCACGCGGGACGGCCCTGCGCCTTTGTCCGTCTCGCCGGCTGCCCGCTGCGCTGCCGATGGTGCGATACAGTCTACTCCTTCGACGCCGGCGAGGTGCTGACCATCGACGCGGTCATCGAGCGCGTGCGCGCCCTGGGCTTGCCCCTGGTCGAGATCACCGGCGGCGAACCCCTCGCCCAGCCGGGATGCGCGCCGCTCGTGGCCGCGCTGTGCGAGCAGGGCTTCGAGGTGCTCATCGAGACGAGCGGCGCCTATCCCTGGGACCACCTCGATCCACGCGCCAAGATCATCGCCGACCTCAAGTGCCCGGGATCTGGCGAATCGCACCGCAACCTATTGGACGCACTGGCGATTCTTCGACCCATCGACGAGCTCAAGATCGTCGCCGCCGATACGGCCGATCTCGACTGGGCGCTGGCCAAGCTGCGCCAGGAGCTGCGGGGAGTGGCCGCGACCGTGCTTTGGTCGCCGGTGCACGGCGAGCTGGCCCCCGCCGATCTGGCCAGCTGGCTGCTGCGGGAGCGTGCCCCGGGCCGCATGCAGCTGCAATTGCACAAGGTCATCTGGCCAGAGGCGACCCGCGGCGTCTAGACCTGGGCTCAGTGCGGGACGAAGGTCAGGCCGAGGCTGCCATCTTCGGCGCAGCGCACCGCGGCTTGGGTGCGTCCATCGAGCAGCGATCGGACTTGCGCGCCGACCAGCTCCAGTCGCCAGCCCTGCAGGCCGAGCCGCTCCAGCAGCTGGTCGTCGCCGCGGCAGCCGTCTTGGAGCGCTTCGACCACCTGCCGACGCTTGAGCAGCAGCTGCGCGGCGACGCCCTCACGGGCTGCGATTTCGTTGACCAGCAGCATCAAGAGCCCGGCGACGGCCTCGACACCCGGCTCTGGCGGCGGCCTGCCGGGCGGAAGCTGAACCGGCGCGGCGAGTCCCTTGCGGACCGCGTCCAGCCAGCGATCGGCGAATCGTCCCAGGTTGCGGTTGCCCATCCGGCGATCCGCGGTCAGCGCGTCGCGATCGCTTGGGGCGTGGCGCGCCATCGCTAGCAGCATGTCGTCGGGGACCAGGAAGTGCGGGACGGTATCCACTTCTCGGGCGATGGCGTCGCGCTCTGCGGCCAAAGCCACCAGGACGCCGAGGTCCCGCGGCGGCAGCTTGCGTGCTGGGCCGATGCGTTGCCACGCTTGTTCGGGATCGCGACCGTAGCGATCGGGGCTACAGAGCGCGCGGCACTCTGTCTCGACCCACTCGGCTCGGCCCTGCTCGCGCAGGCGCCGCGATAGCCGCTGAAACAACGCCTCAAGGTGCACGACGTCGTTGGCGGCGTAGACGAGTTGCTTCTCTGGCAGCGGTCGACGGCTCCAATCCGCAAGCTGCGCACCCTTGGGCAGCCGCAGCGACAGCATCCCTTGCAGCAGCGGTGCGAGGCCGATCTGGAGCCCGTGGCCGCAGAAGGCCGCGGCAATTTGAGTGTCGAAGAGGCGCTCGAAATGCACGCCATAGACCGAGGCCACGATCTCCAAGTCGTTGTGCAAAGCGTGGCCGACGATCAGCGCGCCGCTATCCCGCATGCGACCGAAAAACCCGCGCAGGTCGAGATCGGCGCGGGCATCGACCAGCGCCACACAGTCTGGCAGCGCCACCTGAATCAACATCAAGTGCGGGAAGTAGCTGCGCTCGCCGTGGAATTCGGTGTCGAAGCCGATCCGCTCTGTCGCCTCGATTCGCACACAGAGCGCGTCGAGGTCGTCCTGACGATCGATCCACAACGGCTGCGCGGCGAGGCCCTCGACCATGGAAGCTCCTACGCGATCTTGCCGCGCCCTGCGCGGCGACAGCGCACGGTAGCACGGTCGCGGGCGCACACCAGACCGCTGCCCAATCTCGTCGCGTGTCGGTCGCGACCGCGGGCCATTGCCTCTGCCCTGACCCCTCGTATGGGCGCCCTGCAGGCCCGCAAGGACGATGATGAGGCGCTCCGGGCCCGTGCCTGTCCGGGGATCCACGTAGAAGCACGCCCACCTTGGGCTGGCTCCGATTCAGGGCTGAGGTCGGCCCGCCGCGGTCTTTCGAGGCCGGCCTCCTTGCGTTACCCTGCGGCGCGCATCGGAGTCTCGGAACGCTTGGCGAGGGGAGGCGGACATGGATCCTCGGCACGGACAGCACGACGGCCTGGGCTTTGAGGACTTGCTCGACGAGCTCGAGGCGATCGTCCAACGCCTCGAGGGCGGTGAACTCTCGCTTGAGGAGAGCCTGACCGCCTATGAACGCGGCGTCACCGTCTCGCGCCAGGCCGAGGCGATCTTGGGCGCGGCGGAGCGACGCATCGAGGTCCTCAGCGAGAATGGCGAGTCCACCTCGCCCCTGGCCGGCGACGCAGCGTAGCGATGACGCCGCTGCGATTCGGCGTCGACGTCGGTGGCACGAGGCTCAAGTTCGCGGCGGTCCGCGATGGGCGCGTGATCTGCCGCCACGTCGAGCCGACGCCGCGGGCCGGGGTGGCTGCGCTGGTGACGACGCTGGCGGGGGGCTGCGGCACGCTCGCCTCGGCAGTGGGCGAGTCGCCAACCTCGATCGGTCTCGGCGTCGCCGGCGTGCTCTCCGACGATGGCGCGCGGGTCCTGCAAAGCCCCAACATGCCCTGGCTCGACGGCGCGCCGCTGGCTGAGCTTCTGGCTACGGCGCTGGCTGTGCCGGTGCGGGCCGAGAACGACGCCAACTGCATCGGGTGGGGCGAAGCGCGCGCTGGGGCCGGCGAGGGCGCGCGGCGTGTCGCATGCTTGGCCCTCGGCACGGGGCTCGGCGGCGCGTTGGTGCTCGACGGGTGGTTGCTCCGCGGCGGTCGCGGCAGAGGCGGCGAGTTGGGCCACCTCATCGTGCAAGCCGATGGCCCGGCCTGCGGCTGTGGCGGGCGTGGCTGTGCCGAGCAATTCGCCTCGCAGACGGGCATCGCGCGGATGGCGGCTGAGACCGGCTGGGTTGGGGGGCTGGGTCTAACGCCGGCAGCCCTGGTCCCGGCGCTCCTGGACGCCGCCCGCAGCGGAGACGCGATCGCTGCCGGCATCACCGACCGCGTCGGGGTGGTGCTGGGCACGCTGGGCGCGCGCCTCGACGCCTTGTTCGGCCTCGATCGCCTGATCATCGCCGGCGGCCTCTGCGCCGGGCTCGACCTCTTCGCGCCTGCGGCTTTGCGCGCCGCGGCTGCACTGGGCGATCGACCCCTGCCCCCGCTGGTCGCCGCCGCGCTTGGAGGGGACGGCGGGCCGGTCGGCGCCGCGATGCTCTTCGACGCGCCGCAGGTCGCCGCCACCGGAGTCATCGCCGAGGCTGCCGTTTCGGGGCGTGTCGACGCGTAGCCCGCATCGCCTTGCCGAAGGCCCCTGCTGTCGACTCCTTGCGTTTGGGCCAATGGCGGTATGGCCCAGCCAGCGGATGGCGGCTCCCTTGGCCCTTGGCAACGGCGGAAGCGCCAAGGCAGCCAGGGCGTCGGCGCCCTCCGGGGGCAGTGCGGCCGCACCCACTGCGACGCCGGCAGAAGCGGATCGCGGCATGGCGCCGGACGCGGCGGGCGAGACGAGGCGCGAAGTGCAAGGAATTGCGGGGCAACTTCTAGATTGGGGATGCCTGCGGCATCCGTCGCTGGCGGGCCAGCACCGAGCGGAATGCCACGGATTCCGTGCTAGAAGGTCTCGCCGCAGACCTTGGCGTTCTTGATGTCGAATGCGCTCTCGAGAGCGGCCAGGAACTTGGCGGGATCTTCGGCGTCGGCGCCGAGCAGCTTCCCATTGCCGGAGATCGCGAGGCTCATGCTGTTCTTGACGTCAGTCGAGCCCGAGATGTCGACCACGTGAACGCGCACGCCAAACGGCTTGCCATCCGGAGATCGCAGCACGTTGTCCTTGGCCACTCCGGCGGTCACGGTGAACGTCGCGCGCGGATCTGCCGTACAAGTGCCCGCGCAATGGGTGGCCTCGCCGACTTGGGCGGTTGGCAAACACGCCGCGCCGGTCTTCGAGCAGTAGAACCCTGTGATGGAGTACTTGGGCAGGCACTTGCCGCCGGTGCACACGATCGGCTCGTCTGAGGTGCCCCCGACGCAGTCGGCGTCACTTTGGCAGCCGAGCCCATACGCCATGCGCTTGGCCTGCACCCAGGGCGCGAAGTAGTTGCTCGCTGAGTTGCTCTCGCCGCCGTCGGTGAACAAGATCACAATGTTCTCGCGGCAGGAGCGCGACGGGTCTTTGCAGAGCCCGTCCTTGCACTGGTAGTTGACGTTGCCACAGTCGGCGTCAGCGGTGCACTTGCGCCCATCGACGACCACGCGGTTGCGTAGGTACTCGCCGACGTAGAAGAGCGTCTTGCCGATGGGCGTGCCTCCAGTCGGGCGGAGCTCGGGATCGCTGTGGACCCAGCAGGTGCTCGAACAGCAAGTGCCGCCGCACCCGGCCACAGGCGTGCACGAGGAGGTCGTGCCGCCCGAGCAGTTGCCGGTGTCGGACATCGCCTCGCTACCATCCATCCACTTGACGATCTGGGCCTTGTTGGAGGTCTTGTCGTCTTTGGGGAAGTCGACGCAGGCGGTCTCGTTGACCGAATCCCAGAACCAGGTCGCGCTGTCGCCCTCGACGGACTGCAGATTGGCGACGTCGGTGGAGAGCTTCGACTGGCCCTGGTAGTATCCAGAGGTGCAGCTGCCTGAGCCCGACTTGTAGTAGAGCTTCTGCGGGAAGCGAAAGAGGGCCATTCGCGTCACGGCGTCATCGATCTTGTCGAGCGCCTTGGTGAAGACCTGCTTGCTGACGTCCATCCGCGTGCAAGCCTTGCTCGGATCGCAGGTGGGCCAAGCCTGGCCGCTGGCGGAGCAGCTGTTGACCTTGCCGGTCATCGAGCCGGAGGTGTCGAAGACGATGAGCAAATTGTTGCTCACCGGACTGCAAGCGCCGTTGGTGCACGTCTGCCCGGGAAAGCAGTTGCTCTCGATCCAGCCGTCTTCCAGCGCGCCACAGGTGCCGATCTTGGAGCCGATGCACTTGGTCTCGCCCGCGCTGCAGACCTTGACCGGCTCAACATCTTCTTCGATTTCCCCCGCGCTATCGACAGGTTCTCCGTCAACGCCCGCCCCGTCCAGCCCGCCGCCGTCGGTCGCTACCGCATCTGGCGTGTCCACGGGGTCTGCGCTGTCTGCGCCGCTGTCGGCGTCCCCGCCGATGCCATCTGCACCGGGTCCGGCGTCGTTGCCATCGGTCACGGCATCTGCCGCCGTGTCCAGGCCTTCGCCAGCGTCGAGGCTGTCCTCCGCCGGGCCGCCGCTGTCGCTGTTGACCGCGTCGCCAGCCGCCGTCTCAACTGCCGCGGCGACGTCTTCGCTGGCTTCTTGATTGGAGCAGGCCAGCGGCCACGTGACCGCGATGATGCCAAGGACCCGAATCGCTCGCTGAGTCATGCCTAGCCTCGACGCATGTTCCATGTGACGCGTACGGGGGCGCGCCTTCCTCGACAATACCATATCCACGCCTCTTCATGGTACGTTTCCACATGCCTTGCTGTTCTTCAAGTCGAATGCCGCGGTCAGCGTCGTCAGGAAGGCCGCCGGGTCTGCGGTGTCGGCGGTCAGCACCCGTCCGCCGGCGGCAGTGGCAAGATCGAACGACTGAAAAAGCGACGCTTCGCCGCTGACGTCGACCACCACCAGGCGGACGCCGAACGGCTTGCCGTCTGGGGCGCGCAAGACATTGTGGGCGGCGACGCCGGCGCTTGCGGTCTGTAGGGCCGTCGACTCCGGCAGGCAGTGGCTGCCGACGCCGGGCAATGAGGGGCAATGCAGCGGATTGCCCGTCGGAGCGCCGGCTTGGCAGGGTTCACCTGTGGCCAGGCACCGCATTCCGGTCGCGCTCTTCGGTAGACAGCGGCCGACGTCGCAGAGGGCCCCGCCGACACAGTCGTTGTCGCTGCTGCAGGCGAGCCCATACCCGAGGCGCTTGGCCATCGGGAGCGGCGCGAAAAAGTTGGTCGGATCGTTGTCTTGACCGCCGTCGGTGAACAGGACCACCACGGTCTCGCGGCAATGGCGGGCCTGGTCGACGCAGCGCTGTTGCAGGCATCGGTGGTGCGGCGTGCCGCAGTCGGTGTCGAGCGCGCAAGTTGCGCCGTCGACCACGACGCGATGTCGCAGGTACTCGCCGACATAGAAGAGCGTCTTGCCGATAGGCGTGCCACCAGAGGCCCGCAGCTCGGGCTCAACGGACTCGATGCAGCCCTGCGCGCAACAGGCGCCCTTGCCACAGGCGGCGACTGAGGCGCATCCGTTGGGCGGGGCTCCGCCGCAGGCCGCTCCGGTGCTCTTGAGGCTCTCGACGCCATCCATCCAGCGCGTCAGCTCCTTGCCCCGCGCCATGGCTTCGGCGCTGGTGCGCGGGAAGGGAACAGCCAACACCTCGTGCACTGCAGACCAGTACCACTTGGTCACAGGCGTCACCCCCTGCGACCCCGGATCGCCCGACATCTGGAAGAGACCAACCTGGTGGCCCTCGACACAGTCGGGCGAGGGGTTGTCGTTGAGGCCTGACGGGAACCGAAACAGCGCCATCGACACGCGCGCGCCATCGATCTTCTCAAGCGCCTCGCGAAAGACCACCTTGCTCACGTCCATCCGCGAGCAACCCTTGGCGGGATCGCAGCTCGGAAAGCCAGGTTGGGAACAGGCCCTGCCCGCAACCTTCGCGCTCATTGAGCCAGATGTATCGAAAATCAGAACCAGATTGCTGCCGATGGGCTGACAGTTGCCGTCGACGCAGGCCGTGCCGGGGAAGCAAGCGGAGCGGACCCAACCGTCGCCGGCCGGCGCGCACGTGTCGAGTTCGACGCCAGCACATCGCGTCTCGCCGGCGTTGCACGGCCCATCGAGGCTCGGCAAGGCGATGGGCAGCGCGTCGGCCGCAGCCGATGCATCGCCGCCGATCGTGATGTCGAGCGCGGCGGCGTCGCTTCCAGACTCTGGGTCTACGATGGGCTCGGCTTCGTCATAGCCATCTGGCGCTGGCGAGCGACAAGACAGCGCGCAGACCGAGATGACCAGCCCCAAAAAAGGAGCCGGCCTCAGGGACAGAGGCATGCGCTGACCGTTACGGATGCGGCTGCGGCTGCCGCTGCGCCTTCTGCTTGCCGATCTTGGCCAGCGCGTGGCCGACGGAGACAGGCACGTCGAGCTCGCAGGCGTACGACGAGGTGCGGAGGCCGCAGCTGATGCCGATGGCGCGGTCGGCCGGCAACTCGATGCCCGCCAACTCCGGAATCGCCTTGCGAAGAGCGCCAACTGCGGCGCCAAGGTTGAGGTAAGCGAGCCAAACCGGCGAGGCGACCGCCTTGTCGGCCGTCGACTTCCAGACGGGCGCGGCGTCGAGGCCGCCGACCTTGCCGGTGGCAGCGCGTCGACCCTGCTCAAACGCGCTCGGACCCACTGTCAGGACGATGCGGTCAGCGCCGGTGCACAGGGCCGCAGCCATGGTCTTGCCGGTGAATCGCTCGACCTGCTCGGCCTCTTTTCCTCCGGCCGATGCCTTGATCTTGGCCCAGTCGAAGGTGAAATCGATGACGTCACAGGCGGCGCCGTCGGCCTTGGTGGTGTTCGCGGTGATCGTCACTCCGGCTTCCTTGGCCACCGGGCCGAAGGCCTCGATCAGCGGGTCGACCTTCATGTCGGCGACGGCCTTCTTGACGATGCCAAGCTTCGGATCGGCAGGCGCCTTGGGGTCTGCCGCCTTTTCGCGTGCCTCCTCCATCTCGATCGCCTTGAGCAGCAGGACCGAGATGACCTTCTTGCCGAGCTTGAGCACGGCCTCCGGGTCCTTGGCGCCGGCGAAGGCGAGCAAGCCGACTGCGGCGTCACCATCGGGGTACACCGCGAGGCCGCTGGTGCCGTCCTGCTTCTCGACCGCCATGCGGAGGTCGGTCTCGAGGCCGTCGACGAGGGCGGCGTCGAGCTTGAACATCTCGCCGAGCATCTTGAGCGCGTCGCGGACCTGGTCGACGCTGGCCGCCGGATCGACGTTGGACACGAAGGCCATGTAGGCGTTGGCGGGCAGCTGCGAAGCCAGCGGGAGCGCCAAGCGGCCACGGCTGCTAGCGATCTGCTTGCCGAGCTTGCTCTCGGGCAGCGCGTGCAGCCGCATCGCGGCCTGGATATCGTCCGTGTTGGCGTCGACGAGGACCTCGATCCGGGTCAGGCTCTGGGTCCACTCACGAAGCATCTTGCTGTAGTAGTCGACCGACGCGCCGGCGCCTGGCTCAGCCGAGCCCTTGCCAAAGGCGTCCAGGCTGACGAACGCCTGCTCCAGCTCCTTGGCGCGGGTCTTGACCACGTCGCCCACCGAGACACCGAGATACACGGCGGCGGGCACTTCGACCGCGCTGATGCGGCCAGCGAACGCCTTGACCTTGGCGAAGCGCTCGCCGTCGACGGTCAGGACGGCCGTATTGTCCAAGAAGTCGATGAATAGCTGGTTGGTGCCGACCTGGAGCACGGCCTCATGGCCAGCGGCCTCGGCGCCCTTCTTGGCGCTGGTCATGGCGTCGAGGGCCTTCTTCTTGTCGACCACTGGCAGCATCACCGCCAGGCCGCTCTGCGGCGCTTCGGGCTTATCGTCCTGGTAGACGATGTGAATGGCGCGCGTCTTGTCGATCCACTCGTGGCCGACGATGCCGACACTGGCGAACGCCTTGGCCAATTCATCGAGGGCTGCCTGGCGGAGCGAGACGCCCGGGGGCGCCGCCTCGAACTTGGTCGCCAACAGCTCGACGGCGTCGAAGGTCGTGGCGAAGGAGCGCAAGGACAGCCACGCCACGACAGCATCACCAGCCTCGAGCTTGACGTCCGAAGGTGGCGGGGCCGCCGGCGGCTCGACCGGCTTCGCGGCTTCGACAGCGGCGGCAGCGGCGGCGGCGGGCTCAGCGGCCTTGGCAGCGGCGGGCGCCGGCTTGGGCTCTTCCTTCTTGCTGCAGGCAGAGAGCGCGACGGCGATCGCTGCGCAAGTAGCGGACAGTACGATGGATTTTTGAGAACGAGCGAACAGCATGGCGAGCACTCCGACCGGGCGTGGGTTACCGGCGCGCGGGAGTATGGGAGTCGCGACAGGCGTCGTCAATGGTGCTGCGGCGGTACCCCGCGGCGTCGGCGGCGGGCCGTCGCGGGTCATCTGCGCTGAGCAAACTGCGCAATGCCGGAGCGATCCACCGGATGGCGGCGAGGACGACGGCGACCGCCCGATCGATGGGCGGTGAGGACGGCGGCCTAGGTGTGCGTCGCCAGCCAGGGCCACGGCACGGAAGTCGAGGCTGTGGCGCCACCGAGCTGGGTTAGGACCAGCGTCGCGAGGGCGTTGTCGGCCCGCGGCGCTGCCAAGGCGCGCAGGGCCGCCGCCCAGACGCGTTCGCGGTGCGGGTGCGTGCCGAGGGCGAGGCCGGCATCCACCGCCGAGCTGGCGAGCCCGACTGCGGCGACCTGGGCGTCGACGCTGCCGGCGCGAGGCAGGGTCAAGGCGGCTTCAATCATCGCAGAACCCAGCGGCGTCTCAGGCAGCCCCATCAGCAGGTAGGCACGCAGAGCGCCCATCGCGGCCGTCGCGTCGCCACGTTGCATCGCGAGCACCACCCGCGCCACCTCGGGGCCGTGGTCCCACGACGGCGGCAACGCGAGGGGTTCGGGCAAGGCGAGCCGGGATTCGATAGGGGCATCGAGCGCCGCCCCGACCTGGATCGCCCATGCACAGTAGAGAGCCAGCCCGAGCCAGCCGGGCGCGCAGTGGCGGACCTCGAGCCGGCGAGCTGCCTCGCAGAGCCGCAGCAGCCAAGCGACGTCGGCCCATGTTTCGCGGCGGTAGGGGCTGGCGTCGACCGCCTCATCAAAGCGCAGCAGCCGCTCCGCCGCAGCCAGCGCCAATGATCCGCAGACCAGGGCGCGGGGCACACCGAATGCCAGGGCTTTGGCGAGGGCGCGCTCGGCGGTGGCGGGGTCGCCATCGACCAGGTGGGCGCGGAACCTCGGCTCTTGGAACGCCGCGGCCTTGCTCGGCTCCTCAGCGGCGAAGACCTGGGCCGCTGCGGCGAGGATCGGGGCGATGCGCTCGGCGTGCGCCAAGGCAAGGGGCCCGGGATCGACCGCGGCCGCCTCGGCCATCGTGGCTGCCAACGAGGCCAGGAGGTCCGCTCCAGCCTCCGGCTCGACGCTGGCCCGCAACGAGACGACCGCCGCCACCAAAGGCGCGAGGTGCCCGAGGCGTGTCGGAGATCGGTAGAGCCAAGCGACAAGCGCGGTCTCGACAGCCGCCGGCGTGGAATCGGCAGCGAGCATGGCGCGAACGGTGAGGGCGGCGCCGACGGGATCGCCGGCGATCTCCGGGGCGTCCAAGGACGAAGCCCTGCCCTCGCCCGTGTAGATCGTGGCGGGTGCTGCGACCAGGAGCCCTGCCGCGATGGCGACCGGCAATGCGGCGCGATCGTGCTGCGCCTCGGCGGCCGCGCGCAAAGCGTCGTCCAAGGTGATCCAGGCGTTGTGCAGCCGTTGGGGCGTGTTGTGTAGTCGAGCCACGCATAGCCGCGATGCCGCCCGGGCCGGTGCAACGCCAGCACCGATCGCGGCGACCACGGCGGCTGCGACCTCATGGGGCGTGGCGTCGGCGCGGTCGAGCACGGCGGTAGACGCCGCCGCGCTTCGTGCCGGCTTGGACCCCGGTGTCGCTGTCATGACTCCTCCTCAGTCGGAATCGCCTCGCCTGGCGCGCCGAGCCTCCGATACAGCGTCCGCACGCCGATGCCGAGAAGCGCGGCTGCCCGTCGTTTGTCGCCGCCGGTGAGCGCCAAGGTGGCGTCAATGGCGTCGCGTTCGATCTCCGCCAGCGCGGTGCCGACGGGAAAGCTGAGCACCCGCCGTGGGCCATCGTGGACACGCAGCTGAAGGTGGCTCGGCAGGTCGGCGAGGGTGATCGCGGACCCGCGCGCCAGGACCACCGCGCGCTCCATGGCGTTTTCGAGCTCGCGCACGTTGCCAGGCCAGCGCCAGGCCTGCAGCGCTTCGAGCGCGTCACGGTCGATGCCGAGAAGCGCCTTGCCGTTCTCGGCGGCGAAGCGGCGGAGGAAGTGGTGGGCGAGCGCTGGCACGTCCTCGGAGCGTTGTCGCAGCGGCGGTAGCTCGATGCGAATCACGTCAAGGCGCCAGTAGAGGTCCTCGCGAAACCTGCCAGCCTCGACCTCGGCGCGCAGATCGCGATTGGTCGCTGCGATGACGCGGACATCGACGCGCTCGGGGCGGCTGCTGCCCACGCGCTCGACCTCGCCCTCCTGTAGCGCTCGCAGCAGCTTGCCTTGAAGTGCCAGCGGCAGGTCGCCGATCTCGTCGAGCAGCAGCGTGCCCCCGTCAGCGACCTGAAAGCGACCGTCGCGCCGCGTCGCAGCGCCTGTGAAGGCCCCACGTTCGTGACCAAAGAGCTCGGATTCGAGAAGATTCTCGGGTATTGCGGCACAGTTGACCGCGACAAAGGCCCTCGCGGCGCGCGGGCTGGCCCGGTGGAGCGCGCGCGCAAACACCTCTTTGCCGGTGCCGCTCTCGCCGAGCAGCAGCACCGTCGACCGTGCGGGCGCCACCGCCTCGAGTAAGGCGATCGCGCGCCTCGTCGGCTCCGCGGTGCCGATGATCTCCCGACTACGGCCCGTGCGCTCGAGCTCGGCGCGCAGGGCCCGGTTCTCGATGGCGAGGCGAGATCGCTCCATGGCGCGGCCGACGGCGCGCACGACGTCGGTGCGGCGCAGGGGCTTGGTCAGGAAGTCGTAGGCGCCCTCTTTCATCGCGGCGACGGCGGTTTCGACCGTGCCATAGGCCGTCATGAGCACCACCGCGGTGTCTGGCGCGTGGACCGCCGCCGTCCGCAACAACTCGAGGCCGTCGACCTCCGGCATCATCAGGTCGGTCACGAGCACAGCCGGGGGGCTGCCGCCGCTCATCCAGCGCAGAGCCTGGCGCGGATCGGCGGTGGCGCGAACGACAAAGCCTTCGCGGGTCAGCAGTTTCTCAAGGCTGGTGGCATTGGCGGCGTCGTCATCGACGACCGCGACCTCTGCTGCCGTTGGTGTCTGGCTCCACGCCACCATCGCCGTTGGCCTCGCCTGCGTCGCCTCAGGTCGAGCCGCTTGAGCGCAGATCGATGACGAAGCGGTTGCTCGGCGCCGCTGACGTTGCCGTCGCAGCGGTGGTCTCGGACTCGCCGGCCGCACCGTCGCCGTCGCTGGACGCTAGCCGCGCGGCCTCTGCCTCCGCCAAGGCGAGGACGTCGGTGAGCTCCTCTTCTTCCTCGATCGGCGCCGCCGCAACTGGACTTGCTTCCACGGGTCCAGCGTCTGCCGCTGCGCCCATGTCATCGGCCGCGCTGACCGCCGCGTCGTCGGTGGGTTCGGCCACTTTCGTCACCGCGTCTGCGTCGTCGTTGGATGGCGCCGACCGCTCCTTCCTCGAGGGCCCGCTGTTGCTGCGAACCGCGCCCTCGTCTTCGTCATGGCTGGCGTACAGACGGGCAAAGCGGCCATCGATGTCAGCGTCCCGAGCATCGTCGACGACCTGGAAGCCTTCTTCCTGCGGCGCCTCTGGCTCGAAGGGCTCGCGATCCTCACTGCTCAGCGCGGCTTCCTCATCCCCTGCAGCGCCGCCCTCAGCGAGCGGGATATCGACCCGGCTGCGGCGGTTCTTGCCGCCGCGCCGCCGGCGCTTGCGGCGAGCATCGCCGTCGCGCCCGTCGTCGCCGCCCTGGTCTTGGCCGCCTTCCTCGCGATCGCCGGCGTCCTGCGTCAACGCTTCGCCCCCGTCGCTCTGCGCGTCGTGGCCGTCGTCCTCGGCGAGCGCCTCGTCCCCGGGTGCGCCGTCGACCTGACCGTCGTCGCGATCGCGACCGCGACGCCGACGCCCGCCCCGACGCCGACGCCGTCCGTCGCTGTCATCACCGTCAGGGTCGCGCGACGCGCCAGCAGCAGCACCTGCAGCGCCCAGCGACGCGACGGCGCCTTCGACGCCAGCCTCGATGCGAGCGGGACGCGGGCGCGGACCTTGGCCGCTGGTCGGCTCGGTCGCTGGGCCGCCAGCCGTGGCTGGCCCGTTGGCGAGAGCCGAGTTCCCTGCGCCGGCGCCGCCTCTACGGTCGCGACCGCCATGGCCGCCGCCTGCGCCCGAAGGAGCGCCAGCGCTGGATGCGCCCTGGCCAAGGGGACCGTGTGGGCGGGGCGCCGCGTTCGCCGGAGCGTGGGCAGGCGCGCTCGGTAGCGCGTTCGGCGGGCGCGCGGCCACCGGCTCTGCGGCCTCGGGCTGTAGGGCCGAGGCGTCTGCTGTCGGCTCAGGCCGGCTGAGACCAAAGAGGCTGCGGAACCAGCCCATGATGCCGCCGGACTGCGGCAAAGGCTCGTCCTCGATCTCGGCTGGGCGTTGAATCGACGGCGAAGGCCGGGAAGCGGAGGCCGCGGTGGGGGACGCAGGCGCCGCTGACCGGGCCGCGGCGCGCGCCGCTGCCTTGACCGCAGTCGCCGCTGCCTCCTCGGCGCGTACCTCTGCAGCACGCTCGCCGACGTCAGCGTAGACCTCGGCGTAGTCGATGCGTGCGCCCGAGAGGCGGGCTGCGAGCTGACGCTCGATGCGCGTCTCTTCGCGCTTGAGCAGGCGATTTCGCACGAGGTCGACCTGCTGCACGACGCGATCGAAGCGCGCCACACGCAGCCGATCTGCACCCGAGGCCTCGGGCAGCTTGGACAGGTGCTCGATGGTCACCTGCGTCGAGGTCAGACCGTCAACGGCGACGACCTCGATGCTGACGTGGTACTGCCGCTCGATGTCGCTTAGCTCCCGGCGCTTGCTGTTGAGGAGCCAGGCTGCGGCGTCCGGCGGCACCTGCGCGACGATGTAGCTGACGCCGCCCCGCGCCACCAGCTCATAGATGCGGCGAAGCACCGAGGCGGCGACCGACGGCGCGGTGCGGGCGAACCCGGTGCCCGAGCAGTGAACGCACGTGTCGAACGCGCCCTTGTTGACCGAGGACTTGATCCGTTGGCGGCTCAGCTCCATGAGGCCGAACTCGCTGATTTTGCCGATCTTGTGGCGGGCCTTGTCGTTCTTCATCGCGTTCTTCAGCGCGGCCTCGACGGCCTTGACCGCTTTCGGATCGCGCATGTCGATGAAGTCGATGACCACCAGGCCACCGAGGTCGCGCAGCACGAGCTGCCGCGCCACCTCCTCGGCCGCCTCGATGTTGGTCTGCAGAGCCGTGTGCTCGATGTCCTTGCTCTTGGCCCGCCCGGAGTTGACGTCGATGGAGACCAACGCCTCCGTCTGGTCGATGACGATCGAACCGCCCGACTGCAAGGGGACTTGCCGCGAAAAGACGTCCTCGACCTGGCCCTGGATGCCGTAGCGGGCAAAGAGCGGCACGGTGCCGGAGTAACGCTCGATCATGTCGAGGCTGCGCGGCATCAGCACCGAGAGGTAGGCCTTGACTTCATCGAGGGCGTCGTCGTCATCGATGACGATCTCCTCGATCTGCTTACGGTAGTAGTCACGCACGAAGCGGACGGCCAGGCTGCGCTCTTGGTAGAGCAGACTGGCGCCGCGGCCCGTGTCAAACTGCTGCTGGATGTGCTCCCAGAGCCGATTGAGGTAGACGAGGTCCTTGGACAGCTCGATTTTGCTGGCGTTATCGCCGGCGGTGCGGACGATGAGGCCGAAACCGTCCGGCACCTTCATGGTGTCGGTGAGCTCCTTGATGCGCTCACGGGCCCCATCCGACAGCTTGCGGCTGACGCCGGTCTTGTCGGTCTCGGGCATCAGCACCAGGTAGCGGCCGGGCAGCGAGACGAAGGTCGAGAGCGTCGCGCCTTTTTGGCCGATCTCATCGCGCTGCACCTGCACGATGACCTGTTGGCCCTGGCGCAAAACCTCTTGGATCGGGGCCTTTTTGTCGACGTGCGGGGGATAGAGCTTCGGGTGGATCTCGCCCAGTGGCAAGAAGCCCTGCTTGTCCCGGCCGAACTCGACGAAGGCCGACTGCAGCGACGGTTCGACCCGGGCGATGACCCCCCGGTAGATGTTGCCCTTGCACGAGTCGCGTGCGACCGGTTCGATTTCAAGGTGGACGAGTTTGCCGTCCTCGACGACCGCTGCGCGCGACTCGTCGAGATCGACGCTGATGAGCATCCGCTTCATGTCTGCCGCCTCCTGCTGGCGCCTTGGCCAGCTGCAGGCGGACTCAGGCTGCGAGGCGAAGCGTCGGCGATCGTTGTCCGTTCGTTCGACTCGGCCGGCGAACGCTGCTTGGTGCGGCGTAGGCGCGAGTCGGCGAGGGCGCTCGGTTCGCTGATCGAACGAGCGCCAGTGCAGCCCTGGCGTCGAGAACGAGGCTCGACGCGCGGGGTTGAGGGGCTGCAGAGGACGACGGCCGGCTGGGCGCGTCGTCTGGACGTGGAGGGCCTTCACTCCGCCTGAGGCAGATCGGGTTCAACCGCTCAGCGCTGCCGGTCGGCCGTCTCGACGGCCACAGCGCCCCTGCTACGGGCGCCGCCGGACTCCACCTCGGTCCACACAGACACTCCACGTCGCGCCAACCCAGCGTCGCGAGCCGGCGCTGAGCGCCTGGCGGGACGAGGGCGGGATGACGGGAGAGCGTCGCTGAGACGAAGGCCGAGCGCGTGATGGTCACTGCAGATCCGCCCCGCAGACCGAGTCCGGGGGGGTGTCGATCGGCCCAGTCGGGTCCGATCTGGTCGGGTGCCGGGCGCCCATTGGGTCCGACCCGGCTTGGGTCGCCGGCACGCCAGCGTGGCGTGCAGTCCTGCGACGACCCAGGGGCGCCTAGGCTCAAACCCTCGGTGCGGCGGACGCAACTCGCGTCGTGACCGCGCCTTGGAAGTGCCAGCGCCGAATGCGGAGCGTAGCGGCACCGTCGTCGTACGTCAAACCTGCGACTTCGCCTGCGGTCCGGGCCTTGCCAGCTTCCACCGCCTCCTTGACCATGTCGCGGCCTCGGCCCAGGGCGAGGGTCGGCGGTGGAGGGCGATGTCGCAGGAAGATCAGCGGGCAGCGCCAGCGTTCTGGCTGGCGATCGCCCTCGGACTCGGCGTCGCGGCGCTCGCGCTCGTGCCGGTCGAGCCACGGCTCGGTCGATGTGGCGCGCCGGGCGTGACATTCGACGCTGCCTGCGCCATCGCACGCGCGGAGGTCGCCGTCGAAGCCCAGGCGCCATGCGCCCAGGTCGCAGGCCAGGAGCGACACCGCTGCGGCCCGCGGCCCTGGCAGTGGGTAGGACGCGCGGCCGCCAGCGTCGGACCCGGCACGCTCGATGGGCTGTGGTTGCACGCCGCACCCCATGGACAGCGGCTGATTCTGGTCTTCCGCGACGTGCCGTTGGCGGGGCAGTTGGTCGGCCGCTTTGGCCTCGCCGCCTCGGCGGGCCCCGGCGCTCCGGTCACGCTGCAGGTCCGGGCCGCCGGCGCCGAAGTCCTGCTGGTCGAGAGTGCGGATGACTTCGCAGCGCGCACGTTCGCTGTCGCGCTGCCGGGGGACGTCAGCCGCGGGTACCTCGAGATCTCTGTCTGGGCCCGCGAGGACAGCCGCCGCATGGCGCTTCTCGACCTTGCGATCGAAGCGGGTGACGGGAAGACGCCATGATCGCCGCCGCGTCCGCCCAGCTCGAATCCATGCGCCTACGCGCCGGACATCCGCTCGCTCAGGCGGTGGTGGTCGGTGTTTGCTGGGCGGCGGTCGCCTTGCAGCCGATGGCGTTCGCGGCGAGCGGCGTCCACCTCTTGGAGGCTTGGTTGCCGGAGCCACCGGCCCTGGCGGCGCTGCTGCGGCCGCTCGCGCGCATCGTCGACGCGGACACTGGGACGAGCTTGCTCCGCTTGGCCGTCGCAGGCTGCGCCTTGGCGTTGGCGTCGTGGCTGGCGCGACGGGGCGGTGGGGTCCTGGCGGGCTTGTTGACGCCGCCACTGCTCTTGCTCTGGCCGGCGTCGCGGGTCGCCCTCGTGAGCGTCGGCGCCGAGTCAGTGCTGGCCGTCTCTACGCTGCTGGTCGTCGCGGGTGCCGTCTGGCTCGCCGATCGGCCACGCGTTGGCGCCTTCGCCAGCGCGATTGGCCTTGCGGGCCTCGCACTGAGCCACCCACTCGGGCTCCTTTTGGCGCTCGTCCTGGTGGTGCTGCTGGCGATGGTTCCGGGCGTTGGGGCGACCGGCTGGCCCCGCGTTGGCCTGCAGGCAAGGCCGATCTGGCTCGCCTGGTTGGGCGCGCTGCTGCTGGCGGCGGGTCTCGCCGCGGTGGCCATGCCCGGCGAGCGGGCGGCAGCGTTCGGCCGCGCTACCGCGGACGGCCTGCGCGCGCCCATGGTCGCGACCGGCCTCGGTGTCGACGGACTCCTCGCCTTCGGTCCGATCGCCGGCCTGATCGCGCGCCTGCCGCCGCTCCTCGGCCTCTTCGCGGCGCTCGGGATCGTGGAGGCGCTTCGCCGGCCGGATTCAGGGCGGCCGCTCGCACTCGCGGTGCTGGCTTGGCTCACGGTACTCATCGGCTGGGGTCACCCGACGCCGCTGCCGCTCGACGCTGTGGCGCTGTTGGCGCCGCTCCTGGTCACTTTGGCGGCGGGCACGTTCTCGCAGGGCCTGAATCGGGCGCTGACCGCGCCGCCGAGCCGTCTTCGTGGCCGACCCATGCTCGCCGCCAGCCTGGCGCTGGCCGCGTTTGTCGGCAGCGTCGCACTCGAGGGCACCTCGGCGATCCGCGGCGACGAGCGCAGCGGCATCGGGCGACTCCTGCCTCTGGTCCATGACACTGACGCCGATCTGCCGGCCCGCATCGACCAAGATGCGCTCGATCTGCTCGCGCTTATTCCTGGCGAGTGCGAGGTCTGGCCCGGACGCCGCGATGGCAACGCGCTGCTGACGACGCTCGTGCGCGTCGGGTTGGCGCCCGCTCAGCTCCGATCCGGGCTGCTCACGTCGGACGCTCGCTGGCTCTTGCCGCAGCCGCCGGCGGGGCGGCAGGCGGCGCGCTGGTGGGCGCTCGGGGTCGAGGTCGGCCGCGCCGACAGCTGGTCCCTACGCGAGCGTCCGGCCGTCGCGCCTCCGTGATCTGAGCGACCGCGAGAGGCGCTCGATCAGTCCGCCATGCCGCGGTGCCGGAAGCGGATCTTCAGCACGTCCACGAACATCTTGGCGCTGTCGCGGATCGGGTCGACCGTGCTGCGCTGGTCGTTGCGCCACCGCACCCCGACCTCGACGATGGCGAATCCCAGGCGACGCGCAAGATACAACATCTCGACATCGAAGGCGAAACCATCGACGGTCGCCCGCCCAAAGACGGCGCGCGCGACGTCGGCGCGGATCAGCTTGAACCCGCACTGGGTGTCATGAACCCCCGGCACGGCGAGCGCTTGAACGATGCGGTTGAAGGTCCGCCCCATCGCTTCGCGGTACCACGGCTGGTGATCTTGAATGTCGCTGTCCGGTACGTCGCGCGAGCCGATCGCGACCGGCGCGCCACGGGCGATGGCTGCAGCCGCCAAGCGCTCGACCTCTTCGATGGGCGTCGACAGGTCGGCGTCGCTGATCAGCACCCAAGCCTTGGTCGCCGCCAAAGCGCCAGCGCGTACCGCGGCGCCTTTGCCGCTGTTGCGCGCCAAGCGGTGCAAGCGAACTCGCGGATCTTGACGGCCGGCGGCCTCAACCGTGGCGGCCGTGTCGTCGCGCGAACCGTCGTCGACGACGATCAGCTCCACGTCGAATCCGCAGGCGTCCATCCAGACCGTGATGGCAGACAGACTCGCTGGCAGCCGTAGGGCCTCATTGTACGCCGGGACGACGATGGAGAGCGATGGCAGCACGGGACGGACCTCAGAGGCGCTCTTCCAGCGCGCTCGGCGTGCTGGTGGGTCTAGTCCTTGGTCCATTGCCGACGCGTGGCTTCGCCTTCTTGGGGTCGGCGGTGAGCGTCATCAAGCGGAACGGGGCCATGTCAGGCTTGACCACGATCTCCAAGTCGCGGAAGCCCGCCCGCTGTAGCAGGGCCTGCACGGGGGCGCCTTGCGTGACCTGGACGGTGAAGGGCGTCTGCCCCACTTCCTTGCCATCGACGAGGACGCTGGCACCGCTGGGCTCGGTCCGAAGCTCCACGGCCACTGGGCCTGCCGGCGCAGCAGCCACAGCCACGGGCGCGTCCACGGCCGCAGCGGCCGCGTCAGGCTCGGCGACGGCAACGGCCTGGACCCCGGCAGCGGCGGCAACACCGGCTCCGGCGGCCGCCTGGACGGCCGCGACTGGAGCGCCAGCGGCGTCGGCACTGGCGGCAATGGTGGCATCTTCGGCAGCCGTCGCCGCAGCGCCCGTCGATCCCTCGTCGCCGCCAGCGAAGAGCGCCACCGAGCCGCCGCCGATGGCGACCAACGCGACCGCGGCACCGATGATCAGCGCCACGCTACCGGCCTTACCTTTGGGAGTGGCAGCGGGCTGCGGCTCAGCGGCGTCTTGGTCTCCGCCGAGCAGGAATGCCTCTGTGTGTCCACTGCCGCCCTGACCCGGGGTGGGTGGCGTCAGCCCGCGCTGCGACCCCATCGTGGCGGCCACTGCGGCCGGCGCAGGCTGGTACGCTGCCGTTCGATCGTCGTCTGCGGCGCTCTGGTCGATCTCAAGCCGCACGCTGTCGCTCAAACCTCTTGCTGTGGCGCCCTCTGGCGGGGGCTTCACCCGCTCGAGAGCGATGCGCATTTCGGGAGCCGATGAAAATCGCTCACTGGGGTTCTTGCTCAGGGCGCGATCGACGATGGCGATGAACTCGTCGCTCAAGGGCGTCGCAGCGGCGGTGCGCAGCGGCGCTGGCTTGTCCGTGACGTGGCTCAACAAGACCGCGAGCGGGTTGTCGCCTTCGAAGGGCGGATTGCCCGTCACGCACTGGTACATGACGCAACCTAGCGAATACAAATCGCTTCTTGCGTCGATGCCGCGGTTCTGCGCCTGCTCAGGGCTCATATAGGTCGGGGTGCCAAAGGCCTGGCCGGTGCCGGTGAGGTTGCTGCCGAGGCGCTTGGCGATGCCGAAGTCCAGGACCTTGACCACAGGGTCGTCGCCGGGCACCTCGTTGAGGAAGATGTTGTGGGGCTTCAGGTCGCGGTGGACCAGACCGTTGACATGCGCTTCCGCCAGACTGCGCAGCGTCTGCACCGCCATCCGCGCCGTCTCGGCCTGATCGAGCGTGGTCCCAGCCCGCTTGCGGTCGCGCAGTAGCTCGTTGAGCGCCTGGCCGATCAGCAACTCCATCGCGATGTAGAGCGCGCCGGAGTCGGTCTGACCAAAGTCAAAGACTCGAATCGTGTTGGGGTGCTTCAGCGCCGCGGTGATCTGGGCCTCCGCGTAGAAGCGCTGGATGAGCTCGCTGTCGTCGTTGGCGAGGCTGACCCCGAGCACCTTGATCGCGATCTCACTGCCGGTCGCCATGCTGGTGGCACGGTACACGGCGCCGAAACCGCCCTGCCCAATCAGCCGACCGATTCGGTAGCGACCATTGACCTCGGCGCCCTCGATCAGGCGGCTGTCCGGATTCTGTGCCAGCACCAAAGTCGCGGTGCCGTCCGCTGGACAGCGTGCGTCTTCAGTGCGTTGGCCACAGAGCGGACAGAGGCGCATCATCCAGTTTCACCCGAGGGCGGCGCAGGGTCGGCGGCCGCCTCTGGCGCGGACCCTGCCACAATCTGGGCCACTTCGACCAGTCCCCCCGGCAGATCGACGAAAACGACGGTGCCATCTGGCAAGATTCGGATCTCATAGCGATTGCGCGGCGGCTGAGGCCCACCGCCGTCAGCACCACCGCGCGACGAAGCCTCGTCTTGACTCACAGCAACCCGCGGGTCGACGCCGGTGTGTACTCTTCGACCTCTTCCACCGGCAACGCGCCAGTCAAGGCCGCGCGGTCGTAGCCGTAGACGTCGCCCCAGAACGAAACGCCGCCGTCTTCCTCTACCGTTACGCTCACATAGTCGATGTAGACCGCGATCGCGCTCTTGAGGTTGACGACCGATTCCTCCTTGTCGTCGATGATCTTCTTGATCTTCTGGCGGGTCCACCCCTTGTCGCGACCCAGCAAGAAGTTGGCGAGCTGCACCGGATTCTCCAGGCGGATGCAGCCATGGCTGGAGGCGCGCCGCGGCTTGCGAAAGATGGCCTTCGAGGGCGTATCGTGCATGTAGATGGCGTGTTTGTTGGGGAATTGGAACTTGACGGCGCCGAGGAGGTTGGTCGGGCCTGAGCGCTGGTACACGGTCTCGGTGCCGTCAGCCTTCATCTCCGAGACGTAACCCTCTTTTTCGTAGTAGTCGGGATCTTTGGCCAGCTGCGGCCCGAGCTCGATGTCGATCACGCGCTGCGTCGGGTACCAACGTGGGGCGAGCGTGATCTTCGTCATCTTGGCCCCGAAGAGCTTGGTTCGGTTGATGCGACCCTTGAGGCGCTTCTCATAGTCGATGTCTTCGTCATCCTTGCCGACGATCACCCGGTGCTCGCGGATCGGCACGCCGTCCTCGTAGACCTGCATCCGTTGCGCCGCGACGTCGACCCAGATGTGGAAGGGCTCGGGATCGCGTCCATTCGCTTCGCGCCAGCGGCCCAGCGCCAGGCGGATCTGCTGCAACCGCGACTTGGCGCTGACGTTCATCTCGCGGAAAGTCGCCGGCGCAAGGACGCCGTCGTCCAACACCTGGTGACGCAACTGGAACAGCTGAATCGCGGCGACCAGGGTGTCGTCGTAGGCGTCGCCCGCACCAGCCTCATAGCCCTCGGCCTGCAAGCGTGCGCGCACCGCGGCAACGAGTGGACCATGCGCACCGCGCTCGAGCTTGCCTCCAGGCAGCTCAGGCACGGGCTGCCACCCGCCGGCTGCCTCGATCCGCTGGTAGCGATCTTGCGCGTCGAGGAGCCGCCTGTACTGCGGATGCGTCGGCCATGCTTTGCCCATCGCGTCAGCGACGGCTCCCCGCTTGCCCTTCAGCCGCGCCGCGATCAGGTCGGCGTTCTTGTCGAGCAGGCGTTGTACATCGGCGGCGCTGGTCGGCTCGTGTGGATGAAGCGGGCGTGCGAACAGAAACTCCGCGAAGTAGCGCCCGACGGCGCGACCGACCTCAACATCGGCGGCGACGAGCGCTGCGGTCGATGCGTCGATGGCCTTGGCGACCTCGGGCAGGGCTGCCTGCATCGCGGCGATCTGGTCGGCGTCTAGCGACGACAAGCCCGCTTGCTGTAGCTCCAACTCGCTGCCCTTGCCGGCGCGCAGCCAGCGGACGACCGCGGCCAGAACGCGCGCAGCCTGCGGCTCTTTCACCTTGGCGAGCAGGAGCTTGCGCTCGGCAGCGTAGACTTCCACCACCTTGGCGGTGGCGGCGTCGACCGATTCGAAGCGGAAGCCGCGGCGCGGCAGACCGTGGTGATCGATCTCGCTCAGCAGCCCCAGCACAGCCTCGCCGTCCTTGGTCAGGTTGCCGTCGAGTTGGTAGTACCAGAGGGCCCCGTCCTGATACAGGCCGGTCAGCAGAGCGCGCCCCTGGTCGACGCCCTTCAGCGCGCCCTGAAGCACCACGTCGCGCTTGGCCCTCTGCGCCACCAGGCTGGCCACGTCGCTGGCCAGCGCGCCCACGTCGCCAGCGGCCACCTTGGGTTCGTCTGCGGCGGCCTGCGCAGGCGCGGTCGGTTCAGCGCCGGGCGGCGCCTCAGGTGGGCGTGGCTTGTCGCCTTCGCCACAGGCCCCGACCAAGGCGCCGAGCGCCGCGACGAGCAGCGCAGAGCGGGCGCGGGCGCGGGCGAGCCTTGCACCCGCGCGTCGGCGATCTCCGCGGCAGCGTTGGCAATCATGTAGGTGGTGCAGGTCCATCTTCGCCTCCGGCCGCATTGGCTGTAACGCGGCTTGATCCATCGGTCAATGAATTCACGCTTTCGCGGCCGAACGCACTCGCCACGCTGCACCTCAACAGCCGGGGCGGCGACGCCCCAGCGCGGCAGGTGCATTTTCGGGGTGCGTGGGCCCCGTCGCGGCTGCGACCGCCGTCCGGAGCACCTGACGCCAAGTGTTGGATCGGTCTGACGCTTTGCCGTTTCTCAGCCGACCGGCACGGTGGTTGCTCTAGGGGCTCTCGTTCGCCGCGCCGGCGAGCTTCGACGGCGCTGCCCCTCCACCCGAGAAGCGACCAGGAAGACCACCATGAACATGCAGCTGCAAGCCCATCCGGAACGAGCCCGCACCCCCAGCCACACGGACGTGCGACGGGCCGAGTCCATCGCTCACGGTGTCGCGCGGCAGGTGCGGCGCAGCCACGATCTCTACGACGACCTCTACGGATCTGCGATGCTGGCCTTCGTAGAGTGCAGCGCGCGCTTCGAGACCGATCGTGACACGCCCCTCACCGGCTACGCAGCAGCACGGATGCGCGGCAGCGCGTTCGATCTGTTGCGCCGCGAACAACGGCTGCGTCGCATCGCCCAACTCCACAACGAGGCGCTGGAGCACAGTGCCGGCACCGTGGTGGACACCGCGCCCCTGCGCAACAAGGTCGACGTACATCACCTCGTCGAGCGCACCCGCCGCGATCTTCCAGCCGACGAGGCGGCCGTGCTGCACGAGGTCTACCTCAGCGGCCGCCAGCTACACGAGGTCTGTCAAGATCGCGGCTGGAGCCGGAGCCAGGGCGTCCGCCGACACCGCGATCTGCTGGTGCGGCTGCGGCGCGAGCTCGGCCTTGAGCTAGACGGCGATTGTGATGAAGCGAGCGAGATCCAAGGGGAGCGCGCATCAACCCACCGGCTACGCGGTGAAGCGAGCGCCGCGGATGCGAGCGCGAGGCCACATCACTTGTAGCGAGTACGGCGGGGCGGGACGGTGCATGTGCCGCCTGCGGACCAGGATCTCTCAACGACGGCGCGAAGACGCGCGGAGCAGAGCGATGCAGAGGGGCCGCAAGCGATGCCCAGCGACCTCACCAGCTGCCGTGGCTACCGTGGCTACCGTGGCTACCGTGGCTACCGTGGCTACCGTGGCTGCCGTGGCTGCCGTGGCTGCCGTGGCTGCCGTGGCTGCCGTGGCTGCCGTGGCTGCCGTGGCTACCGTGGCTGCCGTGCGAGCAGTGCTCAGCGCCGAGCGCGACATCCGAGGCTGCGAGTGGCGTGCCTTCAGAGAGCGCAAGGAACGTCGAGACGCGCTGCTCCTGCTTCTCGCTGATGGCGGCCTCCTCCATGGAGAGGAAGTCGGCGACGCTCTTCTTCACCGTCGGAAGGGCTTTTTTCTTCGTCATGGGGTCCCCACGCAGCGTTCCGTTGTTGACGTGCGGCTTCGTCAAGTTGGAACTGGCTGCCTCCTGTAGTCCTTCCAGCCGGGCACAGGACACACGCGATTCAGGCGGTTCAGCCGAGGCCCCTCGGCAAAGTCGCCTGTGCGTACACCTCGACTCCGGTCACGCGGTCCGCTCGGTGGGGGAGCGACGGCGGAGACGCGGTGCCCATTGATGTGATAGCAACAGCGCGGCTGGCTGTCAACCTGATACGTGCGACGCGCCGCGTCAGCGTCCGACTTTCGCCTGCCGCTTGACCCCGCCCGCTGCGACGGCTATCTCGCGCGGCCCGCCACTGCCCGGCGTGGGTTGCGGCACGCAGCGCCGGAGATGGGTTCATGGCGATCGAGATCGAACCCAGCGCACGCCTCTCCGCCCAGCGCGCCTTGCTCCACCGGGTGCATGATGCGTTGTCATCCGCGGGGTTTCGGCCCGTGCTATCTGGCGCCGGCGCCGTCACCTGGGGCTTCGACCTCGAGCTGCCAGTCGCCTGGCCGCTGCGGTGGCGCGTCGACGGCGATCGCGATCGCGCGCGTCGCCTCGTCGAAGGGCTTCGCTTGGACCCGGGCGCGGCGGTCGCGTTTCCCGCGATCGCGATCTCCAGCGGCGCAGATGATTCGGCCGAGACCTCCGGTGTGCGGCCTCCCGGCGAGGAAGCCGAAGACGCTGGGCGCGGCTTCGTCAACGTCAAGCTCTGGGCGCTGCGCGTCGGGCCAGGTGGTGAGCTGGTAGGTCAAGCGGCGGCCGAGGCCGAGCTGGCGACGGGGACCCTGCACGGCGAGCGGAGCTGGGCCGGCTGGCTGCGCGGCAACGGCGAGCGGCTGCTGGAGCTAGCGGCCTTGGCGGCGGCGACCGGATTGCGGCCTCCACCTGAAATCGTCCAGGCGATGCGGCGAGATGCGCTGCACGTGCTCGGCGTCGACCGCGTGCGCTGGGCGCACTGGTTCGGGGCGCTGCTGACAGGCACGCGACCCTCGGTCGGCCTGCAGCTGCTCTTCGACGCCGGCGCGTTGTCGCTGATCTTGCCCGAGGCCGCCCTGCTCTTCGACTTTCACCGCAGCGCGCCGGCGCCGCACAAGGACATCTGGGACCACACGCTACAGGTCGTCGACAAGTGCCCACCCGAGCTCGTGGTGCGCTGGGCTGCCCTGATGCACGATGTCGGCAAGGTCTGGACTCGCAGCGTCGGCAAGCGGGGCAAAATCCAGTTCTTGCGCCACGAAGAGCTGGGGGCCTCGCTCATGGAAGGGGCCGCTGGTCGCTTCCACCTCGACGCCGATCTGGCACACCGCGTTTGCTACGTCATCGGCAACCACGCGCGCGCCAACGTCTATGCGACGAACTGGACCGATTCTGCGGTCCGCCGCCTGATCCGCGACATGGGCGAGCACCTGGACGCGGTGTTGGCGTTTTCGCGCAGCGACTTCACCACCAAGCGGGCGTGGCGCATCCGCGAGGTGCGTGAGCTCGGCGAAGAACTGGTGCGCCGCATCGAAGAGGTGCGGGCGGCCGACGCCAAGCCTGCGGCTTTGCCGAAGGGCTTTGGCACGTTGGTGCTGGCGCGCACCGGCCGACGCCCTGGGCCCTGGCTCGGCATCATCCAGCGGATGTTCGAGGATGAGGTCGAATCCGGGCGGCTGACGCCCTCAGTGGACGCCGAGGCGAGCTGGGCTTGGCTGCTGTCTCATCGGCCCGAGCTGCTCAGCGAGGCGGAGCCTGCCGTTGCAGCGCCCGGGCGAGCCGACGCAAGCTGATCCGCGGCGGCAGGCCGCGGCCTCCGCTACGCGACAGGGCCATCGTGGCCAGGGCGACCAGCTGGGGCTCGCGAACGCCGAGGGGCAGAACGGCTCCCGTTGGGAGCGCGGAGAGATCGAGGCCGTGCAGATGTTCGGCGCAGGTGGCGCGCTGCGGCCAGGGATCGGCGTCGCTGGGCTCGGCGGGCGCGTCGTCCGCCGCCGGGTCCGGACGGTCGTCCTCCGACCAGCCCAGGATCGCGCCCTGCGAGCGGCAGACATAGGGGCGCACGACGAAGACTTGGCACTTCCCGTCAGCGTCGAGGAAGGCGCAGCGACCGGCCGGGTGGGGAGTCGGCGCTGGCATCCCCGCCATCGCCCGCTCGCCGACCCAACGCCGAATACGCTCGGCCTCGACCTCGAAGACCGACAGGCCATCCTGGCAGCATGCGCAACAGCCCGGGCGGCAGCCGATGGAGCGGCCGCTGGCGATGGTCAAGGCTGCGGTCGTGCGGTCAAAGTCGCCGTCGACTTCGGTGTGCAGGCGCTCAAGGGCGGCGGCGATGTCGTCGGGAGGGGAGCCGCTCACCGTTCGACCTCGTCCGCGTCGCAGAGCCCACGGGCAGCGAGCGAAGCCAGAGCGCAGCGCATGCCGTCGATCGCCGACGACACGATGCCGCCGGCATAGCCAGCGCCTTCGGCGCAGGGATAGAGCCCGGAGTGGCTGGTGGACTGGCGGTCAGGGTCGCGGAGGACGCGGACTGGCGACGACGTCGTCGTCTCGACAGGGATGAGCGTCGCCTCGTGGCTGGCATAGCCGCGGAGCTGGCGGCGGTCGATCGCCACCGCGGCTTGGGCGAGCGGCTGCCAGAGGCGGTCGGGCAGCACGGTCGTCGCAGCGGCGCGATGCAGTCCGGGTCGATACGTCGTGCGGGGCAGATCGACGGATTCGCGGCCGGCGAGGGCGTCACTCAGGCGCTGGGCTGGGGCGCGGTAGCCTCCACCGCCGACGGTGTACGCCCGGCGTTCGAGCGCAGCCTGCAGCGCGACCCCGAGCAGCGCGCCGCCGGCAACGTGGGCGCCAAAATCTGGGTCGTCGTCGAGATCGCCGGGTCGGTCGAGGTAGGCCTCGTCGGCCGGGACCTGCAACACCAGGGCCGCATTGGCGATACCGCT
This sequence comes from Myxococcales bacterium, assembly GCA_947491025.1. Classification (GTDB taxonomy): domain Bacteria; phylum Myxococcota_A; class UBA9042; order UBA9042; family UBA9042; genus SXNM01. Next base: position 55,884 of record CANLIC010000017.1, read on the forward strand.
GTTGCGCCCCTCGTTGCTCATGCCGTTGACGTTGAGATGTTCGAGGTGGGTCGGCGTAGGCAATACCAACCCGCCAGGGCACATGCAGAAGCTGAAGGCGCCACGCACGCCGCGCACGGTCGGCACCTGGCAGGCCACGAAGTACTCGGCGGCGCCCACCGACGGCCAGCCTGCGAGCGCCCCGAGCTGCGCCTCGTCGATCAGCGCCTGCGGGTGCTCGATGCGGGCGCCGATCGCGAAGTCCTTGCGCTTCATCGCGACGCCACAGCGGGCCAGCATCCGATAGACGTCGCGCGCCGAGTGCCCGGCGGCGAGCAGCACCGGGCCGCCTTCGATGACCTCGCCGCCCTCCAGGACCACGCCGTGGACATGGGGGCGGTCGGTTTCTTGCCGCACCAGCAGATCGACGACGCGCGCGCCAAAGCGCAGCTCGTGGCCGGCTTCGCGCAAAGCGTGCCGCAGCCGCGGCATCATCGGGATCAGGCGGTTCGTGCCGACGTGTGGGTGGGCGTCGACCAGAATCGAGCGGTCGATGCCGAGGGCGCACAGGCGCTCATAGACCTCACGGACGCGCTCGCTCTTGCCGCGGGTGTAGAGCTTGCCGTCAGAGTAGGTGCCGGCGCCGCCTTCGCCAAAGCAGAGGTTGGTCTCCGCGTCGAGCAGACCGTGGACCCGTAGGTCGCGCGCCCGAAGGTTGCGCGTCTCGACCTCGGCGCCGCGCTCCAACAGGACGCATTGAATGCCGAAATCGGCGTACTGCAGCGCCGCGAAGAGGCCCGCAGGTCCGCTGCCGACGATGATGGGCCGAAGCCCGGTCGCCGGCCGGGCGAGGCGCCGCGGCCGCAGCAGGGGCGGCAGCTCGTCAGCGGGCAGCGCGTCCTGTCGCGTGCCGTAGCTGCAGCGCAGGATCCATTGCGGGCGGCGGCCAGCACGGGCGTCGAGGCTCCTTCGCTCGACGCGGACGGCGCCGAGGTCGGCGAAGTCGAGCCCTGCGGCCTGCGCCACGGCCCTGCGGAGCGCCTCATCGTCGGCGAGGGGCGGCGCGTCGCGCGCAATGGGCAGCGAGACCTGGACCATCGTCATGACGGGCTTCAGCTCGCGCTGGTGACGGCGACATCGAGTGCGCGCCGCAGCGCGGCGATGTCGGTGCGCAGGCCAGCCGGCACGTGCCAGGCCGTCACGATCGGCTGAGGAATGCCGGCGGCGAGCGGCCCCATCGCCTCAGTGGCACCTACCGCGAGGGGGAGGACTGCCACGGGGCTGCGCGCGATCAAGGGCCGCCGCTCCCACTGCAGCGCTAGGGTGCCTTGGCGATCGGGCAGCTTGGGCGCCTCCCCTGGCGGTACCAGCAGGTCGAGGTGAAGGCCGTCGGGCAGGGCGTGCAGGTGGAGGGGCGCCATCAACGCCGGGCCCCAGCCCTTGCCCATGCGGCCGGCGATGCTGGTGACGGCGGCGAGCGCATCGTTGACCGGGAACATCAGCCTGGAACCGGCGTCGACGTTGCGCGCCGAGAAGCCGAAGGCCGTGACATCGATAGGACGCGCGGTGCGGAGGACGGCGCTGAGGTGACCGCGCTCGCCGAAGTAGTGGTGGACGTCGTGCAGCGCCCAGGCGGCGTCGGCTTCGAAGGTGCCAAGCAGCCGACAGAGCGCCGGCAGGCCCTGGCCCCAGGGGTGGTGGCCGATCAGCGCGTAGGTGTGGTCGCAAGCTGGGAAGCGCCAGACGTTGCGCGGCCGCGTAACGGTGAGCGTGAGCAGATCGCTGCCGGCAGCGATCGTCGGCTCGTCGCCGGGCGTGGCCACCGATGGCACCAACTGGACGACGTCGGCGTCGGGCTCAAGATCGGCGAGCTCCGCCTCGACGTACGCTGCAAGCCCGGCGGCGGGTCCGCGAAAGTAGAGCGCTCTCCAGGGACGCAGGGAGCTAGAGGAGGCCATGGCGCGCAGGGCGGCGACCCAGGCGATCGCGACATCTGGGCCGCCAAGAGAGGCCAACGGCGCGGGCCAGCGTGCCGGGCCGAGTGCGGCGCGCACGGACGATAAATGCGGCGGCTCGATGTCGATGGCGACGACGACGCGGGGCGGAAGCAGGGCCGGCGCGGACGGGCCCGAGGCGCGAATGGCCAGCGCGTCGCCGAGCTCGAGCGCCACGGCGGCCTCACCGACAGCAGTGCCCGTGGCGAAGAGCAGATCGAGCAGGGCCGGACGAAACAACAAGACGTCGGAGTGGGCATGGGCGAGGACTTTGGCGGCGCGCTCGAGGTCGAAGGGCATTGGGCTCCCATGGGCGGTGCGCTGGCGAGGCCTGCGCCGCTGGAGTATGGAGGCGCCTGACGCCGGGCGGCAAGCCCAGCGCGCGGGGCACGCGCCGGTCGCGGCACGGCTCCGCAGGGGGGCGCATGCGGGCGGTGGTGCAGCGGGTGCGCGAGGCGAGCGTCACGGTGGATGGCCGCGAGGTCGGCGCCATCGGCCAGGGGCTGCTCGCGCTGGTGTCGGCGGGCCAGGGCGACGTTGCCGACGATGCGGCCCTCATCGCCGACAAGATCGGGGGCCTGCGGGTGTTTTCCGACGACGCGGGCAAGATGAACCTCGACGTGCGGACGATCGGCGGCGCGGTGCTGCTGGTCTCCCAGTTCACGCTGCATGGCGACGTGCGCAAGGGCAGGCGACCCGCGTTCCTGGAGGCGATGGAGCCTGAGGGAGCGCGGCGGCTGATCGAGGCCGTAGCGACGAGGTTGCAGGCAGATGGGATTCCGGTGTCGCAGGGCATCTTTGGCGCTGACATGGCGGTGCGGCTCTGGAATGACGGCCCGGTGACGATCTTGATCGACTCCCGCAAGCTGTTCTGAGCGGGTGCCACGAACGCTGGCCGCCCCAGGCACGACAGACGCGGGCAAGTCAGAGGAGGCAGATATGCGCAGTGAGATTGAGAGGCGCGTCCGGGCCGACGATGGCACGGAGCTGCGCTCGTGGCGCCGCACCCACTCCGGGGCGACACGGCCACGGCGCGGACTGTTGCTGGTGAGCGGCCTGCTCGGCCACGTCGACGTTTTCGCCGCCCTGGAGGAGGCCCTCGACGACAGCTGGGACGTCTGCACCTGGCAGCTGCGCGGGAGCGAGCGCACCGCGGGGGCACCAGACGTCGACCTCGCCAGGCACGCCGCCGATGGCCTGGAGGTGCTGCGCAGCCACGGGCTCAAGGGCACGGTCGTCCTGGGCTGGTCGACGGGCGCACCCGTCGCCGCCGAGATGGTCAGCGCGGACCCCGATGCTTTTGCAGGCTTCGTCTCGGTCTGCGGAGTCTTTGGCGGGCCCGTGGGCCGGGTGATCCGCCGCTGGCTGTCTGGAGCTGCCGACGCCGGCCCCGTCGCGCTCGGCGTCGGGGCGGCCGTGGCGCGCGGCTGGCAGCTACCGGGCTGGGTGGCTGATACGGCACGCACGCGCGTTGCGATGGCCGGTCTGCGGGCGGTTGGGCTGGTCGGCGAGTGCGCCGATTCGCGCGCGATAGGCGACTTGCTGGCTCGGTTCGCGCGGGTCGAGGCCGGGCTCGTCGCTGCCAGCTGGTCGGCGTTGCTCGATCACCTGGCGCAGGGACCCCGCGTGGAGATCGCTCTGCCCTCCTTGTGGCTGGCTGGGGCCCGCGACCCGTTGGCCGGGCCGATGGTCGCGCAGCTGGCGGCAGCGTCGGCGACGGTGGCCGAGCTGCACGCTGTCCCGGGCGGTGGCCACCTGCTGCCGCTGGAGCAGCCGGAACTTCTGGCGTTGCGTCTACAACGATGGGCCGAACGCCTGCCGCCGCCCAGCTGAGACCCTGGGCGCTCGGGATCAGGTGGCGGCGAGCGCCCGTTCTGGCTCGAAATCGCCGCGGCCCAATTCGCGCAAGATCGCGGCCCAAGTCGCTGGCAGGGGCTGCTCCCAGCCGGCGAGTTGAAAGTACCCAGCATCGGGCGCCCGTTGCCAGCTGCGGGCGACGCCGGTGGCAGGATCCCGCATGCCGAGCCGTGCGCTGTGCAGGGCGACGCGCGGCGCTGCGAGGCCGGCGCGGGCCTCAGCGGCGAGCGAATCGCCGTAGCGCTGATCGCCGACGATGGGGCCGAGCGCGTAAGACAGGTGCGCCCGCGCCTGGTGGCTGCGGCCGGTCTCCAAGGTGATGGCGACCAGCGCGACGGCGCGCTCGGCGTCGAACGCCAAGGGCAGCGCGCGTGTCGCCGCCGGCTGGCCGCAAGGGTGCACCTCGACCCCAGCGTGGGCAGCCGGGCGCAGCGGCGCCTCGATGCGCTGCGCAACGGGCGGCCGCAGACAGCGCACCAGCGCCAAATAGCCGCGGCCGACTTGTCGGCGCGCCAAGGCACGATCAAACGCGGCGACGGCGTCTGGGTGTCGGCCAAAGCAGAGCAGGCCGCTGGTCTCGCGGTCGAGGCGGTGAGACTCGGCCAGCTGCGGTCGACCCTGGCCGCGCTGCAGCGCCTGGACGCGTCCCAGCAGGCTGTCGCCGCCAGTGGGTCCCGGGACCGTCGGCAGGCCGGGCGGCTTGCAGACGATGAGCCAGCGGTCGTCCTCATGCACCACGTCGAGGTCGAACTCCCGGGCCTCGACCGTGGGCGCGGCCAGGGTCCAACGCAGCTCGGCGCCGGCGCTGACGGGATGCGCCTGGGTGCGTTCGCGCCGGCCATCGATGAAGACGCCGCCGGCGTCAATCGCGCGACGCGCGGCCCCACGGCTGATCTCTGCGACGCGCGCCAGCGCGACGTCGAGGCGCAAGCCGGCGAGCTCTTGAGGGATGATGACAGGCAGCATGGGTCCTCGGCGCGCCGGCCGGCAGGCTCCGTGCGGCGGCGCCCACCCTGCCCGGCCCGGCGCGAGGTGTCTAGGCGTAGCGTGGCCACGCAATGAACCCCCCAGCGGCGCTTGTGCTAGGCAGCGGACTTGTCTAAGGTTCGAACCTAGGTAGGTTCTTACGCAAATGGGCGCCATAGGAGCGTGTCGGAGAAAATGGGAACGAAGGCATCGGACCGGAAGGCGAGCCGGACCGGCCGTTCGGCAACCCGAGGACTCGGCGCTCGACGACGTGAGAGATTCCTGCTTCCGCAGCGGTGGGCGACGGTCGAGGCGGCCGCATGCGGGGTCCGAGGGCGAGTTCAGCGCTCGTAGACAGGCTCAAAGGAAGGACGGAACCGATCGCGATGTCGAAAGAGCTGCCTTGGCGCGCGGCCGGCATGGCGGCGTTGCAACCAGATACTGACCAGGGCGCGACGGGGCGAGAGCTACCGAACCAGGCGCGGCGCTCGCCCAGGTTTGCCGCTCGCCGACGAGCGCTGGACCACGCGTTGTCGAGGCGAAGACGCGAACGATGGGGGCTTTCCAGGGCCAGTGGTGCCGCGTGGCCCTGGCTCTTGCTATGCCTGATCGCCTTTTCGGCGTGCGACGGCGCATCTTCCTCAACCACCTCCGACCATCCTGGCGTCGCCGGTGATGTCGCGAGCGCTGCGGACTCTGCTGCCACCGACGCCGCCGTGGCGGATGACGGTGCGACGGACGCTGCTTCTGTCGACACGGCCTCGGTGGACGCTACCCAAGTCGATGGCGAGGGCGACTCGGCGCTGGCCTCGGACGCTGGCAATGACGCCACGGAGGGCGGCTCCGCAGCCGATGCAGGGGACGACGACAGCGCGAGCGAGGACGGCGGCAGCGGCGGCGGGGCTGGCGACGCCGTGAGCTCCGACGGGGGCGCGACAGGCGACCCGGCAGACATCAGCGACGCGCCGGATGGCCCAGGGCTGGATGGCGACGGTGGCAGCGCCGAGCTTCCCGACGGCATGCCTGACAGCGACACCACGAGTGCCGTCTGCGATGCCAGCGCGGGGCTTGGCTGCGACGCGGCGAACGGTGGCCTGGACGTCTCTGGCGACAGCGACGCTGGCGGTGGCGATGGTGGTTCTGCCGACGCCGACGGCGCTGACGCCGGCCCGACGCTCCCGAGCAACGCGGTCGCTATCCCGATCGATGTCACTTCGTTGGAGCCCGCCCCCTTTGTCGATGTGACCGGCGATTACGGGCTCGAACCAGCGGTCAAGCACGAGTTCTGCGTAGCAACGGGCGACTTCAACGGCGATGGCATCGAAGACTTCGTCGTCATCGAGGCCAAGTCGCAGGTGCCAGTCATCCATGTGGTGCTGGTACAGCCGCCCAAAGTCCAGCACGTTTACAGCACGTTCGATAGCACGACCAACAACGCCAAGCACGGCTGCAGCGCCGCCGATCTCGACGGCGACGGCAAGCTCGATCTGCTCATCGGCGGCCAGTCCGGGGTGTCCTTGTACCGCGGTGACGGCAAGGGCGGCCTCGACGACGCGAGCGACGTCTGGTTGCCGCCGATCTCCGACTACGCTGCCCACAGCGTCGCTGCGGCCGATCTCGACGGCGACGGCGACCTCGACCTCTATGTCGGCGCTGGGATGATTCCACCGCCGTGCAGCGGCCTCGAGTGCCAGTTTACGGCCACAGACCTGCTCTGCGCTTTCAACCCGCCGCCGCCGGCTCCAGCCCACCTCGACGACCGGGTGCTGCTGCGGAAAGGCGCTCCGCCCCTCGTAGATGCCAGCGCGGCCTGGGGTGCGGCCACAGGCGGCAGCCACAGCATCGTCCAGCCGCTCGACATCAACGGCGATCTCAAGGTCGACATGCTGGTCGGCGACGAGGCCGCGATGCCCCGCTTGCTGATCAATACCGGCAGCTCCTTTCAAGTGTATGGCAAGGAGATCGGCCTGCATCCCTTTGTCGCAGCCATGGGGTGGGCGGTCGGTGACCTCAACGGCGATGGCTTGCCTGACATCGCGCTTGCTGACGCCGGCCCGACCCCGGTGTTCTCGTCTTCGCCGGCCGCGCCTGGCAAGCCGCCGACACTGACGGACATCGGCGGCATCACCGGTATCTGGGGGCCGAGCTACGCGTCGAGCGCGTGGTCGCCGCAGTTCGCCGACTTTGACCACGATGGCCGCGATGACCTCGCGCTGATGGTCGCGGTCAACATGTCGGCCCTGGAGCTCATGGGCTTCATCTCGGGCTGCAACATCGGCTTCGGGGCGATGACCAATCCTTTCCTCGGCAAGCCGAGCATCGACATCCTGTACCTACAGCAGCCGACGGGGCCCATGCAGGCCCTCGCCATGCCGCCCTGGCCTTTCGCGCACGGCATGATCGCCGACCAACGCACCGTCGACATCGACGGCGACGGCGACCTCGACTTGGTCCAGACGCGGCCGGGGCCGTCGCTCTGGCCGGCGGCGCGCGTCCGCATCCTGCGCAACGATCTACCCAAGAAGGGCGGGAGCTTTCGGGTTACGCTCGTCGGCAAGGGCGGCAACACCGACGCCCTCGGCAGCCGCGTCACCGCCATGATCGCCGGCCAAGTGCAGACGCGCTGGGCGTCTGGCAGCGGCGGCTTCGGCGGTGCGCACAGCCGCTTTGTCCACTTCGGCCTCGGGGCCGCCAAGGCTGCGCAAGCTGTCACCGTTCATTGGCCCGACGGGAGCAAGAAGGTCCTCGGCGAGGTGGCCGCCGGGGCCAGCGTCACCGCCAGTTGGTAGCCCGTGGGCCAGGACCATTCGCGGTCGCGCCGCCGTGCCGAGACCTCCAAAGGTCACGGCGGCTGGCCGCGCGGCCTCGAGTGCGCTATGGTCAGGCCGTACCCTCTCGCGCCGCCGGAGGCGAAGCATGACGTTCTCTGCCCTGACGCCTGGACTGCCCAGCGATCCGCTCGCCCCAAGTGGCGACGTCGATTGGGCAATCGAGCGTCATCGCGCGGTCATGGAGCTCGCCCTCGACGAGCGCCTGCAGGGGCTTCTGGCGGCCCTTGAGGGGTTCGACGTCGCGCTCAGCGAGACGCCGAGCGCCGAGTTCGTCGGCGAAGATGAGCTGGAGCTCATCGACGAAGACCCAGAGTCGGTCGCGGAAGCATTCGTCCGCGCCGAGTCCAGCGGCCTCGAGCAGATGGCCTCAGGCGCGACCATCGTGTTGTCGGGTCCCGAGGTCAAGCGGCGCATTCGCCACAAGCAGTCGATCATGCCGAGCCACATGGCAGCAGGCCTCTACGACGATGTGCGCGCGCTCTTTGAGATCGGCGACCGCGAGGGCGCGCTCATCTCGCTTGAGCGACTGGTCGTGGTGTCGCCGCTGACGCCACAGGTCGAGTCCTTCTTGCACCACAACGAGGCGCGCCTGCTGGAGTACTACCAGGGCGTGTTCGGCCCCTTTTCGCGCGTGCCGGCGCTGGTGCAGAGCGAGCAGCGAATGCCTTCGAGCTACTACGCCCTCGACAAGATTCGCACCATCACCGAGATGGTGGATGGCCGGCGGAGCATCGAGAACATCTTGCTGTCATCGGGCATGAGCCGCATTGAGGCCTGCGCGGTGATCTCGCAGCTGGTGCGCGCGGCTGCCATCGACGTCGGCCAGAAGTAATCCTCAAGCCGGTTGGTTCGGACGCCGGATTCGCGTGCGATCGGCGAGCGCGGAACGGCGCGATGGCCGACGAATTGCGACGCAGCTTCGAGGCTGCACCTTGCCCCCGCTGCCATCGCGGTCGAGCCAAGTTCGCGGCGGCGACGCCAATTCTTGAGCAGGGACCGCCTGCCAGCCACGCGGTTGCTCCTCGCCCGGCACGGGGCGAGCAACAACCGCGTCCCGTTACTTGCAGATGATCTGCATGTCGTCGATGTAGACCTTGACGGCTTTGATACCCTGGGTGATCTGCCCCGAGATCAGCGGCCGCATGAAGCTGCCGAGTAGGCTATCGCCCACAGGCTGGCTGACCTTGGCCCAGCCAGACGTCGACTTGCACCCAGTCCAGATGAAGTTGTTGTTCGTCTGCACTGCGCCCGGCGCTGGAGCTTTGGCGCCGGGCGTGGTGATGCCGAAGGCGAAGGGAGCGGCGGACGCGCCGGCGGCGCAGACGTCCGGATCGATGAAGGCGTTGGTCTGCATGACCAGAGTCGCGCCGTTCAGCGGCAGCCGCAGCCACGGCTCCGACTCCAGGCCGGGGCTGATGAAGGCCTGATCGCCGACTTTCAGCGTCGTGGGATTCTGCACCAGCAGGCTCGACGTGCCCGAGGTCTTTTGGTCCTTGGCCAGCGCTACCTTCCACTTGGACGGCTGGTTCTTGTTGTCGAAGTTGCCCCAGGTCAGTTGGCTCATGCTGTCGAACGACTCGGAGTGACAGAGCCAAGTGCAGGCGCCGGTCACGCTGATGTCGTCGATGAGGAAGCTGCCCTTGGCGGTCTGGGCCGTACCCGATTCGACGACGAATTCGATGTCGACGGTCTTGTTCGCGTACTTGGCGAGGTCGATGGTCTCCAGCTTCCAGGCTGTGATCACATCGCAGCGCTCGAGCACGACATCGCCACCGACACGCACCAGCAGGCGATCGCCGTCGCTGCAGCCAGCCTGGCCAACCTCCAGGATCTGCAGGCCGAAGGCCAGTCGAGCGCCGGTGCCCGGCGTGACAGCCGGAAGGGTGATGATCGTCGTCTCCGCCTTGCCCGACGCCGAGGGTCCGGCGTAGGTGGCCACCATGCTGGCGATGCCGCTGCGCGCTGCCTTGTCGGTACCGACCCAGTTCAAGTAGCCGCTCGCGGTCGCGGTACGACGCCAGGCGGGCGGCAACCGGGCGTCGAGCCCGAGGGTTGGCGCACCGTCGACGCCGCTCGGCACTTCCATGCCCTCGCCAATGCAGGACGGACCACAAGCACCGCGCAACGCGATGAAGTCGAGCTTCACCTCGCCCTTGGTGAGCTTGGTCTTCTTGACGGTGACCCGGAACTCGAGGTCGATCCAGCGGCCGACGTGCTTGGCGAGCGAGATCTTGATCTTGCGCGCATCGTTGCCGAAATCGCCAGCCATCTTGCCGCAGTGCTGCCAGATCTGCGTGTTGTCATCGATGTAGAGCGCCATGCACTCCGTGTCGGCCATCGTGGACAAGACGCCAAAGCGAAGCACGGGCACCAGGTCGGGCGCGACGTACATGCGCTTGTGCATGTAGCGCAGCACGGGCACCGGATCGTTCTCCAGGGGGTCGGCTTGCAGCTTGCTGCCGTCCCAGGTGATCTGCAGGTTGCCTTCCTTGCCGCCGGCCGGGTTGTTGAAGGTGGCGCGCTGATAGACGAGGAAGGGGTCGTTGACGCGCGGGATCCAGTTGGTCGACTCGAACTCGATGAAGGTGTCGTTGATGCACACCGAGCAGCCTGCGATCGGCTGGTGCGAGCATTCGCCCTTCGAGCAGAGGTCGAGCGTGCAGTCGTCCTCGTCGTCGCAGTCCTTCGGCTTGACACCGATGCACTTGCCGTTGGAGCACGCGTCTTCCTCGGAGCAGAGATCACCGTCCGAGCAAGCGACGGTCACCTTCGGCACGCAGGTGCCCTCCTTGGCGTCCTTGGTGCCGAGCGTGCAGATGTAGTTGGCCACGCAGGAGCCCTTCTCGCCGGCCTTGGCCGCCGGGTCGCAGAGGACCGTCTCAAGGAAGGGCGGGTAGCTCTCCTTGTTGGTGACCGCGCAAGTGAATGAGGTGCCGCCCTTGTCCTGGCATGCGGCGTCGACGCAGGGACCCTGGAAGTCCTTGCAGGACTCAAGCGGACCTGGCTCGCAGAAGCCGAACTTGCAGCCGTCGTTGACGGTGCAGCCATTCTTGTCGGCGTCGCAGGGCGAACCTTCCTTGACCGGCGTCGGCTCGCAGAGGAATGCGGTGCTGCCCTTGTTGTTGCAGCCACCGGCGATGCAAACGCTCTTGGCTTCCTTGCTGCAATCGGCGGCCTTGCCGATGACGCACTTGCCCTTGGTGCAGGTGTCGTCGATGGTGCAGCCATCGCCGTCGGCATCGCACTTGGTGCCATCGGGCTTGGGATCGCCACCGCACTCGAAGGCGCTGGCGCCCTTGGTCGAGCAGGTGCCGGTCGCGCACGAGTTGCCCTGGGCCAGGCAATTGACCGCCGCGCCGGGCAGACATGCGCCGTCGGCGTTGCAGGCGTCATCCTTGGTGCAGCCGTTGTCGTCGGAGTTGCAGGGCGTGTTGAGCTTGGCCGGCTTGGCGACGCAGTTGCCCTGGCTGGACGAAATCTTCTCGCAGGCGCCGACGAGACAGCCGGCATTGCCGTTGAGCTTGCTGCAGTCCATCAGCTTGCCTGGCACGCACTTGCCGATCTCACAGTGGTCATCGAGCGTACAGCCGTTGTTGTCGGCCTCACAGGGCTTGGATTCCTTGACTGGCGCTGCGATGCACTCAAACGAGGTGTCGCCGAGGCTCTTGCAGGCACCGACCGCGCAGGTGCTGTTCTTTTCGCTGCAGTTGACCGGGACGCCGGGCACGCAGAAGCCCTGGACACAGAGGTCGTTGGTCGTACAGCCGTTGGCGTCCGCGTTGCAGAGCTTGCCTTCGTTGGTCGGCTTGCCGATGCAGCCACCTTGGCCACCGTTGACGGCCTTGTCGCAGGTCGGGACCGCGCAAGCGGCATCGATCTCGTTCTTGCAGTCGTAGGTCCCAAGTCCGGGTTGGCATTTGCCGGCCTTGCAGGTGTCGTTCGCCGTGCAGAGCTGGTCGTCCTCGCAAGCGGAGCCATCCTTGGCCACCGTGATCTTGCAGGTGAAGCCGTTAGGTCCGTCCTTGACGCAGGCCGCGAGCTCGCACTCGCCCGCGACGACCGAACAGTCGACCGGGTCGCCAGCCTTGCAGGCGCCCTTGCTGCACTTGTCGTGGGCGGTGCAGCCCGATCCGTCCGCGTCGCAGGTGATGGTACCCGCCTTGGGCAGCGGCACGCACTCGTAACCCTTGGCACTGTCGACCTTCTCGACGCACGCGCCGCTGTTGCAGGCGTCCTCGACCACAGAGCAATCGGCCACGCCTCCGGTCTTGCACTGACCGTTCTGGCAGAAGTCACCGACGGTGCAGGCGATACCGTCGCTGCAGGCTGCGCCATTCACCAGCTGTTTCACCTTGCAGACGCCGTCGAGGGTGTCGCAAGTGTTCTTGGCGCAGGGCGTGTCGACGGTGGTGTCGCAGACGATCTTGGTCTCGTCGAACAAGCAGTAGCCTGCCTTGTCGCTTGGCTTCTTCTTCTTGCAGGTGTACTTGCCGTTGCAGGAGTCGTTGTCGTCGTAGAGCTTGCAGTCGCTGTCGAGGCCATTCTCACAGGCGGGGCACTTGTCGTAGTTGCCGCCGGAGCAGAAGCCACCCTGGCAAACGGTCTTCTCGGAGCAGGGGTCACTGTCGTCGCAGGCGCTGCCCTCCTTGAGGTCGTCGGTGACGCAGCCCTTCAGCTTGTCGCACGAGTCCTGCGTGCAGGGGTTGCCGTCGTCGCACTCTTTCGGCTTGCCGGCGCACTTGCCCTTGCCGTCGCAGAAGTCGTCGGTGCAGATGTTGTCGTCGCTGCAGAGCGTCTGGGTGTTCTCGTCCGGGAGGTTAGCGCAGCCCTTCTTGCTGTCGCAGGTGTCCACGGTGCAGGGGTTCTTGTCGTCGCAGTTGACGACCTTGGACAGGCACTTGTCCTTGTTGCACTGACCCTTGTCCGTGCACTTGTCGCCGTCGTCGCAGGGCTGGAAGCCGTCCAGGGCGCTGCTCTGGCAGCCCTTGCTGAGATCGCACTTGTCGAACGTGCAGTCGTTGCCGTCGTTGCAGGTGTTCTGCTCGTTGACGCAGCCCTTCTTGGGATCGCAAGAGTCGTTGGTGCAGATGTTGCTGTCATCGCAGGGGAGCTTGATGCCCTGGCATGCGGTGCCGGAGCACTTGTCGTTGATGGTGCATAGGCTGCCGTCGTTGCAGGACTTTCCGTCGTCCGGCACGATCGTGCAACCGTTGACCGTCGAGCAGGGTCCGGCGACCTTGGTGCAGGGGTTGTCGTCCTCGCAGTTGACCGGGCTCGACGAGCAGTCGCCCTTGTTGCTGCAGGCGTCCTTCTCGGTGCAGGCGTTGCCGTCGTTGCAGGGCTTGTCGGTGGCGGGGCTGACGGCGCAGATGCCCTTGTTGCACGACTCGATGGTGCAGGGGTTGGCGTCGTCGCAGTCCTTCTTCTTGCCGGCGCACTTGCCGAGCTGGCTGCAGCGGTCGATCACGGTGCAGGCGTCGCCGTCGTCGCAGTCCTTGTCGGGTTGCAGGATGTTCTTGCAGCCGCCCTTGCCGTCGCAGCCATCGACGGTGCAGGGGTTGCTGTCGTCGCACTTGACGCCGACGGCTTTGCAGATGCCGTCGAGGCACTTGTCGCCGGTCGAGCAGGGATCGCCGTCGTCACACTTGAGGTTGTTGTCGAGCAGCGCCGCGCACTTGCCGCTCTTGCTGTCGCAGACGTCGATCGTGCAGGGGTTGTCGTCGTCGCACTCCAGCTTCTTGCCGGCGCACTTGCCGTCCTTGTCGCACTTGTCGGCCTGGGTGCAGACGATGCCGTCGTTGCAGGGGCCGCCGACGCCGACCGGCGCATTGGCGCAGCCGAAGACCGGATCGCAGACGTCGAAGGTGCAGGGGCTGTTGTCGTCGCAGGCTTGCTTGGCGTTTGTCTTGCAGACGCCGCCGATGCAGACCTCCTGAATCGTGCAGACATCATTGTCGACGCAGGTCGTGCCTTCCTTCTTGGACACCTCGCCGCACTTGCCGGTCGAGGTTGCGCAGGTGTTGTCCTTGCAGGCGTCCTTGCTCGGGTCGCACTTGATCTCGGAGTTCGGCTTCTTGGAGCAGAACTTGGCGATGCAGGCGAAGGTGCCGTTGCAGAGGTTGCCGTCGTCCCACTTGGTGCACTCGCTATCGGCGCTGCAGCCACAGTTGTTGACCGGCGAGAAGCAGACACCGGCCTTGCAGCTCTCGGTCGGGGTGCAGGCGCTGCCGTCGTCGCACTTTTCGCCGTCGGCGCGCGCCTTGTAGATGCAGCCCTTCTGCGCGTCGCAGCTGTCGTCGGTGCACGGATTGCCGTCGTTGCAAACGACCGCCGTGCCCTTGCAGAGACCGCTGGCGTCGCAGGAGGTCTGCGTCAGGCACTTGTTGCCGCCGTTGCAGGGCGTGCCGACCGCCTTGGTCTTGATCGAGCACTGACCGTTGGCGGGATCGCAGAGCGAGGCGCCACAAGACGGATCGGCCGGCGCCGGACAGACCACCACGCTCTTGGCGTCGGTGTCGCAGACCTTGCCCTTGGTGGTCTGGAGGCACTTCAAGATGCCGGTGCAGACGTTGCCGTCGTCATACTTGGCGCACTCCGTGTCGCTGTCGCAGGTGACGCACGAGTTGGTGCCGGTGCAGACGCCACCGCTGCACTGATCGTTGGTGGTGCAGCCGATGGCATCGTCGCAGGGGGTGCCGCCGAGCTTGGGCAGGTTCTGGCAGCCCTTGACCGAATCACAGGTGTCAGAGGTGCAGCCGTTCTTGTCGTCACAGACCTTCTGTGTGCCGGCGCATTTGCCGGTGGCGCAGGTGTCTTTCTCGGTGCAGGCGTTGCCATCGCTGCAGGGCCCGTCGAACTGCGTCGACTTGCAGGTGCCGGTGTCCTTGTCGCAGATGTCGTTGGTACAGGGGTTGTTGTCGTTGCAGACCTTGGCCTTGCCGATGCACTTGCCAGCCACGCAGGCGGCGGCGTCGGTGCACTTGTCGCCGTCGTCGCACGCGCCGGAGTTCTTGGCCACGGCGAAGCAGCCGGTCTGCGGCGCGCAGCCGTCGTTGGTGCAGATGTTGCCGTCGTCGCAAGCCTTGCTGACCGTGTAGTCCTCGCCCGTGCACTTGCCCTTCACGCAGGCGTCCTTGGCGGTGCACTTGTTGCCGTCATCGCAGGTCGCGCCGTCGGCAACGGGGGTGCTGCCGCAGGTGCCGGTCTTGGGATCGCAGGCGTCGTCGGTGCAGGCGTTGCCGTCATTGCACTTCAGCGGAGCGCCGCCGCACTTGCCGCTGGTGCAGACGTCGTTCTGGGTGCAGGGGTCTTCATCGCTGCACGAGGCGCCGTTGCTGGCGTTGCTCTGGGTGATGACCGGCGTCGCGCCGGTGCCGACACACTTGACCAAGATGCAGGCGTTGGCCGGCACGGCCGCGGCCACGGTGGGACCGTCGCAGGCGCCGCCTTTGCACTCGTCTGGGCCGGTGCAGGAGTCGCCGTCGTTGCAGCTGACGCCGTCTTGGTGCGGCTCTTCGACGCAGCCCTTGGCCTTGTCGCAGCTCGCCTTGGCGCAGCCCGAGGTGGCGGTGCAGGTCACCGGCGCGCCGGAGACGCAGGCGCCGACGGCGTCGCACTTGTCGCCTGCCGTGCACTGATCGCCGTCGTCGCAGGCCTTATCCTTCTCAAGGGGCGTGTGCACGCACTTCTTGACCGCATCGCACTCGTCGAGCGTGCAGCTCTGGTCGTCGTCGCAGGTCTTGGCAACGTCGATCTGGATGCCGCCGCACGTGCCGAAGCCACAGACGTCATTGTCGGTGCAGGCGTTCTTATCGTCGCAGGGGCGCTTGAGGCCGGCTGGGACGTCGTTGAGGCTGCACTCGCCGAGGTCGTTGCAGGTTGCATCTTTGCAAGTGTCGCTGTTGGCGCACTCGATTTTGCCGTCGCAGGTGCCCTCGGCGGTGCACTTGTCGCCGACCGTGCACTTCTTGCCGTCGTCGCACGTGGTGTCGGCGGCTGCCGGCGCGGTAGCGCAGACGCCCTCCTTGCAGACGGCGCGCTCGCAGGCACCCAACTTCAGAGTCGCGCAGTCGACCGCTGCGTCGACGCAAGCGCCGGTGGCGGTTTCGGTCTCAGCCGTATCGAGGTCAGGCTTGATGTCGCTGCCGGTGATGCTGTCCGCGGTGTCCGGGTCGCCGGTATCGACACCCGCGCCGGTGTCCGCGGGCGGCTCCTCCGGCGAGGAGCAAGCGGCAGCGGCCAGCGCGAGCAGCGCCGCCGTCGCCAACCAGCGGAGGCGGAGTGCCCGCAGGTCTGCCGCGGAGGGGCTGCCTAGGGCGTCGAAGTGTTCTGGGAACACTTCGTGACCGCGACGGGTTGGGGTAGAGGTCGCCAGGAGCGGAATACGCATGTCGTGCTTCCTTTCGCCCGAGACGACGGGCAGAGGACGTCTCTTGAGGCTAGCAACCCTGTGAACGTCGCGCAAGAAGCCGCACCAGACAAGCGTGTCCATAGGCGATTGCCGCCGGTCGGCCGACCGCTGGACGAGTCCTCTGAGTCAAAGGTGGTCGGGGCGGGACGTCCCCAGGGGCAGGGCGGTGTCGAGTCGGCGCGCGTTGATCCCCCGGCCGGCGGCAGGTAAGCTCTCTCAGCCTCTCGCCGCGGCGGCGGAGCGGGAGCCGAGGAGGCTGGATGGGCGGCATGGCGACCAACGAACCTTCGACGCTGCGCGAGGCCTTGCGGCGGGCGCGGGGCGCGGGGTCGCAGCGCGCCGCGGCGGCCTGCACGCTGTGGGCGCTGATGCTGGTGGGCGCTTGCTCGGAGGACGCCCCTGGCAGCGGCAAGGGGCAAGGCGCTGGCGGCGGCATCTTCGACGACATTGGCGGCGTGGACGACTCGGGCCCACTCTTTGATGTGGGCGGCGAGGACGTTGCGCCCGTGGATGTCGAGCCTGAGCCTGGCGCTTTCGGCGCGCCGTGCAAGGGCAATGGCGACTGCGATTCGGGCCTATGCATCCAGGCCGCTGACGGCAAGGTCTGCACCGAGTTGTGTGTCGAGACCTGCCAGCCCGGCTGGAACTGTGCTGCCAAGCTCGCCAATGGCACCGACCAGGTCTTTTTGTGTGTGCCCTTGTTCGTGTCGCTCTGCGACCCCTGCAACGACAACCTGCAGTGCAACGAGGAAGGCAAGAGCGGCAACGTCTGCATCAGCTTCGGCGCGGCAGGCTCGTTCTGCGGCGTCGCGTGTGACGAAGTCGACCCGGAGTGCCCGACGGGCTACAGTTGCCAGTCGGTCGTCGACAAGAAGTCGGGCCTCACCTCGCACCAGTGCGTGCGGACGACGGGCCTCTGCACGTGCAGCCGGCGGGCGGTCGAGCTGGCGCTGGAGACAACCTGCACCAGCAACAACCTCTACGGCAGCTGTGTCGGATCGCGCCACTGCATGGCCACCGGCCTGTCGCAGTGCGGCGCCCCGGTCCCGGCAGAGGAGGCCTGCAACGGCGTCGACGACGACTGCAACGGCAAGACCGACGACTTCGCCGCTGGCGTCGCTAAGTGCAATAAGTCCAATCAGTTTGGCAGCTGCCCCGGCAAGGTCTTGGCCTGCGAGGACGGCAAGCCGGTCTGTGACGCCCTTGAGGCCAAGCCGGAGCAATGCAATGGCATCGACGACAACTGCGACGGCAAGACCGACGAGGGCATCTGCGACGACGGCCAAGACTGCACCATCGATAGCTGCGACAGCGCCGGCGGCTGCAAGCACAAGGGCGTGACTGGCACCAAATGCAGCGACGACGGCGACCCATGCACCAACGATCTGTGCAATGAAGACGGGCAGTGTGCCCACAAGCCGGTCGCGGGCATGGTCTGCGACGACGGTTCGATTTGCACCCAGACCGACAAGTGCGTCGCCGGAACCTGCGTCGGCGGCAATACCTTGGGCTGCGACGACAAAGACCCCTGCACCAGCGACGCGTGCGACCCGTTCACCGGCTGCACCCACAGCCCGGCCTCCGACGCGGTCTGTACCGACGACGGCCTGCCTTGCACGCTGGATCAGTGCCAGGACGGCAAGTGCGTGCACAAGGCCAACGAGGGCGGCGCCTGCACCGACGACGGCAAGCCCTGCACTCTCGACACCTGCGCCAACGGCATCTGCACCCACCCGCTCAGCTCGGGCGGCTGCGACGACGGCAACCCGTGCACCGAGAACGACGTCTGTTCGGGTGGCGCCTGCCAGGCGGGCACCAACAAGAGCTGCAATGACGGCCAGCAGTGCACCCAGGACAGCTGTGACCCGAAGCAGGGCTGCCAGCACAGCACCCAAGCGATGGACTTCAAGCCCTGCACCGCAGGGGCCGCAGAGTGCCCGGTCGGCTTCTGCAACGGCGGCTTCTGTGCCTCCAAGGCCAACGAGCCCTGTGAGACCAAGGTCAAGGTCGACCTGTGCAGCTCGGTCAAAGCGCTCGGCACCTGCACGTCGGGCGGCAAGTGCGTGGCCAAGACGATCCCTGAGGGCTACACGTGCCCTGGCTGCAAGTCGGTCTGCATCAAGTGCGGCTTCCTGCCGATCTGCCTCGACTTGTTCTTCTCATCGCTGCCGTAGCTGGAAGCGGCGCTAGGGTCGCCGAGGGCGTGGATCTGCGCTGATCCAGGTCGTCGCCGCATTTGGACAGACCGGCCCGTGTCATGCTTGGCGACGGCGAAGGTCGTTCGCTCGCAGCCACACCGGCGCGCTGAGACGGGAATTGGCCGTCAGCGCGCGGTCGGGCTATCGTCGGTCGGCCTTGGCCATCGCGCCGGGTCGGCCTTCGGCGCGGCGGGCGCCTCTTGGGCGTACGTTCGCGGCGCGACAGGAGCGTGAAAAGCGGTGGACCGCGGCGACGGAGCGACGGCGCAGGTATGGAGCAGGGCTCGGCGCGTGTTGCGCTTGGCGCTGCGCTTGTCGGCTGCGAGCGCCTATCAGCTGACGGTGCGCGCGGCGGTGACGCTGACGACGGCGCTGCTGTTCGTGTACTTCACCGTCAATTCGCCTTCAGTGGTCGCGCGGTTCGGTGACCTGTTGGCCGACGCGCTGCCAGGCAAGGTGGCGATCGCTGGGCTGCGTTGGGGACCTTCGCCGGGAACGCTGGTGGTCTCGGGGCTGACGCTGAGAGATCCGGATGGCGTGCTCGTCCTGCAGGCGGGCCGAGTCGATGTCGAGATCGCCTGGCTGGCGCTGCTGCAGGATGTGCTCGACGGCGATGACGCGCTGCGGGTTCGGGTGGTCGACCTCGGGCTGTCGAGCCTGGAGCTGCGCCTGGAAGAGACGGCCAGCGGCGAGCTGCGGTTGATGCGGGCGCTGGCGCGACCGCCTCCGCCCGATGAACCGCCGTCGACGCTGCGGCTCGAGCTCGAATTCGACGCCATCCACTTGCGCGATGCGACGTTTGCCATGGACCTCGCCGGCAGCAAGGTCGCCATCGAAGGGCTGCGCGCCGACGTGGAGCTTGCGGTCGACGTCACGCCGACCGCGACCGCCGTCGAGTGGACCTTGCGCGGGGTCAAGGCGCGCCAGGCCGGCATCGAACTGGACGGTTTCGCCGCCGCGGGGCTGGCGCAGCTGCCGAGCGGGGCGTTGGCGATTGAGAGCGCGTCGGGCGACTTGGCGCACGCGCGGCTACGCGACGTACGGATCACCGGCGATGCGACGCGTCTGGAGCGGGGCGACATCGACGTGCGGTGGGCACCGGAGCTGGCGGTGGCTGTGCGACGGGCAGCGTTGACCATCAAGAGCCCGGAGGAGCCGTTCATGCGGCCCTTCCTCGGCGACCTCTTCGCCGCCGAGGCACGCTACATCGGCGAGGTCGACTACGACGCCTCGGGTCGGACCGTCGCCCGCGGCGAGATCGAGGGCCAGGGGCGAATGGTCGGCTTCGACGTGGGTCGGCTGACAGCGAAAATCGAGGTACAGACGCCAACCGAGGCGGGCGATCCGGTCGATGTCGATGTCATCGACTTGGCGGTCCAGGCCTTCGGCGGCGAGCTGCGTAGCGATCGGCTGCACTACCGGCTGGGCAAGGACGGCTGGCAGCGGGTCACGACCAAGCTCGGGCTGCGCCAAATCGCCAGCGCCGAGGCGCTGACCGCGCCAGGCGTCGGTTTGGCGCTGGCGGCGGCGCTGCCGATGGCGGCGACGCTCGATGGCGATTGCGCAGTCGATGTGCGCCTGCGCGGCGGCGGCAGCACACCGCTCGAACTCTACGTCCGCACCGATCTCGACCTGACCATCGGCCGGGACCCGCGCGCAAGCTGGTTGCCGGCTTCACTGCCGACGCTCTACCTGCGAGGCGGCGTCGACACCACCATGGCGCCTAGCGCCGATCCGCCGCAGCCGCTGACCGTCGCCCTGCGCGGCCTGGTGCTGGCCGATCGCCGCGACGAGTTGGGGCCTAGCCTCGGTTCGACTGCGACGTGGGCACAGCTCGATGGCGCACTCGACCTCGCAGCCAAGACCATGGAGCTGAGCGGTGGGATGCAGCTGCCGGCGCTCGGATCTCTGCTGCGCGGCTTTGGCGTCGAGGGCGTCGACGGTGCCTTGTCGTTGCAAGACCTCAAGGTGCAGGGGCCCCTGCTGGCGCCGACGGTGCAGGTCGGGGTCCGCGGCCGCAACTTGCGCGCCGCAGGCGTCGCGATCGAGTCCTTGCGGGCCGATCTAGCGCTCGGCGATGGCGTTCTGGCGCTTCGCTCGGTTTCGGCGCAGTTGGCGCAGGGCGCGGTGACTGGTGCGCTGTCGCTCGACCTTTACCGGAACGATCTCACTGAGCTGCGCCAGCCGCTCGTGCTGCACGGCCGCAAGGTGGCGCTGCGCGACGTCGAGCTCAGCGCGCTCCTTGGCGACCTCGGCGTGCGCGGCGTCGCCGGCCGGGCGCGGGTCGACGGTCTCGATTTCTCCATGGCGCTCGACCGGCCGGTGGAGACGTTTCGCGGCAGCGGCCACGTCCACGTTCAGGCGCTCGCCGCCGCCGACGAGCGCTTTGAGCGGCTGGACGCCGATGTGCGGATCGGTGGCGGGGCGATCGACATCAGCGGCCTGGAGCTGATCGTGCCGCCGCTGTTCCGGTTCGGCCAGCCTTCGCTCGGCGTGCGCGGCCTTGTCTCCGGGTCGCTGCGCTACCGCATGGCGTCGGGCGCCTGGTCGGTCGATCTTCAGGTGCCGACGCTACGCTTTGACCAGTTCGGCGCCGTACGCAAGCTCGGGATGCCGCTGCGTGGCCGCATGGATGGCCGAGTGGTCGCGAGCGGCGATGGGCGCGACCTGCAGATCGATGGCGCGCTGACACGTGTGACCCTGCGCGAGCTGGCGTGGGACGCGATCGTGATGGGAGACGCAGAGGTCCAGATCAGCAAGGCGACGGGGCAGCCGGCGATGCTGGCCAGCGACGCGTTCTTTCCGCGCTTCAAGCTGCTCGCCGGTTCGTCGGTCCACTTTCGCAAGCTGGTGCCAGAGGTGGTGGCGCTCCAGCTCAACGCCGATCGCTTCGATCCCTATGTGCTGCTGGCGCTGCCGCCGATGGACGGCATCAAGCTCTTCGTCGGCGGGCGCGCCGAGTTTCGCCTCGACTTCCGGCCCGGGCAGCCCGTGTTCATGGTCGACGCCCACCTGCAGCCGGGCGAGCTCGAGGTCGAGATGCAGAACGGCATCGACCCGATCCGCAACCGGATGCCTGCGACCGTGCGGGTGTTGCCGGACCGGGTGGAATTCGACAGCACCGAGCTCGTCATCAGCGGCAACGCCGTCGAGCTGTGCGGCGCTTTCTTGTACCCGAATGCGGAGCGCGGCGAGCCGTCGCGGCTGCGGCTCTACCTCGCCGGGTCCTTGGATGTTCCCCGCTTTGGCGCCCTTGCCGAGAGCATGGCGAATCTTGAGCTCGGCTTCGACATCGGGCAGGACCCGGAAGTCCAGGCAGATCCAGGCTCGCGGTGCTTGCAGGGTCGGTTGTCGCGGATCGGAAAGATGCGCATCGCTGGGCCACTCGACGCCCTGCAGCCGCGCGGCCAGCTCGTGCTTCGGGCATCGCGTCTGTTGCCGCGCGGCTATGGCCGAGAGATCGCGCTGGCGGCGGGCGCTCGGCTTCACCTGGCGACGGACGACGCCGGCCGGCTGCGGGTCGAGATCCCGGACAAGGCGCCCCTTGAGGGCCGCGTCGACGACGGTCGCTTCCGCGTCCATGGTAGCGCCTCGCTGAACGGCTATCAGACCGAGGACGTCGACCTGCGGGTCTCGGGCGTCGACCTCGCCTACGTCGCGCCCAAGGAGTACTCGGTCGTGGTCTCGCCGACGCTGCGCTTCCGCGGCGAGCGCCTCGGCGACGCCGCACGCCGCAAGATGATGCTGAGCGGTGAGGTCATCGTCACCGAGGGCGCGTACACCCGATCATTCGACCTCGTAGGCCGAGTCATCGGTGGCGTCCGCGGCCGGGAGCTGGACACCTACAGCGCGCCACTGCTTGAGCGCATGCCGTGGCTTGGCGCGATCGGTCTGGCTGTGGGTGTGCGCGGGCAGAATTTCGAGGTCCTGTCGCGCTTCCCCATCGGTCGTGCCGACCTCGAGCTGGGCTTCGACATGAAGGTCCGCGGCACCTTCGCCGATCCAGAGCTCTATGGCCGGGTCGACGTGTTGCCCGGCAGCCTCCTGACCTACGACCTGTTCCGTCGCGAGTTCGAGGTCACCGAAGGCTCGATCGACTTCAATGGCGCCATCGACCGCGCCTGGTTGAGCATGAACGCGCGCACCGAAATTGCGCTCGACGACGCCAGCACGAGCGCTGCCGCCAGCGTGACCTCGAGCGTCGGCCCCAACTTGTCGAGCAGCGGCACGCGGCAGCTCAACAAGGTGGTGGTGACGGTCGGGCTGAGCGGCCCTCTAGACGACGCCCGGAGGCTGAATATCCAGCTAAGTTCAACGCCGAGCTACGGCCCTGAGGACATTCAGACCCTTATCGCCTTCGGCCAGCTGCGCACTGGCGTCGGCTCCGGCGCCCTCGGCAGCCGCACCAACGTCGGCTTCATCACCGACGACATCGCCGGCGCGGTGTCCAAGGCGCTGCTGTCGACGTTCGTCGACTCGGTCACGTTTGGCATCGCGACGGCGGGCGGTGTCAACGTGCGGGTGGTGACCAGCCTTGGGAAGTCGATTCAGCTGACCGGCGAGTACTACGGCGAATTCGCTGGCATCAGCACGGGCAGCGCCACCCTGAGCATCCGACTTGGCGAGCGGCTTTCGCTCGACGGGCTGCTGCGCATCAATCAGGCCAGCGCAGCCGCGAGCACGGGCCAGCAGGTCAACGTCAACGAGGCCAAGCTGCGCTTTCGCGTGCCGCTGACGGAGACCTGGTGAGCCCCGCAAAGGCGGCCGGTGGCCGTGACGGCAGCTTGCGGATGCGTCGTGCGCCGCGCTTTGCGGTGGCTATCGCATGCGCGGTGCTGTTGTGGATGGTGGGGCGACCCGCGGCGCAAGCCCAACCGACGCCCGAGGGCACGCCGGGCCGCCCGCCGACGGAAGCGGCGACTCCAGCGTCCAAAGAGCCAGCGGCACCGCTGCCGGCCGCGGCGACTTCGACGGGGACCCACGTCGGCGAACCGGTGGGTCCGGCAGGCGCGCCGACGGCACAGGCCGGTGCGGCGGCCAGCGACGCCATCGAGGCAGAGCTGGCGGCGACGCCGGGCCTGGCCAACGCCGAGCGCAATTGCGCCGACAGGCCGATCGCGGTTGCAGAGCTGCTCGACTGCCTCGGCACGCGCTGCCAGGATCGCGAAGAGCGTCGAAAACTCTTGTCTTTGGCCGATTTGCAGCCCGGAACGCTGCTCGTGAGCGGGATGCTCCTGCGGGCGATTCGACGCATGACCGAGACCGGCTTTGTGCGCATCGTTGCGGTCGACTGCACCGGCGCCGCCTCAGGTGCGCGGATTCGGTTGCGTGTCATCGGCAACAAGGTGATTCGTGGCATTCGATTCGAGGGCAACCGCGAGATTTTCACGGCGGAGCTGCAAGCACGGCTGCTCTTCCAGGCCGGCGACGTGCTCGATGCAGAGACCGATGCCGGCCGGCTGCAGCTGCAGCGCCAGACCGTAGCCTTCGAGACCCTCTACCAACGCTCCGGATTCGAGCAGGCCAAGATCGAGATCAGCGCCGAGCCGGTCGGCATCGGGCAAGTCGGCGTGGTGGTCCGGATCAATGAGGGGCGCCGCGACCGGGTCACGGGCCTTGTCACGGTGCTCCAAGACCCCCACCGCCCCAACGACCGGGAGCGCGCCGCCGGCATGCTGTGCCCGCAGGTGCGTGAGCGGGCGCTGCTCCAGGCGAGCGATTTGCTGGACGTCGATGTCTTCACGCGGCGGGCCGAGGTCCGGGCGCGCAGCAAGATTCGCGAGTATCTGCGTGGTATTGGCTACCACAACCCCCGCGTCGCGATCGATCATGACCGCCGCGACGGGGCGGTGCGCATCGACATCCGCCTCGGTCGCTGCTCGCTGGTGCGGACACTCATTCGCGAGTCGGCCGAGCAGGCGACGCGCGACGCGGCGCTGCGCCCGGTCGAAGATCCGACGCTTGAAGCGGTCCTGCCCTTTGTCGAGAGCGGCGTTTTCGACCTCTCCGAGGCCGAGCGAGGCCGCCGAGAGCTGCGCGCTGCCCTGGAAAACCGCGGCTATCTGTTCGCTGAGGTCGAGCTCGACTATCGGGAGACGCCGCGCAGCTGGGGCAGTCGCGTGGTGTCCGCGATCACCTATCGCATCACGACACGGTACCTGGCGCAGGTCCGCGGCCTGCACTTCTGCGACGCGGGCCTGGTCGAGGAGACGGAGTCGGCGGCGGCGGCTGATGGCTGCGCGCGGGTGGCCGGTCGATCGATGGCGCTGCCCACTGGTGAGCTCGAGAAGGCCATCGTTACGCGCCCCTACGATGTGCTCGGTGAGGGCGGCTACCTCTCGACAGCGCAGATGCTGGGCGACTTGGAGGCGTTGCGGCGCCACTACCGTGACTCCGGGTACTTCGAGTTTCACTACGCACTGGTCGCCGCACCTGGCAGCCAAGGGATACAGCGGCGACGGCGCCGCACCGGCAACGAGGAGGTCATCGAGTACCTGCTCGGCGACCGCGGCTTCCGCGTCCGGCGGCCGATTGGCGAGCACTTCATCTATGTCGACGTGCCCGTGATCGAGGGTCGCCGCTCTCGCTTTGACGCCGTGTCCGTCCAGGGGGCATCGCCGGCGCGGCTGCCTCTGGTTCGCTCGCTGCTGGATCTCAAGAGCGGCGGCGTCGCCAGCGCTACCTTGCTGCGCGAGGCGCTGCAGCGGGTGCAGGACGACTACCAGAACCTTGGCTTCTTTCAGTCCAAGGTCGAGGCGTTCTGTAGCACGCGTGGCCGTGGGCTGGCAGCCGACGCCGCCGAGGGGATGCAGCCGTGCACGCCCGAGCGCATCCTGGCCGAGACCATCGACCTTGAGGTGCGGGTGCACGAGGGCCCGCGGGTGCGCATCGGCGAGCTCTTCGTCGCCGGCAATTTTCAGACGCGAGCGTCTCTGCTGCTGCGCGACATGCCGGCGCCGGGCAGCGACTTCTCGGCACAGCGTCTGTTCGAGTCGCTGCGGGCGCTGCGCAACCTCGGGTTGTTCCGCTCGGTGTCGTTCCAGTACATCGGTCGCGATGAGGTGCCAGCGCGCAAAGACATCGCCGTCGTGATCCACGTCGTCGAGGACGAGACGCAGCACTTTGAGGCGTCGGCGGGCTTCCAGACCGTGAACGTCAACCGCGCTGAACGTGCTGGATTGCCTGGACTTTTCGACGTCATGGAGCACCTGACGTCGGCAGGCAGCCGG
This sequence comes from Myxococcales bacterium, assembly GCA_947491025.1. Lineage (GTDB taxonomy): Bacteria > Myxococcota_A > UBA9042 > UBA9042 > UBA9042 > SXNM01. The sequence continues at coordinate 81,348 of CANLIC010000017.1, forward strand.
CTCGGCAGCGGCTACAGCCAATTCCTCGGCCTGAACCTCTCGAACCTGCTGTTCACGCTCGAGGGCAAGTGGGTCGAGCGCAACCTGGACCTGTTCGGCGGCGGCAAGGAGCTGCGCCTCGAGAGCCGGCTCGGCGTAACGCCCGACATCACCGAAGGGCCGGCGCTCGGGCTGCTGGCACTCGTCTACCAGGACCGGCGGCTGCTCGGCTCCGAGGTCTCGCTGCGCTTCTTTCCTGGCTATGTCTCACGCGATTTTGCGACCACGGCGATCGATGTCGACAAGGCAGGCACCGCGGCCGAAGTGGCGCGGGCCTTCGGCAAGCTCGGCGTCTCGGCGGGCCTCGATCTCGGCGTCGTCCGGACCCGCGACATCGTCGCGCAGGGGGCGATCGCGACCTGGACTGACCTGCAGTTCCAAGGGAAATTGCTGCTGCGCAGCGCCTATGACGGCCTGGACTCGCCGCTGAACCCGACATCCGGGCTATTCGGCAACCTCAGCGTAGCGCTGATCAACGCCATGGTGACCGACAGCGCCGGGACGCAGTCGGTGCGCGGAACGTTCGTCAAGCTGGAGGGGCAGACCAAGGCGCTCGTGACCTTCCGCGACACGCTGACGGTGGCGGCGATGGCGCGGGCGGGCTGGGCGGCCGGGTTCGAGTCGAGCGCCTACGGCCGCCTGCCCGACAATGAGCGCTACCGCCTCGGTGGCCAGCTCGGTGTGCGTGGCTACGCCGACAACGGCATCTTGCAATACGGCCGCGATGGCAAGCCGCTGGCGCGCTGTCTGGGTCTGGGCGACAACCAGGCCTGTGCCAACGAGGCGGTGTTCGACAGCGGCAACGTGGTGGTCAATGGCACCCTGGAAGCGCGCTTTCCGCTGGTGCGCAGCCTCGACGTCTGGAGCGGCGTGTTTTGGGACTGGGGCGGCATCAGCGAGACGCTCGGTGCGCTGTCGAGCGCATCGATTCGGCATAGCGTCGGCCTCGGGGTGCGCTGGCTACTGGCCGGGCAGATCCCTGTGCGCGCCGACTACGGCATCGCGGTCAACCGACGCTGCGCCACGCTGCCGGCGGCGGATGGCAGTTGCACGACCGAGCCCCGCGGTCAGCTGCACCTCGGCTTGCTCTATTCTTTCTGAGCCGCAGCGTCGGCCAGGTCGCGCATCGCAGCTCGTACGTCTTCTGCGGAGGCGTCGGCGGGGAATGCACGCCGGACAACACCGGCGCGGTCGAGCGCGAACGCCGAGGGCAGCGCAAAAACCCGAAAAGCAGCGTGGGCTTTGAGGGCAGCGTCGTGCAGGACCGGGAACGTCCAGCCCTTCTGCGCCATGAGCGCTCGAATCTCGCCGGGCTCGTCTGCGCTGATGGTCCACATCGCGAAGCCATCGGCGGCGGCGCCGCGGGCGAGGGCGTCGATGTCGCCGCCGTGGGCAACGCAGGGCGGGCACGAGGGCCCCCAGAAGTGGAGCAGCGTCGGTCGCGGCCCGGCCGCGCCGACTTCGACGCGCTGAACCTCGGGCTGGGCCTTGGGCTCCAGTCGAGGCAAGGTCGCGACCGGCACTCGCTGGCCCTCCAGGCCGCTCTTTGGCCTCTGCTGGCCGCGCAGCATGATGGCGGCCGCGACGAGCAGCAGCGCCAGGGCGATTGTGGCCCATGCCGTGGCTCGGCGTCCGGCGACCGTGACCTCCGGCGGCATCGGGGGGGGAGGAGCCGTCGTCATGGGGCCTCGAGCAGGGTTGCGGTCACGTCGCTGCGGGGCGCGAGCGGTGCATCGACGTAGGCCGACAGCCGGCCATCGGCAGCGGGCGTTGTGGGGCCCACGCGCGGATGCACGAGCGCCACCTGGTCTTCGTGCCACAGGGAGATGACGGGCACCAGTTCGCCGAGCCGGTGGATGGCGGCGTGGTAGGCGTGGGCGCGCAACGTCCGATCTGCGCGGCGGCGGCCGATGGCGAGCAGGCAGTCGAGCAGCGGGTCGGCGACCCCGGTCCTGTTACCGGCGCCGCGCGGCGTGGCCAGGCCGAGGCCCTCCATCGCGGCGTCGTGCAGCCACGCGGCGCGCACGGCATCGACGATGGGTTGACAGTCAAGGCCTGTCGGCGGCGTCGCCGGCGCTTCGGGCCACCGGGGCGGGGCACCCGGGTGATTGGCGCTGTGGAACATCCAGCCGAGGTAGTCGGGCTCGAGGGGCTCGGGCAGGCCAAGCAGAAAGGCCTGAAAGCGACCTGCGCGCAGCTCGGCGAGCAAGGTGCCGAGCTCGAGGCTGCGGACCGTGACCTCCACGCCGATGGCGCGCAACGCTACGGCAAGCGCATCGGCCTCGCGGCGGCGGGGACGGCTCGGCGGCACCAGGAGACGCAGGCGCAAGCGGACACCTGCGGCGTCGGCAGAGAGCCCGGCGGCGTCCAGCAGCGCGGCGGCGGCCGCGACGTCCTGTGCCGGCGGCAGAAAGTCGGGGGGAGCGACCCAGTGACCGCTTGGGAACATCGAGGGCGCTGGGCGGCCGCGGCCGTCGAGCAGGGCGTGGACCAGCGCCGCGCGGTCGACCGCCAACGAGAGGGCGCGCCGCACCCTGGGGTCGGCGACGGCGGGATCGCGGGTGTTGAGGCCGAGGTAGGTCCAGGCGATGCCAGGCGCCCGGGCCAAGCGGGCTCCGCGGTGGCCGGTTGCGGCTTGCAAAGCGAGAGGTGAGAGGCCGAGGGCGAGATCGGCGCCGCCAGCGAGCACCGAGAGGAGCCGGCCCGTCTCATCGCTGACGGCGCGGATCAGCAGCGATCGGGCAGCACCGGCCGGCGTTGGACCGACCCGTCGCAGGCGTACGGCCGCCAGATCGCCCGCGTCGACGACGGCGAATTCCCCGGCTCCGATGGGTTCTATCAGCGCCAAGTTGGGTTGCGAGCAGGCCGATCGCGGCACGATGCCCAAGATCAGGTCGCTGGCGAAGGTGGCGAGCGGCGCATGCAGGTCGAAGCGCACACGCCTCGCGTCGAGTGGGGTGACGGCGCGCACCCGACGGGCCAACTCGCCCGCGACGGGCGAGCCGAGGCGCGGGTCCATTGCCGAGCGCCATGTGCACGCAACGTCCTCCGCCTCGACGGGCCGACCGTCATGAAAGCGCAGCCCCGGGCGCAAGGTGGCGATGACAGCAAGCGGCTCGCCGTCGCTGTCCCAGGCGGTGGCGGTCAGCGACTCGGCCAGCGCGAGGTGCACCTCGCCCGTCGGCGCGACCGATGTCAGGCCGGCGAAGACGAGGCGCCAGATGCGGGTCGACGCTGCGTCGACCGCCAGCCGTGGGTCGAGGGTGCGCGCGGCCGTTGGCACCGCCAGGACCAGCAGATCGTCGGGCCACTCTCGGCGGCCGCAGCCGACCAGCAGCAAGGCGGTCAGCAATGCCAAGGCCACGACGCGGGCCGTCAGGGTCCGCAGGGCGCCGCGAAGACGGCGGCTTGCGTGCACCTGCTAGGGCTCTCGGCGGGTCGGCGCCGGAGCAGCGGGCGTGCCGGAGGCGCTTGGCGTCGCCGAACCAGGGCCAGACCCGGCGCTTGAGCCTTGTGGGGGGCCCGCGGCCGGCGCGCCAGGGCCTCGCGAGTCGGGCCCGTGTGGCCGTGCTTCGCCCTTGCCATCGCCGCCGCCCTGTTCGTGGCGCATCCGCTCGAGGCGCTCGACAGCGGCCTCGAGCTTACGCAGTCGCTCGTCGGCGGGGAGAACGCCGCCGAGGCCGGCCGCTGTCTCTTTCATGCTCCGCCAAAGATGCTCGTGCGGCTCGCGGGCCGCGGCAGCGAGGAGGGCGGAGCGACTCGCAGGATCAGACAGTGCGCCCAGGGCAGCGGTGACCGACGCGCGGAGCCGCAGCTCGCCGTCCTGCAGCATGGCCTCGAGGTGGTCCCGCGCCGGGGCGCGCAGAGCGTCCACGCGCACCGCCAACTGGGCGAGCGCCAGGGCAGCGGCAGCGCGCAGCGGTTTGGGATTTCCAACGCGGGTGGCAGCCCAGATGGTCTCGAGATCGCGGGCCTCGCCCAGGGACGCCAGGACCTGAAGGGCGTCGCCGCGGACCTGCTCGTAGAACGAGGGCCGCTGCAGCGCCGCTGCCAGGGCCGGCCTGGCGGCCTTGCGATCGATCCGCACTAGTGCCCCGAGCGCCGCGCGCACCGCAGTCGGGCTGCGATCGGTCCGTGCCGCCTGCTGCAAGGCCGGGATCGCGCTGTCGTCGAAGACGGCGCCGAGCGCTGAGGCCGCCGCAGCGCGCACGTGGGCGTCGGCGTCTTGCCGCAGCGCGCGCTGCAGGCCTTGGCGGACCTCATCGCGGCGGCCACCACCGAGGGCCTTGGCGGCGGCCGCACGTAGATGACGAGCGGGGTCGGCGGCGAGGGTCTGCAGCAGGCCGTCGCGCACAGCAGGCCGGTCGACGTGGCCGCGCAGGGCGCCGATCGCCTGCAGGCGCGCGTTCGGATGGATGCTCTGGGCGAGCCCACCGAGGACGAGTGCTGCTTCCGCCTTGAGCTCAACGCCAACGAATACCTTGCCTTCGGGGTCGACCGCGACCGACGCCGGCGGCGACGGCACCTCGGCAACCGGCACGGTCAGCGAGGCCCCCTTGTCGCGCATGCGCAGGATGTGGCGGCCGACGGTCCCGCCGCCGGCAGGGTGAACTTGGACCTCCAGATCGAGGTCAAAGGGCGGCCGCGCGGCGTCGATCGGCTGGGTCTGGGCGGCGTCGAGCACCAGGCCTTCGTCGTGCGACCACCGAGCGTGGACGGTGACCGATGGCAGGCCCGGCTGCTCGAGCCAGCGACGAAAGAAGCCGCGCAGGCTGCGTCCGGAGGCGGTCTCGAGCGCTCGCCGTAGGTCGTGGGTCTCGGCGGAGGCGAAGCGGTGTTCGCGCAAATAGGCGGCGATGGCGCGGTCGAAGACGGCGTGGCCGAGTGACTCGCGCAGCATGTGGAGCACCATCGCGCCGCGGCCATAGCTGTGCGGGTTGAAGAGCTCGCCGGGCTCGTCAAAGCGGTCCTGGACCACGGCGCGCGGGCTGCTCGCCTCGTGCGCGATCGCCGAGGCGCGGGCATCAGCGACCTCTTCGTAAAAGCGGTCACGGCCGTAGTGGTGGAGGGTCCAGAGCTTCTGGTAGTAGGTCGCGAACCCCTCGTTGAGCCAGATATCGCCCCAGCTGCGGCAAGTGACGAGGTCGCCGAACCACTGGTGCGCAAGCTCGTGGGCGAGCAGGCCATCGGGCGTGCGATCGAGGTCGCTGTCGGCGTCGCCGAGGGCGCGGTGGGCGAGCGTCGAGAGCGTGACGTTCTCCATGCCGCCTGCCGAGAACTCGTGGACCCAGACCTCGCCGTAGCGGGCGTGTGGGTAGGGTGTGCCGGTCAGCGTCTCGAGGAGGTCGAGCATGGCCGGGAGCGCTGCGCCGTGCAGGCGCGCTCGCGCCACATCAGGGGCCAACGCATAATCCGCGAGGTGGACGCGGCGATGGCGGTGCAGCACCTCCTCGAAAGGCCCAGCGACGATGGACAGCAGGTACGCCGGGTGGGGTTCTCGCATCGCAAAGCGGGCCACGACGCGATCGCCTTGGCGCTCGATCTCGCCGGGATCGCCATTGGACAGGACGCGCCAGGGCGCCGGGGCGTCGACCTTGAGCGTCCAGGTGAAGCGCTCGTCGGGATCGTCGGGCGACGGCAGCCAGAGCCGGGTCTGCCGCGGCTCGCCTTGGGTCCACGCGTGCGGCAACCGGCCGGCGGCGTCGCGATCGTCGCCAATGAAGTGAAAGCCCTTGCGGGGCGAGGCCTCGAAGTCGAGCGCCAGGGTGGCGCAGCGGTCGGTCCCTGTGCCGGGCAGCGGCCAGCGCAGCGGGGCACCGGCAGCCGGCGTGGCGGCGGCTGGGGTGCCTGGCGGGGCTCGTAGCCACCGCACGTTACGCACTTGCACGTCAACGGCGTCGAGGACGAGGACGAGGTCAGAGTCGGCGCTGCGAGCACAGGCGGTCCACGCGACCGTTCCGCTGACGCGCCGCTGCGGCGGGTCAATGCGAACTTGCAGGTCCATCGTGGTGACGTCGACTCTGCGGTCGCGCGGCTCCACGAAAGGCAACTGCTGGTCGAGGTAGCGTGAGTCGGCAGCGAAGGCGCCGGCCGCGAGCCAGAGGGTGAAGAGGGCAGCAACCCACGGCGGCGCGGCGAGCCGGGCACGGCGGCAGGATAGGGGGCCGGGTGTCGTCAGTGGGTCGAGCATCCGTGCCTCCGGCCGGGCGAGCCGGCGCTGCGAGGATAGCAGGTGAGTGAGGCGGCGGAAGGGGGCCACGCCAGGTGAAAAGCCAACTCCGGCGCGTGTTGGTGGCCTCGCGCGCTGGCACCTGCGTTGCCGCCTTGCAGCGCGCAGCCCCGCGGACAAGGGATGCGGAGCCGGTGCCGCCCGCGAAGCGCCGAATGTGCATTCCAGCGGCGATCTTGAATATTTACGCATGATTTCAATGATTTATCGTCAGTTGTGGCGGTTTCACAGCCGTTGACCCTGTTCCCTGCCGCTGCCACAATCCCGTGGCCCTGTGTCGGGCTGGCGGAGGCCTCGTGATGCGCAACCTTTGCGCCCCTGCGCTCCTCACCGCAGTCGCGCTGAGCGCCCTGTCGCTCTGCGCCTGCGATGACGACGTGGTCTCGACGCAGCTCGACATCACGAGCGATGGCCTGGGCGTCGACATGACGCAGCAGCAGTGCAAGACCGCCGCCGATTGCCCGGAGGCGACGTCGCCGTGCAAGGTGCCAAGCTGTGGCGTGTCGGGCACCTGCGTCCTCGAGGATGCGAAGAACGGCAGCCCTTGCGATGCGGGCAAGGCGTGCACAGGCCATGCGACATGCAACGGCGGCACGTGCGTCGGCGATCTGACCTGCGAGTGCCTCGCCGACGCGGACTGCGCCAAGCTCAACGACGAAAATGCCTGCAACGGCAGCTATTTCTGCGACGCTAGCGCCAAGACGCCCACCTGCAAGGTCAAGCCATTCACGGTCGTGACTTGCGACACCAGCGAAGACACGGCCTGCCTCACCAAGGTCTGCGCGCTTGCCACAGGCGTCTGCGTCCCGACGCCACGAGCCGAGGGCAAACCCTGCGACGACGGCGACGCTTGCACCACCGGCGACTCGTGTGGCGCCGGGCAGTGCAAGGGCCAAGGGTCGTGCCAGTGCCTGACAGACGCCGAGTGCGCGCCCTCCGATGACGGGAACCCCTGCAATGGCACGCTCTATTGTGACAAGAGCGGCGCATCTCCGGCGTGCAAGGTCAATCCTGCGACCATCGTCAGCTGCAGCAGCGACGGCAACACCGAGTGCTTGGCGACGCAGTGCGACCCAAGCGACGGCGTCTGCAAGCCGACGGCGATGCCGACGACGACCGCCTGCGACCTCGATGGTTCGACCTGCTCGCTCGATCATTGCAGCGACGGCATGTGCACGCCAGGCCCACTCGACACGCCCTGCAACTGCAAGGCAGACGCCGACTGCCAGCCCTTCGAGGACGGCAACCTCTGCAATGGCACCCTGTTTTGCAGCAAGGCCAGCGGTTTTTGCGAGCTGAACCCTGCCACCCAGGTCTCCTGTCCGAGCGCGGCCGACACCGCCTGTCTGTACAACGCCTGCGCGGCCTCGACCGGAAGCTGCAAGATGACGCCGCAACCCGACGGCAGCTCCTGCAATGACGGCTGGACCTGCAGCGTCACCGAGAGCTGCCAGCAAGGCGTGTGCACGGCGGCAAAGGACACCTGCGCTTGCAAGACCACGGCCGATTGCAGCGCCTTTGAGGGCGGCAACGCCTGCGTCAAGATGTACTGCGACAAACCCTCGGGGGTCTGCAAAGCCAACCCCGCAACGGAAGTGATCTGCCCGCCGCTGGGGGACGCACAATGCAGCGTGACAGCCTGCGCCCCCAAAACCGGCAAGTGCACGGTGGTGCCCAAGAACGAGGGCGCGCCGTGCGAGGCCGACGGCAGCTGGTGCACCAACCTCGACGTGTGCGTCGGGGGCGCCTGCAAAGCGGCCAAGAGCAAGTGCCCATGCAAGGGCAACGCCGACTGCGCCGCATTCGAGGACGGCAACCCCTGCAACGGTAGCTTGTACTGCGAGCTGCAGAGCGGAAACTGCCTCGTCAACCCGGCGACGGTCGTCAGC
>CANLIC010000018.1 GCA_947491025.1 Myxococcales bacterium
GGGCGGCGCCGGGTCGGGCTGCGTCGGGTAGGTCGGCGCTGGGCGGCCGGGCGGCGCCGTAGGCGTCGGGTAGGTCGGCGCTGGGCGGCCGGGCGGCGCCGGGTCGGGCTGCGTCGGGTAGGTCGGCGCCGGACGGACGGGCGGCGCCGGGTCGGGCTGCCTCGGGTAGGTCGGCGCTGGACGACCGGGCTGCGTCACCGCGGGCGGCGTCGGCTCAGGCTGCGACGGGCGGACGGGCGGCGGTGGCTCGGGCGCTGTCGGGTAGCGTGGGCCGCGCGGCGGCGGTGGGGTCGGCGTCGGCGTGGTCCGAATCGGGGGATCGGTCAGCCTGTCGTCAGGCCGGGAGGGCGGATAGCCTCGGTTGTCTGGCGGCGTCGGTCGAACGGGCGGAGCGTCCGGCGGGCTCGGAGGCGGCACGGGACGTTCGGTCGTGTTCGGCGGCGTCTCCGTCGTCGGGTAGGGCGGCCGTCCGTTGGTCGGATTCCGCGGCGGGCTGGGCTGGTCCGGATTCGGGCGAACGCCGTTGTCGGACGGCTGCTCATCGTTCGGACCCGACGGCGGGCGCGTCGGCGGATAGGGAGGCCGGACGTTCGGCGGATTCGTCGGCGTGACGGGCTGCTCGCCGGGAGTCCGCACTGGCGGAGCCACCGGCGGACGGGGATCCTCGCAGTCCGGCCGCTCCGGCGGCGGGGGCGGCCCGACGGGAGTCCGCACTGGCGGAACCACGGGCGGATAGGGCGGTTGCTGCGGCTGCCGGCCACCGCCGGGGCCTGCGGGCTGCTCTTCGCGCGTGTTCGGTGGCGGGCCGGGATCCCGGGAATTGTTTGAGTTGCGCGGGATTTCGCCCAGCGAGCGCGGGCGGACGCCTGGGATGGTGTTCACGTCGCGCGGCGTTTGGTCCGTCCCGGTCCAGACGCGGACGGTCTCGCGGGTCGGGCCGGCGTTGTAGACGACGACCGCGCCATTCTGGCCGCGCACACGGTTGGTGTTCTGAACCGTGCCGGTTTGATGCCAGACGCCCTGGCTCTGCTGCGGCTGGAGCACGACGGTGTGGACGCGCGGTGCGTGAATGTGGTGCTGCTGGACGAAGATCCAGTAGGCGTGCACCTCGATGTTGATGCCCGCCGGGCCGAGCGGGGCCCAGCCGACGCAGCCGCCGCCGTGGCGCCAGGCGACCCACGCCGGGGCCCACTCGTAGCCGGGGACCCAGGCCCAGCCGATACCGTTGCGCCAGAACCAGCGGCCGTAGTGGTAGGTGGCGCCGCCCCACGCCTCTTCGCTGACCCAGGTCCAGCCGTAGTCGGTGTAGGTCCACTGGCCGTAGTAGTAGGGGCGCCAGTGGGAGACGCGGTTGGCGTGGGGCACGAACACCCAGCCATAGGGCGCCAGCCACTGCCAGCTGCCGTGGACAGCGAGGTCGCCGAAGATGACGCGCGGATCGTCGGCCGAAGCCTGCGCCGGAGCCGGTGCGGGCTGGGGTTGGTAGTTGGGCTGCGGCTGCGGCTGCGCTGGGTAGCCCGGCTGCGGCTGGGCCGGGTAGACCGGCTGCGGCTGGCCCTGGTAGTAGCCATCGTCCCGGCCTTGGACGTACACAGGGCCGCATGCGCCGAGGGCGGTGGCGAGGGCGACAGCTGCCGCACCGGCCGTCCACAGGGCGCGGCGGCGAGCGGCAGGAGCTCTGGATGCGGGATACAGACCGGCAAGAGAAACGCGCATGTCAACCTCCGAGTCGACGTCCGGCGGACGGTGGGCGCTGGCCTGGCTTGGCGAGCCTGTCCGAGCCCCTAGTTTGGACTCTGTAGCGCTGGGCGCAAGCCCTGCGCCACGCTTCCAGTGCAACGGAGTGGCCGATGAACGCATTCAACGCTGACGCGCTGCGGCTCTCGATCCTCACCCGCCGGGACGGCCTGCTGGCGCGTGCCGGCCACGACTTACGTTTGCAGGCCAACGCCTTGCGCTTCTGGTTGGACCACGAGGGCGTGCACCTGCGCATCGACTCGGCCCACATCGAGCCGGTCTGTGCCCGCATGGGCGACCGCGACATGCCGCTGCTGCTCTCGGAGTCGGACCTGCGCCGAATCGGCCAGAACCTGCGCGGCGAGGTGCTGCGCGTGCAGCGCTTTCCTGAGATCGCCTTCGACGCACCCTTGCCATCGTCTGGGCAAGGCAGCCTCGATGGCCACCTGACGCTGTGCGGCGTGCGGCGACCGCAGCGCGTCTTCCTCTTGCGCCGCGGCGCTGCCCTGTCGGCGACGGCGGTGTTGACGCAGAGCGCCTTCGGCATCGAGCCTTACTCGACGATGCTGGGCGCGATTCGCGTGCGCGACGAGGTGGAGATCGAGGCGGAGGTGACCGAGCCGGCGGTGGCGGCGGCGCTCGACGCGGCTAGCGCGACGGCCTGACGCCACGGCCCAGCGTCCCTCAGCCGCGGGTCAGCCTTTGACGCCGCCGGCGGTGAGGCCGCCGACGAGGTGCCGCTCCAGGGCGTAGAACAGCGCCATCACCGGCAGCGACACGATCAGCGAGGCGGCGGCAAAGAGCGCCCACTGCACCTCTTTGTCGCCGACATAGTTGCGGATCTGCACCGGCAGCGTGAAGGACGCCTCGGACGACAAGAAGGTGTGGGCGAGCACGAACTCGTTCCAAGCGCTCATGAACGAGAAGAGCGCGGTGACCGCGATCGCCGGCGCCGAGAGCGGCAGGATGATGCGCAGGAAGATGGTCAGCCGGCTGGCGCCGTCGAGGATCGCCGACTCTTCGAGATCTTTCGGGAGGGTGTCGAAGTAGCCCTTGAGGGTCCAGGTGCAGAACGGCACGGCAGAGGTGGCGTAGACCAAGACCAGACCGGCGGTCGTGTCGAGCAGGCCGAGGGCCTCGATGAGCACGTAGAGCGGGATGAGCGTCAGGATGCCCGGGAACATCTGGGTGGCGAGGAAGCCGAGCAGGCCGACACGGCGGCCCGGAAACTCGAAGCGCGCGAAGCCGTAGGCGGCCGAGGCGGCCAGCACGATGCCGAGGACGGTGGTCAGCAGGCTGATGACCAGCGAGTTCCACAGCTGCGCGCCGAAGAGCCAGGTGCCGTTGGCGTCGGTGCGGCCGACGACGGTGGAGAAGGCCGAGAGGTCGAAGCGCGTCGGCCAGGGGGCGGCAGAGGCCGTGGCACCGGAGGTCCCCGAGAGGGCGAGCTTGACCACGTAGAGGACGGGATAGAGCGTCACGAACGTGAACGGCACCAGCAGCAGGTGCGGCACGATCGCGTAGCGGCCGCGACGCTTGGCGGTGGGCTGGGCCGTGGGCTGGGCGTCGTTCATGGCGTACAGCTCGCGGGTTGGGGCGTTCGCGCGGGGCGTGGGGCGGGACGTCGGCCGGGATAGGAGGGGCGCAGGGTCATCGGTCTACCGCCTCGGTGGCGCGCGTCAGGCGGTTGGTGATCAGCGTGTACGCCATCAGCAGGCCGAAGATCAGCACGGCATAGGCGGCGGCGAGGCCGGTGCGCCGGAGCACCGTGAAGAGGTGGTAGGCCTCGGTGATCAAGATCTCGGTGCTGTGGTCCGGGCCGCCGCCGGACACCAGGTAGATGATGTTGAAGGCGTTGAAGGTCCAGATCGTGCCGAGAATGATGGCCGGAAAGAGCGCCGGCTTCAGCAGCGGCAGCGTGACGTGGCGGAGCTTCTGCCAGCCGGTCGCGCCGTCGATGTCGGCGGCTTCATAGAGGTCTGCCGGGATCGACTGCAGCGCGCCGAGCGAGATCACCATCATGAACGGGAAGCCGAGCCAGACGTTGGTGGCGAGGTTGGCGAAAAAGGCCGTGAATCCGCTGCCGGCGAGCCAGTCGACCCGCTCGAGGCCGAGGGCGGCGAGCATGGTGTTGATGGGCCCGTATTGGGTGTTGAAGAGCCACTTCCAGGTCAAGGCGGTGATGTAGCTGGGGACGGCCCACGGCACGATCAGCAGGAGCCGGTATCCCTTGCGGAACCGGAGATTGGGGCGATTGAGCAGCAGCGCCAGGCCGAGGCCGAGCACGACGTGGAACGCGACGTTCAGCACCGTCCAGAGCGCGGTGTGCGCCAGCGTGCGGCCGAGTTGGGCCGATTCGTCGGCTTGCAGCAGCGTCGCGAGCACCGCCTGGTAGTTGGCGAGCCCGACAAACTCGCCATCGACGCCGGTCAGCGAGAGGCCGACGCCGACCGCGAAGGGAAAGAACACCAGCGCCCCGGTCGCCGCCAGTGAGGGACCGACGTAGAGGTAGGGCGCCGGGTCGCGTCGCATCGCAGAAAAAACGGTGGCGCACGCCGGGACGATGGCGCCGCCGACGAGGCCAAGGCCGACCAGCAAGGCCGCGAGCCAGGTCTCGGCGGCATCGAGCGCCGCCTGCACGGGCGCTCCGGCGTGAGGCACCAAGAGCTGGGCCGCCAGCACCTGCACGCCGCCATCGCCCCCGGGCGCGGTGAGCGGCGGCAGCGTGACGAGCAACGCGGCGACGCAGAGCGCACCGGCGCTGGCGCCGACCGCGGTTGGCGGCAAGCCGAAGCGCCCCTTGGCGAGCAGAAGGGCGAAGATCGGCAGCAACAAGGCGAGCGCCCAGCGCCACGCCGGCAGCGCGAGGCCCCCGTCGGCGGCGGGCAGCCAGACGCCAGCGACGCCGGCAGGGGGCTGGTCGTCGCCATGGCGAAAGGGCACTGCGACCAGGAGCGCGCCCTCTGGGCCGATGGCCTGAAGCCTGCCCCAGCCGACCTGCGCCCCTTTGGCCGCGGCGTCGGTGGCGACTTCGCCGAGTCGCGCGGCGTGCTCGAGCGTCAGGGCGCGGCGCCGCGCATCGAGGCCGTCGGCGCCGACCCAGAGGTCGGATCCGCGCGCGATGCCGAACTCGTCGACGCCGCCGGTGCCGACGACGACGGCACGGCCGAGGCGGTGGCCGTGGCGGCGCTCGAGATCGGTCACGGCCTTCGGCAGCGCCTCGGCATCCTGCGGCCGGCGCCCAGCGGCCTGGCCGAGCGCGTCCGCGACTGAGACGGCGTCGCGCAGCCGCGCGTGGTGGACCCGGGCGCGCTCGATGGCGTCGTGGCCGGCGTCGCACACCCACACCAAAAGCGCACCGAGCAGGGCGGCAGCGAGCGCAAGCGAGGCCCAGCCGGGCGCCTTGTCGCCACCGCTTCGCGCGCTGCCGTCCACCTGTGCCGCCATGCCCGTCCATCCCCGCCCGACGGCCGATCGCCGCGCTCGGGTTCGCCTTCGCCGCTACTTCTTCATCGTCGCCAGCGCCGCTGCGGCCTCTTTGGCTGCTTGGGCCAGCGCATCTGCCGCCGCCTGGTCGCCAAAGATGGCGCGTCGCAGGGCGCCGCTGAAGGGCGACCAGACGACGCCGGCCTCGACGCTGTTGGCCATCGGCACGGTGACCTCGGACTGAGCGCGGAACACCTTGACCACCGGCGACGTCGCAAACTCTGGGTTTTCGTAGGCCTTGACGTTGGCGACCAGCTGCTTGCCCAGCCGCATCCGGGTCAAAGCGGCCTCGTCACCCGCCAGGTAGTCCATGACCGTGAGGGCGGCGGCGCGCTGCTTGGTGTGGGCCGAGATCAGCACCGCCTCGGAGCCCAGGTAGGGCTGCAAGGGCTTACCGTTGTCGGCCGTCGGCAGGATGGCGACGCCGTAGTCGATGGCGGGATCGATCTCGGAGAGGAACCAGGGGCCGTTGATGACGAAAGGCGCCTTGCTGTCGTTGAACATGGCCGTGACGATGAAGCCGGTGACGCCTTTGGGCACGATGCCATCGGCGTGCAGCTTGCGTACGGCCTCGATCGCGGCGCGCGACTCGGGGGTGTCGATGGTCAGCGAGCGCCCGTCCTCGCTCACCGCCCGACCGCCGTACGCATGCAGGAACGCAGCGAATGCATAGAGGTCTGCGGCGTCAAAGGCGAGGCCAAACTTGCCCTCTTTGGCGTCGAGGTGGGGCTTGGCGGCGGCGACCAGCTCGGCCATGGACGTCGGCGGCTGGGGCACGAGCTTCTTGTTGTAGAACAAGACGGTCGACTTGAAGGCCAGGGGCAAGCCGTACGGGGCGCGCTCGAAGACCAGCGGCCGGACGGTCGCAGGCAGAAAGCGCTTGAGGCGCTCGGGGGTCGCGAACTCGCCGAGGGGCGCGATGAGCCCGTCGCGCGCCCAGGTGCCGATCTTGTCGTGGGCGATGATCACGAGATCGGGGCCATTGCCCCGCGGGATCGCGACTTGCACCTTGTCGATGAGGGCGTCGTAGGGGACGGCCAGCGCCTCAAGGACGATGGCCGGGTTGCGATCGTTCCAAGATTTGACGAGGGCGTCCAAGGCCTTGCGCTCGTCGTCGCGATAGGCGTGCCAGAGCAGCACCTTGACCGGGGCGGCGGCTGGCTCCGTCGGCGCGGCTGTCGCGGTCGCTGCAGCTGCGGCGGCCGCGGCCTCCCCGGCGGGCTTCGCCTCGCCTGCGGCCGGCCCGGCAGGAGCGGCGGGAGGCGCCGACTTGCCGCAGGCGACACAGGCCCAGGCGAGGGCGAGGGCGAGGGCGAAGGGCGCCAGGTGCGCGAGGGGGCTGGCGCGTTCTAGCTGGGGGCCGCACATGGAGAACTCCGGGTTTCGGTGGCGTCGCGTCGCTGGCGGGCCGGCGCTTTCGGGCGTGCTCTAGGGCGCGCCGGAGGCGTCGACGCGCAGTCCATCGGCGGCAAAGAGGTGGCCCGCGCCAGCGCGAAGCCGCAGCGGGATGACGTCGCCGAGGCGGGGCCGCGTCTGCGGGTCCAGGCGCACGATGCTGGGGCTGGCGACCCGCTCGACGGTCGCCTCGTCGCGGCTGCTGGCGGCGGCGAAGGGCTTTTCCGCCGCGTTGCCGTAGACATAGGTCTCAGCGCCCAGGGGCTCGACGACCGCTACGCGCAGGCGCAGCTCGGCTTCGTTCTCGGCACAGGGCTCGAGGTCTTGGGGCCGGACGCCGAGCGTCGCCGGTCCGGGGCCGAGCTGGGCCGCCGCCGCGCCCAAGTTGCCTTTCAGTGTCAGCTGGACGCAGCCGCCATCGGCGCGGAAGGTCGGGCCGCCGGCGGCGCCGGGTGCGACAGTCGCGTCCGCCTCGAGCGTGACCGGCCACAGGTTCATCGCTGGCGAGCCGATAAACGTGGCGACGAAGGTGTTGGCGGGTTGCCGGTAGATGACGTCTGGGGACGCGACCTGCTGCAGAACGCCCTTGTGCATCACGGCGATGCGATCGGCGAGCGTCATCGCTTCGACCTGGTCGTGGGTGACGTAGAGGATCGTCGCGCGCAGGCGCTCGTGCAGCCGGGCGACCTCGATGCGCATCTGCACGCGCAACTTGGCGTCGAGGTTCGACAAAGGCTCATCGAAGAGGAAGACCGCCGGCTCGCGCACCACCGCGCGGCCCATCGCCACCCGCTGCCGTTGGCCGCCGGAGAGGGCCTTGGGCCTGCGCTCGAGCAGCGGCTCCAGCTCGAGGAAGCGGGCGGCGTCGCGCACGCGCCGATCGATGTCGGCCGGGTCGAGCTTGCGAATCCGCAGACCGAACGCCATGTTCTCGTACACGCTCATGTGCGGGTAGAGCGCATAACTCTGGAAGACCATGGCGATGTCGCGGTCGCGCGGCGAGAGGTCGTTCGCCACGCGGCCGCCGATTTTGAGCGTGCCAGCGCTGATCTCTTCGAGGCCAGCCACCATGCGCAACGTCGTCGACTTGCCGCAGCCGGACGGGCCGACCAGCACCAGGAGCTCGCCGTCGCGGACTTGGAGGTCGAGGCTGGCGACGACGAGCGTATCGCCGTAGCGCTTCTGGAGATGTTCGAGTTCGACGCTGGCCATGGCTTCCTGAGGCGCGGCGGCGCGCGGCCAGAGGCTAGGCCACTTGGCCACGGCGCGGCAAGGTGCCAGGGCGCGATGGCACGGCGCGCAAGGCCGCAGGGTCCCGGGTCAGCGTCCGGGCGCGACACCGCCCCCCGGCGGCGCGTGTCAGGCGTGCGATCGGGCCTCGCTGGCCTACGTCGCATCGATGGCAAGCGAATCGATTCGGGTCGAAGCAGCGCACGGCGGGTCGGAACGCTTCAGGCCAGCCGGCCGGAGCGTGTGCGGCTGAGCGGCCAGCGCTAGCGCGGGATGGCGCGCTACTTCTCGGTCGGCAGGCCGGCGGCCTCCCAGCCCTTGATGCCATCGGTCATCACCCAGAGGTTGGTGTAACCACGCGCAGCCGCAAGCTTGGCGGCTTTGTGCGAGGCGCCGCACTTGGGCGAGCCGCAGTAGAACACCACGAAAGCGTCCTTGCCGGGGGGCAACTCGGCCCTGTCGAAGGCGGTGAGCGACACATTGCGCGCGCCGGTCACGTGGCCTTGCCGAAAGCGCTCCTCGCTATTGACGTCGAAGACGTGCACCTGCATCGCGGCCTGCATCTTCTGCTGCAGGTCGGCGGCCGAGAGGATGCCGAAAGGCAAAGGGTTGCCCTCCTTCGACGTCGGCAGGCCCTTGGCCTCCCATCCCTTGATGCCGTCGCTCATGACCTCGACGCGCTTGTAGCCGAGCGCGAGGGCGGTACGAGCGGCCTCGTGGCTCGCCATGCACTTGGCCGAGCCGCAGTAGAAGACCAGGCGGCCGGCGAGATCTTCGGGCAGATCGGCGCGGGTGAGGGCGCGGTGGTTGGCGTGGATGGCGCCGGCCACGTGACCCTGCAGGTAACGCTCTTTGCTGTTGACGTCGACAACGGTGCCGGCCGTGCCGGCCTTCAGGTCGCTCTGCAGCGCCTCAGCGGTGATCAGAACGAGGGCGGCCTCAGCGCCAGCGGCACCGGCGCTGGTCGCGGCGCCCTTGTCGCAGTCCTTGCCGGCCTTGTCGCAGTCCTTGCCGCCCTTGTCGCAGTCCTTGCCGGACTTGCCGCAGTCCTTGCCGCAGTCCTTGCCGCCCTTGTCGCAGTCCTTGCCCGACTTGTCGCAGTCCTTGCCGCAGTCCTTGCCGGCCTTGTCGCAGTCCTTGCCGCCCTTGTCGCAGTCCTTGCCGCCCTTGTCGCAGTCCTTGCCGCCCTTGTCGCAGTCCTTGCCGCCCTTCTCGCAGTCCTTGCCCGACTTGTCGCAGTCCTTGCCGCCCTTCTCGCAGTCCTTGCCGGACTTGTCGCAGTCCTTGCCGCCCTTCTCGCAGTCCTTGCCGGACTTGTCGCAGTCCTTGCCGCCCTTCTCGCAGTCCTTGCCGCCCTTCTCGCAGTCCTTGCCGCCCTGAGCGCCCTTGTCGCAGCAATCTTTCTTCTTGGCGCCATCGCAGCAGGGGCTGCTGGTCGTCTTCTGTGCGCCGCCGCAGGCCGAGAGCGAGAGCAGGAGGCTTGCCCCAATCGCCAAGAGCTGAGCCAGCGAAGTGTTCGAGATTGCGCGCATGCGAGTCGATGCCATGGATGGAGCTCCGGGTTGTGCGCCGCGGTCGGGGCGCGCGGCTTGGGCGCTGAGGTGTGGCTGCCATCCCGGCAGCCCCGAACACGGGCCGTCTATGCCTTTGCCCGATCGCCCATGTCAACACGCGGCGGCAGGCGAAATGCCCGCCGCGGCTGGACCTCGCCCTTGGGGGCAGGGAACGCCTCCGCCTCCCCGGCGCCTGGCGCCTTGCCGTCGGATGGCGGTCGACGCACCATAGCGGCGTGACGACCTTGAGCCGCCTTCGACCTTCCCCGCAGCCGGTGCCGCCCGTCGATGGCCGCCCCCGCTGCGTGGCAATGCCGCTGCGGCGAATCTGCCGGATGGGACTGGGGCTGGCGCTGACCTTCGTTTGCGCCTGGCCGGCCGCAGGGGTCGCCTGGCCGACGGTGGTCCACCAGCAGGCGACAGTCCGGGCGCTCGATGGGCGGGTGCCTCACGGTCCGCTGTCGATGCCGAACCAAGAGGATGTCGTCGCGTTCTACATCTGGTTGGGGCGCGCGCTGGCGGGGGCAACCGAGCCCGATGCAGGGGGCCGTGAGCGCTTCTTCGCCCGCTTTCCGACCCAGCTGAGCTTCGATGCCATCGGCGTCCGCCGTCTGCTCGGCCTGACCGACGATCCCAACGTGACCGTGCACGGCGTCGACGGCTTCGACCAAGGCCGCGAGATCGACCGATTTGATATCGTAGCGTTCGCCGCTGGACGCCACCACCAGGACCATCGCTTTCGCAACCGGGTGATTCGCGACGGCGCCTACCAGGCGGTGCGGCTGCGCGACGGCAGCCCAATCCCGCAGGACCCGGCGGCGCTGCACTACGGCCCGCAATTCGGCGTCGGCAGCGACAACTGGGCCATGGCCACCTTGCCCTCGGCGGCCACAGCCGCGGATGAGTCGCTGCTCGACAGCGAGCCATGGCGCTTCGTGGCGCCCGTCGCGGAGGGGCAGGAGGTCATGGCCTTTGCCGGCCAGGCCGCGCAGCTTCACCTGGACATGGCCATCATGGCGCAGGCCTGGGCGGGCATCGAGCTGAAGCCGGTCGGTGAGTACTTTGCCCTCGTCTATGGCGGCGTCATGCTCGGGCTGTTGCTGGACGCCGCCTCGCCCTTCGCGGCGGTGCAGGCGGGGAGCGCGGGGTTGTGGCGCGCAGCCGGGCGCGCCTTCTGGAAGCGGGCGCTGCAGAGCGGCGGCGGGATGTTCGCCGTGCTGCCCTCGCAGGCCTGGCTGGCGGCGCGCATTCGCCACAACTTGCGCACCATCGGCGAGCACCTGGTGGGCCTCGCCATCGTCCGCGGACTCGACGCCCGGGACGCAGCGGACGCCTCCGACGCGGGCCTGTTGAAGGCGCTTGGCGGGGGCTCGCCGACCTACTCCAACGATCTGCGCCGCCGCGCCGAGGCGTTTGTCCGCGATGACGGCAAGCCGGAGCCCTGGCAGGACGGCATTGGTCTCGCGAGCATCGCTGCCGTCGCGCTCGCCGACGCGGCGACGGCCGACGCTTCGCGGGCCTACGACCTGATGGCGAGCATCGTCGCGCCGCGCTGGCTCGATGGCGAGGAGCTCATCGACCCCGAAGCGCTGGAGGCCAACAAGTACGACGAGGCCGCGCTGCTGGCCGATCCGAGCGACCCGGCGACAGAGCTGGCACGCCGCGAGCTCATGCAGATCGCGCAAGCGGCCCTGCACCGCGGCACCACGACGGCGCGCGCTGCCTGGCAGGTCTTCGGCACCGGCCATGGCCGCAGCGCTGTCGGCCGCCTGCGCCAGGGCGCCATCAACGCCTGGGAGGCGCGAGAGCGCCGCACCGCCGCATTCCGCCCTGGCGAGGAAGCGCCCGTGGGCGCCTTCGGTGCCGTGACCATGCCATGGGTGGCTGCGGTCGAGATCGGCGTGCCCTTGGTCGCCCTGGTGATGGCGCTCGCTCTCTGGCGGCGCCGTCGCCGACGCGCCAGGGCGTAGACGCTCGGCCACCCCGCAGCGTCGATCGCCTATCGCTAAAGATTCAGGGGTCGCCGGCGTCCGAGCAGCCGTCGCTCAGGTGCCCTGCATCGGATTTTGGCGCCGCGTCGCTCTCTTCACAGCCGCTGCCGGTGACCTCTGCCGGCGGCGCAGCGACGTCGGAGCTCCAATCCGCCCCAGCGTCCTGGAACCCTGTGGGACTCGCGGCGTCGGCGCCCTGTTCCGCGCGGCCGTCCATCGCCCGGCCGGCCTCGCCGCCGTTGTGAATCGCCTGGCCACCGCCGGAGGCTGGAACTGGGATGGGGTTGACGACGCAGCCGGTCACGCCGATCGCGGCTGTGAACAGCAAGGGGAGACAGCGCCGGTGAAGGGCGGCTGTTGCGGTCGACGCCGCAGACGCCTGCGTGGCGGTCTCGGGGGCAAGGCCGGCGCAAGTGACCACGCGGCTGCGGAGCCATGGGGCGCTCATCGCTCAGACCTCCGTCGTCACGTCAGGCGCCAGCCGGCCGACGTAGGCGCCATCCTGGGCATTTCCGTCTTCGTCATCAGGCGTTACGCCATCGGTCGCCGGATCGGGGCCCTCGCCGCCATCGGCGTCGCCCTCGACGTCCGCTGCGCCCCCGCTGGTGTCGCCGGGCAGGCCGACGGCGTCGTCGCTCTCGCCCGCGTCTGATCCGTCGCCTGCGCTGTCGCTGCTCGCCCCGGCGCTGGCATCGGAGGCAAATCCAGCGTCAGCCTGGGCGGTGTCACTGCCGCCGCCGCCACCCGTTGCGCCGTTGCGTCTTCCGCTCTGGTCCTTGTCGTCGCCGCTCGTGGCGACGCCCTTGTTCTGCTCCTCGCCGGGCACCGGAATCGGGTTCACGACGCAGCCAGAGAGCAACAAGAGCAGCATCCACAGCAAGATGCCGACGCCTCGGTTGCTGGCGCGGCCGGCGATTCTGGCGCTGCAACGGGGAGCGTCTCCACTGCCGGCGGACCTGAGCTTCGATGGAACTTGGCGCATGTTGCCCTCCCCCGCGCAGCGGCCGCGACGAACCTGTGACCGGTCCATCGCAGCAGATGCTACGCCCCGATTGCTCGGTTGCAATCATCATGCCGGATCGCCGCGCCTCCGTCACCATCGGATCGAATCGGACGATCAATGAATCATGTCCAGATCTTCCAGCCAGCCACCCGCGTTGGGCCCACTCGGCGCACTGTTGTATTTTTCGACGACCGTCGGCAAAGTCCACATAAGGCGCCTGTGACGACGGCGCGGAGGGGGCCCATGGCGAACTTATCTGCGTCGGAGATGCGGCTGCTCGCGGAGGGCGCCACCCTCGCCGGCTACCGGGTGCAGGGACGTTTGGCGCGTGGCGGCGGCGCCGAGGTCCATCTGCTGCGGGCCGAGGGCGATGGCACCGCGCGGTACGTGGCCAAGGTCGTCGATGGCCGCGATCTGGCAACGGTCCGTCTGCTCGCCGACGAAGCGCGTCTGCTGCTCGAGTTGCCTCTGGCGGCCCTGCCAGCCGTTGCGGGCTGGTTGCCGCCGGCGCGGGACGGCGTCGCAGCGCTCATCCTCGAGCTCCGCGCCGGCATGCCGCTGAACCAGGCCCTGGCGGCACGGAACAACGTGCCATCGCTGGGCTATCATCTGCTGGCCCAAGCCCTGGCTGCCCTGCAGGCGATCCACGCCGCCGGCGTCGTGCACGGCGATCTGCACGCGGGCAATCTCCTCGTCGACGACGCGGGCCGGCTGTCGCTGCTCGATCTCGGCCTCGCTGCGCCGATCGGCAGCGCCGCCGCAGGTCCGGGCCTGCCGGAGGTGGCGGCCCCCGAGCGGCTGCGCGGCGAGCTGGCCGATCCCCGCGACGACCTCTTCGCGCTTGGCATGGCGCTTTGGCGCGGCCTCGGCCTGCCCGCGCCCTACGCGGACTACCCGGCGGTGCTGCCGAGCGAGTCAGAGCGGGCACTCGTGGAACCCAGCGACCCGCGGGCGCCCTTGCTGCGCCTGCTGAGTCAGCTGTTGCGGCCGGCGCGGTCGCAGCGGCCTGCGGACGCCGAGGCCGCGTTGCGGTCGCTGCGCAGCGCCGCCGATGAGGCCGGTGTCGCCCTGCACGACGACCCCGAAGCGTCCCTGCGGGCCCTCGACGGCAGGCCCTTTGCTGCGCGCGCCCTCCCCGCGAGCGGCGCCGACGCGGCGAGCGCCCCTTGGAGCGCGAGCCGCGATGGCGACCTGCTGATCTACGGCGTGAAGGGCAGCGGTCGTAGCGCCGCGCTGCGGGCCATCGCGCTCGGCGAACGCGGCAGCAGCCGGATGCTACGCCCGCAGGCGTGGCTTCAGGGGAGCCTCGGCGGACGTGCGCTCGGGCGCCTGGAAGCGGAGGTCTCCCGTTGGACCGCAGGCCCTGGCCCTGCCCGTCTGCGAACGCTGCCGCCACAGGCGCCGGTCGAGGGTGGGCTGGGTGGCGGGCGGGTGGCCGAGCAGGCGCGCTTCGACGCCGCCTTGGACGCCGTGCTCGCAGGCCTCGGGTCCGATGGTCTGTTGCTGGTCGACGATCTCGACCAGCTGCCAACGCCGCTCGCCGAGGCCGTCCTGCACCGGATCGACGGCGGCGGGGGCGCACGCTGCCGCGTCGTCGCAGCGAGCGAAGCCCGACCGGCGTTGGCCCAATGCGCGGTCTTGCCGCTGCAGCCGCAGGCCGAGGCGGTGACGGAGAGCTGGTCAGCGCTCCTGCGCGCCGCCGACGGCGGTCGGGCGTGGGATCTCGCGCTGGTGCGCGGCCTGGCGCGGGCGGTCGACGGCGTGATCGGGCGGCTTTGGCCCGCGGCGGCCGCGCTCAGCGCCACGGGCATCGCGCAGCGCAGCCCCGATCGCGTCGATGCGGCGGCGAGCGGGCCGGGCCTGGATGAGCAGATCGCTGGCGTTTGTGCGACCTTGGCTGCGCCAGAGCCGCCTCCCGCCTCGCTGCTGGGCCTGCTGGCGCACCTGCTCGTCGATCGCGAGGGCCTTCGCGGCGATCCGGCCGACCCTGCGCCGCCAATGGCCCCAGAGGAGAGCCGCGCCTGGCCGTGGTTGCGGCAGCGGCCGGGCGGCGGCGTTCGCCTCGATCCCGCGGCGGCGGCTTGCCTGCGGCGTTGGCTCATCGACGCCTCCGCGACCTCGCAGATCGGTCAGGCAGCGATGGCGCGTGCAGGGTACTACGCCCCTCGCTCGCCCGATCGCGCGCTCGAACTGCAGGTCATCGCCGCCGGTCATGGCGTCAGCGCCCCACCGGCAGCGGCCGACGTCCTCGCAGCGCTGCGGGCGCGGCAGATGGCCGGGGACGGTGCCTTCGCGCTCGAGCTGGCCCAGCGCTGGCTTGAGCTCCCGACGGCGCTTGCGAGTGGAGCGCCGGTGCCAGCGCGGGTCGCGATTTGGACCTTGGCGCTGCAGGCCGCCACCAGCCTTGGGGCCTTTGCCGCGGTGGACGCGCTCTTGGCGCTACGGCCGCTGGGCGCGGACCTCGACGTCGACGCGTTGCTCGCCGAGGCCGAGGCGGCGTTTCGACGCGGGGCGTTCGCGGACGCGCGGGCCCAGGCCGAGGGTGCACTGCGGGCCTGCGGTGCCGATCCGGCGCAGCTCGGCGACTGGAGCCGGCCGGCGGTCCTCGCGCTGCTGCTGCGTAGCTTCGCCGCCACCTGGCAGGGCGACCTGCAGGAGGCGCGCGCGGGCGTGGCGTCGGGGCTCGTCACCTCGTCGCCCTGGCCGGAGCTGCGGGCGCAGAACGAGTACCTCGACGCGCTCTTGCACTACTACGGCGGCAACCTGGAGGCGGCGCGCGCGGCCTTCGCGGCCCTGGTGGCGGGCCACATCGCCGACGCCATCACCGCCGCCGCCCACGCCGGGCTTGGCTTGTGCGCCCAGCGCGCTGGCGACCTCGGCGCCGCTCGCCAGGCCTACGACGAGAGCCGCCGCCTGGCCGAGCTGGCCGGCGATCGCGCGCGCGCCCTCAACATGACGATGAACATCGCGACCTTGGACCACGAGGCCGGAGACCTTGGGCGCGCCCTGGCCGGCTACGACCGCGTGGTCGCCGTCGCCGACCGCCTCGGCATCGCCGGCACCAAGGTGAGGGCCCAGATCAACCGCGGCAACCTGCGCTGGCTGCTCGGCGCCAGCGACGACGCCGCCGACGACCTCGACGCCGTGCTGCCTGCGCTGCACACCACCGGCAACGCGTACGCCGAGGGCAACGTCGCCTGCGTCCACGCCGAGATGGCGCGCAGTGCCGGACGCCTTGACGCCGCCTCCGCTTGGATCGCCCGCGCTGAGGCCGCGCTCACCGCTGTCGGCGCCAGCAGCGAGCTGGGCGAGATCCGTCTCGAGGCGGGCTGGCTCGCCCTGACGCGCGGCGACCTCGACGCGGCGGCCCGCACTGCCGAGCAGATCGAAGGCGACGCCCTGGCCCACGGCGGCCAAGAGCTGACGGCGCGGGCGCTGCACCTGCGGGCGCGGGTGGCCATGGCGCGGCTGCTCGAGCCGAGCCTGCCGGCGCGCGAGGCGGCCCGCCTGGTCGACTCGGCGCTCGGGCAGCTCGCCGACGCGGCCGACCGGCTACCTGCGGGCAAGGTCATCGCCTCGATCCGCGTCGACGCCGATCGCGCGTGGCTGTTGGCTGCCAGCGGCCGCGTCGCGGAGTCGGCGCGGGTGGCAGAGGGTGCGCGCGAGCGGCTGCAGCGGCTCGGCGCGTCGCTGCCGCTCCAGCACCAGCGCCGGTTCGCGGCGGCACCGACCTTGGCGGCGGTGCGCGATGTACTCGGCCTCTGTGGCCGCCTTGGCGCCCTCGGCACCCCCAGCGATGCGCCGGCCAGCCTGCGCAGCGCCGAGCGGGTGGTCCTGTCGCTGGCGCAGCGCTTGTCGGCCGAGCACGACCCGGCCCGCCTCCTCGAGACGCTGATGGACTCGGCGGTGACGCTCACCGGCGCTGAGCGTGGCTTCTTGCTGCTCGACGCCCGCCCCGGCGAGCCGACGACCTCGCCCAGCGCGGCCGACCTGGAGGTGGCGGTCGCCCGGAACCTCGACGGCGAGAACCTCAAGAAGCCGCAGCACAAGCTCAGCCGCGGCATGGCGATCGAGGTCTTTGAGAGCGGCGAACCGCTGCTGGCGACGGATGCTCGGATGGACCCACGCTTCGCCGAGCAGGCGTCGGTCCACGCCGGCAACCTGCGCTCGATCGTCTGCGTGCCGCTGATCCTGCGGGGCCGGACCATCGGCGTGCTCTACGTCGACAATCGCTTTGCGGCCGGTGCCTTTGCGCGCGAGCATGCGGCCCTCCTCGAGGCGCTGGCCAGCCAGGCGGCGGTGGCCATCCACACCGCGCGGCTCATCACCCGCCTGCGCCAGCAGCAGCAGCAGCTCGAGCAGAGCCGGGCCGAGGTGGTGGCCCTCAACGGCAAGCTGGAGGCGGAGCTGGCCAGCACCGAGGACGCCCTCTCCGAAGCGCGGCGGCAGCTGGTCAGCGAGCGCGGCGAGGCGGCGCGACGGGTCGAGTACGACCAGATTCGAGGCGAGAGCGCGGCGATTCACCGCATGTTCCGCATCATCGACCGCGTCCGCGACCACGACTTCCCGGTGCTGGTCATCGGCGAGTCTGGCACCGGCAAAGAGTTGGTCGCGCGCGCCATCCACGGCACCGGCAGGCGCAAGGCCGGCCCCTTCGTCGCCATCAATTGCGGTGCGCTGCCTGAGAACCTGCTCGAATCCGAGCTGTTCGGCCACGTCCGCGGCGCCTTCACCGGCGCGGTCGGCGATCGCCGCGGTCTGTTTGAACAGGCCCACGGCGGTACGCTCTTCCTCGACGAGATCGGCGAGATGCCGCCGAGCATGCAGGTCAAGTTGCTGCGCGTGCTGCAGACAGGCGAGCTGACGCGGGTCGGCGGCGCCGGCGTGATTCAGGTCGACGTCCGCGTCGTCGCCGCCACCCACCGCGACCTCGACAAGATGGTGCGCGACGGCGGCTTCCGCGAGGACCTGCTCTACCGCCTGCGCGTGGTCGACATCCAGGTGCCGCCGCTGCGTTCGCGGCTGCCAGACCTCGAGCTGCTCTGCGACCACTTCTTGCAGCGCAACCGCGACGCCGGGCTCGGTCGGGTGCGACGCATCACCAAGGGCGCCATGCAGCGCATGCGCGCCTACGCCTGGCCGGGCAACGTCCGCGAGCTCGAGACCTTCCTCAAGAGCGCGTGCCTCTTCGCCGAGGGCGATACCCTGGACGTGCCTGACGTCGAACCGGTGCTGGAACGCGCCACCGGCACCGCGATGCGTCGGACCGGAGGCGAGGTGGAGGCGTCTGCGGCGCCGGAGGGCACCCTGGCCGACATCGAGCGCGCCGCGATTCTGGCCCGCCTGGGGCGCCTGCAGGGCAACAAGCGGCAGGCGGCGGAGTCCCTCGGCATCGATCGCAGCACGCTCTACCACAAGCTGCGTGCATACGGTCTGGCCGGTGATGGCAACTGAGCGCCAGCGCCCCGCGGCCCGTGCCGGCGTGCCCTTCGGCCCGCTGACGCTCCGCGCGCGCGTCGCGATGGGCCCAAGGGCAGAGGTCTTTCGCGCCAGGCTCGGCCGCCAGGAGGTCGCCTGCAAGCGCCTGCTGCCCCACCTCGTCGACGACGCGGAGGCCCGCCAGCAGCTGCAGGTGGAGGCCGCCATCCTGCGTGTCATCCCGCGCAGCGCCGAGGCAGCGCGCTGGATCGCCGACGACGTGCACGGGGCGCGACCCTGGCTGGCGACGGCCTGGACCGTCGGCCTGCCCCTCAGCGCTCTGCTCGACGAGGCCGAGGGTGGCGCGATGGAGACAGAGCAATGGACCGCGGTGCGGCGACTTGCGGTGCTAGGCCTCTGGCGCGCCCTCTCGCACCTGCACGCCGCGGGCTGGATCCACGGCGACCTCTCTGCCCGCAATGCCTTGTGCCGCTGCGACGGCCGCGTCGTCCTCATCGATCTCGCGGCCGCGCTGCCCCTCTCTTCGTCCGGCGCCCCGCCTCGCAGCCGGGGTACGGCTCGCTATGCAGCGCCTGAGGTCGCGGCCCTGGACCGGTTGCTGCCGGCGAGCGACGTCTTCGCGGCCGCCGCTTTGAGCGAACGGCTGTGGCCAGCGCTTGCCGCGGACACAACCGGCTTCTTGGCGCAGCTGCGGGCGGCACAGGGCGCGGCGGAAGCGCGACCGACGGCGGCGTCTCTCGCGGCGCTGGCGCGGACGGCGCTGCGCGCGACAGCGCACGATGGCCCTTGGTCGCGGGCGGCGCTGCGAGCGACGATCGCGCGCAGGTCGACACCGCCGCAGCCGACCGCCGAGGTCCGCCCGTCGCCCATCGCTGCGGCCGAGGCCGATACCCCGCCCGACGATCCGACGGCGACGCGCGTCGTGGAGGGGGGATGGGCGGCGTTCGCGGCGCTGGCCGGCCGCAGCGACCCGACCGGCGATGCCCGGGGCCCCGACGCAGGCTGATCGCCGATCGACTGCGCGGCGGGCACGACACCCGGGGCCAGAGCGCCGCTTGGACGCACCAAAGCGGATGCAGGCGCCATCCGACCCTGCTACCATACGGCTCAGGTCCGGGTTTCCACGATCCCCTCCCGGCCAACAGGTGCGCATGGATGGCGTCGCTTCCCCACCCATGCGCCAGGGAGGTGGCTTGCGTTGGCTAGAGATATCGCCAGGCTTTGCCTGCAATTGCCGCTGTATCGGCTGCCACTCTTGCAGCCCTGCGACCGGCGATCAGATGTCGTGGCCCGAGGTGCAGTCCTGGCTGCTGAAGGGACGGCGCGGCGGCGCCCGCCACATCTGGCTATCGGGCGGCGAACCAACGATTCGCAAAGACTTCTTGGCCACCTTGCGCGCGGCCCGTGCCATCGGCTACGAGCGGATCAAGGTGCAGTCGAACGGGATGATGTTCAGCTACCCCGAGTTCACGCGGCGCGCCCTCGACGCCGGCATGAACGAGGTCAACCTGCTGCTCAAGAGCCTCGACCCCAAGATCCACGACGGCCTCAACCGCACGCCCGGCAGCTTCGCCGCCCTCGACCGCGGCCTTGCTCAGCTGGAAGCCGCCAAGGCGGCAGGGGGCGCGCTGCGACTCGAGGGCGACATCCTGGTGACCAGCCGCAACTACGAGGAGCTGGTCCCTCTGGTTGAGCATTACGCCGCGCGCGGCCTGAGCCATTTCAACCTCTGGCTGTTCAGCCTCGTCGACCAAGGCGACCGCGACCTGCGCCGCCTGGTGCCGCGCATCAGCGATCTGCGCCCGGCCATGGAGGCCGCCTACGACCGCGCCATCGCGTTGGGCTGCACGATGGTCTCGCTCAACACGCCGGCCTGCATGATTTCGCCCTCGCGCTGGCGGGCGCTTTTTGACGCCAGCGGCATGGACCTGCTGGTGGTCAACCCAGGCGGGCGGGCGTTCATGCTGCAAGACTCCAGCATCGAACAGGGCGTCTTCGTGGAGTCGTGCGCCAGCTGCAGCGTGCGCGCCACCTGCCACGGCATGCGCCAGGACTACCTCGACGTCCACGGGTCGGCCGAGCTGGTGCCGGTGCCGGCCGAGCTCTCGGCGGGCTTTGATCCCCGCGGCAGCGTCTTGGATCTGTGAGGGCCCCAACGAGAACAAGTCGTCAGCGAGGGCGCCAGGGCGCCCCGGTGGGCAAGGCGCTGCGACGCAGGAATACCAGAGGTATTTCAAGGAGCAGCAACGCAGCTCACGGGGATGCATCGACGTCCGCAGCGATCGACTTGTGGAAGTTGGGGCCCTCAGGGCGCCCGGGCGCGACTCGCCGCGCTGACTTGTTTCAGCTTGGGCCTTGTTTGACGCCTCAATTCGGCGTCGGCGACGACGACGCCTCTTCGATCTTCTTGGCGTCTGCGGCCGAGATCTTGCCATTCGCCGCCAGGGCCTGCGCGAGAGCCTTGCCCATCTCGGCGAGCTTGCTGGTGGGCACGAAGGTCAGCACTTTGGTAATGTAGCGCACCGTGGGCCCCTCGGGCTGCCGGGTCTTTTGGCGCAGATCCTTGACCAGGCTGGCGATGCCCTGCGAGGCCGCCTGGATCGCGGACTCGTCCTGCCAGACATCGTCGAGGTTCTTGGAGGTCTGGACGCGCGCCTCGCTGATGACGGTGCCGATGTACTGGACGACCTGGCGCCGGGCGTCGAGCATGGCGTCTTGAAAGGCGGCTTGCTCGCTGGCGGCAGGCTTGGAGGTGCCGACAAAGTACTGGCCGTCAAGGCTGGTGGGGCGCTTGACGTCCCAGTCGTCGGCGATGTCGCGGCCTTTGACGACAAGGCCGGTCTTGAAGGCAAAGTAGACGTTTTCGAACTTTGTGACGCGCTTCCAGGCGGTGCCGTTCTTGTAGTCGACCTCGGCGTCGACGATTTTGTAGGTACCGCCGGCCTTGACCGACTTCTCACTGCCGAGGAGCTGCATCACCTCGCCGTCGCCGAGGTAGAACTCGCGGATGATGCGGCCATCGCCGCATTGGTCGGCGGCGGTATCGCAGCATTGCGAGAGCGCGTCGACGTCCTCGACGGCGACCATTTTTTTCTTGAGCGTGTACTTGACGCGCAGCTCGCCGTTCTTGCCGTACTTGGCGGCGAGCTTGCCGTACTTCTCGACGCCGATGGAGCCGCCGACGCTGGTGCTGGACTGAAAAGTCTCGTCGAAGCTGCCGCCGGCGCCGACGACTTTGTAGGTGATGGCCTTGCCGCAGCGCGAGGCGAAGGTGTTGCTCTCGTCGATGGCGGCGTGCGGCGTGCGAGGGGCGAGGAAGCGGCCGATGCTCTGCGAGGGGTCGTCGTCGAACACACCGCGGAGAAACACGCTTTGCTTCAGCGGCGGGACCCAGAGGCTGCCCTCTGGGACGGTGTCGTCGCGTTCGGTGGTGCCCGCGCAGGCGGTGGCCGCGAGGAGGGTGAGGGTGGCGAGGGTGTGGGGGGGGCGACGGGGAGTCATGTGGGCCTCCTGGCTCGGGCGTGGCTGTCGACGATGGTGTAGCGCTTTGGGCAGCGGTGCGGCCCGCAGGGTCTGTGCGCAACGCAGTACGCTTGAAGATGATTCATCGCAAATTGTGGACTCAGACACGGCCCCATGGATGCGTGGCGCGAGCGCGGCGCTCGTGCCCCGCCGACGGCCGCCAGGCGACCGTCGGCGGGACCGGAGCGACCGAGCCATGATGCAGCATGTGGCCCGGCGCCCGCGTCCGGCATGGACCCACGCGGCGCGCCCGCGGCGACCGTGGTCGCTGCGGCCCTGGCCGAGGCGACGGCGCCCGGGTGGGCGACGCCGTGGGTGCTGGCGCAACGGAAGCCGACGTTGTTGTTACGGTTCATCGGTTCGTTGTGGTTGCGGTTGGCCGCGCGGAGGTTCGAAGGTTCGTTGTTGTTCCAGGAGCCGCCGCGCAAGACGCCGAGCCGGACGCCGGGGCGGGATGTGCGCTTGATTTCATGGAATTGTCAAGCCGCCGCAGGGCGACTCGGCGGGCGTAGAAGCGGCGGAGGGCGCCGTCGCTCATGCCGCGGCGGGCGTGGCCATGCCAGGCGGCGAAGGAGCGCCAGAGGTCGTCGCTGGCCAGCGCGCCGCGCGCCCAGGCGCGGATGCGCGGGCGAATGCGCGCCTCAAAACGCCGGCGGGCGCGGCCGGGCAGGCGCTGGTGGTCCGGTTGGACGACCATGCCGAGCAGGCTGACGCCGTGGTGAACAGCGT
Organism: Myxococcales bacterium; assembly: GCA_947491025.1. Taxonomy (GTDB): domain Bacteria; phylum Myxococcota_A; class UBA9042; order UBA9042; family UBA9042; genus SXNM01. The sequence continues at coordinate 22,086 of CANLIC010000018.1, forward strand.
GGATGCCGAGCTTGGAGCGGTTCCAGCGCAGGCGCAGCGCGTGCAGCGGGGCGATGGTTTCGGCGAGGGCGCGGCGCAGGCCGGCGCGGCTGCGGCCGACGACGGCGAGGTCATCGACGTAGCGGATGAAGCCGACGACGTCGGGGTGCCGGCGCAGCACGGCGTCCACCGGCGCGAGGTAGAGGTTGGCCAGCGTCTGGCTGGTGAGGTTGCCGAGCGGCAGGCCACGGCGGCGCTGCAGCGGAGCCAGCAGGTCGTCGCCTGGAAAGTGGACGTCGGCACGCGGCGAGGGCGGTCCCTGGAGGACGACTCGGCTGAGCAGCGTCAGGTTCCAAGCGGGGAGGCCGCTGGACTGGAGCTGCGCGAGCAGGATGTCGTGGTCGATGCTGGGGAAGTAGGCGGCGACGTCGAGCTTGAGAACATAGGGGGCAGTGCGCGCCAGCTCCTGGTAGCGGGCGATGGCGGCATGGGTGCCCATTCCCTTGCGGTTGGCGTAGACCTCGGGGCCGAGCGCGGGGGCGAGGTAGGGCTCGGCGGCGCGCATCAGCGCGTGGTGGACGACGCGGTCGGCAAAGCTCGCGGCGGAGACGAGGCGCGGCTTGGGGTCGCGGACCTCGAACTGGCGGTAGGGTCCGGGCTGCCAGCTGCCGTCGCGCAGGGCGCGCTGCAAGGCGAGGAGGTGGGGCTCAAGGCGCAGGTCGAAGCGGTCCATCGCCGCGGTCTTGGGCTTGTGGCGACGAGCGGCGCGGTAGGCATCGTGCAGGCGGCGAAAGGTGGTCGCGGCGAGGAGGTCGGGGTCGGCAGGGTCCCAGGGCGGGTCGGCGGCGGGCGCGGCGCCGCCGCCGGCGGTTGGCGTCGCCGTGCGCTCACGCGGCATCGGCTGCTCCGGCGCGCTCGCTGCGCAGCCAGGCTCCGACTTGGCGGCCGATGTCGTCGAGCTGTTCTGCGGCGTGGCCGTAGCTCTCGTGCGGCAGCGCCGCGGTGGCGTGGGCGAGGCGGGCGAGGTGGCGCAGGCGTTCGACCATACGATTGGCTGCGGCGAGCAGCGGGCGCCGTTCGGCGGCGGGGAGGTAGGCAGCTTCGACGAGGGTCTCGAGGAGCTCGAGGACGAGGTCGAGGCTGCGCTGGCCGAGGGCGTGCTTGAGGTCCTTGGGGAATTTGGTGACGCGCAGGGTCCACCAGGCGGCGTAGACGTGGACCGCGGTGACGACGGCGACCTCAGCGCGTTGGCCGCGGCGGGCTGGCGGCCGGGGGCTTTTCGAACGCGGCCGGGGGCTAGCCGCCCCCGGAACCCCGGCTCTTGGCGGTGCCTCCTTCATCCTTGCTCCTTCGGTTCCGTACCGTTAGGGTAAAAGTGTAATAATCTCAAATGGTCCTGGCGCAACGGACGCCGACGTAGTTGAAACGGAACAACGGAACGTAGCGGTAGCGGAAGGCCGCGCGGAGGAACGAAGGATCGTAGCAGTTCCAGGAGCCGCCGCGCAAGACGCGGTTAGTGCTAGCATTTCCAGAGTTGTACGGGTCCGTATCGGATGCGGCACCGTACTTGCCATGCGCATCAGCCACCCACTCCCACACGTTCCCTGACATGTCAGACAGCCCGCGCCAATCCTGCCCGTAAAGACCGACAGCCGAAGTGGTCGCCACACCATCGTCGTAGCCATCAATCATCGTCCGGTCCGTGAACTTCCGCTCCGCTGTTGCATCCCCATAATTCCCAGCGCCACGCGGCGGCGGCCAGGCGTTCCCCCACACATACGTCCGGCCATCACCACGCGCCGCGTACTCCCACTCCGCCTCCGTCGGCAACCGCTTGCCTGCATAGGCGCAATACGCCTCCGCGTTCCGCCAGTCCACGCAGTTCATCGGGTGCTCGTCGTGGCCGGCCTTGTCATAGGTGCAGTACGCACCGCCGGCCTGCTCTTTTCCGTCCCAGAAGGGCGTCACCGTCCCCTCGCACTTGCCAGCTGCAACGCAGCGCTTGTACGCGCCCACCGTCACCTCCGTCCGGTCCAGCGCGTACCCTTTGGTCAGCGTCACCCGAACCGCGGCACCGTCTGGCGCCAGCTCGTCCGAGTCACCCCCAGGACCGCCCATATTGAACGTCACCGCCCCGCGGCTGATGACCACCATCCCTGACGACGCATCGCCACCCGCAACCACCGACGCCACCGGCTCCCGCCCCGCCACCAGCTCCGCCTCCCACCGCTTCACCTCCGCCACCTCGGCATCCGGCAGCGCCCCATACGTCCGCAACAGCGCCCGCACCATCTCCAGCTTCTGCGCCCGCTCGACGTCCGCCAGCGCCAGCACCCGCTTCACTTTCGCCACGTGCTCCGCCAGCTTCGCCCGCAGCGCCACTAGCTTGGCGCAGTGCCCCTTCCAGCTCTCGCAGGCCCGCCCAGCGTCCGCCCGAAACGGGTTCTCCCCCGCCAACCCCGCCAACTTGCACCAAGCCGTCGCCTTGTCCTCACACCGCGCCCCAGCCTCTTTCTCGACCTTGCGCGCCGCCGTCCGCAGCTCCAGCGCCTCCACCGGAATGCTATCCAAATCCAACGCCTGCCCATCGCCCACCGCCACCTTCGGCGCCTCGGCGTCTACCCGCTCGCCAAAGCCGAAGTCCCGCTTGCCGCCGCCCTGACCGCCGGCAGCACCCCCACCTGCCAACACAAACGCCGACAAATCGGGCCCAGACTCCCGCGCCCCGCTCACCAACCCATGCTCCAACCCCACCCCGCTCGCCTCAGGCGTCTGCTCCCGACCCTTCACCAACGTCCGCAGCGCCAGCTGCGCATACGTCACCGCCTCCCTCGCCGTCACCGCACCGTTGCCATCCTCATCGCCCCAGCCCCGCAACGCCCCCAGCAGCAGGTAACTAAACGCCGGCCGCCGCACACCGGGCAGCGCCCCGGCGAACTGCGTCGCCGCCGCCGCCGTCAGCACCATGGCGCTCGTCACCTGGCTCAGGTCCACGCCTACCAGCGGCATCAGCCCCTCGGCCACCGCCGCCCCCTCGCCCGTCCGGCCACTAAAGCACGCGTCCAGCACCAACACCGTCCGCGCAGCCTTGCCGCCAGACAGCGCCGTCAGCAGCGCCGACCGTCGCAGCCCACGCGTCTCGATGCTGCGCGCCGACTGCTGCACATCTGCCCCGAGCAGCAAGCCGTCGATGCCCTTGCCGGTCGCGCGGTCGGTCAGCGGCGCGCCATGGCCGATGAAGACGAACCAGAGCGTGCCGCCCGGACGCACTGCCTTGGCCGCCGCCGTCGCCTCCGCGAGCATGTCCTCGGCCGAAGCCTCCGAGTTGCGAAGCAGCTTCACCTTATGACTCGGAATCTTCCGTCCCTTGACTAGGAACTGGTACCAATCCTCCGCGTTCTTACTCGCCCCGGCGATGTCGGGGACGTACGAGTAGTCCTCAATGCCTACCACCACCGCCGCGTCGACCTCGCCGCCACCAAGCGGCAGCGGCGCGCTCAGGTCTGGCCAACTCGGCGCTGCGGGTCGCCCCTGCGCCGCTGCCTCTGACCCCGGCCGCAGCGACGCCACCAGCAGCGACGCAAGCGCCGAGCCCAACGCCAGCCACCGCAGCGCGCCCCTCACGACGTTGCGCCCTCCAACCACTCCCTGGCTCATGTCCCGCCTCCCGTTGCGCGCCGCGCCGCGCCGCCAGTGCATCCCTACCGCCGGCGCCGGTTGCTCGGCAATACCGACAGCGTTTGCCCCGTGATCACCCGACATTGCTTGGCATCCTCGCCGCTGCAGATGCGGCTGGCCGCCGGCGCCAGCAGGTCGATCGCCCCCGCCCGCAGGCCGCCCAGCCGCAGCTCCAGCACACCAGGGCTCGCCGGGTCCGGCCGCAAGCTCAACCGCGCCGGCTTGCCCCCCGGCACCCGCAGGTACGTCTTCGGATCCAGCAAGAACGCCCCGACATCAGGCTCGTGCGGCACAAACACCTCAAGCCCGAGCTCAGCGCCTTGCCAAGCGCCCTGGTCAGCCGTCACCTCGTCTGCGCCCACCGCCCGCCGGTCCTCATCGCGAAACTGCACGTAGACCTGGTCATCGCCAGCGCGGTGGCGCAGCGCACACAGCCCGGCGAAGTGCTCGCTGCACAGGACGAGCACAGCGCCATCCCTGCTGCCGACCTCGTCGCCCTGGTAGCGCAGCGCCTCGCCCTGCAAGATCAGGCGCAACGGCTGCGTCGTCGCCCCACCCAACTTCACCACCCGCACCAGCAGCTCATCATCTTCGCCGATGACCTCGGCCACGGCCACTTCGGCCGCGTAGACCGCCTCATTCGGCCCATACAAGTCGACTGGCGACCACTGCAGGTCCTGGCGCCGCCGCGGGTCCTCGCGCCGACGGCCACGGCCATCGCGCTCATCCTCGCTGTCAGGGTCGAGGTCCTCCTCGGGCTCGAGCGGCTCCAGCGGCTCGACGTCGTCGGCCGGATCGATGACCTCATCCTTGTCGTCGTCGAGCGGGCCGTCCTCCTCCTCGTCCCAGGCCTCGTCGGGCACTGGCTCTGGCTCGGGCAGCCCCCACAGCGCGAGGTCTGGGTGCAGCGCCAGCCGCAGCGGCGTCGGCTGCTGGTACTTCACCTGGTGCTCGCGCAGGTGCCGGCGCAGCCACTCGAGCGTCATGCAGGCGTAGCCGCTGTCGCCCCAGCCCGTGCCCCACGAGTTGCGCACCCACAGGCAGAGGCCGCCCTCCTCGGGATGGTCCGGCAGGCGCTGGTAGCCGACGGCGAGGTAGGCGTGGCCGACTGCGTGCGACGTCTCGCCCTCGGCGGCGGCGCCGGCCGCCGTGATGAAGCCGTCGTTGTCCTCCCAGTTCTGCGACAGCCGGCTTGCGATGGGTACCGCCCGCCCTTGGTCGAGCAACGCCAGCAGCTCCTTGATGCCACACCAGGTGCCGAGCTCGGCGATGCGCACCTGGTCGCCCACGCAGCCCGCCTCTTGCGGGTGGTGGGTATCCGTCGCGCCGACGACGCCATCGTACGGGCACGCCGATTCCAGCGGCAGCGCGGCGCCGGCGGCTTCTGTGATGGCGCTGAAGCCTTTGCCATACCAAGACCCCTCCTCACCCCCCGGGCAGCCATCCTGCTGGCACTCCGGCTTGCTCAGCCAGTAGAAGCGCTGCTCCGACAAGTCGAGCGTCGGCAGGTTGGGGTTGCTGCCTTCGGCGCTGGGGTGCAGCGCCAGCTGCTCCAGGGCGCCGACGGCGGCGAAGGCGGCGCAGGTGCCGCGGCCGACCTGGTTGCGCACCGGCAGGCGGTCAAAGCCGGGCACGATGCGCTTCTGCGGCAGCACCGCCAGCGCCTCTGCGTCGAGCGACCAGCCGCAGCCGGCGTCGGGGTCGAGGGCGGCGGTGGCACCGGCGGCGCCGAGGCCGCCGCTGCTGGCGACGTACAGCGCGTCGTCCTTGGCGAAGCGCCGGGTGTCGGTGATGAGCCGCGTTCGCGCCAGCTTGGCCGCGAGGCGCTCGGCGGCGGGGCTGTCGAGCTCGCGGCGGCCGCCGTCATAGCCGGCTTCAGCGGCGTGCAGCGCGGCGATGGCGTCGAGATCGGTGGGCCTAGCGACGTTGCGACGCAGCCCGGCGACGGCGAAGGCGCTTTGGCCGCTCAGGGCGCGCGGCCCCGTCAACGGGCGCCAGATCGCCTCGAAGATCGAACGGGCGCCCCCGTCGCTACAGCCTTCACAGACGACGAGGCACGCGACAACCAAGGCGCGGCGCGCGGCATTGCAGGCGACCATCGCATCACCTCCGGAACGACCCCTGGGCCCTCGCCAAGTCACCTGCACTCGCCGATGCCTGCCAGCACTCGCTCTGCCGCCAATGTCCGCGAGAAATCGACCTGCCCTGCGCACACCCCAGTGGTGAGCACCTGCAGCGTAACGACGTCGAGATGAACGTCGCGTCGGCTCGCACGCTTCATCGCCAGCAGCCGCTCGGCGTCGGCGGCCTGGTAGCGGCAGCCGAGCGTACTTCGCAGCAACCCCAACTCGGCGTCCAACGCCTTCGGGTCGCGGCTGGAGAACACCAGCAGCTGCTCCGTTCCCATCACCGACTCCACGGCCACCCAGTGCTGGGCTGCGTCGCTGAGCGGCACGTGCGCACGCGGGCTCAGGCGATCGGGGACGGCGGCGCTGGGCGGCCAGACCACCATCGCGCCGGACTTGGACCACACGTTGACGACCCGGACATGGAGCGGCGCGTCGTCCAGCGACACCAGCTTGGGCTTGAGCGCGTCGCCGCTGCAGTGGACGCCGTGGGGGCGCGCGCTGCCCCAGTCGACGCGCACCCGCTGCGGCGGCGTCGTCGCTCCAGGCGCTGGCAGCAAGCAACGCGACACCGACGCCGTCAACAAGCTGCGCTCGACCTCACCTCCAGGCGCCCTGGCGTCGCGCCGCCGCAGCCGCAGCTCGACCTGGACCATGTCGCCGGCCTGGCCGTGATCGAGGTACTGCGGCACGACCGCGACGTCGAGGCCGCGGGGTAGCGGTGGCAGCACCCACGCGCCGTCCCAGGCGAGCGGCCGTAGCCATGCGGCGAGCGCGCTCTGGCTGGCGGCGGCGCGCACCTCGGCCTCGATGACGCTGCGAAACGACTCATCGGCGACAAGGCCGCTGTCGGCGATGGCGACCGTCAGCGCCCGCGACGCGCCGCCGGCAGCGCCGAGGCCCTGCAGGGCGGCGGCGACGCTGTCGCGAAAGGCCTGCCGGCCGCGCGCCTCGTCGCGGTGGCGGCCATGCCACAGGCCATACGCCTCGTTGCTGATGGCGACCTGGGCGCAGGCGTAGCCGGCGTCCAGCTGGGTGCGGTAGGGCTTGACGTGCGCCTGCAGCTCGTCGCGGCCGCAGCCACCGGCGCCGACGAGGCGGTCGAGCAGCTGGTCCTGTGCCAGCAGCGTCGCGTCGTTGAGATCTGCCTTGCCGTCGCCGCGCAGCGGCAGGTACGCGAGCTCCTGCCGGTCGTAGCCCTCAAGCGGCGTGGCGCGCGCGCAGGCGCGCAAAGGCGCCAGTGGCGCGGTGGGCGCGCTGGACGCGTTGTGTTGGCTCGCCTCGTGCGCGGTCGACCGCCCCGCCGACGCCGTTGGGTCACGGCGATCGCTCGCCATCGAACCACAGCTCACCAGGGCCGCCGCGAGCGCCCCCGCCACCACCAGCCGAGGAACCTGCCACCGGGTCATTCGCCCTCCTCCTTGAGCCGCTTGCAAGCGACCTCGTCTTTGCCGTTGCACGCATAGTGCAGGGCCTTGAGCCCAAGCTCGCGATCGACAGTCACGCCGATGCCGTCGAGCAGGTTGATGCCGATGAAGGCGCAACCACGCATGTTCTCGAGCTTGCATGCCTGCGTGTAGCGCTCGTTGGCGGCGCTCAGGTCCTTGGCGACGCCGGCGCCGGTCTCATAGGCGATCCCGGCGTTGACGCAGCCATCGCTGTCGCCAAGCTCGCAGGCGCGAACATACATCGCTGTGGCCGCGGGCTGGTCGACGGCGGTGCCGTGGCCATTGCGGAGGTAGACGGCCGCATTGAAGCAAGAAGTCGCTGAGTCCAGCTCGCAGCCGCGGCGGAACCACTGAAGCGCCTCGGCCTTGTCCTCCGCGACGCCGATGCCGCTGGAATAGCTGAGCCCTAGGCCCAAGCAGCCGAGCTTGGAGTCTGCACGGCAGGCTCGGCGATACAGGCTCGTCGCGCGCTTTGGGTCCTGGCCGACGCCTCGCCCGTTCTTGACCATGTACGCAAGCGAGGCGCAGGCCTCGGCGTCCTCCAGCTCGCAGCCACGACCGAAGAGCTTGGCCGCTTTGGCCTCGTCCTTGGCGACGCCGGTGCCCACTTCGTATCGGTCACCGAGGTAACGGCAGCCGCGGCCATCGCCCTGACTGCAGGCTTTGTCGTAGAGCTTCAGCCCAGCCGCCAGATCTTGGGCCACGCCCTTGCCGCTGACCCGCATGACCCCGGCGCAAGTGCATCCCTCAGCGTCGTCGAAGCCGCATGCCTGGTCGTAGCTGGCGACCGCGGCAGCCAGGTCAATCGCGGTGCCAAGGCCGTGCTCTTGATTGAGCCCGAGGTAGCGGCAGCCCATGCCATCCTTGCCTTCGCAAGCCTCGGCATAGAGCGCGTTGGCCTGTTCGATGTCCTTGGCGACGCCATCACCCTTCTCGTATCGCAGGCCGAGCCGAGCGCATGCGCCAAATTCTTTGAGAGAGCAGGCTTTTTTGAACGACTGCGCCGCGGCGGCGCTGTCCTTGTCTGTACCCTCTCCGCTGAGCTGATGCACGCCCAGCTGGCGGCAGCCCTTGGCCGATTCATGCTTGCAGGCCGAAGTGAAGGCGGCGACGGCCGCGACTGGGTCGGCCGGGACGCCCTCGCCTTCGCGTAGGGCCCCCCCGTAGTAGAAGCAACTTGCGCCGTGCTGGCCTTGGCAGCCGAGCCGAAAGTATTCTGCGGCCGCTTGGGCATTGCGCTCGACTCCCTGACCTTGGGTATAGGAGACGCCAAGGTTATAACAACCGACGGCGCTGCCACCCTTGCAACCGCGCAAGTACAGGGCGTTGGCCTTGTCGATGTCGGCGCGGGCGCCAATGCCGCTATCGAGCTGAAAGCCGAGTGCCGTGCAGGCCGCCGGATGGCCGGCCTCGCAGGCCTTGGCGAAGGTCGCATTCGCGGTGACGTCGTTTTCGGCGACGCCGTCGCCGTCGCGGTACATTTGCGCGAGGAAAAAGCAACTTGCGAGACTGCCTTGGCTACAGCCGGCGCTACATGCCGCGAGGTTGCCATAGGGGCAGGGCTCTCCATCGGCGGCGTCGGCGCGCCCGCGATCGACGGCACCGGCAATGCTTGCGGTGAGCGCAGACCTGGGCGCTGGGGCGGGAGAGACCGCACCTTGTGGCGCCGGAGCAGGCAAGCAGGTTCGCTTGCTGGAGTCCCAACGCATGCCCTCGCCGCAGTCGACGGCAACGCCGACGCAGCGGCCAGCCTGAAACGCTGATCCTGGCGGGCACTCGAACCCGCCACTTCGCGCCTGCGCCACTGCCTCGGCTGGCCGCGCGCCTTCGTGTGGCGGCTGCGCCATCAGCGTCGGCAGGTCTGGCTCTGCGAGACCGAGCCCGCGCGCCAGCACCTCGCCGGCGCCGCCCTCGGGGGCGAAGCCAGGCTCTTGGGTGCGTGTCTCCTGCAACGCTAGAGCTTTGTTGGCGAAGCCGGTGATTTCGGCGACGGTGATGCTGCCATCTCGCTTGCCGCCGGCCGCCCCGTCGGCCCAGCCGAGCAAGCCGCCAAGAACCAGATAGGTGTAGGCTGGCCGCAGCGCGCCTGGCAGCGGTCCGGTCTGCTGATCCGAGCGGCCGGGAAACAGCAGCACCTGCTGGCCGCGGAGCTGTTCGTCGCTCACGGGAACAAGGGCTTGGCTGCCTGCCTGCATCGCCCGGCCGCCGTGGTCGAGGCCGCCGCCAAAGCAGGTGTCGGCGATGGCGACGGTGCGGTGCTGCTGACCCTGACCGAGCGCGCCAAGCACATCGTGGCGCGCTACGGCGTCTTTGTAGACCTCATCGGTCATGCGGGCGTCGACGGTGACGAACTGCGCGGCGCCGTCGCGGTTGGGGATGCCGTGACCGATGAAGACGAACCAGGTCGTGCCGCCCGTCTGGGTCAGCAGGCCGGCCGCGCGGGCCTTGCGTAGGATGGCCGCTGGCGTCACCTGGGCGTCGAACAGGGTCAGCACCTGGCTCGCTGGCACCTTGCGGACGTGGCTCAGCCAGTGCTGCCAGGCTTCGACGTTGGCACGCGCGCCGGGAACGGGCGAGATGTAGCTGTAGCGCTCGACGGCGACCAGCAGCGCGGCGTCCTTCTCACCGCCGCCGGGGGTCTTGGTCATTGCGGCGCGCAAGTCCGGCCAGGCGCCCAGGGCAGCGGCAGGCTCGGCGTTGGCGGTGAAGCTCGAGAGGAGCAGGCCCAGCATGGCGAGGCAGGCATGGCGACGTAGCTGTGATCTCATAGCTCTGAACTCCATGAGGTTTTGGGCCGCTGACCAATCTCGGTTGGGGCCGCAGCTTGGGGCCAGTGCGGAGCGCACCCGTGCGTCGTCCCGAGGATGCGCGTCGAAGATCGGCCGCGCAAGTGAGACAATTGAGCGCGACAGTGTCGCACAGTGCAGCCAAGACCACGACATCCAATCGTCCCAGGCGGGCAATACGCAGGCCCTCAGATTGAATGCGCAATGCCGCAGCCCAGCGGGCGGCTCGCCCTGCCGCGACAGGCGTCTCAGTTCTCAGTCAAGCGCGAGGCGGGCCGTCGGTGCCTCATCGATGGCTTGGCCGCTGGCGGCGCGACACGCCTCGCCGCCGACGCAGTCGGGACGTTTCGGTGGCCAGCGCACCACGCAGGCTTGGGGTAAGTTCGCGCCCCCAGTGGCCACCGGATTGCTGCGATCGCCACGACCGAGACGCCACCCTTCCCAACCCCCAAGCCCTGCCCTATCGTCCCGCCCCCAAGCGTGGCCCGACCCCCGCCCGGCCCGCCGACCCCGACGAGGTTCCCATGCCCGACAGCCCCTTCCGCCGGCCTGAACCCGACCCCGACTTTCCGGCTCTGGAGCGCGAAGTCCTCGCCCTCTGGGACCAGAAGGACGTGTTTCGCCGCAGCTTGCGGGGCGATCGCACCTTCGTCTTCTACGACGGTCCGCCCTTTGCCACCGGCCGCCCGCACTATGGCCACCTGCTCGCCGGCACCCTCAAGGACATCGTCCCGCGCTATTGGACGATGCGGGGCTACCGCGTCGAGCGGCGTTTCGGCTGGGACACCCACGGGCTGCCGGTGGAGATGGAGATCGAGAAGGATCTCGGCCTGCAAGGGCCGCGCGACATCGAGGCTTACGGCATCGGCCGTTACAACGAGGCCTGCCGCGGCATCGTGCTGCGCTACACGGCGGAGTGGCGCGAGGTGGTGCGGCGCATGGGCCGCTGGGTCGATTTCGACAACGACTACAAGACCATGGACCGGCCCTTCATGGAGTCAGTGTGGTGGGTCTTCCGGGCGCTGTGGGACAAGGGCCTCGTCTACCAGGGCCACAAGGTCATGCCGTACTCGTGGCGCCTCGGCACGCCGCTCTCGAACTTCGAAGCCAACATGGACTATCGGCGGGTGCAGGACCCGGCGCTGACCGTGCGCTTTGGCATCGTCGATGCCGGCGCCACCGGCCTCTCGGACCTCGTCGGCGCCTCGCTCTTGGCCTGGACGACGACGCCCTGGACGCTGCCGAGCAACGTCGCGCTCTGCGTCGGGCCCGACATCCCCTACGCCCTGGTGGAGCGGGACGACGAGCGGCTGCTGCTCGCCGAGCCGCTGCGCGAGAAGGTGGTCGGAACGGAGGCCCGCGTCCTCGGCCACTACCCGGGCACTGCGCTCGTTGGCCTGCGCTACGCTCCGATTTTCGACGTCTTCGCCGACCTCGGCGCCAAGGGCGCCTTCGTCGTGGTCGCCGACGGCTACGTCACGACCGAGGACGGCACCGGCATCGTCCACCAGGCGCCGGCCTTCGGCGAGGACGACCACCGCGTCTGCGCCCGCGAAGGGCTGCCGATCTGCGACGCCACCGACCTGGAAGGCCGCTTCCGCAGCGATCTCCCGAGCATCGCGGACGGCAAGGTCGCGGGGATGTTGGTCAAGGACGCCGACAAGGTGCTCATCGGCGACCTCAAGGCCCGCGGCCGCGTCTACCACCAGGCGACCATCGACCACGACTACCCCTTCTGCTGGCGGTCGGGCACGCCGCTGATCTACAAGGCGATCTCGACCTGGTTTGTGCGCGTCTCGGCCCTCCGCGAGCGCATGGCCGAGCTGAACGCGACCACGCGCTGGGTCCCGGACCACGTCGGCCACAAGCGCTTTGGCAATTGGCTCGAAGACGCCCGCGATTGGGCGATCTCCCGCAACCGCTATTGGGGCACGCCGCTGCCGATCTGGGTCTGCAGCGCATGCGACGATCGCGAGGTATTTGGCAGCGCCGACGCGCTCTTGCAGCGGGCCCGCGCCGGCGGCAACGCCCTGCCAGACGGCCTGCCAGACCTGCACCGCCACCACCTCGACGGCCTCGCCTGGGCCTGCGGCTGTGGCGGTGGCGAGAAGCGGCGGACGCCAGAGGTGCTCGACTGCTGGTTTGAGTCGGGGTCCATGCCCTACGCCGAAAACCACTACCCCTTTGAGAACAAAGATCTGGTCGAAGCACACCTGCCGGCGAACTTCATCGCCGAGGGCCTCGACCAGACCCGCGGCTGGTTCTACACGCTGCTGGTGCTGTCGACGGCGCTCTTTGACCGGCCGGCGTTTCAGAACGTCATCGTCAACGGCTTGATCCTCGCCGAAGACGGCCAGAAGATGAGCAAGCGCCTGAAGAACTACCCAGATCCGGCGGAGATCCTCGACAAATACGGCGCCGACGCGCTGCGCGCCTTCCTCATCGACTCGCCGGTGGTGCGCGCCGAGCCCATGCGCTTCTCGGAGCGTGGCGTGCGCGAGGTGGTGCGCTCCGTGCAGCTACCGCTCTGGAATACCTACAGCTTCTTCGCAACCTACGCCGCCGCCGACGGCTGGTCGCCGCCCGCTGTGCCGAGCCCGATGGGGGAGCGCGCGCTGCTCGACCGCTGGCTCTTGAGCATGACCCAGTCGCTGGTCGCCGATGTGCACCGCGCGATGGAGAGCTATCAGCTCTATGACGTCATCCCGCGCGTGCTCGGCTTCATCGACCACCTGACCAACTGGTACGTCCGCCGCTCTCGGCGCCGCTTCTGGCGCAGCGACGACCCGGTCGACCAGGGGCACGCCTTCGAGACCTTGTACGAAGCGCTCGGCACCTTCGCCCGGATGTTGGCGCCTATTCTGCCCTTCTCTGCCGAGCTGCTCTACCAGCGGCTCGAGGTTGGGGTGCGGCCCGGCGCGCAGGACAGCATCCACCTCGAGGCGATGCCGATGGCGGACCTCGGCTGCGTCGATGCGGCGCTCGAGGAGGCGATGGCGGCGGTGCGCAACGCGGTCACGCTCGGCCGCAATCTCCGCGAGCTACACAAGCTGCCGGTCCGTCAGCCCTTGCCGCGGCTGCGCGTCGCCTTCGGCCATGGCGCCCCACAAGCGCTGCGCGCCGGCCCAGGTTCCGCTGCGCACGGCATCGCGGCCGAGCTGCTGGCCATCGCCGCCGACGAATTGAACGTGAAGGCGATCGAGGTGGTGCCGCTCGAGGCGCTGGTGCGTCGCAACGCCAAGGCCAACTTCAAGACCCTCGGCCGGCGCCTGGGTCCCAAGATGAAGGCGGCGGCGGCGGCGATCGCCGAGCTGCCGCCGGCGGCGTTGGCCGCGTTGGAGGCCGGCGAGGGCTGGATCCTCGACGCCAGCGCTGGCGACGCCGCGGGCGAGCGGCTGACGGCCGAGGACGTGCAGGTCGTGGTCGAGGCCCCTGCCGACGCGGCCATCGCCAGCGCGGGCGACGTGACGGTGGCGCTCGACACCACGGTGTCGCCTGCCTTGCGGCGCGAGTTCCTGGCCCGCGAGGCGGTCAGTCGGGTGCAGAACGCTCGCAAGACCGCTGGTTTGCAGGTTGAAGATCGCATCGTGCTCAGCCTGCGCCCTGGCAGTGAGACCCTGGCCGAGGCGCTCGCAGAGCACAGCGCTTACATCTGTGGCGAGACCCTGGCAGTGCGCATTGAAGCTCTCGAGGACGTCGAGCACGAAGAGGTGCTCTGCGGCGGCGAGCCGCTCGGACTTTCGCTGCGCATCGTCGAATCCGGTCGCCCCGTGCCGTAGCGGCCTCCCCGGCGCCAGAACACCATGCCGGCTGAAGCGGACCTTGGGACGTTGCAGGACGCGACGCTCGAGGTCGCGCGCGAGAGCTTCCGCAGGACGCGGCGATTGGACGCCCAGACAACGTCGCCGAAGCTGCTGCGGACCGACCAGGACCGCGCTGACTTGCACCGACTTCGGTTCAGTCGAACGAGATCCAGAGCGAAAAGGGCTGCGGTCCAGCGGGCAAGGCGCTGGCGGTGATGCGGATGGCCCATTCACCTGCCGGTGGCGAGTCAATCAGGACTTGCTCGTGGTTGTTGCGGTGGTCGCACCAGGAGGCCGGATTGTGGCACTTGGCGACCAAGCGCACGGCTTGACGATAGGGGCAGGTCGGGTCGAGCTGCCACGGATAGTAATGGAATCCTGAGGTAAAGTCTTTCACCACCAGGTCGAGGTCGTTGACCAGCTTGTTGGGGCTCCCCGGTGCGGGCGGCGGGTCGTGGTAGACCATCGTGACGCGCAGCTTCTGGGTCGCCGGCGGCACGTGGATGAGGTGCTCGATGGTGGTCACTTTGCTGCCGCTGGTGCAGCCGGCGGGCAGTGGGCCGCCCATCGCCACCGGCGACTGATGCGGCAGCTTCGGGTGCGCGACCGTCTGGCCGCCGCAGAAGTTGTAGGTGATCCAGCCCTTGGGATTGCCTTTGATCAGCATGCGAAACGCGTTGTTGAGGTTCATCTGACCATAGCCCGAGATGTAGTCGGGCCCATCGGCGACCGTCTGGTGGTCGGGCCAGTAGAAGATCGCCCCGCTGAGGCCCATCGGGCCGCCTGGGCCAGTCAGCACATGATAGGTCATGGGGATGTGCTGGTTGGAGATGTGGGTCGTGACGTCATCGGCGGTGTGCATCAGCAGCGCCTTCATCGCCACGGAGCCGACCTGCACCTGAAAAACGCTCGCCGCACTCAGCAGCTGCGCAATGCCGCCGCTGACCGCAGGGGTGGCCATGGAGGTGCCGTTGGCGTCGACGTACGCACTTGCGCCTGGGTAACTGGCCGAGTAGATGCCGGTGAGCTCATTGCGGGACCCGGGTGCGACGATCTGCGGCGCCAAACGGCCGTCGACCGTCGGGCCGAAGGACGTGAAGTGCGTCGGCAAGATGCTGGCGTTCGGCAGGGAGGCGTTGAGGAGCTGGCGCGTCAGCATCGCGCCCACGACCAACACGTTCTTGGCCGCCGCGGTGTAGGGGCCGAGGGTATAGAAGCGATAGTTGAGGTCGCCAGGACCGCTTGGAAACGCCAGCAACGGCGCCGGCTGCGGCGTCGGCGTCGGCAGCGGGCTCTGAAGCGCGCACCCTGCCGGCGGCGGCGGAATCGGCGTGCACGCGCCGCCCAAGCTGGGCAGCTTGGCGATCGGGGGCAGCGGATGACCGATGCCAGCGCAGCCCGGACCGCCCGCTCCTGGACTGCAGAACCTCGCCCGCTGGGAGTTTCCGGCAGCGAAGACGTCCAACATCCCGTCGTTGGCGCGGATGTGCGCGTCCAGGGTCGCAGAGAACACGTCGCCGTAGCTGGCGATCGGGGTCGAAGCTGGCGTGAATCCCCAGGAATTGTTGCCGACTTTGGCGCCCAGCTGGATCGCGTCGGCGCGCTCACAGGCCACCTGGGCCGGGAGGGCGTACCAAGCATAGGACAAGAGCTGTTCGATCTCAGGCGCATAGCCTGGCCCGCCGAGCGCCGGCGCACCAGCGCCGTTGCCCATGAGGATGCCGGCGACATGGGTGGCGTGAAACGTCGGCCCGCAGGTGCCGCTGGTACACCCGAAGTTGGGACCGACGGCACAACCAGCCGGCGGCGGCGCATCTGGGGGCATGTGGTCGCGGGCGCGTACCTTGGGCTTCAGGCCGATGTGCAGCCCACCGGAGGGCGGTGGCGGAACGGGCACCGCGTCGCCATTGGCCCAGCCATCGTCCCACTCCGCGACCACGACGCCCTGGCCCTTGAAGGCCTTGGCGGTGAGGACCGTCGACTGGGTCGCGACCACGGATGACGCCAACTGCGACTCGGGCACGCCGGCGATTTCGACGGCGGCGACCTGGTCTTGCGCCGCGACGATGGCTGCCTGGCTGGCGTCGAGATGGGTCCGCGCGGCCAGCATGCTCTCGCCGGGGCCCATCGGCACGGGCATCAGCGGATCGTCTGCGGCGGTGTTGGCCTCTGCCAAGGCCAGGGCGGCGTCGGCCGGGATGGTGTCGCGGTGGAAGAGCACGATCGCTGCGGGTCGCTGCGCCGGTGGCAGGGCGAAGGCTTTGGCGTGATCGGCGGGCAGCTTGTGGGCCGCGGGGATCGGCACCAGGGCCACGATGCCCGGCGCAGCAGCGATCATCGCCATGTCGGCGGCGTTGGCGCCGATGACCACGGTCGTCGCGTCGCGGGCAAGCCCAACCACCAGCGATGGCAAGACCGGCCATTTCGCCATGGTCTCTGAGACTTCGTCGCTGGCAAATACGGCGTAGGCGTGGCTGCGGTCGCTCGGCTTGGGCTTCGGCACGATGTCGTCGGCGACTTCCGCGTCGGCGTCGTCGGCAGCAGCGTCTGTCGCCCCGCCCGCCAGGTCGGGTTGGCTGGCGTCGCCGGTCGTCGTCGAGTCGGTGCTCCCCTCCCCCGCCGTGTCCGCTGCTGTGGTGACCTCCGCGTCGGAGGTGTCGTCGACCGCAGGACGCCCGGTCGGTGAAGCGCACCCAGCGAGAGCCAGGAGGGCGCAACAGAGCGCAGGCGCCAGGATCCGATGGCGCGTGAGGTCGCGAATCACTGGGCCAATGCTGCTATCTCCTTTATCATTGCATACTTGCAACCGACTGGGAAGGTGTGTGGCCCGACGGCCGCTGACCTTGAGCCAGGCACGAGGCCTGCAGGCACACTCGGCATCGACCCTTGCGCTGCCCCCGGCTGGGCCAGCGACCCATCCCAGCAGGCTGAACGTTCGGACGAAGCGCCACGGAGGTTCTCCTATCGGACGGATCTTGTCGATCCCTGCTGCCGACCTGGTCCGTCCGGGGGCGGGCCTGCCGCTGGGCGACGCTCCCATGGGTGACTGGCGTCGCGGCGCAGCCGGTCGCAAGGGCGGCGGCGACGCAGCGATGACCGGGTGCAGCCCAAGGCGGCATGCAGAGCGGCGCACCATGCCCTGCGGGCTCGGACCGGCACCCTGGCGCATCCAATCGACGGCCGATTCCATTCTTGCGGCGCAGCGCGCAGGCAGACCCGCTCGCCGGCTGGCATTCACCTTCACCCCTCCCGGGCGGCTGCGACAAGCGATTTGCGCGAGGGGTGTCAACGCAGCTACCATCGGGGTCTCGCCGTGGGCGCGGCGGGGGGAGGGTTGGCAGTACCATGGCCCGGATCCGACCCGCACCCTCTGGCCGGTGGCTCTACTTTCGCGACGACGACGAGCGCGTGCTCGAAGCCGCGATCGGCGACGGCACCGACGGCCGGCTGCGAATCGGCCGCGACCCCGAGCGCAACCACATCTACCTCGACCACCCGGCCTGCCCACAGCTCGCGCTGGTCATCTTCGAACGCGACGGCGTCGACGTCGTCAAGGTCTACGAGGGCGCGCGGGTCTCGGTGAATGGCGCCTTGGTGCAGGGGATGCACCGCCTCTACGGCGGCGACCGGCTGCGGGTTGGTGATCGCGACTTCTACTACGGGCGCAGCGACACCCCGCCGGAGCTGGCGCTCGGCCTGACCATCGCCTTCGGCGGCGAGGTCCGGCAAGCGACGGTGGTGCGAGCCGCATCGATCATCCTCGGCCGTGGCGGCGACGTTGTGCTCGACGATCCCTCGGTGCTTGAGACCCACGCCAGGCTCGAGTGCTTCGGCGAGGGGGCGGTCTTCGTGGTGCCCTTGCCAAACGCTGCCTGCTGGCTCGACGGCACCCGCATCGACCAGCGTGCGAGCCTGGTCGACGGCGCCCGCTTGCAGCTCGGCCGGGTCGAGGTCGGCGTGCGCGTGCTGCCGGCGGAGGGGCTCGGGCTGCTGACCCTTCCCAAACGCCGCGCCGTCGCCGCCACCAAGTCGAGCGAGGTGGCCGCGCCCGCCGAGCCACCGCCCGGCCCGACCGAAGAGGTGCCGGCCGTGACGGTGATGGGCAGCCTGGCGCAGCTCGGTCTCGGCCACGAGTCGGTGCCGATGGAGGCGCTGGAAGACGCCGACCTGCAGGTGGGGCCGGTCATCGATGGCGGTCGGCCGCAGCACTGGTCCACGGGCGCGACGCCGCCGCCGCGCCTGGGCACTGCGGCGCCGGTCGCCGTGAGCTCCGGAAGGGGCGCAGCGCCGCGACGGGCACCTTCGCCGCCTCCTTCCTCGGATTCGCCAGCCGCGCTCTTCGACGGTCCTTCGGTGCGCGTCCGGGCCGATCTGGTGGCGACCTCGCCGCGCCACGTCGAGGGTCAGGGCCGACAGGGCGAGCGGTTGCCAGGCCCAGGCGAGCCGCAGGCGATGCAGCCCGCCGCCGCGGCGCCGACCCCAGCTGCAGCCTCGGGACGCCGGGTCGACGAGGCCGGCGCTGTGGCGCGACGCCGGGTGCTGCGGGAGGACCAAGACGCGCCGCTGGTGGCGGTGGTGCAGCCCGGCCTGCACGACGCCGAGACCGCGACCCTCGACACCCGCAACGTGCCCGACATGATCGAGGCGCATTACCGGGCCCGCGGACAGGCCGTGCCGCAGTGGGCGCGCACGGGCGCTTTCGCACCACCGAGCCCGACCGCCTCCACCATCGCCGCGCCATCGCCCTTGGTGCAGAACCCTGCTCCGGCGGCACCGCCCAGCACCTACGACCCTCGTGGCACGGCAGGCGACCGCGCGGCAGCGCGCGCCCGGGCGCCGCATCCGCACGCCCAGGCGCCGGTCGATCCCGATGCCTCGACGCAGCAACCCTACCGACCTTCGCAGGCAGGGCGGGCTGATCGGTTGTCGTCGGCGCGGGTGTCTGCCAGCAACGAGCCCTATCGCCCGAGCCGCACCACCGGCGACGCCGGGCAGTGGGCACCGCCGGCAGTGGCAAACGCAGCGGCGTCGCTGACACAGGCGATGGCGCCCGTTCCCGAAGCGCCGCGCCTCAAGGCCGAGCCCCCGCCTGACGCGCTCGCCGCGCCGCGCGGCGGCGGCGCCCGCCCTGCAGCCGCGCCGCAGCCGGTGGTCGAAATGCCGGTGATTCAGGGTTACTCGCATCACGACCCGTCGCGGCTCGGCGCTTCTGACAGCCCACCGCCGCTGCCGAGCCAACCGCTGGGGCCGGCCGACGAAGCCCGCCGGCACATCCGGCCGCGCGCCATCGATCGCAGCGGCCGCGACGGAGCGCCGATGCCGCCGGCGGGCGCTTCCGACGGCCGTCGCGGCCGGTCCTCGTGAGCCAGCGCAGCGGGTCCGATCCGCGTGCGCAGCTGCCCCTCTTCGATCCAACCCAGCTGCCAGTGGAGCCTGCGCGGCGTCCGCACCTGCCCTCGCGCGCTGAAGAGCGCGAACCGTCGCCGGCCGTGACGCCGACCGCGCAGGCCAAGCCGGCAGCCACAGGGCCAGGCGAGACCGTCCACGCCGGGGCGCTGCAGGGCCTGCCGCCACACCGCGGTGGCGTCTTGAAGTGGATCGGCAACAAGCACCGCGTCGCCGCCAGCATCGTCGCCACCTTGCCCAAAGACTTTAGCCTCTACCTCGAGCCCTTCGTAGGCTCCGGGGCCGTGCTGGCGGAGCTGGCGCCGCGGGTCGCCATCGCCAGCGACGTGCTGGCGCCGCTCGTCGCCATCCACACCCAGGTGCAACGCGATGCCACGGGCCTCGTCGAGGCGTACCGAGAGCGCGTCGTGGCGTCTGAGGCCTCGGGCTCCCGCGAGGGCAAGGAGGCGCACTTCCGGGCCGTACGCGCGCGCTACAACGCGACCCCCAACGCCGACGACCTGCTCTTTCTCGCCCGGACCTGCTACGGCGGCGTGATTCGGTTCAGCGCTCGCGGCGACATGAACACGCCGTGCGGCGTCCACAAGCCGATTCGTGCCGAAACCTTGGCCGCGCGGATCGCCGCGTGGCAGCCGCGTGTCGCCGGCGTACGCTTTGAGGTCGCAGACTTTGAGGCCACGCTCGACCGCGCCGGGCCCGGCGCCCTCGTCTACTGCGATCCGCCCTACAGCGACAGCGAGGGCACGCTCTATGGCGCCCAGGCCTTCTCGCTGCAGCGCCTGCTGGCCGCCATCGAGCGCGCCAAGGCCCGCGGCGCCCGGGTGGCGCTCTCCATCGACGGCACCAAGCGCTCAGGCCGCAAGATCATCGACCTGGCGCTGCCGGAGCGGCTCTTCGAGTCGGAGTCGCTGGTCGACGTCGGGCGCTCGATGCTGCGCCGCTTCCAAATGGAGGGCCAGACCTTGGAGGACGAGCGGGTGGCCGATCGCCTGCTCCTGACCTGGCCCACGTAGGCGGCGCGGGCAGCGGGCGGCGGGACGTCAGCGAAGAGGAAGCTAGGCCTGGACGGGCTCTTCCTCTTCCCAGCCCTCGTCGAAGCGATCCTCGAGGGCGGCGAGGTCGCCGAGCAGGCCAGAGGAGGCCAGGGTCTCCATGACGCCGTCGGCGATGAGGCCGACTTCGCGGAGCTGCAGCTCGCGCTCGCCGAGCTCGTCCTCGTCGCGATCGAGCAAGTCGATGGCGTCCGAGAGCTCGTCGTCGAACTCGACCTCCAGCCCCTCTTCGTCGACCTTGGCGGTCATCTGCCAGGCGCGGCCCGCGGCCTGAAAGGAGACCGAGAACGAGCCGTCGTCGTTGCGCACGATGCTCCGCAGGGATGCCACTTCGCTCATCGGATCCTCCTGGGGCCCCGGAACTCCGGGTCGGGGCGGGCGGCGGAGTCTAGGGGCGGGCGGGAGGCTTGTCCATCGCCGGGGCGGAGCGCGCATCTGCAGCCCGGAAGCGACGCCGCTGGGGAGCGCATTCGACGCCATGGCCGTGGTAGGCGTGCTGCCAAGGCCCTTGCTTCACAAGGCGGCGAGGGCCTGCCCGTAGCGTCGCACCCGCAGCCAGCGCCACAGCAAGGCAAAGGCGCCGGGCGGCAGCCGTTGGCACCAGTCGAGGTAGCCTGGCAGGGTGGCGAAGCGCTCCGCCGCAGCGAGAAACTCGCCGTCGGCGCCGACCTCGCCCACTTCACGCCGCAGTCGCTGGGCGCGGGGATCGGCCCGATAGGCACGCACGTATTCGAGCAGACGTCGGTGGTAGCCGGCGTCCTCGATGATGGCGCCGATGGTCGCGGCCCGGGGGTGGCTGCCATCGAGCATGGACGCGATCTCGCGCTCGAATTCGGCGACGCCGTCGGGCCACATCTGCAGCAGCTCGAGGTCGTAGATCGGGTCGAGGTGGGTCACCTGCAGG
This sequence comes from Myxococcales bacterium, assembly GCA_947491025.1. GTDB lineage: Bacteria > Myxococcota_A > UBA9042 > UBA9042 > UBA9042 > SXNM01. The sequence continues at coordinate 43,268 of CANLIC010000018.1, forward strand.
ACGTGGCCGGTGATGGTCTCCCGCAGCGAAAAGAGGCCGGTCGGGTCGACGACGCTGACCGGATCGTCGAGAAAGCGCAGGACTTGATGCATCCAGAACGAGATGCCGCGCGCGGCGTAGTAGTCGCGGGCTGCCGGGACGATGACGAATCGCAGCTGGTCGAGGCCGCCGAAGAAGAGCTGGGCCCGGCCAGGTCGGCCGCGGGCCGCGTCGAGCATCGCCTGGGCCTCCAGGGCGCCGAGGCGGCGGTCGAGCTCGGCGCCATTGACGTAGACGCGCGCGGTCTGGCCGAGGCGGCGCACCTTGCCGGCGATCGCGCGGCGGTCGCCAATGGCGGCCCGGAGCAAGGTCCAGGCGCCTGCGCGCTGGCGCAGCGTGGCGTCGGCGGAGGCTGAAGCCTCTGGGGCTCGACTCGGGGCCATGGTCGAGGCCGGCTGGGCAGCGTCACTCTGCATCGCGCGCAGTCTGTCGCGGCCCTCGGCCGAGGGCAATGGGGCTTGACCGGCGCGGTGCTTGCACGCAGCCTCGCCGGCCATGGTCGACCCGCGCCCGATCCCGAGTCAGCCCGCCACTCACCTCGGTGCCGAGCCGCGTCTGCTCGGCACGCCCGTGCGCTTGTCTGCGGGCTCGGCGCTGGTGCGGCTGCCGACCTCAAGCGCGATGGTCGTCGACGCCAGCGGCCTGGTCCATGGCGGGTTCACCTTTGGCCTCGCCGATTACGCGGCCATGCTCGCAGTCAACGACCCCCACGTGGTGCTCGGCGGCGCCGAGACGCGCTTCCTCGCGCCGGTGCGCAAGGGCGAGGTCATGGAGGCTGAGGCCCACGTGCGCGCTGGCCGCGGCCGCAAACGGATGGTCGAGGTTGTGGTCCGGGTTGGCGATCGGCCTGTAATGACGGGTACCTTCACTTGCTTCGTGCTCGACCGCCCGGTGCTCGCCGCCCGGTAGACGCCGGCCTCGAGCGCCGCGCGGCGACAAGCGGGACGTGGCGGCGAACAGCGCGGCGCGCCCGAGAGGGAGAAGACGCAATGACGACGAATGCGACGGCCGGGGGCCCTGCAGCGCAGCGGCCCAACGGCGGCGACCTCGTGGCCGAGGTCCTGCTGCGGCAGGGCGTCAAGAACCTGTACACGCTCTGCGGCGGGCACATCTCGCCGATTCTGGTCGGCTGCAAGCGCCGCGGCATCGCCATCGTCGATGTGCGGGACGAGGGCAACGCCGCCTTCGCCGCCGACGCCGCCGCCCGCCTCACCGGCGTGCCCGGCGTGGCCGCGGTCACAGCGGGCCCCGGCGTGACCAACACGCTGACAGCGCTGCAAAACGCTCAGATGGCGCAGGTGCCGCTGGTGCTGCTCGGCGGCGCGGCGGCCACGGTCCTGCGCGGACGCGGGTCGCTGCAAGACATCGAACAGATGGCGGCTATCAAGACCTTCGTGAAGTGGTCCGTCGCTGTGACGCGCGTCGCCGACCTCGTGCCGGCAGTCGAGCGCGCCTTCGCCGAGGCGCTCTCCGGAATTCCGGGGCCGGTCTTCGTCGAGTGCCCCATCGACCTGCTCTACGACGAGTCGCTGATTCGCGAATGGTACATCCAGAGCACCGGCAAGCAGCGCGACCTCAAGACGCGGGCGATGAACCTCTACCTCGAGCGGCACCTCGGCAAGATGTTCGGCGGCCTCAGCGATGTGCGCTTTGGTCCGGCGGCGGTGGCCGACGTGCCCGAGACGGCGTTTCCGCTCATCGAGGCGGCGGCGCGCATGTGGGCGAAGGCCAAGCGACCGGTGCTGGTGGTCGGCAGCCAGGCGCTGTGCCGACCGCTGGAGGCGACGGCGATCGCCGAGGCCGTGCGGGCGCTGGGTGCGCCGGTGTACCTGGCGGGCATGGCGCGCGGCCTGCTCGGCCCGAGCGACCCACAGCAGATGCGGCACAAGCGCAAGAACGCGTTGAAGGAGGCCGACCTCGTGCTGCTAGCGGGCGTGCCTTGCGACTTCCGCATGGACTATGGCCGCAGCATCGGAGGGCGCACCAAGATCATCGCCGTCAACCTCGATCTCGGCACTTTGCTGCGCAACCGCGTGCCGACGCTGCCCGTGCCCGGCGACCCCGGCCGCTTCTTGCAGCGATTGGCCGGCCACGCCCACGTGCGCGGCCTGGCCTGGCCGGAGTGGCGGGCGACGCTGGCGGCGCGGGATGCCGAGCGCGACGCCGAGATCATGCAGATGGCAGCCGAGCCCTGCCCGCCGATGAACCCGGTCGCGGTCGTGCAGGCCATCGAGGCGGCGCTCGACGACGACGCCATCCTGGTCGCCGACGGTGGCGACTTCGTGGCGACTGCGGCCTACGTCCTGCGCGCCCGAAAGCCGCTGTCGTGGCTCGATCCCGGCGTTTTCGGCACCCTGGGTGTTGGCGGCGGCTTCGCGCTGGCGGCGGCGACCAGCCGACCCAATAGCCTGGTCTGGCTGCTCTACGGCGACGGCGCTGCGGGCTTCTCGCTGATGGAGTTCGACACCTTCGTCCGCATCGGCAAGGGCTGCGTGGCGGTCGTCGGCAATGACGCCGGCTGGACCCAGATCGCGCGCGATCAGGTGACGATCCTCGGCGATGACGTCGGCACCGTCCTGGCGGCGACCGCCTACGACAAGGTCGCCGAAGGCTTGGGCGGCGTCGGCATCTCGGTCCGCGAGCTCGCGGCACTGCCGGCGGCGCTCGCAGAGGCCAAAGCCCTGGCGCGCCAGGGCAAAGCGGTGCTGGTCAATTGCCACATCGGCCGCTCGGAGTTCCGCAAGGGCAGCATCTCGATGTGAGGCAGCGGCGCTGGCACGCTGGCGCGGCAGACGCTGGTTGGCGCGCGCAGGTGCCCGCGCCCGAACGTAGCGGTCGGCGGCTGGCTGGAGAGGCTTGCGCGATTGCCCGCTTTGGGGTCGAATCCCGGCGCCCTGTCACAGCGATTCGAGCTGAAGCTGGGCGGACATGGGGAGGCGCCGGTGGCGATCATCTGCTTCTACGGTGACGACGGCGAGTTGCACGAGGTCCAGGTCGGACCGGGCCGGCCAGTCATCTCGGTTGGCCGCCAGGGCACGTGTGAGATCCGCACCGCCGGCCAGAGCGTGTCGCGCGTACACGCCCGCATTCAATGGCAGTCGGGGCGCTTCTACCTCTACGACCTTGGCTCGTCGAACGGCACCTTTTTTCAAGGTCGCCGGCTGCAGCCGCAGCAGGGCGCCGAACTCAACGACGGTGCGATCTTCCTCTGTGGCGCTTTCGAGATGCGCATCGATTTCGAAGCGGGCGACTCGCAGGTGCTGCCGCCGGTGCCAACCAGGCCGCCGACGCCGGCCAGCAACGTGCCGCCGCCGCCCCCGCCGCCGGGCGCGATCCCAGCACCGCCAGGCGCCCCAACCGGCCCGACGCCGATGGCTGGCGCGCCCAAGCCGCCACCGCCACCGCCGCCGCCACCGCCACCGCCACCGCCACCCCCGGGCGCCACCGGGGGCCCTGGTGCCCCAGGCCCGTTCGGCGGATCGGGGCCGATGTCAGCGGCAGCGCAGGCGATGAGCGACGATGATACGCCGGCGGAGGGATTGCCTGCGGTCAAGCCGGTCAAGACCGGAAGCGTCGCCTTCACCCCGATGCGGGTGCCGCCGCCGCCACCCAACTATCGGGCAGCGGTCGAGCCGCCGCAGGTCGCGGAGATGGCGCCTGCTGTCGGCGCCGACGCGATGGCGGCCAGCTCTGATCTGCTGGGCGTAGACGACGAGCCGACGGTCGCGCCAGCCGCGCCGGAACCGTCGCCGCCGGAGCCGTGGGCCGAGACGGTCGCGCTCAAGGACCAGCGCGGCGCCGGACTTGTCGAATCCGCCCGCGCAGCCATCGCCGAGGACGACGAGGACGACGACGACGCCGCGACGACCTTCATCGACGCGATGTCGGACCTGGACGACGTCCAGGCCGCCCCGTCGCCAGCGCCTGCCGAGGCCGAGGCGCCGCTGGATGGCGGGGCTGACGCGGACGCCCAGCCATTCGACGACTCGCCCGGCGACGACGCCGCGAGCGACGACGCTGACAACGAGGGCGAGCCCGACTTCGCCAACGCAGGCGGCTTCGAGGACGCCGACATCGACGCCGGGGCCGCGTCTGCGGCCCGTGGCAGCAGCGAGCCGGCCGCGACCGGCGACCACGGTGCAGCCGATTCCAGCGCCGCGCAGGCCGAAATCGCGGCCTTGGCGTTGGCGCTGGCCGAGGCTGAGCGAGCGCTGGCGGCCCACGAAGAAGAGGCAGCGGCACGGGACGAGCAGACCCAAGCGGACGCGGCCGAGGTCGCGGCGCTGCGCAAGGCGTTGAGCGATCTGCAGGAGCAGAAGGCCGCAGCGGAGGCCGGCTTCGCGGCGGCTGTGACCGAGCTCCAGGCAGAGCTGGACGCCCAGGCCCAAGCGCTGGCCAAGCAGAGCGAAGGCGCGGAGTCCGACGCCCGCTGGCAGCAACGTGTTGCAGAGCTGGTGGAGACGCTGGACGAGGCGCGCGCAGGTCGCCGCAACGCCGAGACGATGGTCGAGCTGCTGCGCGGCCAGGCCGAGTCTGAGGCCGACCTGCAGCGCATGGCGTCCGAGCAGCTGGCCTTGCTGCAGGCGGCGCTCGACGCGCTGCGCGCAGAGGCAGCAGCGGCCCAGGCGAATGCGGAGGCCGCGACCGCCGACGCCGCGGCAGCGCGAGCGGAAGCCGAAGCCGCGGCGGCCGAGGCCGCGTCTGCCCGCGCCGAGGCCGAGGCGATCCGCGACGGCGCTGCCGCTGGCAACGCTGCGTTGATCGACGCCGCGCGGGCCGAGGCTCAGGCGGCACACGCCGAGGCCGAGGACGCAAAGAGCGATGCGGCCGCCGCGATCGCGAGTGCCGAAGCTGAGGCGCAGGCCGCCAGGGCCGAGGCTGACGCCGCGTTGGCCAGCGCCGAAGCCGCGCGGGCGGACGCCGAGGCCGCCAGCACAGCCGCCGCAGCGGCGCGGGCGGAGGCAGAGGCCGCCGCGGCTGACGCCGAGGCCTCAAGGTCAGACACCGCGGGCGCGGACGCCGCGATCGCCAACGCGCTGGCAGCAGCCGAGACAGCGCGCATCGAGGCCGACGCAGCGCGTGCCGCCCTGGATGCGGCGCAGCTCGAGGCCCAAGCGGCCAGGGCCGACGTGGAGAGCGCCAGGGCCGAGGCCGAGGCTGCAAGGGCCGAGGCAGAGGCCGCAAAGGCCGACGCCGAAGCCGCCAGAGCCGACGTGGAGACCGCCGGGGCCGAGGCCGAGGCTACAAGGGCCGACGCAGACGCCGCCAGGGCCGACGTGGAGACAGCCAGGGCCGAGGCCGAGGCTGCAAGGGCCGAGGCCGAGGCTGCAAGGGCCGACGCAGACGCTGCAAGGGCCGACGCAGACGCCGCCAGGGCCGAAGCAGACGCAGGGGCCGGCGCGGCGGCGGCAGCCGCGAGCGCAGATGCCGAGGCGGCGAGAGCCGACGCCGACGCAGCGCGCGCAGAGGGCGAAGCCGCCAGGGCTGACGCCGAAGCCGCCAAGGCTGACGCCGAAGCCGCCAGGGCCGACGCCGAAGCCGCCAGGGCCGACGCCGAAGCTGCCAGGGCCGACGCCGAAGCCGCCAGGGCCGACGCCGAAGCCGCTTTGGCCGCAGCCACTGCGTCCGGAGCTGATGCAGCCGCCTCCGCCCGTGAGGCCATCGCGGCCGCCCAGGCAGAGACCGAGGCTGCCCGGGCCGACGCCGATCGCGCCCACGCTGATGCCAACGCTGCCCGGGCCGAGGCCCAGGCGAGCCAGGCCGCGGCAGACGCAGCACAGGCCGAGGCAGCCGCCGGCGCGGGGTCCGCCGTCGCCGCCGCCAGGGCCGAAGCGGAAGCCGCGCAAGCAGACGCAGCGGCCGCGCGCGACGAGGTCGAGGCCGCCCAAGCAGACGCGCAAGCCGCCAAGGCCGAGGCCGCGGCTGCCCAGGCCGCCGCCGACGCAGCTCGTGCGGACGCCGAATCCGCCCGCTCGGAGGCTGCCGCCGGCGCCGACCAAGCGCTTGCCACCGCGCGCGCAGAGGCCGGGGCCGCACTGGCCCTGGCGGAGACCGCTCAAGCGGAGGCAGCAGCCGCCAAGGCCGAGGCCGAGGCAGCGTGGGCCGAAGCCGCGGCCGCCAAGGCAGACGCCGACGCCGCCCGCCACGCCGCTGGCGCCAGCGTCGCCGAAGAGCGCGCCACGCTGGTCGCCATCGCCGAAGCCAACGCCGAGGCGCGCAACGCTGCGGTGCAGGAGCGCGATGCCTTGGCCGCGCAGCTTCAGGCCGCGGCCGACATGCATTCCGCCGCCAGCGCCGAGGCGGCGGCCCTCAAGGCCGAGCGCGAGGGACAGATCGCCGCTGGCGTCGAGGTCGCCGCTGAGCGCGATGCGCTGGCCGCCGAGCGCGATGCCGTGGTTGCCGAGCGCGATCGGATGCGCGAGCAACGCGACGCCGCGCGAGAAGCCCGCGCCGCGCTTGAAGTCGCTCTGGAGCGTGCCGAGAAGGCCGCGGCCAAGGGGGCGAGCGCCGAGACCGCCGCGGCCGAGATCGCATCGGTCCGCGCCGCGCTGCAGGCGGACGTCGACGGAGCGCGCTCCGCCCTCGGAGCGGCCGAGGCGGAGGTCGAGCGGCTGCGTCGGGCCCTGGATCAGACGCAGGCAGAGGTCAAGCAAGCCCAAGCGCGCGCAGACGCGGCGGCAAGTGCAGCCGCCGCAGTCCCCGCGAGCGGGGGCGTTGGGGTGGACAATGGCGCTGCGGCCGGCCTGGCCAGCGACCTCTACGGCGCAGTCGCCTCACTGCGCCCGGACATGCGGGCCATCGACGACGCTGTGGCCAGCCTCGACGGCGCCGAGGGAGATGAGCGCGAAGAGGCGCTAGACGCGCTGCGCGAGGCCGTCGCGACCGCCCAAGGCCGTGTCGGCGAGCTGCGCAGCTCAGCCGCCAGCCTCCGCGACTTGCTTCAGGGTTAGGGTCGGCGCGGCGTCTGCCCTTGCAGCGCCGCATCGCCCGGCGGGAGGCGCGGCGACCCGGATGGGGGGCAGCGCGCCGTCGACACCCATCGCCGCAACTAGACCTCGAATCTCCTGGCCACGAGCCGGAGCGCCAGCCGGTTCAACCAGCGCGGCGCCAGCGCGCAAAGGCCGTAGAACGTGCGCAACGCAAGCCCTGGCACGATGAGCGCGCCGCCGCGATCGAAGCCGCGGATGCCGCGCTTTGCACAGCGCTGGGCAGACATCATCAGCAGCGCCGGAATCCGCTCGCCGGTGGGGTTGGCCGCGTTGTCCTCGAACTCGGTGGCCACAGGCCCGGGGTTGAGCTGGCTGACGACCACGCCGTGGTGGGCCACCTCGAGGCGCAGGGCCTCGGTCCAGGCCGTCAGAAAGTGCTTGGTCGCGGCGTAGGTGCCGAAGCCGGGCATGAAGAACATGCCAAAGCCGCTGCTGACGTTGAGGACACCGCCGCGGCGACGCGCCACCATCGCCGGCAGCAGGCGCCGCGTCAGCACCAAAGGCGCGGTCATGTTCACCGCCATCATCGCCAAGAGCTTGGCCTCGTCGCGCTGGTGAAAGAGCCCGACGTCGCCGAGTCCGGCGTTGTTGATGAGGACGTCGACAGCGCAGTGGTCGGCGAGCAGCGCGTCGGCGAGTGCGCCGGCGGCAGCGGCATTGCTGAGATCGCAGGGCCGAACCTCGACCTGGAGCGCTGGCCTGCCGACGCGGAGCTCGGCGGCCAGGGCGTCGAGGCGCTCTCTGCGGCGCGCCACCAGGACGAGCACCCGGGCGCGAGGGGCCAGTTGGCGGGCGAATTCCGCGCCGATGCCAGACGACGCGCCGGTGACCACGACAATGCCACCGTCGATGGGGGGCGTAGACATCTCAAGCCCCCGCGAGGTGCTGGCCACAGACGCGCAAGGTCTGACCGGCGAGGCCGATGGCGCTCGGCGTCGCCAAGAAGGCCACGGCGTCGGCCACGTCTTCGGGCAAGCCGCCTTGGCCGAGGCTGTTGAGGCGACGACCGGCCTGCCGAAGCAAGGGCGGCATGGCGGCCGTCATCTGGGTCTCGATGAAGCCCGGGGCGATGGCCATCGCGGCGCCGCCCTCGCGGCCGAGCCGGTGCGAGAGCGCCTCGACGTAGCCCATGAGGGCGCGCTTGGCGGTGGCGTAGTTGGTCTGGCCGGGATTGCCACCGATGCCGCCGATCGACGACAGGCAGAGGACGCGGCCGCTGGGGCGCAGCACCCCGGTGGAAAGCGCTAGTTCGGTGCCGCGCACGGCCGCCTGCAGGTTCACCGCGAGGCAGAGGTCCCAGTGCGCGGGCGACATCTTGGCCAGCGTGCGATCTCGCGTAATGCCGGCGTTGTGGACGAGGATGTGTACCCGCTGCCCGCGGCCCTGCAGATCGGCCATCAGGGCTTCGACCCCGCCCTCCGCGGCCAGGTCGCAATGGAGCGCCTCACCGCCGACCGCCGCCGCGACCGCCGACAGCTCGGCAGCGCTCGAGGGCAGGTCGACGAGCAGCACCCGCGCCCCCTCTTCGGCGAGACGTCGTGCGATGGCCTCGCCGATGCCGCGCGCGGCGCCGGTCACCAATGCGGTCTGCCCCTGCAGTGGGCGCTCCTGCAGCTGTGTCGCTTCGGCACGCGCCAGGTGACCGATGTGCAGCGCCTGGCCAGAGACGAACGCGCTGCGCCGGGAGAGCAGGAAGCAAAGCGGCCCGGCGAGCCGAGTCTCGGCGTCGTCTTCGATCCGCAGCAGGTTGGCGGTGGCGCCACGGCGACCGATCTCCTTGCCGAGGGCGCGGACAAAGCCTTCGAGGCCGGCACGGGCGGCGGCGCGGGCCGGCTCGCGGCTCCCGGCGGGCGGGCGGCCGAGCACGATGACCCGACCGCAGCGGTTGAGCGCGGCGATGCGGCCGTGGAGCGCGTCGTAGAGCACGCGCAGATCGGCGACCGAGGACACCTCGCCAGCGTCGACCAGCAGGGCGTGCAAGGGAGTTCCGTGCGCGCCCACCGACGCGGTCGCGGCGCCCGTGGCGGCCTCACGCTCCACCGTGCAACCGGCGCTGCGGGCGGCGGCCGCTGCGAGCTCGCCGAGGCCGCCGCCGCCGCCGACATCGACGCCGACCACCACCGCGCGCAGGTCGGCCAGCGGCAGCGCGGGGTCCGGCCCGGACGCCCGCTGCAGCGACTGCGGCAGCGGCAGCGGCAGCCCGAGCATTCGGATGGTCCCGCGCGCCGCGGAGTTGCGGCCGAGTTCAAGCAGAAGATCGGTCACTGCGACTCCGTCATCGGCCGACACGGCGGCCGGCGCGTGGCTGGCGTGGGGCCTTGGGCCATGCTGCGGCGCCGGGCGCTCCGCCGATCTCGCCCGGCGATGGGGCCGATCGGCTAGGGCTGTGACCCGGCGACGAAGCTCAGCTGCTGGGCGAAGGCCCAGGTGGTCCAAGCGTACCACGACAGCTGGTCGTGGGCGAAGTGGTCGATCGAGAGCCCCGGTGCGAACGCCCGCGTCAGCCGCATGCGCAGCGGCCCACCGGGCAGCGGCTGCCACCCGCCGATGGCCATGAAGTCGGGTAGCGTGACGCTGGTCCGCGCCGACTGGGCGACGATGTCCCAATAAGACACCTGCCAGAAGGTCGTGATCTGGATGAACTGCAGGCTGGCAGCGGCGCCCCCGTCGGCGGCCCATTGCAGCGTCGACGGCACCGCCTCGTTCGGTTGCGGCGACACCCAGCGCGGCATCTCCAGCCAGGTACCGAGCTGGAGCGCCGGCTCGCCGATGGCGACCCGTCCGGGACCCGAGGCGGCATTGAGTCCGCCCGGCGCGAACACGGCCCGCAAGTCAAACGAAGCGCCGGCGGGCCCACGTGACTCCATGACCCACGCCGCAGCATCGATGGCGCCACCGCTCGCAGCGCTTCCCTCGAGCCAGGTGCCGCCGGCGCCGACCACGCTGAGGCCCTTGGGGTGCGGCAAGAGCCCATAGAGCGTCGATTGGGTCCCGGACTTGAGCGCCGTCGCCTTGCCACCGACAAACGCCAGCAGCATGCCGCCACCGCCGCAAGCGAAGAAGGTGTTTCCAGCACCGGCGGCGTCGAAAAGCGGCTGCGGGCCTTCTGCGACGACGGTGGTCCAAGCGAAGGCAAAGGCCGGCGGCAGCGCGTAGGTCTTGGCTGCGCTGCCATCGGCGCCCACGGTCGGCGCCGGCACCAGGAGCCGATGCACCGCGCCGCCGAGCGTCAGCACCACGAGGCTGCCATCGTCGAGCCGGCGCAGAGCGCTCACCTCATCGGGGGCCGCCGCGGCACCGCCCGCGCCAACGGGGCTCGTCCAGGGGCCCTTGGCCGTGGCCGCCCATGCGCCGCCGCTGCGTAGCCAGAGCACGCCCTGCTGGTCGAGCAGCCACAGCGCCCCGGCATCGACGCCGGGCGCGGCGCCTACAACCCCGACGATGGCGCTGGTCGTCGGCGATGGCTCCGGGAACCAGCCTGCTTCGGCGTGACGCCGCAGCAGAACGCCGCCGGCGCCGCCGATCCAGCCGGTGTCGATGGCCGGATCGAGCCAGATCGAGAGGAGATCGGCCTCGATCGGCTGCGCCTGGGGCGTGAACGAAGCGCCGCTCCAGTGCAGAATGCGTCCGCCGCGACCGACCGCGTAGGCCCCCGCCTTGCCGACCGCGGCGGCGAGCGCTGGCAGGGCGCCGCTGGGCGTCAGGATCGGCGCTGGCTCGAGCGGTGGCCAGCTGACGATGCCTTCGGGCTCGGTCACCTGTTGGCCGATGAAGTGGCCGAGCGAGAGCGGTGCGCCCTGATCCCCCGGCACGGTCTCCAGCCCGCCATAGACCTCGATGCGCAGGCCGCCCAGCGCGCCGTGGAGCGACGTCGGCATGTGGTTCAGGGTCAGCAGCTCGGTGCGTTGGGTGGTCTCGTTGTGCGAGAGCTCCAGTACGCCGTTGCCTTCGAGGCCCAGCCAGGCCGTGACGTGGCGGCGCTTGCCCAGGCTGTCTTCGCCCATCGGCAGCCCCTGCAGGCGCACGGGGAGCTGGCGACCGAGCCGGTGGTCGAGCACCACGTCGACGTGCACAGGCACCTTGTCGGTTGGGAGCTCGACGTTGCGGGTGACCCCAAACCAGAGCGGCACGAACGCCCCGCCCTCGGTGGCCACGTAGCCCTGTCGGCAGGCGACGGCCACAGAACCGAGCCGCGACTTGAGCTCGAAGGTCGCATTCGCTTTGACGATCGCGCCCGGCCCTGGGTCGGGGTCGAACGAGAACATCCAGCTCTTGCTGACCTCACACCGGGTCTGCGCCACACCCACCCGCGGCAGGCAGACCGGCAGCGCCGCGATGCCAGCGCTAATGCCCGCGGGGTCAGCGCCAGCGCCGCCTTGCCCGGATCCGACATCGACGGGCGTCGTCGCGCCGGGCAGGTTTGGCGCGGGAAGCGGCTGCGAAGCGCCGTAGCGGCACTCCCACCCGTCGCCGCAATCGCCGTCGCCGATGCAGGCCTTCAGGCAGAGGCCGGTCGCGGTCGCCGTCACGCCGCCCGGAGGCCAGACCGGCGCGTCGGCGGCGAGGCATTGCAAGCCCTTGCCGCAGGGCAAGTTTGGGCCGCACGGCGCGCAGGACTCGCCCGGGCCGGCGCCCCCCTTGCACCGACCGCGCGGCAGGCCACTGACCTTGTCGGCGTTGATCACGCGGCCGAGGATGGTGCCGCTGCCATAGAATCGCTTGGGCCAGACCGGCGGCTCGCCCGTGCCCGGCTGCGGGTACTCGCGGATGAGGAGGGTCGCGTTTTCACTCGCGGTGCCGGCGATCGTGGCGGCACCAAAGCCGCCGGCGCTGGCAGAGACGTCGAGCGGCCCGTGCAGATCGAGCGTCGAGATGACGACCTGGCCGCGGTGATCGGTGATGCCGCGCTTCTCGACATCGAGCCCGTCGTCGATGACGACCAAAGCGCCTTGCACGACGCCGCCCGGCCAGCCGGCGCGCTGGACCGTCACGTTGAGGGCCCGCTCCAGCGGCCCGCCCCAGGTGCCAAACGACTGCTGGGCGGGATCGAAGTAGACATAGGCGTTCTTCAAGAGGTTCTGGCCGAGGGGCGCCTTGGGGCTGCCGAAGCGCGCCAGGACCGAGACCGCTCCTGGCCCAGCGGCGGGTGGGGTGCGGGTGCGGACCAGGCCGGCGTCTTCGACCTCGATGCCGACGCCCTCTTTTTCGCCAAAGCGCACGAGGCTCAAGGCGTCGACGCCATCGCCGACGAGGTCGACCAGCGTCCCTCCCGCCTGGCCACCGCGGCCCGGCAGCACCGCCACGAGCCGCGGCAGCGCGCTGGCGTACTGCGCGCGCCCCGGGAAGATGGCGACGCCGCTGGCGAAGTAGAGCCGCACGTCGGCCCGCCCGGGGCTGCCGGCCGGTGCGACCGCGCTCGCGCTCTGCGGGCCCTGCGGTCCGGGGCCGAGCTTGGCGGCGTCGAGGCTGCCGATGCGGATGCCGAGCAAAGCGCCGAGCGACGGCGGTGCGCTGTAGCGGAGCGTCAGGGGTGTGCCGCCGGCCGGGTCCAGGCGTTCGGGCTGCACCCAGGCCAGGTCCACGCCCGTTACGGCGGGCGGCTCTTTGGCGGGCAGGAAGCGAAAGCCGTCGTCCAGCTGGCCCTGACCGTCGCCGTTGGCGGCGATGACGTCGACCAGGAGCCCCTTGGCGCTGAGGACCTCGCCTTCAGGCAGCAGTGGCGCGGGCGGCAGCCACATCGTGGCAACGTGCTCATCCTGGACGTCGACGCCGATGGCCATGCGGTTGCCGAAGAGGAACGACGTCCCCGGCAAGAAACCCGCGCCTTGCACCGTCACGAGCGTGGCGCTGCCGGCCGGCGCGGCCGCGGGCTCGACCGAGTCGACGCGCACCGTCGCGATGAACTGAAACGCGGCCTCGAGGTGGAGGGTCGGCAGCGGCAGCCGCTTGGCGACGTCCTGGCGGATGACCTGCACAGCGGCGAAACCCGGCGGCTGCGGCGGGGTGCGGCAGCGCAGCGTCTGGTCGTCGACGATCTGCAGGTCGAGGCACTGCGAGGCGCCGATCCACACCGCCTGGGCGGACTCCAGGCCGATGCCGCGTACCTCGATCGCCGTCCCGCCCTCGCTGGGGCCGTGGTCGGGCAAGACCGCCGAGATCAGCGCGCCGTTGGGGTCGGACGCATCGCCTCCACCGGCGTCTGGCTTGCCAGCGTCGCCCTGCGTCCCGTCTGCGTCGACCCCCGCACCGGCAGCGTCTGCTGGGGCCTCCTCGGCGGGCTCACCGCAGCCCAGTACAGCGACCAGGGCCAGCGCGGACGGGCACCAGAGGCGAAGGGCCCACGGTCGGGCCTGCGGTCGGGTGAGGGCGCAAGGCATCGCTGGCACGGCTTTTGGCTCCTGACGTCCGCGCGCAGGGGGCAGGCGGGGGCGTGATGGTAGCGCCGGTGCGCCGGGTTGGGGAGGGCTCGCGCCCTTGGAACCGGTGTGCGGCGGTGCACGTCGGCCGTCGCAGGGGCGGGGGGCGCCAGCGGGCGTAGGGGCCCATGCGTGCCCGCGGGTGTCGCTGGGCAACCGACGCCAAGGTGCCGTTGCGTTGACCGACCTGGGCCCGCGAGGCAGGCTTCGCCGCGGACTGGATGCACCTTCAGGGATGTCCAGCCAGCGCCGCCAAGGGCGACGGTGCGAGGAACGATGGGCGCGCCGAGACGCGCTGGGCGCCCCTCGCGGGGGGGCGGCGTAGGCGCAAAGTCAGGCCGCGGGCAGCCAGAACGCGGTGAGAGCACGGCAAGGACACAGCCTGGTGTGCGCGCAGCGCTGGGAACGGCCGCCGCCGGCCGCGACTCCCCCGCCCGGCCGTTCGCCCCGGAGACGGCAGCCACGGGCTGATCACACACGGAGACAACGCATGGCGTATGAACTGGTCCTGCTGGAGGGCGATGGCATCGGCCCCGAGGTCAGCGACGCGACCGTGGCCGTGCTTGCGGCGGCCGGGGTTGCCATCGACTGGTTGCGCATGCCCGCGGGCGCTGGCGCGGTGCCGGCGCATGGCACGCCGCTGCCCGACAGCACGCTGCGGGCGATCGAGCGCTGCCGGGTGGCGCTGAAGGGCCCGATCACGACGCCGGTTGGCGGTGGCTTCACCAGCGTGAACGTCGCCATTCGCCAGGCGCTCGATCTCTACGTCAGCCTGCGGCCGGTGCGGTCGATCCCCGGATTGCGGACCCGCCACGAGGGCGTCGACCTGGTGATTTTCCGCGAGAACACCGAGGGCCTCTACAAGGGCATGGAACATGAGCCGGTGCCGGGCGTGGTCGAGACGCTGCGCATCATCTCGGCGGATGCGTGCCGCCGCATCTGCCGCTGGGCCGGCGACTGGGCGCGGGCTGAGGGCCGTCGTCGGCTGACGCTGGTGCACAAGGCCACGATCATGAAGCAATCGGACGGCTTGTTTCTCAAGTCGTTCCATGAGGTCGGCGAGGCGTACCCCTTCCTCCGCCGAGACGACGCGCTGGTCGATGACGTCGTGCGCGAGCTGGTCCTCGACCCGACCGGGTTTGACTGCCTCGTCATGGAGAACCTCTACGGCGATGTGCTGAGCGACCTCTGCGCCGGCCTCGTCGGCGGCCTCGGCGTGGTGCCCGGGGCCAACATTGGCGATCGCTATGCGGTCTTTGAGGCGGTGCACGGCTCGGCGCCTGACATCGCTGGCAAGGGACTGGCCAATCCGACCGCGCTCATCCAGTCGGCGGTGCTGCTGCTGCGCCACATCGGGGAGCGGTCGGCGGCGGCGCGGATCGAGCGCGCGTTGCTCTCGGTGCTCGCAGCGGGCCAGGTGCGCACCCGTGACCTCGGCGGCACGGCGGACACCGCAGGATTCCGGGACGCGGTCATCGCGGCGCTGGCGCAGGAGGCGGCATGAACACGTTGCCCGATCGTCCGCAGGGAATGGTGGCGGCAGATGCGGAGCGCTCGGCCGCCGCGACCGACGCCAGTCGTGCCTTGGTGCCGCGCGTGGTGCTGCTCGAGGCCGGCCCGGTGAGCGCGGCGCTCGGCGAGGCCGTGCGGAGCGTCGTCGCCGCCGCCGGCGTCGATGTGGCGTGGCAGATCGAGCCCGCCGGTGCGCTGGGCGTCGATCGCTTCGGTTCGCCACTGCCGGATGCCACGGTCGCCGCGATCGGCGACGCCGGGCTCTGTCTGAAGACCCTGCTGCGTACGCCGACCGGCGGCGGTTACGAGAGCCCGAACGTGCAGCTCCGTAAGCGGCTCGGCATCTTCGCCGGCGTGCGGGCGATTCGTAACCTCGACGGCGTGAAAAGCCGGTACCAGGGCGTCGACGTGCTGCTGGTGCGTGAGCTGACCGAGGAGATCTACAGCGGGATCGAGCACGAGGTGGTGCCCGGCGTGGTGCAGACGATCAAGGTGCTGACCCGCAACAAGAGCGAGCGCGTCATCCGCTTCGCTTTCGAGCTGGCGCGCCGGCGTGGTCGCAAGCGCCTCACGCTGGTCCACAAAGCCAACATCATGAAGCGGAGCGACGGGCTCTTTCGCGCCATCGGCCGGGAGATCGCCAGCGACTTTCCAGACATCGCGTTCGACGACGTCATCGCCGACAACGCCGCGATGCAGCTGGTGGTGCGGCCCGAGCGCTTCGACGTCCTGGTCGCCGGCAACCTCTTTGGAGACATCCTGGCCGACGTCGGTGCCGGCCTGGTCGGTGGCAGCGCGCTCGTCACGTCGCACAATTCCGGCCTGCTGCCGGCCGACGGACGCCCGGTCGAGGTCTTCGAAGCGACCCACCACGTCGGGCTGGCCGTGGACACCGACGGAGAGCCGGCGGCGAGCCCGTTGGCGCTGCTGCTGCCGGCGCTCGACCTGCTGCGCCACCTGGGCGCCACCGAAGCGGCGACGCGGATCGGCTTGGCGATCACAGCCGTGCTGCGCGATCGAGCGGCGACGACGCCGGATCACGGTGGCAGGGCCTCGACAAGGGCGATGGCGGCGGCGATAGTCGCGGCGCTGCCCGCGAGCGCGGGCGCAGTCGCCCCGGCCGGCGCGCGCTGAGCCCGGGGCGCGACGCGGCGCCGAGCCACTACCGCGCGCCCGGCGAGGGCGCCTGACGAACCGAAAGAAAGGGAGAGGATCCGATGGCCTACATCATCACCCGCCTCTGCACCGACTGCAAGGACACCGCCTGCGCCGACGTGTGCCCGGTCGAGTGCATCTACGAGCAGCCGAGCACCACCGGCAGCTGGGCAAACCAGCTCTACATCAACCCGGACGAGTGCATCGACTGCACCAACTGCGAGCCGGCCTGCCCGTGGCGCGCCATCTTCGAAGAGGACGAAGTGCCCGCCCTCTTCCAGGACGACATCGCCATCAACTACAAGATGGCCGAAAACGCCAGTGATTTCAATGTGGCGACGGTCAGGAAGGGCGCGGCGCCGACCGAGTCGCAGATCCAGACCAACTTCAGCAAGTACAACTACAAGCCCTAAGAGATCGGGCATCCGCCGGGGCGCAGGTGCTCGAAGCCGAAGTCGCAGCCGCTAGCGAAGCCGCACGCCGCCTGGAGCGGATCTTGCGGATCGACTCAGCGGTGGTCGCGGTCGCGGTGCTTGTCCACGTCGGCGCCGGCGCGCTGGTCGCCTGGCATGCGCGCGTTGGCGGGGCAGAAGATTGGTGGCTCTACGCCCTGATGGCGTTGACGACCGCCGTCATGATCACCAACTACGGGCGGCTCGGGAAGCACAACAGCCTGCTTCGCCGCTCGTTCTCGGGCGTCGCAACGCTGCTCGTGGTCGTCTCGTGGGCTGCCCTGCTCGCCGATCGCACCACGCCCACCGACGGCACGCTGCGGGTCGGCGTCGCGGCGCCGATGCTGTGGACTTCGGTGGCGATGGAGGCGGTGGTCGCGTTGTTGCTGGTCGTGCACCTGTTCACTTTGGCGCCGCGGCTGCGGGCAGCGCGCGATCGGGCACGCAGCGGGCGGCGGGCGGTGGCGCTTCAACGCGAAGCGCTGCAGGCGGCCTCCCAAAGCGCGCGGGCCTACGATGATCCGCGCGAGGCGATCGACGACGCCGCTGACTCCGCTTCGCGAGGCGATACGCCGCCCGAGCGCGATACGCTGGCGGCAGATCGCGGAGACGCGCCATGATCTGGGCCCTGCTGCGGCGGCACCAGGTGCGGATCCTCAGCCTGACGCTGCTGCTCTTGCCGCTGGTCTCGATGTATGTTCACGGCAAGCAAAGGCAAGACAGCACCGCGATCGAGCGCGGCCTGCTGCGTCTGTCGAGCCCGGTCCAGGGCGTCACCGATGGCGTCATCTCGGCGCTCGGCGAGGCCTTTCGCAGCTACATCGACCTCGTCGACGTCCGCGCTCGCAACGTCGGCCTGGAGCGTGAGAACCGCGAGCTGCTCGGCGAGGCGCTGCGCAGCCGGGCGCAAGGCGAGGAGCTGCGGCGGGTCAAGCTGCTCTGCGGCTTCCGGGAGGAGCACGACGAGCTGCGGTCGGTGCCGGCCAAGGTCGTCTCGCGCGAGATCAGCCAGTTCTTTCGCGTGCTGCGCTTGCAGATCGACGCCCGCGATCTCAAAGAGGTCCGTGAAGGCCAGGCGGTCGTGACGCACGACGGCGTGGTCGGCCGCATCGAGCGCGTCGGCGGCGATAGCGCCGACGTGATGCTGATCACCGACGCCCGCTCGGCCGCCGACGCCACGATCGCCGGCAAGGGCGTCGCGGGGACCGCGCGTGGCAAGGGCAAGGCCAGCGAGTTCGGGGCGGACTTCGTGCACTTGGAGCGGGCGGAGCAGGCGATGCCGATCGAGCCAGGCGACGCGGTGTTGACCAGCGGCCACGACAAGGTGTTTCCGCCCGGCTTGGAGCTCGGCCACGTTGTCGCCACCGCCCCAAGCCGCCAGGGGCCCTACGTCGGCTACGCGCTGACGCCGGCGGTCACGTTCGCGACGCTCGAAGAGGTGCTCATCATCGTCGGGCAGCAGCCGGGCACCTCTGGCCTCCCCGCCGGCCAGCCGCGTGCCTTGCCGCGCGTGCGCTCCGATCCGGCGAACATTCCGGACGGTTGACGCCGGCTGGGCCTACACGCTCCGCCGCGGCGGGCGGGGCCTGGGCCGGCATCAGGTGTTGACGGAGCCATGCGGCCGCCCCCATGGTCGGGGCGCGCGGTCGGGTCCGCCGGCCACGGCCCCGGCGCCCACGGGAGGCGAGCGCTTTGCGACCTGTAGCCTGGACACTCTTCACCGTGCTGCTGCTCAGCTTTGAGGGGCCGCTGCTGCGCCACGTCGATCGCTGGTGGCTTGCGCCCGATTTGCTGGTGCTGGCGGCGCTGTACCTCGGGAGCCGCTGCAGTTGGCTGGTCGGGCTGAGCTGCGCGGCGGCGATCGGGTTGTGGAAGGACGCGTTCTCCCTGGCTGCACCGGTCGGCACCTTCGTCGAGATCGGCACCCTGCTCTGTGCGGCGACCTCGCTGCTCGGCAACCGCCTCGATCTACGGTCGACGCTCCCGACGATGGCGGCGGCAGGCGGCGCGACATTCGCTGCGGTGGGCCTCTTCTTGCTCTTCCAGGCGCTCTTCCACCGTAACTTCGGGGCGTTCGACGAGGTCCTGCGGGCGGCGCCGCCGATGGCGCTGGGGACGATGCTGGCAGCACCGGTCGTGTTCTGGATCTACGACCGCATCGGCGACGTGCTCTCCCGCGGTGATCGCATCGGCGCCCTGCCAGATCGCCGGCGGGACGGCCTGCGTAGGACACGATGATCCCGTCGCCCATCGGCCAGCTCTTCGATCCCAAGGCCTTCGAGGTTCGCAACCGCGTGGCCGTGGCGATCGTCGGCTGCGGGATCCTCGTGCTCGGCGCGCGTTTGCTCTTGGTGCAGGTCGTGCGCGGCGAACGCTACGAACAGTTCGCGGCCATCGAGCGGATCGCCAAAGTGAGGGCGTCGGCGCCGCGCGGCCTGCTGCTCGGTCGCGATGGAGAGGTGCTGGCGCGCAACATCGAGAGCCACCGCCTCGAGGTGCTGCCGCACCGCGTGCAACCGCAACGCGTTGAGCCGCTGCTGCAGACCCTGCGCGGCCTGCTGGACCTCACCGACGCCGAGGTGACGGCCGCCGGCGCCGAGCTGCGCCGTCTTGCGGGAAAGCACAGCAAACCTGTGGTCATGCGGCGCGATCTGGTGTCGACGCACTGCCCCTTCGACAGCCAGCGGCTCGAGCTGGTGGCGTCCACCGAGTACGCCTTCTGCCAGACCTGCGGCCGCTCCTACGAGCCGCCGCCCAAGGTCGCGACCTGCCCGGTCGACCGCAAGAAGCTGGTCCCGAGCGGCAACGGCGACGGCGTCCACTGCGCCGCGTGCAGCCGCGAATTCAGCAGCGCCAAGGCCTGTCCCTACGACGAGACACACCTGCACCGCGGCCACCACATCCTGCGCTGTCCGATGTGCGGTCGGACCTTCGACGATGAGGTGGCGCGGCTCCGCAGCCACGCCCACCTGCTGCCCGAGGCGCGCGTCCGCACCGAGATCCAGCGCGAATACCCGCTGCGCTACCTGGCCAGCCACGTGCTGGGCTACACGAGCCGCGTCAATGACAACGACCTGCGGCCGCTCGAGGAGGGCGGCGAGGCCCGCTTCCACCTCGACGATCGCATCGGCCGCACCGGCCTGGAGTCGGCGCTGGACACCTTGCTGCGCGGCGTAGACGGCGAGGAGGTCCTGGTCCGCCGGCGGGGCCTCGAAGAGCGCAGCGATGTGCAAGAGATGCTCGCCGAGTTGGCGCCCAAGCCCGTCATTCCGGGCCTATCGACGCGCCTCACCCTCGACCTCGCCCTGCAGCGCGAGGCCAAGACCGCCATGGCGCACGTCCACTCGGGCGCGGTGGTCGCGCTCGACGTCCGCACCGGCGCGGTCCGCGTCCTGTACTCCAAGCCGTCGTTCGATCCCAACAACTGGGCCGGCCGCCTGACCGCCGAGCGCAAGGCCCGCGTCGACTCGAGCCCCTTCTCGCCGATGCTCAACAAGGCGCTCCACCCGTTCCCGCCGGCCTCCGTCTTCAAGGTCGTCGCGGCGGCAGCGGGGCTGGAGCAAGGCGTCATCCGGCCGAACACCATCCACCACTGCCCGGGCCACTACGAGTTCGGCGGTCGCCGCTTCCGCTGCCACAAGCACAGCGGCCACGGCGACGTCGACCTCCGCGCCGCCATCGCGCAGTCGTGCGACGTCTACTTCTACAAGGTGGGCGAGGCGCTCGGCATCGACGCGCTCGCTGCGATGGGCGCCGAGATGGGCTTTGGCGAGCACACGGGCATCGAGCTGCGCGAGGCGACGGGCCTGTTGCCGACGCGCGCCTGGTACGAGGGGGGGCGCGGCCGCTACTTTCCGGGCCTGTCGCTATCGAGCGCGGTCGGCCAAGGCGACGTGACGGCGACACCGCTGCAGGTCGCCCGGGTCTTCGCCGGCCTCGCCCGCGACGGCTCGCTTCCGGACGTCACGCTCATCGAGCGCTTTGAGGCGGCCGGCGCGCCGGTGACGCCTCTGCTGCGCGGCGGTGACCGGCAGATGCGCTTGCAGCCCGAGACGCTGCGTCAGCTCAGGCGCGGCCTACTTGCGGTGGTGCAGGACGACATCGGCACCGGCGTTCGCGCGCGCCTGCCCAGCGTCACGGTCTGTGGCAAGACCGGCACCGCCGAGGCGGCCCAGCGCGCACCTGCCGACGCCCCGCCCGACATCGTGCGCTGGATGCTCGACGACCACGCCTGGTTCGCCGGCTTTGCGCCCGCCGAGGCGCCCGAGATCGTCGTCGTCGCCCTGGTCGAGCACGGCGGGTCGGGCGGCCACGTCGCGGCGCCGATCGTGCAGCGGGTGCTCGAGCGCTACTTCAGTCGACGCGGCCAGCCTGGAGCGGCGGCGCCCAGCGTCGAGCCGGCGCGGGCAGTGGAGGAAGAGCCATGAGCGCGCTGCGCGAGCTGCGCCGCCCGTCCAACCTGGTGGGCCTCGGCGCCCTGGCAGGCATCGGCGCTTCGGCGATGCTCAACCTGTGGTTCATCGACTCCCTGGGCGAGACGTCGTTCCACCGCATCCAGGCGGTCTGGCTGCTGGTCGGCCTGGTCAGCGGCGGGCTGCTCTCGGTGACGAGCATTGACCTCGTGCGGCGGCTGGCGGCACCAGGCTACATCGCCCTGATCTTGCTCCTGATTGCTGTGTTGCTTTTCGCTGTGCCGATCAACCACAGCAAGCGCTGGTTGGATTTCGGACCGATGCGCATGCAGCCGTCAGAGTTCATGAAGCTTTCGGTGATCCTGACGCTGGCCGACGTGTTCGACCGCGCCCGCGCGGCGACCCCTTGGACGCTGCGGCGCCTCGGCTGGCCGATCTTGCTCATCCTCATCCCTTTCGGGCTCATCAACGTTGAACCCGATCTCGGCACTTCGCTCTGCGTCCTGCTCATCGGCGGCAGCCTGATCCTTTACGAAGGCGTGTCTCAGCGCACCATCATCGGCGGTGCGCTGGTGCTGCTGCTGCTCGTGCCCCTGGCCTGGACGTCGGGGTTGGTCCGCGACTACCAAAAAGGCCGCGTGGTCGAGTGGGCGTCGCTCGACGAAGAGGCCGTGCAGGCGCGCCGCACCGCGCCGGCGTCGCAGCCAGAGCAGGCGTTGTGGGCCGTGGGATCGGGTCGCTGGATGGGGCGAGGCATGGAGGACGCCCGCACCTCGGTGTTGCGCCACCTCCCGTTTGTCTACACCGACTTCGCCCTCGCGGCCTGGGCATCGGTGTACGGTTTCGTCGGGACGCTCGGCCTGCTCGGCCTCTACTTCGCGCTGCTCTGGTGGGCCCTGCATGTCGCCGACGGCGCGCATCAACGCTTCGACGCGCTCATCTGCGCAGGCGCCGCAAGCCTGATCTTCTGGCAGTTCGTGGTGAACGCGGGCATGGTCATGGGCCTGCTGCCGGTGGTGGGCCTGACGCTACCGCTGATGAGCTACGGGGGCTCGAGCGTGCTGACCGTCATGATGAGCTGTGGCCTGGTGCTCAACGTCGCCCTGCGGCGCCGGGCCCACGGATGAGCGTCGGCCGCGATCGGCCGACGCAGGGCCCTGGCGCTGCCGCGGGGCGTGCCAAGGAGTCCCCCTCCCCGCGCCGTCGCCAGGTCGGACCCGTCGCGACGGCGGCCAGCCTCATCGCGATCGCGCTCTGCGCCGCCTTTGGCCACTACGCCATCTACGTTGAGTCGGCAGCGCGCGCCGGCTACCTGCTCGACGACACGCCGGCCATCCTCGACAACCCGGTCGCCAAGTGGCCGCCCGACCCGGTCGCCTTGGTCACGACGCCCTGGTTCGGCCCCGAGGGCAAGTGGCAGCGTCAGGGCGTCTCGCGGCCGTTGACGACGCTGACGTACTGCGTCGAAGACGGGCTCGGTGGCCTCGACGCCGCCGTCCGCCACCAGATGCAGCTGCTCGTGGCGGTCCTGGTCGCTGCGCTCTTCGGCTGGCTGGTCTACCGCATCGCGCTCTTGTGGCGGGTGCCGCCCGTGGCCTCAGCGGTGGCCGGGGCGTTCGCGGCGGGCCTCTTCGCCACGCTGCCGGCGCACGTCGAGGCCGTGATGGTCCTCTCCTACCGACCCGAGCTGCTCTCGGCGCTGTGGCTGCTGCTGGCGGCGCACGCCCTGTTGGGCGATGGGCGGACCGCTGCGATGGCGCCCTGGGCGCTGCTGATGGCCCTGCTGGCCAAGGAGTCGGCCCTGGCCGCCCTGGCACCGCTCAGCCTATTGGCGCTGCTGGTGCCCGGCCGCCGTCGCGACGAGTCTCTGCCGCTCATCGGCAAGCTCTGGCTCTTTGGCGTTGCGTGGCTGGCGGCGAGGGCGTTCGCCGTTCCGACCCCGTGGGTGTCGCAAGAGGACAACCCGCTCTGGCAAGCGGCGCTGGTCGAGCGACTCCAGGCGGGCGTCTACCTGATCGGCCACACGGCGCAGCGGCTCCTTGACGCCGAGCTGCTGGCGCCCGACTACAGCTTCGACGCGTTGCCGCTGCTGAGCCCGGACCCGACCGTGCTGGCCCTCGGCGCCGGCCTCACCGTGGTCTGCCTGGTCGCGCTCGGCGCTGCGCTCTGGTGGCTGCTGCGCGACGGCCTGGGCGCGGCTGGCGCGGTGGCGGCCACCGGCCCGGGCGGGGCGACCGTAGCGCTCGGCCTGCTCACGCTGACCGCGATGTATGCCCCGGTCTCGCAGCTCTTGGTGCCGGCGACGTTGGTCACCGCGGATCGGCTGCTCTTTTCGCCGTCGCTCGGCCTCTGCGCGATGGTGGCGGCCTTGGCCGCTGCACCGCTGTCGAGCGCCGAGGCGGCCTGGCAGGCGCGGCGATTCACCCACGCCCATAGCGGCGAGCCGCCACGGCTGGTGCTCCACGCGCTGGTCGCCCTCGCTGCGATCGCCGGCGCGGTCGGACTCTGCTTCTACCAGGCGTCGGCGGCGCAGCCCGTGGCGCAGGCGCATGAGGCCGAGCTCAGCCTGCTCGAACGGGGCGCGAGGCTCCAGCCACGCAGCGTCAAGATGCGCTACAACCTCGCGCGCTTGGCGCACGAACACCCCACGGGTCGCGCGGCGGCCGTGCGACACGCCGAGGCAGCGCTGGCGATCTCGCCCAATGATGCGCTGACCCTAGCGCTGCTGCTCACGATGCTGCCGACGGACGATCGCGGCTGCGCACGTGCCGCGGCGATGCGGGCACGGATCTGGGCGCTGCGGCCAGCTGCCGCGGTGCGCGAGGCCGTGTTGCGCTCCGCAGTCGCCTGTGACGCCGGGCGCGAGGCCATCGAGCGGGTGCGGCTGCTGGCTGAGCCGCTGCCCGTGGAGCTCGAACTGGTGACGGTAGGTGCGGCGCGCGCTGGCCTGTCGGGCGAGGCGGCGGCGCTGCTGCGGGCTTGCGGCGCGGACCCTGATGGCCCCCGTTACGTGGCGATCGCTGTCGAGGGCGACGCTTTGGGCGGCCACGTGCGGACGGCGATCGCCCGCCTGGCCCGGCTCGGCGACCGCGGCGGCCTCCCAGGGCGGCGCCACCTGCGCACGCTCTGCGATCAGCTCGCGGCGGCTGTGTCCGTCGAGGCCCCTGCAGCGGCTGTAGCCCTGCCTGACGCCTGCACCCGCTGAGGTGGCTCGGGTTGGAGTTGACGCCACGCCCGAGTCGCCAGGGGTAGGCGCGGGTAGCCCGGTGCGTGGCCGGCGTCGATTTCAAGGTTGGGGCGCGCCGGTGGGCGGCGGCGTGCGACCTGGAGAGGGGCCGCGCACGCTGCAGCGGCTTTCGTGGCGCCATCGCCGCGGCTGTGCTAGAGCGGCGGCCCGTGGCGGCGCAGGCCGACCGCGGTCCCTGGGGGCGACGACGATGGAGATCCGCGACCCGATCCATGGCCCGATCGCGCTGAGCGAGGTCGAGATCGCCGTGCTGGCCGAGCCGCTCTTCCAGCGGCTGCGCAACGTCAAGCAGCTCGGGTTTGCCGAGCTGCTCTTTCCTGGGGCCGCCCACAACCGCTGGCTGCACTCCATCGGCGTCATGCACCTCGCCGGGATCGCCTTCGACACGGTCTTTCGCGACGCCGACTGGCTGGGCGCCGACGATCGCCAGCGCCTGCGGCAGACGTTGCGCCTCGCCGGGATGCTGCACGACATCGGCCACGCGCCGCTCTCTCATTCCTCTGAGTCGTTGTTCCCGAGCCGCGCGGTGCTCGCCCTGCCCGATGTCGATGTCGGCGACCCCAACAAGCAGGCCAGGCACGAGCACTACACCGTCAAGCTGCTGCTCGACTCGCCGCTGGGCGCCGCCGTCGACCGCGTCGCCGCGCCGCTTGGGCTCTCGGCTCGCCATGTCGCGGCGCTGCTCCACGAGGGCGTCCGGCTGCACGACGCGCCTTTTGTGTGCGGCGACCGCGACGTCCGCCCGCTGCTCTCGACGTTATGCTCCGGCGAGGTCGACGTCGACCGGATGGACTACCTCCGCCGCGACAGCTACTTCACGGGCGTGAGCTACGGCAACTTCGACGCCGACTGGCTCCTCAGCCATCTGACCCGGCACGAGGCTGAGGACGGCAGGGTCGCCCTGGCCCTCGAAGACCGGGCGCTCTACACGTTCGACGACTTCTTGCTGAGCCGCCTGCACATGTTCCTCATGGTCTATTTCCACCCCAAGGTCGTGTGCTTCGACCAGATGCTGCGCCGCTTCTACGACGAGCGGCCCGAGCTGACGCTGCCGCTCGACCCCGACGCCTTCGCCAACTTCGACGACGCCGCGATCTGGCGCGCCCTGCGCGACCACGCCGGAAAGTCGCGCTGGGCGGCCGGCATCACGCAGCTGCGGCCGCTGCCGCTGGTCGGTGAGCGCGGCTGGCATGGGCGCGACGACGACCTCGACGGCCTCGAGGCGGTGCTGCAGAGCGAGGGCATCGACCACTTGCGCGTCACGAGTCACGGCGCGCTCTCGAAGTACCGCGATCGCGGCGCCGGCGATCGCGCCATCTTTGTCCGCATTCAGCCGAGGGTCGGCCCTGCGCGCATCGTGCCGCTCGGCAAGGCAACCACCTTGTTCCGCCGGCGTTCCGAGACGACCATCATGGAGCGCACCTACGTCTCGGAAGAGGGCTTCGCGCGCGCTGCGGCCGTACTTACAGCCCTCAGAGCCGGCAAGTCTGACGCCCCACCCGCAGCCACGCTGGAGCACGCGCGATGACCCTGTCCCCGAGTCTGCGAGCGCTGCGCGCTCACTTCGCCGCCACGCCACGGCCGGGCGCCCACCCGCACCAGCGCTTATTCGTTGTGCGCGTGGGTCTCTTGCTTGTCGCCTGCACGGCCGCGAGTTTTGGCCCCAGCCGCGCCGCCCATGGCCAAGACGCGCAGCCGCCAGCGAGCGCTGCTGCCAGCGACGACGGCCTCTACGTCATCGTCGAGGCGACGCAGCGCCCCTTGGATGGCTTGCTGGTGCTGCCGCCGGCGTGTGGTCCGCAGAAGACCTGGTGCGAGACGCTCGAGGCCGTCGTCCACAACGACATGCGCCTGTCTGGCGTGGTCCGGGCGCTGCAGCCGGGCCCCGCCGTACGGAACGCCATCCAGCGCTTCGCCGTCCCCAACCTGGAGATCGCGCTCGACAGAGCGCGTGCGGCCGATGTGACCTGGGCGGTGGGCCTGTGGGCACGCAAGTCCAAGACCCAGGCCGAGTCGATCGAGGTCCACATCCAGATGATCGATGCCCGCGACGGGCACGCCGTCGAGCTCGGCCGGCACGCGATCGTCAGCGGCCCGGCCAACCAGCTGCGGCGGCTCGGCCACCGCGTCGCCAACGTCATCTTCGGCGCCCTCTCCGGCGTCATGGGCAGCTTCGACGGCCAGCTCTACTACTCGTCGCCGGCGCCAGGGGTCGACCGGGCCATCTGGCTCGCCGACGCCGACGGCTACAACGCCCGCATGATCGTCGCCGACAAGGGCGTCCACATGCTGCCGCGACCGACGAGTGACCTCGGCGTCGCCTATGTCAGCTTCCGCACAGACCTGCCGTCGCTCTTCCGCATCGACGGCCCCGGGGTCGACGCCCTCTTCGCCGTCGCCAGCGACCACACCACGCCAGCGAGCGCGCAGCGGAGTCCCTTTGCGGTCGCAACGGCCCGCGCGACGGCGATCGCGGCAGGCGCGAGCCGGGCGCAGCTCAAGGCCATCGCCGCCTCGCGCAACAAGTCGGCAGGCTCGGCAGCCGATCCGGGGGCCGCACCCAGCAAGCCTGGACCGCCGCAGCCCTTCGCCACCAGCGAAGAGCTCCAGTTTCGCACGGCGGCCTCGGGGCCCTCGGGCCAGGTCGTGGCGACCATCAACGACGGCGATCAGGCCGACCTGTGGCTGCTCGACGATCGCGGCAGACCCCTCAAGAACCTGACCCAGCACGAGAGCGACGACCTCGACCCGAGCTGGTCAACCGATGGCCGCCAGATCGCCTTCGTCAGCAACCGCAGCGGGACGCCCCAGGTGTACGTGATGAACGCCGACGGCAGCGGCGTGCAGCGCATGACCTGGGCTGGCCCCTACAACACCGGCCCCGACTTTGGCGCCGACGGCCGCATCGTCTACTCAGGCCTGCGCGGCAAGGCCGTGGACATTCTGACCGTCGACGCCCAGAAGCAGATGCAACGCCTGACGCCCGGCCGCGGCAAGCGCTCGCTAGAGCCGACCTGGGCCCCTTGTGGCCGCCGCGTCATCTACGTCTCCGACGAGGATGGTGCCGGCACGCGCCTCTTCTTCGCCAGCCATGACGGGGCGATGCGCGAGCCCTTGGCGCTGCCGCCGGGACGCTACTACACACCGGCGTGGCGGCGGGCGCCGGGCGTCAGGCCCGAGGCCTTTCGCCGCTGAGTCAGCGGGCTTAGGGCGCTGCGGGCGTGGATTGGACCCCAGGCGCAACCTGGCCTATCCTGGCGGTGGTCATCCCGCCCGGACCAGCACCATGAAGCGCTGCCCAACTTGCCATCGCACCGCCGTCGCCTCGCGCGAGCGCTGCGTGTTGGACGGGCAATGGCTGCAATCCACGGGGTTCCGCCTCGAAGTCCGCAACCCAACCGAGCCCCCGCCGGGCCTGGGCGGGAACACCACCATCGGCCCGCCGCCGCTGCCGCCCAATGCCCCTGTCGGTCCGCCGGCTGACGGCGCGGCGGCCACAGCCCCTTCTGGCGCCGAAGGAGTCGATGCAACCTCAGCGTCAGCGACCTCTCCAGCGCCGGAGGAGCCTGCGAGCAAGCGCGCGAATACGCTGATCTACGCCCGAGGCGAGCTGGCCGATGCGCTGCCGGAGGCCGCGGAGCCGGCCGTACCGGGCGCGGTGCCGACGGACCTCCCCGATGCGCCGCCGCAGCGCATTCAGGCTGCGCCGACTGGGCCACGCGCGACGTTGGGCCCGGGTCAACCTCCGCCGGCCGCGGCGCCCGCGCCCGCGCCGGCACCTGCCGCCGCGCCAGCCGCGCAGGTCGGCCCAAAAGCGGATGCTGGCAAGCCGCCAGCCCTGCCGCGCGGCGCCGGCCCGACGCCCGCCCGGACAACCTCGCCGCGACCGCCGAGCGGCGGCGCCGCACCGGAACGGACGACGGGACCCAAGCCGCAGGCCAGCGACCGCGAGCCAGCCCCGGCCGCAGAGCGCCCGACGCTCGTCAGCTCGCTCGATGGCGTCCCCGACCTGGACGAATCTGAGGGCGAGCGCAGCGCCTACGTCGGCAAGCTCATCGACGACCGCTACCTCGTCAAAGGGCTCATTGGCCGCGGCGGTATGGGCGCGGTCTACCGGGTCGAGCAGATTCACCTGCGCAAGGACATGGCGATCAAGCTGCTGCACGAGAATCTCGTGGCGCGCAAGCAGCTGGTCAGCCGGTTCACACGCGAGGCGCGGGCGATCTCGCGGCTTTCCAGCGTCCACACCGTCATGGTCTACGACTTCGGCCGCTGGGGCGAGGTCTTCTACCTGGTGATGGAGCTGTTGGAAGGCGAGCCGCTCGACGCGATGCTCGAGCGCGCCGGCCCTCTCGACCCCGAGCGCGCCATTACCATCCTGCTGCAGATGTGCGACTCGCTGCAGGAAGCGCATGACCACGGCATCGTCCACCGCGACCTCAAACCCGAGAACGTCATGCTCTTGCGTGACGGGCCGCACCCCGACTTCGTCAAGATCCTCGACTTCGGCCTGGCCAAGGTCGAAAACGTCGACGACCCGTACACCATCCACTCCCAGAAGGACATTTTCGGTACGCCCTTCTACATGAGCCCCGAGCAGATCCGCGCCGGCGACGTCGACGGTCGGTCCGACATCTACGCGGTGGGGGCCCTGGCGTTCCGGATGCTCACCAGCAAGCACGTCTTCGGCCACGAGCGCTCGACCTTCGACATCCTCAAGGCGCACCTGATGGAGCCGCCGCCGAAGATGGCCACGGTCGCGCCGGCCCGCACCCGCATCCCGCCCGCGTTGGAGCAGGTCGTCGCGCGCTGCCTCGAGAAGGACCCAGCCCAGCGCTTCGCGTCGATGCGCGAATTCGGCGAGGCGCTGGTGGCCGCCCGCAAGGGCACCCTGCCGGCCAAATCCCAGGCGTCTGCGCAGAGCGAAGACGCGTCCGCTGCCAGCAACGCGCAAGCGGCGCCGGTGGTCGCGTCGTCGCCTTACGCAGACACGGCGAGCGCCGACACCGCGGTCAAGCTGGCGGAAGACGACGAGGCCCTCGGCCGCCACGTTCGACGCGGCCGCACCGCGCGCACCGCCGCCTTCGCTGTGGCCAGCGCCTGCGCGCTAGGCCTCGTGGGCTGGCTCGCGGTGCAGGTCGGCGGTAGCGCCATCGGCGCCGACCAGGAGCCGAACGACTTGCCTTCGCAGGCCACACCGTTGGACGCGTTGGGCAAAGCGACCGGCAGCATCGGCAAGCGCCACTCCGAGCGCGCGGGCGATCGCGACTGCTACCGGCTGCCCGGAGGCCCCGAGGACGAGCTGGATCTGAACGCCACGGCTGTGCCGAACATGGACCTCGAGCTGACCTTGCACGGCGAGGGTGGCAGCGAACTGATGCGGCTCGACCATGCCGGCGCTGGCGAAGGCGAGGTGGTCCGCCACATCGACGCCGGCGGGCGGCCGACGTTCGTTTGCATCGGCGAGAAGGTGGCGTCGGGCCGCTCGGCCAGCGAGAGCGTCAGCGACGTGTACATCCTGCAAGCGGTGCGGCGCGCCCGCAGCGGCCCGACCGAGCACGAGCCCAACGACGTCGTCGACAAGGACCCGCTGCCGGCCGGACTCTCGCTCATCGGCGCCCTCGACGGGCCACGCGACGTCGACGTCTTCCCGATCAAAGACAAGCTCGAGGGCCAAATCGTGCGCGTCCACGTCGAGAGCCTGGACCAGCGCCCGCTTGGCGGCATGCGGGTCGCGCTCCATGACGCCAATGGCGTCCCGATGGCGAGCGAAGTGGTGCGGCCGGCCCAGACCCAGGCCGATCTCGCCTTTGCCGTCTCGGGGCATGCGCCTGAGCGGGTCTCGCTGCGCTGGATCGGCGACATCGCCGAACGCTGGCCAGCCAACGGCGCGCGCACCGGCGCCTACAAGCTCTGGTACCGCGTCGATCCCCTCGCTGATCAGCCGGAGCGCGAGCCCAATAACACGGCCCCAAACGCATCGGCCCTGGTCGTCGGCGCGTGGCACGTCGGCGACGTGAACGACGCGGCCGGCGTCGATTGGTGGCGTGTCGACGGCGGCGACGAGGCCCTGCGCACGCTCCACTTCGAAGCCGGCGTCCCACCCGGGTCGGCGGTCCAGCTGGTGGTTCACGATCCGCAGACCCAGGCCGGCATTCGGCAGCTTGTCATCGACGACTCGAACGACGACACCGAGCTGCAAGTCGACGGCCGCGGAGCAGGTTTTCTGTTCCGCTTTGAGCGCCTGACGGTGCCCCAGGCCGGCAAGCGCAAGACCGTCGATGGGCGGTACCGGCTGCGCGTGCGCTGGGCTACCTCGGGCGAAGAGCTGCCGCGGTGGAAGGCACCCTAAGGGGCCGTCTACTTCTTGGCGCGGTGCCCCTCGGGATTCGACCCTAGGCCCATGATTCGCTTGGATAGCCGCCTGATGTCGCAGCAAGGCTGAGTCGCGGGCCTGCTACCGCCGACCCCTTGGGGCAGGATCTGAACCCCGAGCCAGCGGCGAGCGGCAGACACAGGGCTCCGAACCCCAAGGTCCAGACGCCGTTCTTCCGGCGCCGAGCTTCAGACGCCGTTCTTCAGACGCAGGGCTTCAAACGCCGACTGCAAGCCGGCGGGCGAACTTCTCGTCGAGGCCCACCTCGCGAATACGCGCCGCAGCGCCGCCGACGTCGTACGAGACGCGGATGTGCGCGAGCTTCTTGCTGTCGGTGTCGAACACGACGAAGCAGGAATCTGGATTGCGGTCGCGCGGTTGGCCGACCGAACCGACGTTGACCAGGTACTTGTGGTCGCTGCGGAAGTTGTAGCTGCCCGAGATGTCGCGGACCTTCTTGCCGTTGTACTCGTACATCGTCGTGAGGTGGCTGTGGCCGATGAAGTTGTGGCCGAGCAGGCCCGTCCGCATCCGCGTCAGGGCCTCGGCCTCCTCGTTGCGGACGACGTAATAGAAAGCCGACGGCAGAATCGGCGCGGCGTGGTAGAAGGCGGTGTCGATGTCACGGCGCAGTTGGCAGTACGGCAGGGCGTACAGCCAACGAAAGTTGTCTTCGGTGAGCTCGCCGCGGGTCCAGTACAACGCGCGCCGTGCGGCGTCGTAGTAGTAGTCGGTGTCCATGACGCCGACCACAGCCGCGTCGTGGTTGCCCATCAGGACCATCGCGCAGCGCTCGCGCAGCCGCTCACAGCACTCGTTGGGGTTGCCGCCGTAGCCGACCACGTCGCCCAAGCAGATGACGTCATCGACGTCGAGCTCATCGCAGCGTGCCAGCACCCGGTCCAGCGCCTGGATGTTAGCGTGAATGTCACTGATGATCGCGAGCAGCATGGCAGCCTCCCGGCGGGGGAACCTAGGCACGTCCCCGCCTGACGGTACCACGCGGCCTGCTGGCCCGCCAGCGTTGACCGCCATGGGCCGCGATGTCAGGCTCCGGTGCGCGCAGCGGCCCCGGTCGACGCCACGCTCGCCTCCCTGGCCTCCGCGGCGTCGAGCGGCTAGACTTGCGACATCGCAGAGGAGTCCACCATGCTAAGGGCGCAATCGCACGCGGCTGTGACGCTCACCCCGGCCGCGTCGCCGGTGGTCGGTCAAAAGGCGCCGCCGCTCCGCCTCCGCGCCGATGACGGGACATCCTTCGACATCGAAGAAGCGGCGGGCCGCTGGGTCGTCGTCTACACCTACCCCAAGGACGACACGCCGGGCTGCACCATCGAGGCCTGCGATTTCCGCGATCGCTTCGCAGCGTTCGCCGGCTCCGGCTGCCTCGTCGTCGGCATCAGCCCCGACCCCGCGGCGCGCCATCAGAAATTCCGCGGCAAGTTTGGGCTGCCCTTCGTCCTGGTCAGCGACGAAACGCGCGAGACGTTGGCGGCCTGGGGCGCTTGGGGCGAAAAGACCTTCATGGGTAGGAAGATGATCGGCGTGCTTCGCAGCACCTGGCTCATCGACCCGGGCGGCCGAGTCGCCGCCGCCTGGCCCAAGGTCGCGGTGAAGGGCCACGCCGAAGAGGTGTTGGCACGGCTCCGCGTCCTGCGCGGCGACTAGAGGCGCGACCCCAATGTCGGGCCCGGCGGCTTCGGGCTGCAACATCGAGAGACGAGTGGCACCGAGGGGCGCGAAGCTGGCCAGCGTGCCGCCACAACCACCAGGGAGAACTGCACCATGAGTGACGCACCGACCCGCAGCGGCAGGCTGCAGCATTGGGACGGCCATGCCCCGGACCTGCGGGCCTGGAGCGACCCCGATCTGCTCGACGCGCTGCGCCAGCTCGGCATCCAGACCGATCGTGAGACGTTTACGGCGGAGGCCATCGTCGCGACCAGCCAGGGCGCCATCGAGGACACGTGGCTGACGGCGGCCACGGACGCCACCGAGGGCGAGCGCGTGCTGGTCTGGATGGCGGTGCAGGAGCTCTGGGAGCGCTGGCGGGTCCCTGCCTGGCCGCGCGACCGCATGGGCCGCATGTTCGCGTACCTCGTCGATGCGGAGTTCGCCGCCGACTGGGCCGCCCGCTGCCACGCCCCAACCGGCATGGAAGTCATCGAAGCGCTGGACGCATTCGTCGCGGCGCAGGGGGACGGCCGCCGAGCGCTCGACTCCCTCGTCGAGGAGCTCGGGATGCCAGCCGCGGCGTGGCCAGCCAAGACGCTCGACGCCATGGGCGAGTGGATCGAGGTCGGCAACATGGTGCTGGCCGAGCGGAGCGGCGAGGTGATGGCCAAAGTGCTGGGCGAAGGGCACACCCAGGCGTTTCTGGCCGCGGCGATGATGACGACGCGCATGTACGATCGCGCCCGTGCCGCAGCGCTCGCTGTGCCCCACGACGCCGATGTGCGCGGCGGCTTCGCCGAAATGGTTGGCTTCCTCTGCCTCGCCGCCGGCAGCAGCCCGTCGGCCCGCTATTGGCTCCTCGAGGCCAAGGGCCGCAGCCGGCCGCGGAAGTCGGAGCTGACCTTCGCCGCCGAGGCAGCGCGCGGCTACGTCGGCGCGGCGGAGAACGGCGGCGGCAACGGCGACGTGGCGCAGGTTCCTGATGATATTCGAAAAGCGGCGATGCAGGCCGCGTCGCAGTCGTGCTTCTACGCCACCATGGCCTTCGCCGGCGAGGGCCCAGGCGGCTAGAGCGCGACCGCGGCCTGCTGCTCCGGCATGGCTTGCTCGCAGGCGTCGCCTGTTCTCTGTTGCTGCGCAGCCAGATGCGCCGAGATGCGTAGGTCTCGCCTCGCCTGCCTCGCGCTGGCGTAGCGCCCAGACGGCGCTTGGACGACAGGTTGCCCTGGCCCCGGGTCGCGCCCGGGGGACGAACGCGGAACACTGAGCGGCGCGACATTCTACGCCCCGCCGCGCCGCCGCCTTACGCCAGCCGGTAGCAGGCGCGCGCATCTTCGACGAGGCGCGCCGCCATGGCCGCAACGGGCTCACCCCGTAGCTCCGCGATGGCGCACACCAGCTCCCGCACCTCGTGGAGGGCGGCGGCCCAAGGCCGATCGTCGAGCGGCCAGTCGGTCTCGACCAGCAGCCGCCCTGCCGGCGTGGCGCGCACGACGGCGGCCAGCTTGTCGGGGCGGCGCAACCACGACGGGTCGAGCGAAACCGAGAGCCCGAGCGCGCACAGCGCCGGCGCCAGCTCGGCCGGCCCGCCGAATCGATGCACGACGCCGCCAGGTGGAGGGCAGGCGCGCAGCTCTTCGAGGGCGTGGCCGATCGCCCGCACCACGTGCAGGACGACCGGCAGGTTGTGCGCCCGCGCCATCGCCAACGAGCGCGCCATCCAGCGCCGCTGCTCCACGATCGGCAGCGCCTGCTTGCGGAGGGCATCGAGCCCGATCTCGCCGAGCGCCACCACCCCGGGTCCTTCGAGCTGGCGCTCAAGCTGCTGCAGACCAGCGTGGCGTGCCTCGTCGCTGGCAGCCGCTGCCAGCCACCACGGGTGAAGCCCAACCGCGCGCCACAGCGGCCGATCTGGTGCCAATGCCGCGATCGCGTCGGCGTCGCGCTCGGGCCCATAGCCGGCGGTGATGGCGCCGCAGAGGCCCGCCGCCGCCGCGGCGCGCCATTGCAGCGCGAGCTGGCCTGGGGCCGTGAGGCTGGGGTCGTCAAGGTGGACGTGGTGGTCGAAGATCGGCAGCGTCAAAGCCGCATCAACGCCGCCGGTCACGGACAACAGGCGCCGACGTCCCCGCAGCAATCGCCGAGTTGGACGCAGGCAGCGTCGCACCAACAGCCGCCGGCGCCCTGCCCGCCGCATTTGCCCTTGCAAGTAGCAGCCGCGACTTTGCCGCAGGCGTTGTTGCAGAACTTCCCAAAGTCCGGGCAGCAGTCGCCCAGCTGGACGCAAGCCTCGTCGCACCAACAGCCGTCGCCCTGGCCGCCGCACTTGCCGGAGCAGGTCTGGCCGCCGCCACCGCCTTGGCAGGTCGCGCTGGACTTGTCGGCCGCGGCGACGCAGCTCTGGGTGCTGCTGCAGGTCTGGACGGTCGACCAGGCGTCAAAGGTCGGCGACGGGCAAGAGGCGCTGCCGCCGGTGCAGGTCGCGGCGCCGGTTCGCTTCTGCACCTGCTTGCCGCTGCACTGGAATTCGGTAGTCGAACCGCCGCAAGCGCTGCCCTTGGCGGCGAACAGGCCGGCCGCGCAGCAGGCTCCGCCGCCGCAGGCGCATTGCGCCTTGTAGTCGGCGCAGCAAGTGCCCGCGGCCTCGCAGTTCGGCGAGCAAGCGCAGGCGCCGCCAGCGGCCATCCCACCGCAGGCGCCAACGCAGCTGCCTTTGGCCTTGCACTCCGGCTTCTCACCCGAGGCGATGGCCACGCACTGCGTATCGCCCGGGCAGGTCGCGACGTCGCTCCACTCACCCGCGAACAGGTAGGCGGCATCGCTCGAGCAGACGGTGGCGTCGGCGCCGGTGCAGCCCGGGTAGTGCTCGCGGCGGCGAATGAGCTGGCCCTGGCATTGGTACTCGATGGCCGCGATCGCCGCCGAACACATGACACCCTTGGGCTTCTGTTGGTTGGTCGCCGGGTCGCAGCAGGCGCCGGACTCACAGCAGCCAGCCTTGTCCTGCTTGATGCAGATGTTGGCTAGCGGATCGCAGCTCGCGGCGACGCAGGCGCTGGCGTACACGGCGCAGTGGGCGTCGACCAGGCAGCAGCCGTCCTTGGATTGGCCGACGCAGCTGCCCTTGTCGCTGCAGGCGTCGTTGACCGTGCAGACCTCGTTGTCGTCACAAGGCTTTCCGGCGGTCGGGCTCCACGCCTCGGCGTTCGCGCTGGGCTGGCACGTGAGGCAGGGCTCACTCGGGTGGAGCGCGCCGGCGACATGGCAGCTGCCCGCGATCGCGCACTGGTTGGCGGCGACCTGCAGGGTGCACTGGCCGGTCGCGCCGTCGCAGCCGCCGAGTTGGCACGGCGAGGCGTCGGGGCAGGCTTTGGGGACGCTGGCGCACTTGCCGCTGGCGGGGTCGCAGCTATCGACGGTGCAGGCGTCGCCATCGGCGCACTCGGCGTCGGTCAAGCAGCAGCCGAGCTTCTTGCCGGGCTTGCAGGTGGCGTTGGCGACGTCGCAAGTCGGCGCGTCGCACACCGAGAGGGGGATGCAATCGGCGTCAGCGACGCAGCAGCTCGGCTTGTTCGTCCACGCCTTGGCGTCTGTCTTGGGCGCGCAAATGGAGCATGGCGCGCCGTCCTTGGCCTCACCGTCTTCGATGCAGGCCCCGTCCAGCAGGCACCAGCCCGGTTGCGGCGTGTGGAGGCAACCCGTGCCACCAGCGTCGCAACCATCGATCGTGCAGTCGAGCCCATCGTCGCAGCCGGCGTCCCCTGCGGTACAGACGCCGCCCTTGCATACGTCCGGCCCTGTACAGGGATCGCCGTCGTCGCAGCTCGCCAGGTCGGGGGCAGGGGCCGGCTTGCAGCAACCGGCGACGCAAACCGGCGCCTGGCACTGCGCCGCTTTGGTCCCAGGCGTCAATCCGGCGCTCGAAGCGCAATCGCCGTCGACCTGGCACGCCGCGCCGCAGGTCGCATCGGGGGCTTTCTGCCCGGCGTCAGCGCCTTGTGCGCCGGCGCCAGCGGTGTTGTCGCCGGAGGGGGGCTGAATCCCATCGGTGGGATCGAAGCTGTAGTCGCCGTGCTGCAGGTTGGTGCCGATCTGCGTGGTCTCGGTCGAGTAGTCCGATCCACAGCCCGCGGTCCACAGCGCCGCCAGCACCAGGAGCGGCAGCGACCACTGCGAGGCAAAGCGGCCCGGCGAGCGAGGCTCCGGCATGGCGATTCGCCCTCGAAGCCGCAGGTGACCGGGGGCGACGCGGGTCGTTGAGCCGGCGACCTGGCCCGCGCAGACCGCGGTCTGGCCGACTGCTGCGCGGCTCCCCACGGCGTCGCCCATCGCGACCGCACCGGTCCCAAGGCCGCCGATACTGGCGTGGTCTCTCGCGATCACGTCACCTCCTGCTCCCGATCTGCCCTGCCCTCAAGGCTCAGCCGACCGCGGCGCAAGAGGAAGAGGCTACCCCATCCCCGCCCGGCCGCGCTAGCCGAAAAGCGCCCGCCGCGGCGCCGACTGGGGCCCGCACACACCGTGCCTAGGGCCTGCCGCGTCGCACCCTGCAGCCAAATCGCGCCGGGCGCCTTGACACGTCGGCGCTGCATCGGAATCCTCCGCGCCCCGCGCCGGGCTAGGCGCAGCAGGAGGCTTTTCGATGGCGTTGCGCAACTTCACGTTCACCTCGGAGTCGGTCACGTGCGGCCACCCGGATAAGGTCGCCGACCAGATCTCGGACGCCATCCTCGACGCCATTCTGGCCCAAGATCCCGGCGCGCGCGTCGCGTGCGAGACCATGGTCACCACCGGCCTCGCGATGATCGCTGGCGAGATCACGACCAGCTGCTACGTCGACATGCCCGACGTCATCCGCAAGACGATCGCTGACATCGGCTACGACGATCCGGCCGATCGCTTCGACTCCGAGAGCTGCGCGGTCCTCACCTCGATCGACAAGCAGAGCCCCGACATCGCGCAGGGCGTCGACGAAGGCGCGGGCTTGCACAAGGAGCAGGGCGCGGGCGACCAGGGCCTGATGTTCGGCTTCGCCTGCGACCAGACGCCGGAGTTGATGCCGCTGCCCGCCTCGCTGGCCCATCGCCTCAGCCGCCGCCTCGAGGACGTCCGCCG
This sequence comes from Myxococcales bacterium, assembly GCA_947491025.1. Taxonomy (GTDB): domain Bacteria; phylum Myxococcota_A; class UBA9042; order UBA9042; family UBA9042; genus SXNM01. The sequence goes on from CANLIC010000018.1 coordinate 80,655, forward strand.
CGACGGTACGCTCCCCTGGCTGCGCCCCGACGGCAAAACGCAGGTCAGCGTCCGCTACGAGGGCGGCCGCGCCGTCGCAGCCGAGGCGATCGTGGTCAGCACCATGCACCGCGACGTGCTCAGCCACGACGAGCTGCGGTCGGCCATCATCGAGCACGTCGTCAAGCCGATCGTGCCGGGCCACCTGCTGCACGGCGACACCCGCTACTTCATCAACCCGACCGGCAAGTTCGTCGTCGGCGGTCCGCACGGCGACTGTGGCCTGACCGGCCGGAAGATCATCGTCGACACCTACGGCGGCTGGGGCCGTCACGGTGGCGGCGCATTCTCCGGCAAGGACCCGTCCAAGGTCGACCGCTCGGCCGCCTACTTCGCCCGCTACGTGGCCAAGAACATCGTCGCCGCCGGCGCCGCGGCAGAGGTGGAAGTCCAGATCAGCTACGCGATCGGCGTCGCCGAGCCGACCAGCATCAAGGTCGACACCTACGGCAGCGAGCGCGTCGACCCCGAGGCCATCGAGCGGGCCGTGCGCCAGCTCTTCGACTTCCGGCCGCGCCGCATCATCGAGAAGCTCAATCTGCTGCGCCCGATCTACCGGGAGACCGCGAGCGGCGGCCACTTCGGTCGCGACGGCAAGGGCTTCACCTGGGAGCATACGGACATGGCGGACGCGCTCCGCAAAGAGCTCGGCCTCTAGGCGCGATCGCCGCCCGGTCGTCGACGCGACGCCTTGCCAACCGGTTCGCGCCGGCCGCAGGGCGCCGATTCGGCGACGGAGGCGATGTTGAGGCAGGCCAGCCGTCCTCATCTAAGGTGCGTTCCACCTTGACAGACGGCCCCGGACCTGCCTGAATGCGCGCCCCGCGCCGGGTGCAGGCATCGCCCCGCATCCGTCGCGGAAAGGCTCTCCACCACCGCCAACGGCTCCCCGCGGGGAGGCAAGGAAGGCGGCCGAAGGGCCCCGAAGCGACGACCCGGCAGCTCGCGAACGTGCGCCAGCAGGAAGGCGGAACAAGCCCGAAGACAGAGCAGGCAGGAACACAGAGTAGGCAGGAACACAGAGCAGGCAGGAACACAGAGCAGGGCAGAATCCCCAGCCAGTACAGGACCAGGCGCAACCAAGCGCGCCGACAAGCACCCGCGCAGACGTCCATGCGCAGACGAGACGCCCGGGCCGCCTGGCCCGGGGCCAGCACTCCCTGGAAGGAAAGACGATGAGCCAGACCACCCGCAGCACGCCCAGCATCCGTGGCGAAGACATCCAGCGCCAATGGCACATCGTCGATCTCGACGGCCAGGTGCTCGGCCGCGCCGCCGTGCAGATCGCGAACATCCTCCGCGGCAAGCACCGCCCGGCCTTCACGCCGCACACCGACACGGGCGACTTCGTGGTCGTGGTCAACGCTGCCAAGGCAACGCTGACCGGCAACAAGCTCGAGCAGAAGATCTACTACAAGCACACCAACTACCCGGGTGGCCTGAAGTCGACCAAGGCGAAGCTCTACCTCGCCACCAAGAGCGAGCAGGCGATTCGCCGCGCGGTGTGGGGCATGCTGCCCAAGGGCCCGCTCGGGCGCCAGGTGCTGCGCAAGCTCAAGGTCTACGCTGGTGCCGAGCACCCGCACCAAGGCCAGAACCCGCAGCCGCTCAACATCACCGGCTGAGCGCCCCGTCGCGTCGACGCCCTGGCCAGGCCAGGCGCTCGTCGCGCATCCGATCCCGGGCGGAATCCCGAGAATGGACCCTGGCACTGACCCTGCCCCTGACCCTGACCGCGCGAAGGCCACGACCTGTTTCGGCCCCCAGCCGCGCGCCCATTGAGCAAGGAATCCAGATGGCGACCACCCGTCGAGTCCAAGAGGCCCCCAGCCGCGCCAAGCGCTTCTACGCGACCGGCCGCCGCAAGACCGCGGCCGCCCGCGTCTGGGTCAGCGAAGGCAGCGGCAAGCTCACCATCAACGGCCGCGAGGCCCTGGCCTACCTGTGCCGGCCCTTCTTGGCGATGCAGGTCCGTCAGCCGCTCGAGATCGTGGGTCGCACCGCCAACATCGACGTCAAGGCCACCGTGCGCGGCGGCGGCGTTGCGGGCCAGGCCGGCGCAGTTCGCCACGGCATCGCGCGCGCCCTGACCGTGCTCGACGCCGAGATGCGCGGACCGCTCAAGGCCGCCGGGATGCTGACCCGTGACCCGCGCGCCAAAGAGCGTAAGAAGTACGGTCAAGCTGCTGCGCGCGCCCGCTTCCAGTTCAGCAAGCGTTAGTCGCACGGCGCCCTGCCACGCAGGGCGAGGCAGCAAGGGTGGCGCATGGCCCGCCTGCGACGAGCGGGCTGGCATCACCCCTCGGGTCAGGCGCCCTGGCTGGGTAGCTCAGTTGGTTAGAGCAAACGACTCATAATCGTTAGGTCGTGGGTTCAACTCCCACCCCAGCCACCAAAGAATCCAATCGGTTGCGGACCGCCCTTGCGA
>CANLIC010000019.1 GCA_947491025.1 Myxococcales bacterium
AGCTCGCGCTGGCGCTCGGTCACAGTTTCGCGCTGCTTGGCGAGCTCGGCCTCGCGCTCGACCGCTGTCTTGCGCTCCACGGCCAGCTCGCGCTGGCGCGCGGTCGCTGCTTCGCGCTGCTTGGCGAGCTCGGCCTCGCGCTCGACTGCTGTCTTGCGCTCCACGGCCAGCTCGCGCTGGCGCGCGGTCGCTGCTTCGCGCTGCTTGGCGAGCTCGGCCTCGCGCTCGACCGCTGTCTTGCGCTCCACGGCCAGCTCGCGCTGGCGCGCGGTCGCTGCTTCGCGCTGCCTGGCCAGTTCCGCCTCGCGCTCGATGGCGGTCTTGCGCTCCAGCGCCAACTCACGCTCTCGCGCGAGCACTGCGGCGCGTTGACGCTGCAGCTCTTGCTCCTGGCGTGCGACGCTGACCTGCTGGCGCTGCAGCTCCTGCTCCTTGGCCTCTGCGAGCTTGCGCAGACGCACCACCTCGGCCTCGGACTGCGCCGCGCGTTGGCGCTCGCGCACCAACTCCACTTCGCGCTCCAGCAGCTGGCTGCGCTGGCGCTCCGCCTCCGTGGCTGCCGAAGACGCTTGGGTCTGAGCTTCGCGCAGCTCCGTGGCCTTGGCGTCCGCCTCGTCGCGGGCCTTGGCGAGCGCCGCCAGCTTCAGTTCGGCGGCCATGCGCGCCGCCTGCTCGGCAGCGACGTCGCGTGCGGCGGCCTGACGCGCCCGCGCCAGCTCTGCTTCGCGGACGGCGGCCCGCTCGCGCTCTTTGGCCAGCTCCGCGGCGCGCGCTGCCGCCTTCTCGCGCACTTTGGCGAGCTCCGACTCGCGGACTGCGGCAGTCTGACGCTCGCGCGCCAACTCAGCCTCGCGCTCGAGCGTGCGGCGGCGCTCCGCGGTGAGTTCGCGGGACTGGCGCGCGGCGAGGTCGCGCGCGGCGCCGAGCTCCTTCTCGAGTGAGTCATTGACCTTGCGCGCTTCAGTCAGCTCCGTCTGCACCGCAGCGACGCGGCGGCCAAGCTGGGCTTCAATCCCGTCCAGCTCGCGGTCGCGGTCCCCGGCCTGGCGGGCCATTTCGCCGCGCAGCCGCTCGGTCTCTTGCTGCAGCGCGATCACCTGCGCTGCCGCGGCCTTTTCGCGCTCTGCGGCCTCCGCGCGGCTGCGCTCCAGAGCGGCATCGGTACGACGCGCCGCTTGGGCTGCTGCGAGCTCTGCAGCGGCTGCCCGCTCTTGCTGGAGCTGCTGCAGCTTGGCTTCGCGCTCGGCGAGCGCGGCCTGCAAGCGCGCGGCCTCGGCTTCAGCGCGCTGGCGCGCTGTCGCGTTGGCGGTCGCCTCGGAGCGCATGCCTTCGAGCGCCTTGCGCTGCTTATCAAGCCGGAGCGTCAGCTCGACGCGGGCCTGGTCCAGGCGCACGCGCTCCTTGGCGGCGACCTCGGCCTCTTGCACCTTGCCGGCATTCCGAGCGGCCTGCTCTCGCTGCGCCGCGTCGGCCTGCGCTTGCGCCAGGTTGGCTTCGCGCTGCGCGAGCGCGTCGCGGGCTGAGGCGAGTTCGGTCTCGCGACGTTGCAGCAGCGACGCCACCTGCTCCGCACGCCGCCGCGCCTCGCTCTCCTTGGCCGCGATCGCAGCCATCTGGCGCTGGGCCTCCTGCAGTTGCCGATCTCGTTCGGCCAAGGTTCGCAGCGCTTGCTCTGCGCGGTCTTCTGCCGCTCGCCAGCGGCGCTCGGCCTCGACGCGCTCTTGGTCGGCCTTTTGCGCTCGCGTCAGCGCGGCCTGGGACTCGGCCAGGGTCTTGCGGAATCCCTCGAGCTCGGTGCGGGCCCTTTCGGCCTCGCCGCGCGCCGCAGCGGTCTGCTGGCCAGCCGCCTCGCTGCGCCGAGCCAATTCTGCGTCGCGCGCCGCGATCTCGGCCTTGAGCTTCGCGACCTCCTCGGTCTGGGCCGCGCGGCGCGTCTCACGTGCGTTGTGCACCTCCGCACGGAGGGACTCGGCGGTCTGCTGGGCTTGCTTGAGCGACTGCTCCAGCGAGGTAATGCGCTTCTCGTCGCGCAGGCCTTGGACTTGGCGCGCCTTCTGGATCTGCTCGCGCAACAGCGCGATGCGAGCCTCCTCGGCGCGACGCTGGGCGACGGCTGAGTCGAGGCTCGCGCGCTCTCGGTTGAGCTCCTCGCGCAGGGCGGCACGCTCCTGACTGGCGACTGTCGCTGCCGAGGTCGCCGTCGCGAGGCGTTTTGCGGCTTCTGCCGCCTGGGCTTCGAGGGCCTGCACGCGCGCGTGTTGCTCTGTGTCGCCGCGGACCTTGGCCGCCGTGGCCTCGGCACCGGCCTTGGCAGCGTCGGCGCGCGCCTTGTCGAGCGCGGCCTGAAGGCGATCGCGCTCGGCGGTGGCGGCGCCTTCGCGATCGCGCGCTTGCCGCAGCGTCTCTGCGAGTTCGCGCTCGCGCGCCGCCGCCGTGCGGGCCTCAGCGGCCGTACTGGCGATGGCGCGAGACTGTGCGGCGGACAGCTTGCGGTCGGTGCCGTCGACGACGATGACCACGGCGTTGCCGTCGGTGCGGACGTGGAACAGGGCGTCTTGGTCCAGGGTCAGCACGATGCGGGCGACTTCGCTGTCGCGCTCGCGGTAGCGCAGGGCCTCAACGGTCCGGATCACGCCGTTCTGGACCGCGATGGGACGCTCGAAGGGGCCCGGATCGTGGCCGGCGATGTCGACGAAAAGGCGGGGTGGCTGCTCGAGGCGGAAGGTCGTGAACGTCGGCGCGACGCTGGTGCGGATGGTGATGACCGTGGTGTCGGCGGCCTCGACGACGTCCAACGACTCGATCGCGACGACGCTTCTGGCGGACGGGGCGGCCCACGCCGAGCCGGCGTAGAAGACCGGCACCAGTACGGCGGGCAGCGTTGGGGGCGCAGCGAGGGTCGCCGCCAGCGTGCTCGCCAGGGCGCGCTCAAGCGCGGAGGGAGAGTGTGCAGGTCGCATCACAGTTCCTTCTTCTCGGTGCTCGGCGCACCGTCGCCCGTGTACTGGTGCAGGTCTGGCTTGATGTTCTTTTTGAACGGCTCGGACTTGCCCGGTACGTCGATCAGCAACTCGTACTGCAGGATCGCTTTGACGCGGCCGCCCTCTCTGCCGAGCGGATCGCCGCGCTCGACCTCGATGCGCTCACCCTTGGAGTCGGTGAGCACTGCCTTGGGCCGGGCGATGCCGGTCAGCAGGATGATGAGCGTGTACTGCTGCAGGGCCTCGGCGATGCGGGGATCGACGTCTTTGGCTTGGCTCAACTCCAGCGCTGACTTGGCGGCGCCCTGGTCCTGCAGCTCATAGTTCGGCTGGCCACCCAGCTCGTCCTTGTTCTCGTTGGGTTTGGGAACGAAGTCGACCAGGTTCGCCAGCATCGGGTTGGCGAGCTCCTCGATCTTGGCGGCTTCGTAGCGCTTGAACAGCTCCTTCAGCGGCACATTTCGCGGGTTTTCACCGAGGGGCTCCCAGCGCTCCAGCACGGGATCGGGTCCGGCGACGATCGCGGCAACAGCGGCCTCTGCGGCGGCTGGCGCGGCTTTCTTGGCTTCTTCGCCGCAGCCGGTCAAGGTCCACGCCAAGAGGTACACCCACGCTCCGCGCCGTGCGTCGATGCGTGCGCGTCCGGCGCTGAGCAGCGCCGCGTCGCTTCGGGGCGTTGGGTTCCAACAGGCCATCAGGTCCTCTTCCGCTTGCCGGGCAGCTCGGGCTCGGCGCTCTCCGCCGGCGGCTTGCCAGTCCAGGTATAGGCGTATGCGGTGAAGGTCGCTCGGACAAAGGCTTTCTTGCGCGCACGCTCTTGGACGTCGATCTGCTCGCGCAGCTGCTGGGTCGGCGATTGCTTTAGCAAGGCGGTCTTCTGCTCAGGAGTATACGTCTCGCGCAGCTCCTTCAGCAGCTCGCCATGCTCGAGCGGAACGTTCTCAACCGAGAGCCGGCGCAGGTGGATGACGCGCCGATCGGGGCTCGCGTAGATGCGCAGGAAGCGCACCACGTCGATCATCGAGCCGCTGACGCTCATGCGCACCGGCACGGCGTCGACGAGGTTCATGTGGCGGGTGTCGAGTCGCTCAAAGCGCGAGACCGTCAAGTTGCAGGCGACGGCGTCATGCTGGAGGTTCTCGATGAGGTCCGGGACCTCATCCGACATCGGCAGCATCTTGCGGTTGTCCTTGTCCTGCTCGACCAAGTCGTCCTTGCGCTTGCGCAGCTTCGCCAGCTCTGCCTCTTTGGCGGTCGCCGCCAGGCCGGAGAGTTGGGCGTCTGTCGCCTTGAGGTCCTTCTCGCTCTGGGTCGCCTCGCTAATGACCGGGTCGATCAACAGGAAGTAGCCGCCAGCGCCAAGCACGGCGAGGATCGCCGCCAAGACGCCTGCTTTTTGCGCTGGAGGCAGCTTGAGAAACTGCTCCATCATGGGGCACCTCTCGCCGGCGTCGGCACAAGGGGTGTCGGTGGCGTCGGAGCGGCCGGGGCGCTGCCTTGGGTCGGCGTCGCTCCACCGCTCGGCGGCACCGCCGCGTCGACGCCGCTAGCAGCGGTGGGCGTTGGGCTCTCGGCGTCGGCCGTCGGGGAGGGATCGACCGCCAGGGCGTTGATGTCGCGGGCGTCGAGTTCCGTCGGCGGCGCCCGGTCTGACGGCAAGCGGAGGCCCGAGCCGTCCGCGCCAGCGTCGCCGATCGCGGTCGCCTCGCCCGCCATCTCCGCGGCCTCCAGCTTGGCCTGGCGCTGCTCCGGAGACAGGTAGGGTTCGACGAGGTAGATCAGCGTCGCCTTGATGGTGAACTGGACGATCTCGAGGTCCAACCGCCCGTCTTTGCGCTTCTCGTTGAACGCCAGCTGCACATTGCGGAAGTGTGCCGACGACTCCAGCCGGCGCAGCACCTCGGCGACGTCCTCGTGGTTCATCGCCTCGCCCATCAGGGTGACCTCACCCTCGGCCTCGCGGATGCTGGTGAACCAGGCCCGGTTGGCCTCCCAGCGCGTGCGCCAGCCAGACGCCTCCAGCAGCTTGAGCTCACTGGTCGGAACCACCTTCGGGTCTCGCACCTTCAACATGAACGACAGGAAGGTGAACGCTCCGAGCGGGCCGCGCTTCTCGCCGTCGAGCTCTTCGAAGAGCAGCGAGACCTTCTCTAGCTCCTGGATGTCCTTCTGCAGAACAGCCATGTCGGCAGCGACTCGCTTGGCCGCGTCGAGCTCGGTCTTGGCGCGGCGAAGGCGGGTGCCAAGCGAGGTCGCCCTCTCGCTGGCCTCGGCGTGCCACGTATAGAGGGCCGCGAACTCCATGACGAGCAGGAGCACGAAGATGAGAATGCCGAGATTCGGCACATCGGGCAGCGACGCCGTCCGGCGCTTGCGCTTGCCACCTTTCTGGGCCGGAGCACCCAGCAGGTTGATGCGGATCATCGCCAACATCGCAATCACACTCGGTCTCCCTTGCTGCCACGCCGAGCCAGTCCGACCGCAACGGCGGCGATCGGGGCCATGCGTTGCAAGCTCGCGATGTCAAAGCGTTTCGGATCGACGATGACGTTCTGGAACGGGTTGATCGCCCGAACTTCCGCGCCAAGCCGGCGCTCGAGCCCCTCGATCAGGCCGGTCTGGAGCGCGGCGCCGCCCGACAGGTAGATGGTGGAGATCTCCGCGTTCATCGATGTGGCGGCGAAGAAGTCCAGCGATCGCTGCACTTCGCTCACCATCTGCTCGCTGATGCGTTCCCTGATGCGCTGTACCTCGCGCAAGACGCCGGACATCGACAGCGTCGTTTCCGACGAGGTCTTCATGTGCTCGGCTTCTTCCCACGGCACCGCGAACTGCTTGCTGATCTCTTCGGTGAGCAAGTTGCCGCCGATGGTGATGTCGCGCGTGAAGGTGGGGATGCCATCGGCGACGATGTGGATGTTGATGGTCGACGCGCCGATGTTGACTAGCGCGACGGTGTCCTCACGCGCTGCCTGATGGTTGAGCTCGAAGCAGTTGTAGAGGGCGAAGGCGTCGACATCGACCACCGCTGGGTCGATGCGAGCGTCGCGGACCACCTCAACGAACTCATCGACCACGGCCCGCTTGGCGGCGACCAGCAGCACGTCCATCTGGCCTTGCCCGGCTCGGGCGTTGATGATCTGCGCGTCGACGTGCACATCTTTGATATCAAATGGGATGTATTGCTCCGCTTCCCACTGAATCGAGTCTTCGAGCTCTTCCTCGGTCATCTCCGGGAGCGAGATCTTCTTGATGATGACGGCATGGCCGGCCATCGAGATCGCGGCCCGCCGGTGTCGGATCTTGTTGAGGCTGAGGACCTCTTGGATCCGCTGGGAGAGCAGAGGCGCGTGCATCACCTGGCCGTCACGGATCGTGTCTGGCGGCAGCATGATCGAGTCAAAGGCCAGCAACTGGACGCCTTTTTTGGTGTCTTTCAGCTGACAGACCTTGATCGACGAGGTGCCGATGTCGAGGCCGATGAGGTTCTGTCCCGCCATGCCAACTGCGCTCCCGATGACCGAACCACACCCCATCCCCGCGGGCACGGTTGCCCGAAGGGCCGAGTGTACGCCCGACCGGGTGGCCACCGCACGCGTGTGTGGCCCGCCAAGGGTGAGCGTAGGCTGGGGGGTGAGGAGCGTCAAGAATTCGGGCACCTGGGCGATGTGTCGAAATCGTCATGTAGTTCAGCTGTTTGCGTGACGGCGGCCCGTTGCGCCGGGCCGGCCTGGCTGGACGCAGCGCGGGCAGAGGCCGCGATCGACGGCGATCGCGGCGCCACGGCCAGGCGAGATGCGCCATTGCAGGTGGGGTCGGGCCGAGCCGGGCGCCCCCTGAGTTGACGCGCTGGCGGGCGCTCCCTACGCTGCAGGCCCGGAGCATCGGGCGGCGTTGCCGAAGCCAGACGGGAAGCCGAGTCGACGACCTGGAGTACAAGATGTGGCGGATCGCGGTGTGGGGTGCGGCGTGCGGGTTGTTCATCGGCTGCGCCGAAGTGGGCTCGTCGGGCGGCGGGGGTGGCGGCGGGACTGACACCGGCGGCGGCGCGGTCGACACGGCGGGCGGCGGGACCGACGCCACTGGCGGCGCCGGCTCCGATGTCACAGGCGACGGTGCGGGCGGAGTGGATGGCGCGGCCGGCACCGACGGTGCCAGCGCCGGCGTCGAGAAGACCATCGAGGCGCTGCAGCAAGAGATGGAGTCCGTGGAATGCACGGAGAAGAGCCCCGGATTCACCAATGGCACCAAGGGCGTGCTCGCCAAGGGCGTGGTCCTGGTGTCGTCTGTCATCTTTAAGGTCGACAAGCCGGGCAAGCTCGACGCGGCCTACGTACAGGACAAGGGCGGCGGGCTCTGGAAGGGGATCTACATCACGGGCCCGAACGGCGGCGACCTTGGCAAACTCAAGCCGGGCGACGTGCTGGATGTCCAGGGCGACCTCGTCGACTACTACTGCGCGACGCAGATCAGCGGCAAGAAGATCACCAAGGTCGAGGGCGCGACCGAGCTGCCCGTGGCGGTTACGCTCACGCTCGACAAGATCGGCGTCAACGTCACCCCGAAGGACAACGAGGCCACCGAGGGCACGCTGGTGTCGATCGAGAACGTGGTCGTCAGCGACAACGAGCCCAAAGGCACGGACGGCAAGCCGCACGGCGAGTTCTACGTCGGCAAGGACGACAAGGATAAGGCGGTGCTGGTCGCGCCGGGCTTTGGTACAACCTTCAGCGTCAAGGGCGCCGACGGCGTCTTTCGCGCCAGCTTCCCGGTCGGCACCAAGTTCAAGAGCATTCGCGGCGTTGTCGCCTACAGCTTCGGTGCCTACAAGCTGGTTCCGCTTGGCGACGGCGCGCTGCACGCCGAGTAGTCGGGGGAATCGACGCGTCGCGGTGAGGGTTGCACGCCCAGACCGCCGTGACGGTCCGCGCAGGTGTCGCCGAGCGTGGCGATCGCCGCCATCGAACACCCTCCGGGAATGCGGCCCCGAACGCCGCGCGTGATTAGAGAGGACGAGCACATGGACAAGTCGAACGCATTCGCCATCGCTGCGCTTTTGGCGGTGGCTGGCTTCATGGTCGGGCGTTGGGATGCTCAGCCTGCCGCCGCAGTGGCCGTCGCGCCCGCGCCTGCCGCCGCCGCGCCCCCGTCCGCCGCCGCCGCACCCGCCGCAGCCCCGGCCGAGGCACCGCAGGCGCCGGCTGCCGCCGCGGCCGCTCCGGCAGAGCCCGCGCCTGCGGCGCCCGTGGCCGCTGCAGAAGCCGCGTCAGCCAAGCCGCAGAGTCTCGACAGCCAGAGCGACGAGGGCGCCGGCAAGAGCGCTGACCTCGCCCAGATCGCCCGCTCGCCGGCGGAGGGCTTGGCCTACCTCGGCGTCGAGAAGGACGCGATGGCCTTGGTCACCGTGTTCTCCGACTTCCAGTGCCCGGTTTGCCGTCGCTCGGCTGACCCCATCAAGCAGCTGGTCCTCGACTTCCCCGGCAAGGTGAAGGTCGTCTTCCGCCACAATGCGCTCGAGATGCACGGCCGCAGCCAGCCGTCCGCAGCGGCGTCGATCGCGGCGCAGAAGCAGGGCAAGTTCTGGCAATACCACGACAAGCTGTTTCAGACCGGGCGCCTCGATGACGCCGGGCTGCTCGACATCGCCCGCGAACTGGGCTTGGATGTCGCCAAATTCCAGAGCGATTTGCAGGATGGCAACGTACTCGCGTCGATCAAGCGCGACTCGAAGATGTCCGAGGAGCTCGGCGCCTCTGGAACGCCCGCCTTCTTCGTCAACGGCGTCCGGCAGGTCGGCTGGGGCAGCTACATGGCGCTGAAGTCGATGGTGGCGAGAGAGATCGCGGCCGGCGACCAGCTCGTCCAGGCCGGCACCAAGGCCTCGGATGTGTTGCGAAAGCGGATCATGGACCAGGCCAGCCAGAACTACAAGTCCGAGGGCGAGGGCGCGATCGACGGCAAGAAGTGGGCGGACCTGCTGCTGCAAGGCATCTAAGGCGGCGCATGGCTTTCGGGCCTTCGATGGCCTGCCGCCGCCGCCCCTGACGCTCGCCACGCGCTACGTCGCTTCGGGCCCCACGACCACCTCGACGTGGTGGCCGCGGCCGAGGAAGCGCTGCGCAGCGCCCAAGACGTCCTCGCTTGTCACCGCCAACAGGGCATCGATCTCGGCCTGCCAACCGCCGGCGCCGGTGCCATACAGCTCGGCGAGGCAGAGCGCGCTGGCACGTGCGCCGCTGCGCTGCAACCCGATGGCGTAGCCACCCGCCAGAGAGCGGCGCGCCCGGTCGAGCTCGTCGGCCCCGACCCGCTCCTCACAGACCCGGTCGATGTGGCGCGTCAAGCCGGCCAGCGCCGTCGCCACCTTGTCCGGTGCAGTGCCGATGTAGAACGTGAAGGCGCCGAGCTCTGTCCCTTCGCTGCTGCTGGCGCTGACCGAGTAGGCAAGGCTCTGGCGGTCGCGCAAGTCCAGAAAGAGCCGGCCGCCCTGTCCACCGAGCAGCGCTGCCAGCACCTGCAGGGCGAAGCGCTCCGGGGCGGTCAGTTTCGCGCCTTGGTAGGCGAGCACGACATGGCTCTGTTCTTTGGCGCTGTGGAGGCGCAACCGCTCGGTGGCGGCGAGCGCGGCAACGGGCCGGACCGTCGGCGGCGGGGCGCCCCCCGACCGGCCGACGAGCGCGGCGTTGAGGCGCTGCGTCAGCCAGTCCGGGTCGACGTCGCCGCACGCTGCCCACACCGCCTGGCCGGGCGCGAAGCGACCCTGGACGTAGGTCAGCAAGTCCTGGCGCGTCAGGGCGGCGACGCTCGCGTCATGGCCGATCATGTCGAGCCCGTAGGGGTGATCGCCGCAAAGCACGGCCATGGCGGCCCGAAAGGCCTGACGTGCAGGGCTGTCGCGCTGGTGGCGGATGGCCTCGAGCTGGGCACGACGGGCGACCTCGAGCTCCGCGTCTGGCAGCGTCGCGTCGAGCATGCACTGCAGCGTCAGGTCCAGCATGGCTTCGCCGTGGCGCGCCAGGGTGGCGACCGAGAGCCCGAAGGAGTTGCGCCCGGCGATGGCAGCGATCTCCCCCGCCATGCCGTCCATCGCGAAGGAGATCTCGTCGGCGGACCGGCGGCTCGTGCCGCGCGTCACCAGCTCGGCTGCCAGCAGCGCGCGGCCTGCGGTGCTTGCTTCCTCGTCGCGTTGTCCGCCGGAGACCGCGTGGCGCAGGGCGAAGACCGGCACGGAGCGGTCGGGCAGCACCAGCAAGCGGTCGCCGGTGGCAAGCTCGATGCGGATGACGCCATCGGCGCTCACGGCTCGGCCGCGGACTTCGCCCCGCTGGGGCGTCGCCGCCGGCACGCCGAGGGCGGCCAGCGCTTGCAACAGAGCCGCCTCGTCTGGCAGGGGTGCTGTCGAGGCGACGGCCGCCTCGCCAGTGGCAGGTGGCGCCGCCGGTGCCGGGGCGTCACTTTGGCCAGCAGCTGCGGCGGCGCTCTGTTCGGCCTGCGCGGTCCCGACCAGCAGCACGGCGTGGGCTTGGTCGCCACGGAGCCAGACGTTGCCGACGCGGCGGACATCCGCCACGGTCACCGCGTTGATCGCGTCGTGGTAGCGTCGCTCGAAGGTCGGATCGCCGAGTGCTTGGGCGTAGAAGCCATTGCTGTGCGCTTGTCCCTGCACGGTCTCCAGCTTCCAGGTTGCCTCCGACACGATCTGCCGCCGCGCTCGCTCGACCTCTTCTTCGTCCGGGCCCGTGTCGAGCAGCGCCCGCACTTCGCTGAGCGTGGCCGACAAGGCCGGCATGACCCGCTCATCGCTGGTGCTGAACGAGATGCTGAACACGCCGCCACGCTGTGGCGTCCAGCAAGAGGCGCCGATGTCATTGACCAGGCCAAGGTCACGGCGCACGCGACGGAACAGCCGGCTCGACTCGCCCTGGCCCAAAATCAGGGCGAAGACGTCCAAGGCGGCAACGTCGGCGCCGAGCAAGTCGGGGGCGCGGAACCCTACTGCCAGACGGGTCTCCGAGAAGGCGCTCCGCATCACCCGCGCGCTGCTCGGCCGGCTCGGCTGGACGGGCGCAGGGCGCTTGACTGCGGCGTCGCGGCGCTGCTTGGCGAATGCGTCGGCCACGGCCGTGCGCACCTCGGCTTCAGCCATCGGGCCGGCGATGCTGACAATGGTGTTGCTGGCGCGGTAGTGGCGGCCGAAGAAGGCGCGCATGCGATCGCGGTCCATCGCCCGTACCGATTCCGCCGTGCCGAGCACCGGCTTGGCGTAGGGGTGATCGCCAAAAACGGCCTCGAGCAGGCCGCGGTAGATGACCCGCCCTGGGCTGTCCTCGGCGCGACGAATTTCCTCACACACGACTTCGATTTCGCGGCTCAATTCCCCTGGATCAAAGGAGGAGTCGCAGATGACGTCAGCGAGGACATCGAGGCCCGTTCGCCACTCGTGGGCAGGCATCGTGACGTGGTAGACCGTCTGGTCGAGGCTGGTCCAGGCGTTGATCTGGCCGCCGACGCCTTCGACCTCGGCCGCCACCTGGCCAACGCCGCGTCGGCTGGTGCCCTTGAAAAGCATGTGCTCGTGCAGGTGCGCGAGCCCGCGTTCGCCGTCGCGCTCGTCGGCGCCACCGACGCCGACCCAGACATGGATGGCCACGGCCGGAGCGTTCGGCACCTGCTGCACGACGAGGCCGAGCCCCGTAGGCAGCCTGAGCAGCCGCGGCTCGGGCGCTGCGGCGGCGCTCGGCTCCATCGTGGCCTCGGTCTTGGTGTCGTCACGCATCGAGCCCCCTCGTCTGAATCAAGGCTGCGAGGCGCGATGCCCCGCTGTGCTCCTAGGGTAGGTCGCGCGCCGCACCGCCGCCAGCGACGGGCCGATGAAAGTCGCGCACCGGCGCGTGAGCACTCGCAGCGCGTTCGTCGGATGGCTTGGGGACCTCGCCCACCGCCAGGGGACGCTCGGCCGTCAGAGCCCACGACGCGGCGGCACCACGGCGTGGGCCACGATCTGACCTGCCGCGAGCGCCATCGCCACCATGGCGACCTGTACGGCCATCGACACGCCCGCGATGACATCGCCGGCAAGTAGCTGTGCCAGGCTACGAAACCCCAAGCTGCCGGGCACCAGCATCAAAATGCCCGGGATCAGCACCAGGCTGGCGGCCTGGCGGCGCGCGCGCGCGAAGCCGTTGCCCACCACTCCGACCAAGGTCGAGGCGAGGGCCACGCCTGGGACCCCGCCGACCGCCGATTCCCCAAAGCGAGCCGCCCAGAGGGCGACCACTGCGGCCGCGACCACGACCGGAACGTCGGCGCGCCGGGCCTCGAGCAGGCGGGCAAGAGCGATGCCGCCTGCCAGACCCGCGGCGGTGGCGGGCAACGCCTCGTTGGCGGTCAGGATGTGGATGAGCGGCGGGCCAACGTTGGCGGCGAGCGCGGCACCGACCAGGGCGCCGAACGCGAGCTGCGCCAGGGTCGTCAAGGCGTCAAAGGTTCGGGCGCTGCCGCTGGCGAGGTGCTGGGTCGCCAGCTCAGTCATCGCAACAGTCAGGGTCAAGCCCGGGACATGGCTGATGATTCCGGCTACGGTGACCAGCGTCAGCGCCAACGGGGTCTGCGTCGCGACCGCGCCGGCGACTCCAGCGGAGAGCAGGCCGGCCAGCACCAACCGCAAGCGCGCCACCGGCTCGAAGCGCCGGCCACAGAGGCCGAGCACGGCCTGTCCGACCCCGATGGCGCCTGCGGTGAGCAGCTCTTCGGCACCGCCGCCCATCAGCGCCGCCGCTGCCAAGGATGCCACCCCTCCGGCCAGCACCAGGCTCCAACGGCTGCGCAACGGGCGCGGAATCGCGAGCTGGCGGGCGCGTTCCAGCGCCTCGGCCATCGGCAGCGCGCCGGCACGCATCGCAGCGCCCAGCAGGTCGAGTTCGGCCAGCACGCCGAGGTTCACGGCTCCCGGTTCCACACGCAGCACGTGCGTCTCGGCCGTGGCGTCGTCGTCGCCAAACGACGCCAATAGCATAGTCGGCGTCGAGAAGAACGAGGCCTGAATGCCGAGTCGACTGGCCACCGCACCGGCCTCGCGCTCCAGGCGGTGGGCTGGCGCGCCGTGGATGTGCAGCGCGCGGACGAAGGCGAGCAGCAGTCGGATGGCCTCTGCCCGCGTCGCCGCTGGCATGGGGCTCGACCGGTCGGCCCGCCCGCGGCTCATCGCTGGCGGCGAGCCTCGGCCGCCGCGACCATCGCGATGAGATCGTCGGCGTAGGGCAGGCGCGCGACGCCAAGCTCGGTGACGATGGCCGTCACCAGCGCTGCCGGCGTGACGTCGAAGGCCGGATTGAGGGCCTTGACCGACTCGGGCGCCACTGCGAGCGACGCCAACAGCTCCTCGGGCGCCCAGCCGCCGACGTGCGTCACCTCGCGCGGCGACCGCTGCTCGATCGGGATGGCGCTGCCGTCGGGACAGCTCAGGTCGACTGTCGAGGTCGGGGCTGCGACGTAGAACGGGATGCCGTGGTGCTTGCAGAGCACGGCCACGTTGTAGGTGCCAATCTTGTTGCAGACGTCCCCGTTCCGGGCAATGCGGTCGCTTCCCACGATGGCGGCCGCGATCTTGCCTTCACGCATCAGGGACGCCGCCATGTTGTCGCAGATGAGCGTCGCCGGCAGCCCGTCCTGCACGCACTCCCAGGCGGTCAGGCGCGCCCCCTGCAAGAAGGGCCGCGTCTCATCCGCGAAGAGGTGCAGCTGCTTGCCTGCCTGCAGCGCGGCGCGGAAGACACCGAGCGCTGTTCCGACGCCGCCGGTGGCCAGGGCGCCGGTGTTGCAGTGGGTCAGGATGCCGCCCGTCTCCGGCAGCAGCGCCGCGCCGTGGTGGGCCATCGACGCGCAATAGGCACGGTCCTCATCGTGAATCGCGATCGCTTCGGACCGGAGCGCGGCCAGCTTCGCCTCAGGACCGCCATCGACCCGACCGTAGCAGGCCGCCATGCGATCGAGCGCCCAGAACAGGTTGACCGCCGTCGGGCGCGTCTGCGCGAAGCGGCGGTGCCAGGCCTGGAAGCGCTCGCCCTCGTCATCACTCGCCGTCGACTCTGGCGGCCAATGGATGCCTGCCATCGCCACCACGAGGCCATAGGCGGCGGTGATGCCGATCGCCGGCGCGCCGCGCACCACCATGTCGGTGATCGCCCGGGCCACGACCTCGCCATCGCTGGTCGCCAACCACACGGTGCGGGACGGCAGCAGGCGCTGATCGATCAGCGACACCACCGGATCGCGCGCAGTGCCGAGCAGGCGGACCGCGGAGATCTGGGTCTCGACGTCCATCGGGGGGCTCCTCGCGCGTCAGCGCGCAGCGGCCCGCGCCAAGAGGGCCTCAGCGAACGATGAGGTTGCCAATCGTGACGCGGTTGTCGTTGTGTTGGAAGGTGTCTGGTCCGGTCACCGAGAGCAGCGGCAGGCGTTTGTCGGTCTGCGGGTCGAAGAGGCCAAGGATGATCTCCGCCGGCCCGGCGGAGGTCCCGAGCGGCACCTCTTGGTCGATATCGACCCGCACCACGTCTCCCATGCGCCAATGATTGGTCTGGAAGCAACCGGTGCAACGCTTGCCTTCTGCCTCGGTGTGCGGCACCACGGCCAACGGCCAGAGATCGCGGTGCAGGGGGTGCGGGTGCATGAAGATCATGTAGCTGACCGGCACCGCTTGCTTGACGTGGAAGAAGAGCTCGAGGTGGTACTTTTGGCCGCGGCGGACGCTCGCCTCGGCCAGGCGCCAGCCGACGAGCTCGAGCACTCCGTCAAAGTCGGCCGAGATCTTCTGGACGGACGCGACCTTGGCGAAGGCGGCTGGCGTCAAGATCGCGTCATCTAGCCAGTTGGCGCTCTTGCGGCCCTTGGGCAGCTCGCTCGTCGCCAGGACCAGGCGCGAGCTCGAGGCGTTGAGCACCGCCACGCTCCGGCCGTCGTTCTTTTCGCGGTATGCGGCATTGAGGGCCGAGAATTCCGCCTTGGGGACGACGAGAAACCGCCGCGTCGCCGGCAAGGCGATGGTCGCCGTGCGCGCCGACTCGCCCCAGTCGCTGAGGTGCAGCTCGGTCGCCGTCTGCGGGACATTCGGGGCCAACGCGGCAATGGCCTCGTCGCGCGACGCCAAGGTTGGCAGGGCAGCGGTGTAGAAATTGCTGCCAAGCACACGCGCGCCGGCTGCGCCCGGGTGCTTGTAGGCCACAGGCGGGTCGGCCTGCAGATCGCCGCCGCCCTCGCGAATCGTCGCCAGCAGGTGCTTTTGGGAGAAGTGGACGCTCATCTCCGGAAGCAGGCCGAAGGCGACGCCGCTCGCCAGGGCCAGACCAGCGACAGCGGTCGCCAGCACGCCGACGGCAGGCAGCTCACCGAGGCTCGCCAGCCAGCCGAGGGCGAAGCGTACTCCCTCGACCGCAGGCTTGCGCGTTGCGAGGTGGTTGAGTGCCGTCAGCAGCGCAAGCACCAAGAGCGCCACGGAATCGGGCGCCAGCAGCGCCATGCGGGTGAGGAGCCGGCCGCCGTCGGGCGCCACCTCGACGAGACGCGCGCCGAGGGCGATTGCCAGCGGCAGGGCCGTCCACAGCGCCAGGGCAAGCGCCGTGCGTGCCAGGGTGCGCAGCGGATTCGTCGCCGCCGTCGCCAGCGCCAGTGCTGCCACGACCCCGCCCCAGCACGCGATCAAGAGCCCGTAACTCCACGTTCCGACTGCCGCGCTGGCGCCGATGCCCATGCCGCCGACGGCGACAGCGACGAGGGCGAGCGGCGCGCCGCGGACCGGCGCCAACGCCTCGGGCACGAGACCTCGGCGCACCAGCGCCTGCGTCAGTGCTCCCACAGCGGCCAGCGCGGCGGGCGTCCACGCCGACGGGTGCAGCGCGCCCGCGACCAGCGCAGCGCCATAGCCCTGGCCAGCCACCGCCGCGTGCACCATCAAGCCGGCAATGAGCGCACCGACAGATGCGATGAGCAGGCCGCTGCCGGCGATGGACTTGCGCCCGAGCCAGCGCCACGGCCTGAGCAGCTTGCCCGCCGTGGCACTGTTGGGCGCGCTGGCTGCGGCTGCCAGCATCAGGGCTCCGAGGAAGCCGACGCCGCCGGCGATCACCTCGGGACGTGTGGAGGTGATGGTCGTCCACAGGCGATCGTAGTCGTAGCCCGTGCGGCTGGCCTCGGCACGCAGCAGGACATCAAGGCGCATGCCCAGCGAGATCAGGAGGTCGAGCGCCCACCCGGCGAGGGCGAGACCGGCGCACCAGGCGGCAGCGCGTGGGCCCTCCAGCGCTAGCACCCAGCGCCGCAGCGTGGAGACCGGCCTGGCGAGGCCGATGGCGAACACCGCGACGCCCAGCACCGCAATGGCTCGCGCAGCCCGTGGGGCCGTCAACTCTTCGGGCCATTGGAAGACCGCGTTCTCGCCGCCGAAGGGCGGGTCCCACACCAGCGCCCGCACCAGGGTGCCGGCGTCTTTGCCGGTCTCGCGGTGAAGCAGCGCCACGCTGATGAGCACGACCAGCGCCGGCAGCACGCCGTGCACCTTCCCAGCCAGCGCCTCTCGCAGCAGCAAGGCCGTGATCGCAGCGCCGATCGGCGCGATCGGCGCCACGACGTGGTCAAAGTCGGGCAAGAGGGCCATGGTCACCAGCAGCCCCGCGCCGAGTCCCAGCAGCCAGATCGCTGGGCCTCGGCCTTGGCTAGCCTCGGCGTACGCCAGCCGGCCCGCCCCGAGCACGAGCAGTCCGCCGTAGGGATGCAGACCGAAGCCGACTTGGCCGATGACGGTTGCGAGGTCGCGCTCGGTCGCCGGCAGCCCGCCGCCAAAGGGAACGCGCGTGAACCGCATTGCGCGCAGCAGCGCGTCGCGGTCGTCGCCGAGAATGACGAACGCCGCCCCCGCCAGCAGGAGCATGGCGAGGCCCGCCGCCGCCAACCCGCGCCGACCGCCGCCAAAGACCACGGCGGCGCCGACTAAGACCGTCGTGCCCATCGTCAGGCCGCCGAGTCCTCGACCGCCGAGCAGGACGGCGAGTCCAAGTCCGACCGAGATCCACGCCATCGGGATGGGGAGACTGGGTCGCCCGGCTCCCTCATGGCCGTCGCCCGCCGCCGCCGCGTCGCGCTCGTGCAGGGCCAGCGCGCCGAGCGTCACCGCCAGCAGCCCGAGCGCCGCAGAGGCCTCAAGGCTGACGGCGCGGGCGTGGGATAGGGCCATCGGCATGGTCGGCAACAGCAGGGCCGCCAGCCAGGCCGTGGTCGTGTCGGCGTGGCGCCGCAGACCCACGAAGAGAAGCGCGACGGTGAGCAACAGCAGCAGCGCGCCGGGAAGACGGACCGCCGTCTCTGAGGCGCCGAACGCCGAGAGGCTCGCCGCGACCAACCAGGTGTCGAGCAGAGGACCCGCTACAACTCGGCCGTCGACGACGTGCATCGGCATCGTCCACGGCGACGGCGTGTCACGGGCAACAAGCGCGACGAGGTCCGCCTGCGCGACCACGTCGAGGCCGTGCCAGAAGAGCGGCGCCAGCTCGTCGGCGCGCGCGACCTCGGGGAACGCGTGGTGCCAAAACCCGTTGTGCTGACCTCGGATGAGCGTCCTCGCCCGGGCGCGGCCGATCGCCTCGCGCACTTCGGCCGCCGGCAGGTCGCTGGCGATCCACCGCACGGCGAAGGGGTGGTCGACGTCGAGGCGGTCGAACTCCGCGACCCGCGCCTCGATGAGCGCCTGACGGTCGCCGACGGCGAGCGCGGTGCGGGCATCGACGACGATGGCGTGCACGGGACGGCTCGCGATTTCGCCGCTCGCCTTCGCCAAGTTGCCCTCGAGGCGGCGCACCGCAAAGCCCCCGTCGAGGCCGGCGTCGAGCTGCGCTGCCAGCTCCTCGGGTGCCGCGACCAGTACCTGGCGGGGCCCGGCCATGGCGCGCGCGCATGCCACGCGGTCCATCTCCCACGGGTCGAGCAGGCCTGGCCCGCCGAGATCAGGCAGGATCACGGCCGCCGCAATGGCGCAGGCGGCGAAGGGGCCCAGGGCCCGCATGGCAGAGGAACGGCTCATCATCGCAGGGTTGGCCTCGCTGGTGCGCGCGCGGAGTCTCCGCGCGGGCGCGGAGCCTAGCAAGGATTGACGGCCGCTGCGACCCAGGTGACGTGTCCCTCGCGAAAGAGCGCCAACGGTCTCAGGCGCTGTGGCGTCGCGGCGGTTGCTGCTGTGCTGTCGCGGTTGACGCGGTCACGGCCGACTAGCGCAGGGCCATCAGCCACGCCACGCCGAGCCCCACCCACCCACAGGCGGCGATGCCCACCAGAACGCCGAGGCGGTCTTGCAAGAGCGCGCGGCGGATGGGGCCACCGTAGAGGACCTGTCGAATGCGGTAGCCGGCGCTCGGGCCGAGCAAGCGCGTCGGGATCATGCGGATCTCAGCGAGCAGGCGCTCGCGCGCGGCGCGCAGCGGCTCAAGGCGCGCGACGAGGCGGGCGCCACTCTGACCCCGGGGCACACCGATGCGCGGCAGGTGCAGCAAATCGCGGCCCGGATTGGCGGTGCCTTTGCCCGAGCCCGTGCAGGTGCGGTAGCCGGCCACCGCCGTCATCCGCTCGATCTTGCGGTTGCCACCCGCGCGCGGGATGCAGAAATGGGCTACCTCGGCGCCGAGGATCTCCTCGAGCCGCCGCTTGGACTCCGTGAGCTCCCAGCGCACGCCCGCATCGTCCATCTCCGACAGCAGGCCGTGGGTGATCGTGTGCGAGCCGATGGTGTGCCCCGCGGCGTGCATCGACCGAAGCTGATCGGGCGCCAGCCACCCATCCTTGCCTTGAACGAGCTCGCGCGAGTGCTCGTCGGGCTCCAAGACGACGTAGAACACGCCCCGCATCCCGTGCCGCTCCAAGGTCGGCGTCGCGATCTCGATGCAGCTGGTGTAGCCATCGTCGAAGGTGAACACGATCGGCTTGTTGGGCAGTGGCGCTCGGCCTTCGAAGCCAGCGACCAACTGATCGAGGTCGATCGCCTCGTAGCCGGCGGCGCGCAGGCTGCGGCACTGATCTTCGAGTTCGAGATCGGTGACGACCCAGACGCGCTCCTCTTCGATCAGCTCGCCAGCGTCCAGGCTGCGTTGGGCCACGAAGCGGTGGTACATCAGCACCGGCACGCGCGGACGCCGCAGCTCGTCGCGGACGATCGCCCCCAGCCAGCTGAGGAGGCCCAGGGGTGGGGCGACGAAGAGCAGCGCTCCAGCGACGATCATCCAGGGGTCCATCCGCTCGCTCCTCCAGATTCGGCCGTCCTTTCGGGGCCGCGTGTCAGACGGCTCAGTCGCCGCGTCGTCCTTTTGGGGTCAATTCGACGGTGCGGTGCCGGTGCGCCTGCGAACCGCAGACCGCGAACCTTGACAGTTCGCAGGCATCCCCTATACAATTTTCGGCCCGGTGCGAACCCAAGCAGGTCTCGTCCGGGAGTTCGGGAGCTCCTGCAGGCTCCCGCGCCGGGTCCCCTGGTGATCGTCGGGGGCCGGACCTGGGCTGTGGGAATCCCGAGGAAGATGGCCGGCAGAATCGCCGATCGCGTCGTCCGCGAGGTCGTGGACCGCAGTGACATGGTCGCTGTGGTCGGCGACGTCGTCAAGCTCACGCGCGCCGGTAAGGAATGGCGCGGGCTCTGCCCGTTTCACGGCGAGAAGACCGCGTCCTTCTACGTCAACGGCCACACCAAGGTGTACATGTGCCACGGCTGCAGCGCCGGTGGCGATGTCGTGCAGTTCGTCCGGGAGATTCGGGGGCTGACCTTCGTCGAGGCCGTCGAGTGGCTCGCCGAGCGGGCGGGGATCCGCATCGAGCGCGAGGATGTCGATCCACAGACGTTGCAGCGGCAGCTGCAGGAGCGCAGCCAACGGGCGCGGCTGTTGGAGCTCAACGGCGCCGCGCTGCGCTGGTTTCAGGCCACTTTGCAGCGCCCCGCCGGCCAGAAAGCGCTGCGCTACGCGACCGACAAGCGCGGCCTCAGCCCCGAGGCCATCGATCGCTTTGGGATCGGCTGCGCGCCCGACGCTTGGGACGGCCTCTGCACCTTTCTGGAGAGCCAGGGTTTCGCTGCCGAGGACGTGGTGCGCGTCGGTCTGGCCGCGCAGCGCCAAGGCGGTGGGCTCTACGATCGCTTCCGCGACCGGCTGATGTTCCCCATCTACTCGACGGCCGGCGACCTCGTCGCCTTCGGTGGTCGTGACCTCGCCAATCAGCCCGACGCGGCCAAGTACATCAATTCGCCAGAGAGCGAGCTCAGCGCGCTTGAGGTCGAGCACAACAACCGTCTGTGGACTTTCTTCAAGAAGAGCCACGTGGTCTTTGGGCTGTGGCAGGCGCGCGGTGGCATCCGGCGGCTGCGCAGCGCGCTGGTGGTGGAAGGCAATCTCGACGTGATCACCTTGCACCAGGCCGGCTTCGACAACGCCGTGGCGCCGATGGGCACCGCCATGACCCAGACCCAGCTCGCCGAGCTGCGCCGGTTCACCGAGCGGGTGATCCTGTGCATGGACGGCGACAAGGCCGGGCGGGCTGCGACGATGAAGGTGATTCCGCTCGCGCTCGCAGCAGGGCTCGACGGCAAGGTGGTCTGGCTCGAGCGCTGCGGCGCCAAAGATCCCGACGAGTTGGTGCGCACGCAAGGTGCCGCTGCCTTGCAGAGCCTTGTCGACGGCGCCGACGACCTGATCACGGCTTTCGTCGACGCCGCCATCGGCGAGTGGGACGGCACGATCACCGGCCGCGTTGAGGTCGGCAGGCGGGTCGAGTCGGTGCTGGCGACCATCCCCAACCCGATGACGCGCGAGCTGGCCAGGCAGCAACTGCAGACCCGCCTCCAGATCCCGCTGGAAGTTCAGCGCGAGCTGGCGCGCACGGCGCGGCCGCTGGTGTTCGATGATGAGGCTGGTCCCGGCGAGGATCCCCGGGCGGCGTCCAGGCCCATCCCGCGATCGTCTGAGCCCAAGCCGCCGCGCAAGGAGCTCGACCTCGCTGAGGCCGCGATGTGGTACCCCGGCCTGCTGCTCGAGCTCGTGCGCAGCGGCGGTCTCGACCTCGTCTCGCATCAGGGCCTGCGGACTGCGCTCGGCGAGCTGTGTACCCGCGCCGAGGCGGCGGGAGCGGCGGACACGCACATGCTGCGTGGCTGGCTGATGGCGCTGCCGGACAGCGAGGCGCGGCGCGCGCTCCTCGGTGCGCTAGTTCAGACCCCGCGCGTAGAAGAGGCGTCTTTGCCCCTGCACGTCGAGACGGTGCTCGACGGGCTGGAGCTCGATGGGCTGCTGCGCAGCCAGGCGGAGCTGCGAGCGCGCGTTCGCGCAGGCGTCGGCAGCCTCGATCAGGACGCCCGCACCGTGTTCGACATCTCCAATCGAATCGAGGCCCTCAAGCGACGCCGACAGTCGCCTGGGCAGCCCCTTGGCACCGAGTCCCCGCGCCCGAACGGGCGAGGAATCACGTCCGATTCCCAAGAAATCCATTGAGGTTGCAACCCATGTTCGACGTGATCCCAGAAGCAGCGCTGCGTGAGCTTCTCACCTTGGCCCGCGAGCGCGGCGTCGTCTCCGTCGACGAGCTGGAGACGCTGCTCGGCGGCATCGAGTCGCTTGAGCGCCAGCTGGTCGACGATGTCGTCACGGTCTTTCAGGCCAACGGCATCGACGTGCTCGACCCGAAGGCGACCCACCGCGAGGTGACGCCGCAGAACACGATGCGGCCGGCCCCGGCGCCGTCGCCCGCGCCGGTCGTGCAGCCCGACAAGGATGAGGAGTACGTCGACGAGCAGCAGGCGCGCACCAATGACCCTGTGCGCATGTACCTGCGCAAGATGGGCTCGGTGGCGCTGCTGACGCGCGAGGGCGAGATCGAGATCGCCAAGCGCATCGAGACCGGCGAGCACGAGGTGTTGAACGCGCTGCTCGGTACGCGGCTGACCTACCAGCGTTTTCTCGACCTCCGTGATCGCGCCCGCGACATGATCGCCTTCGTTGAGCGCGATCGCGACATTCGCCAGAAGATCGCCGAGGCCGAGGCCAAGGGCATCGACACGCCGCTGCGCGACAGCAAGCGCGGCGGTGAGCGGCCGCCCTTCTCGCTCAAGGACCTCGTCAAGGCCGTTGACGACCGCGAGGGCGGCACTGACGAGATCTTGATCTGCGAGAACTTGATTCGGGATATCAGCGCCTTGGAGGCGTACCACGACCGCATGGAGGCCACGCATCGCAAGGTGAAGGCCGCCAAGAGCGATGGGGAACGCGCCACGCTGATCCACGAGATCTTGGTCGAGCAGGTTCGCGAGCCCTATTTCAGTGAAGTCATGGGCGATCTTCTCGAGAAGCTGAGCCTTGGCCGGGCGACTCTGCGCGATATGGTCGATCTGACCCAGCGCACCGATGACCCCGAAGAGCAGCGCAAGCGCGAGGCGGTGTCGGCGCTGATGCGCATCGTCCGCCTCTACCGCAAGCGCATCCGCAGCGAAGACCCAGCCGAGGCGGCGCGCGCCGACCTGGCCCGCAAGAAGCCGACGCGCAGCCTCGAAGATCTGCTGCAGGCCGTCTTTGACGACACCGGTGCGCTGCGCCGCCTCTCGGCGCTGTCGAACCAGACCAAGGCGGCAGACCCAGCGGTCGACGAGCTGGTCGACGGCCTCGCCGCTGGCGCCCCCAAGGCCACGCGCGCATTCGTGAAAAAGGCCGCTGTCTCGGCCCTCGAGACGGTCGGACCGCTGGCCGAGGAGCTCATCGCCCTCTACAGCAACCTGATCGTCGGCGTCCCACGGACCCCGGCGTTCCAAGCCGCCGCCGCCGCGCGTCGCGCCGAGGTCGAGCGGCTGCGTTCGGCGATCTCGCAGGCGCTGCTCTGGGTGCCGACCCGCGTCGCCAAGAAGACCGAGCAGGCGCTGCCGCGCCACGAGCGGGCGACCGACGAAGACGGGCGGGTGATCCCGAATGAGGCCGGTGAGGTCTACGACTACGTCACGGTCAATCCCAACTACGTCGAGACCGCGATCTTCCACGAGGTGGTCGGGATGCTCGAGGCCCTACCGGCCTCACAGCGCCTGATCGACGCCGTGCTGCGCCGGGCCCTGCTCGAGCGACTGCTCGACGGCGGCCTCCACCGCAAGCAGTACGACCGCGCGATCGAGGAGTTGAAGGACGTCATCCGCGAGATGATGGACGCCGACCACCAGATGCGTCTGCGCGAGATGGCCCTCGCCGAGAAGGCGCAGATCGCGCTCAAGCAGCCCGGCAAGAAGCGGCCGGAGGTGGTCTTCGACTTCAAAGCCGTGCAGGCGCTGTCGCGCGACTTCAAGAAGTCGAACGCCACGACGCTACGCCACCTCGAGAAGAAGGCCGGTGTCACCGCCGAGGAGCTCGAGGCCGCCTACCGGGTCATGAAGGACCAGAAGAAGCGGATCGAGAACGCGATCAAGCTCGCCGGGCACCGCCAGGAGGAGCTCCAGCGGGTCTACCAGCAGATCGCTCGCGGCGAGCGCGTCGCCAACAAGGCCAAGAGCGAGCTGGTCGAAGCGAACCTGCGCCTCGTGGTGTCGATCGCGAAGAAGTACACCAATCGTGGCTTGCAGTTCCTCGACTTGATTCAGGAAGGCAACATCGGCCTGATGAAGGCCGTCGACAAGTTCGAGTACCGACGCGGATACAAGTTCAGCACCTACGCAACGTGGTGGATTCGCCAGGCGATCACGCGCGCGATCGCCGATCAGGCGCGGACGATCCGCATCCCAGTCCACATGATCGAGACGATCAACAAGCTCATTCGCACCAGCCGCTACCTGCAGCAGGAGCTCGCGCGCGAGCCGACGCCAGAAGAGGTGGCGGCGAAGATGGAGATGCCGCTCGACAAGGTGCGCAAGGTCCTCAAGATCGCCAAGGAGCCGATCTCCCTTGAGACGCCCATCGGCGAGGAAGAGGACAGCCACCTCGGCGACTTCATCGAGGACAAAAAGGCGGTCAGCCCGGTGGACGCCGTCACCATGGCGGCGCTCGAGGAGAAGGTGCGCAAGAGCCTCGCCTGCCTCGCGCCGCGCGAAGAGAAGGTAATTCGGATGCGCTTTGGCATCGGCGAACGCAGCGACCACACCCTCGAGGAGGTCGGACAGCAGTTCGGCGTCACGCGCGAGCGCATCCGTCAGATCGAGGCCAAGGCCCTGCGCAAGCTGCGCAACACCACTCGCGCCAAGGTCCTCAAGCCGTTTAGCGAGACCTAGTCGCGGTCCGTAGGCGCCGCGCGACGCGAAGGCCGACCCAGGCGGCGGCGACGGCGTTGCCGACCTGCGTGGTGATCAGCAGGCCAGCCACCGCCATTGAGCCGAGGGTCTGGATGCCCGGGTTGTCCTGAAACCACAGGGCAGCGAAGCCGATGACGGTCGTCAGCGCAGCGATCCAGGCTGCGCCGCCGACTTTGGCTGCCGCGTCACGGACCTCTTCTTCGGACTCCGCATCCCAGCCGCGGTGCACGAGGTGCACGGTGCCATCGATGCCGAGGCCGAAGATCGATGGCAAGACCGTAATCGTGAAGAGGTTGAGCTCGAGTCCGAGCGCCGGTGCCGCGCCGAGGAAGATGAGCACAGCCACCGCCAGCGGCACAAACGTGGCGAGCACCTTGCCGAGCGAGCGCAGCTGCAGGAACACCACGATGAGCACCGTCAGCGCTGCCAACAGCACCGCGCGCGGGCCCTCGCGCCGGATGACGCCGTCGGCCTCGGCTAGCATGAAGAAGCTGGCGGTAGCACGATAGGTGCGGCCGCCCGCGTCGATTTTCCCCACCTGGTCGACGATCTGCTGTACCGAGCGCGCGTCGGCGCGGTTGCCGTTGGCGTAGAGCAGGACGTAGCGCCCAATGCCGCCATGGTTGTCCAGGAATCGGCTGCGGACGAACTCCGGCAGCTGCTCTGCGCCAAAAGGTGTGGGCTGCAACAGCTCCATCGCTCGTTTGGCTTCCGCCGCGTCCTCGGCGCCGAGCGCGGCGTGCTTGTCGGCGAGCAGCTGGTAGATCTGTCGCGCGATCGCAGCCTTGCGCTCCTGATCCTGCGGCAAGAACGTGTGAATCGACAGGAATTGGCTGATGCGCGTCAGGTCGTGGCGCCGCTCGAGTAGCCAGTCGTGGACTTGCCGCGCCTGGTGGATGTCATCGGTGACAACGAGAATCGGCGTCAGGCTGGTCTCCGAAGCCTCGCTGCGAAAGCGCTGGCCGAGCTTGGCCTCGGTGCTCGGCGGGGGTGCCGCACTCGAGGCAGCGTTGGCGTCGTTGGCGGGAGCCTGGGTCTTCAACTTCCGAAAATTGGTGTCGAAGCGCAGGTCCTGCACAGCGAAGAGCGCCGCAACCGCTGCGACCGCGACCAGGGCAAGGACGACGCGCGCCAACTTCGGCGACGTCACGGCGCCCAGCCAGCGCAGGCCGCGCGTCGACTCCGGGCTGACCGCGCCCTCGGGCCAGAGGCGGTGCAGCACGGCCACCAGCGGCGGGGTCACCAGCAGGGTCGAGCACAGGGCCAGCAGGACGCCGCTGCCGGCGAGCAGGCCGTACTGTGAGAATCCTCGGAAATCAAAGAGTGTCAGCGTCATGAACGCAGCCGCGGTCGTAAAGGCCGAGGTGCGCATTCCGGCGCCGAGTTGTGGCATCGCGTCGCGCAGCGCGGCGTCGACGTCGAGGCCCCGGGCCCTGGACTCGCGGTAACGCGACAACGCGTAGACGCCGAACTCGTTGCCGAGGCCGAACAGGATGCTGAAGATGAAAGCCGTGATGAGGTTGACGTAGCCGATCGCCAGCTGGGCGAACGCCAGACTCCATGCCGCGCCGATGACGAGAGGGGTCATCACCACGATCAGCGCACGCAGTGAGCGGAAGGCGACGATTTGCACCAGCGCGATGCCGACGATGGCCAGGATGCTAGTCAGCACCAAGCCGGTGCGGATGTTGGCGACTTCGGCCGACATCTCGGCGTAGTCGCCGCGGATCGCCGTCTGCATCTCGGCGTGGTGGCGCGTCGGTTGCAGATCGCGCAAGAGGGCCCGCACCTTGCTGGTCAGCGCGGCGGCCGCGTCGACATCGCTGGCCTTGACCCGCGGAAAGAGCTTGACCCCGAGCACCGTTCCATCCGGGCTCTCCGACCACTCACGGAGATCGACCTTGCCGAAACGGGCGCCGATCTCATCATCGCTCGGCACCGCGAGGCGGCTGCCCGTCGCCGACGCTGCCTGGGCCGGGTTGGCGCTGACGCCCCCCGAGGCCACGCCCGTACCGGACTCCTCGTTGGCGGCCCGTCCGGTTCCTGGCGGAGCGCTGTCAACCGCAGCGGTCGCTGAGGCCGGCGCTGGCTCGCCAGCGGCGAAGTCGTCGGCAGGGTCGCTGTCCAGGGTCTCTGCGGCGTCACGCGCCGCGGGCGCGTTGGCCTCGCGGTCGCCGAAATCGTCTGCCGGGTCGTCGCCCTCAGCGTCGCCTGTGGTCGCCACGGCCGCCGGGGCCGAGAGACCCTCGGTCAAGGCGGGATCGACCAGCGCGTCGCGGGTCGCGTCCTGAATCGCCGCGCGCACCCGGCCGTCGATGCGCTGGAGCTCTTCGATGTCGAGCCAGAGCGCAGCGTTGCGGCGAAAGAACGCAACATCGCGCTGGCACTCGACGCCAGCGATCTCGCCCATCTTCGTAGCTTCTGCGCAGAAAGCGGTGGCGAACGCGCGGTTGGCCTCCCGGCTCGGGCTGCCGAAGATGACGACCATCTGATTGGACGAGGGTAGAATGTCGCGCGCCTCGCGGGCGGCGACGACGGCTGGCGTGTCGTCAGGGAAGAGGTCCTCGAGGTTGCTGCGAACCCCGAGGCGGCTACCGATCGCTGCCAGCGCGACGCCGCTGAGGAGCCAGACGCCCAGCCAGAGGCCTGGGCGCCGCAGCACCAGGGCGATGTAGCGCGCGGCGGGCGTCGTCGCGCCCGCCGCCTCAGCCATGGAGGCCAGTCGGAGGCGGGGCAGGCTCCGCCGGCGTCGGGGCGAAGAGCGGACCTGGAATCGGCAGAATCATGCGCCCCGCCGCAGGGTTCAGCAGCAGCGCAAAGGCCAGCCAGAGCGCCAGCACCATCAACGCGACGGTGGCCCAAGCGATGACCTGCGACAGCGCCGCCGCGCCCGTCAGCTCGCGGGCGATGCGGGCCACGTACAGAATGTCGATGTCGAGCAAGAAGGCGAAGAGCAGCTTCGAGTGAAAGCCCATGGCGTAGGTGAGGGCGACAAAGATGACGATGAACGTGCAGTCGACCGCCAAGATCACATGGGCGTCTGGCACCTTGCCCTCCGCCATCCCGGAGAGCGCCCACCAGTTCATGATCCAGTTGAAGGAGAAGGTGGTGAACAGCGTGCCGCCGAGCGCGTTCTTGTTGGCCAGCGCCATCAGCCCCGCCAAGAGCTGACCGCCGCCGCCGAACAAGAGGCAGAACATCGCGGCGGTCTGCAGCGCCGCAGGCGTCGTCGCTTGCCCGAAGGCGATCGGTAGCAACGCGCCACAGCCGATGGAGAGGCCGAGCAGCCCGAGCGGCGTGGGCTCGGCGAACAGAGGTGGGGTCGTCGTCTGCATCAGGATTCCCTGCGACCGGCTGGGGGCGACGGCACCGCCAGCGTCGCCAGCGTCGCGCGACGATGGCACAGATGCCCATTTGGATCTACCCCGAGGGCCCGCCGCCCCAGCGGTCCTCCCGCCGAAACGGCGAGGTTGCAGCCGGCCTGCGGTGGCGCGACAATGGCGTTTGGATGCGGCCTTGCAGGCGCCGTGGCAGGAGTTGGCATGTCCGCGTCGCGCGCCCTAGGCAGTCTAATGCTCGTCGTCATCGCGCTCGGCGCTTGCGGCGGCCCTTCCCCCACTGGCTTCGGCTCCGCAGCGACCAGCCAGCTCGGCGCCGGTGATAGCGGGCGGGTGGAAGGCGATGGCTTTGGCGGCGGTGGTGCCACCCCCCCAGATGCCGAAAGCGGCCCAGACGGCGGCGCAGCGGCAGGCAGCGATGACGCCGTCGACACCGGCCCTGCCGTTCCGACCGTTGCCTTCCTGGTCGCCAGCACCGAGCAGCCAAGCGCCGAAGTGGGCGCGCCAGTGAGCGTTGTGTGCACCGCGCTTGACGCCGCTGGACAGGCGATGACGCCGCAACCGCCTGGGATCTCGCTCAGCGCGGCAGCGCCACTGCAGGTGTTGGCGGCGGAGGCCGGATTCGGCCTCGCGGTCACCAGCAAGCAGTCCGGCGCCTTTGATCTGCGCTGCACCCTGAGCAGCGCCGGGCTCAACTCGCAGCCGCTGCAACTCACCTTTGTGCCCGGTCCGGCCGCGAAGATCCTGACCGTGCTGGAGAAATCGACCGTCACTGCCGGCGACGTCGGCAGCAAGGTCAGCTGCGTCGCCCACGACGCCTTTGGCAATGCGCTGCCTGCCGGCGGCGCTGGCTTGGTCGATGCCACCATCGGTGCGGCTGAGGGCATTTTCGTCGCCATCGACACCGTCAGCGGCGAGAAGGCCGGTGATTTCGCGGTATACTGCCAACCGAAGGCCGCGCACGCGGCGTTGCCCGTGGTCAAGGCTTTGCTCACGATCGTGCCCGGCGCGCCCATGCGGGCAAGAGCGGTCATCGCCCCGGAGGAGGCTAAGGTCGACGTATTCTTCACGGTCGTCTGCACCGCCTACGATGACTACGACAACGTCATCGCTCCCCAACCGGCGGACTTCACGTTGGTCCTCCCGGAAGGATGTCAGGCAACCGGCCTCAAGTTCAGCTGCAAGAAAGCTGGCAGCCATGTCGCCAGCTGCGCGTCGCCACAGGTACCGAAGTCGATCCCGCAAGGCTTCAAGGTCCTGGCCGGTAAGGCGGTCAAGCTGAAGCTGCTGCTCGATCCCGACAAGCCCAACTATGGGACTGGGCAGGTGATTCAGCTGATTGGCGAAGCCTCGGATACCTACGGCAACGCCATCGAGTCGCCTGAGCTGACGCCGATCCAGGTCAAGCCCTCCGATCTCGTCAAGATCGACGCACTCAACGCCCGCGTCTCCATGCACCAAGACGGCCTCTACCAGGTCAAGGTCGGCGTCGCTGGCGCCCCGGGCGTCTCGGCGACCCGCGACGTCCGCATCGACACCAGCGGTCCCCTTATCGACATCAGCAGCCCGCCGCGTGGCCACAGCGCGATCTGGGCCGCAACGCTCAAGGTGACGTTCTCGGTGGTCGATGAGCTGAGCAAGCTCGGCGCTGTCCTGTTCCAAGGCAAGGCGGTAAGCGTAGGGGATGGCATTGGCGTTGCGCAGTCGATGCCCCTCGGCCACGGCATCCAGGCAATCACCGTCGAAGGCCAAGATGAGTGGGGCAACGCCTCGCGCCACGTGCAAGCCGTGCTGGCGGCCAAGAAGTACGTCGCGACCGAGACCAACGCAGGCGCTGCGGCGCAGCTCACCCACGGCTTCGCCTTCTGGCTCGGTCAGCAGGCCATCGACTCCGGCGTGCGTGTCCACAGCAAGCCCCGAGACCTGGCGACGGTCTTCGAGATCGTGCTCAAGAACCTGGACATGTCGGTGATCGTCGGCAAGACCTTTCCCGTCGATGTCACGGGCCTGAAGGGGACGGCGACCATCAAGGGCCTGACTTACGGCGACAACAACAAGAACAAGGGCTTCCCTCAGGTCAAGCTTCAGGCCAAGACCGGCTTGCTCGAGCTCGATGGCACCCTCTGGAATGTCGATGCCAAGGTCCATCTCGGCGGCAAGGGCATAGGCTTCATCCCCGTCAACCTCGACGCCACCGTCACCGCGAGCTCGATGCAGCTGCTCGCCGACGTCGTGCTCGGCGCCAGCACGACGGCGGTGACGGTCAAGAGCAAGAACGTCCAGGTGCAGCTAAAAGACTTGGATGTCAGCATCGACAACGGCTGGGGATTCCTGGTGAATTGGCTGCTTGACCTCTTCAATGGCACCATCACCAACCTGCTCGAGTCCACGCTCTCGACCCAGGTCGGCGCGGCCCTCGATGTTCCCCTCAGCAACGCGCTGAGCAACGTCGGCATCGACACCACCATGCAGCTCCCGAGCCTCTACGGCGCGCCCTCGGTCAAGGTCGACCTGACCACGGCGCCTGTTGGTCTGACCGTGCTCTCCGCGTCCGGATCGATGGCAGCAGGCGTCTTGCTGGCCCTGCGCACGGCCGTCACCTCCGTCAAATCGCTGCCGCACCCGCACCTCGGCGCACCCATGCGCTGGGGCTGCCTCGGCAGCGGGCCGGAGTTGGCGAAGCTGCCTCGGCAGCTGCCCATCGAGGGCGCTATGCACTTCGACCTCGCCAACCAGCTCTTCGCGGCGCTGTGGCAGGCGGGCGGGTTGCAGTTCAAGCTCGATGGAAAGGCGCTCTCTAGCTTCAACCTCGCCAGCTTCGGCCTCGGTGCGCTGGCGATCGACGTCGACATGCGCATGCCGCCGGTCCTCTCCGACTGCACAGTCGATGGCACCGTTGAGCTGCAGCTCGGCGACGTGCAGCTTGACGTCAAGACGACGATGGACGGGCAGGAGGTGGTGATCCGGGCCTACCTGACCGCGGCGGCGAAGGTCGCGGCCATCAAAGTCGCCGGCGCCAACGGCCCGGAGATCGGCCTCGACATCCAGGGCATCGTGCGTCTCGACGGCGATGTCGACTCCGTGCTCGTCGACGGGGTTGCGGCGCCAGAGGGAACCGTCGGATTCTTCGAGAAGCTGCTGCCCTTTGTCGCCAGCGCTTTGATCTCGGCGCTGCAGGGCACCCTGGCTTCGTTCCCCTTGCCGGAGCTCGACCTGTCGGCGATGGCGGTCTCGATCCCGAAAGGCACGGTGCTCGCCCTCGACATCTCCAAAATCTCCAATCAGCCTGGCAATGTGCTCCTGTCTGGCGGCGTCAAGAAGTGAGAGCCCTTGCTTCGCGCGCAGTCGGGTTGGGTACCGGTCTTGGCCTGGGCCCCGACGGCCGCCCCTGCTGAGGCGCCCCGCGACCAATCCCGGGCGCCCGTCCGTTGCAACCCGCGGCAGGGGCCGGTCGTCGCCAACGAACTTGAGCCGGTGACGCGCGTCGACGGATGCCATTCGACCGACGAGGGGCGAGCATGCGACATGGCCGCCCCGGACCGTCGTGAAGACGGCTCGAGGCTAGGCCGGGCAATCGCCGACAAGCTGACCCGGCGCGGCGCTCCGACAGCGCGACGTGCGCTGAGATCGCCGACTCTTTGACCTCGCGCGCGCTGCGTAGGGTCGCCCTTGTGGTACGGCGAGCCGATAGCGTCGACCCACGCGGCACCCGCGCGCCGATGGCTTGAGGCGCAGGGCCGCGACCGCTACGCTCCATCGAGGAGGCGTCCGCCGATGTCACAGCGCAGACCGTGGATCGCGAGGACGCCCGCTCACCACGACGCGCTCCTGCTCCGTGCGATCGCCGACCGGGCAGGGTGTCGCACGCTGCAAGCCCGCGCGAGCGGGTCGTCTAGGCCGCCTTGCCGCACCGGATGCATCGCGTCGCCGGCGGACCGGTGCGGCGTCTGGCCGTGGCTCGCGCAATGTCTTGCCCTAACGATGGTGGCGGCATGTAGCGCGCCCGAGGCCGAGCTCAGCGCCGACGCCGGGACGGTAGCCGGCGACACAAGCGGCGAAGTGCACGCCGACGACGCTGACGACGCCGACGGGGCCGAAGCGCAGGACGGCGCCGCTCGACGAGGCGACCACGACGTCACGGACGCCTCCGATCTGAGTGGCGACGGCGCCCAACTCGAAGACGGGGCTCTTGGCGATGGCGGCACGCCAGCGGACGGCAGCGCGGTCGCCGACGTCACCTACTGCGACATCGGCGCTGACGCCGACGCCAACCCTGGCGACCTCGAAGACGCCGCCAACGACGGCGGCGATCTCGACGCCGAGCCGCAACCAGACATCGATGCCGTCGCCCCAGACGCGATTGGCGGCGACGCCGACGTGGTCGACGCTGTCGACGTTGGGCCGCCAGATGCCGACGCCACCGGCGACAACGCGAACACCGTCGAGCCGACGCCGACCGACGCTGCCGACGCGTCGGGTGACTCCAGCGGCGGCGCGGACGATGCCGATGTCGGCCCGCCGCCCAAGGTGACGCCCGTCGACCCACTCTCGTTGCCGCTGGCGCAGTTCACCGACGCGACCAAGGCCTACGGCGTCAGCCCGGACACGATTCACCAGCCTTGCGTCGCGGTCGCCGACTTCGATGGCAACGGCCGCGATGACTTCGTCGTGGTCGAGCTGACCGGTCCCGGCAACAAGGCGACGATCCAGACCCGCTTGCTCTCGGCCTCAGGCACAAAGGTCGTCGGCTCGCCCTTTGACGGCAGCACGATGCAGCCCAATTTCGGCTGTACCGCCGTGGACTTGAACTCCGACGGGCACCAGGACTTGCTCTTTGGCGGCTTCTCGGGCCTGTCGCTGTATCTCGGCGATGGCAAGGGCGGATTCGTCGACAAGAGCGCGCAGTGGCTGCCCTATTTGATGGACTTCGAGTCGTTCTCCGTCGTACCCGCAGATCTCGATGGCGACGGCGATCTCGACCTCTACGTCGGCGCTGGCTTCGCCCCCCCGAGCTGCCAGTCGCTGCAATGTGCCTATACGGACAGCGACCTGCTCTGCACCGTCAACCCACCGATCCCGAGCTGGCCGAACCTTCAGGACCGGGTGCTGATTCAGGGCGCGACGCCGCCACTGGTCGATGAGACGCCCAAGTGGAACGTCCCGGGCAGCGGCACCCAGACTGTCGCCGCCGCGCTCGACGTCGACGGCGATGGCAAGGTCGACATGCTCGTCGCCGACGACTTCGGCAGCGCTCGCATCCTCCGCAACCTGGGCGCGACGTTCGTCAGCTACGATGTCAACGTCGGGTTGCACCCCTACTCCGGCGCGATGGGGTGGACCGCCGCCGACTTCGACGGCGACCTCTTGCCGGACCTTGTGATCGCCGAGTCGGGGCCGACGCCGATCTACCGGCAGCTGCCAAAGCCGGGACCAGGGTTGCCCTTTCAGTTCGAGGATATCGGTTGGAAGTACGACAGCTGGGGGCCCCACTGGACCGCCAGCTCGTGGTCGCCGATCGCGGCCGACTTTGACCACGACGGCCAAGAAGACCTGTTGATCGCCAACGCCTCTCACGTCACCGCCGAGATGGCCTCCAATCCGGCGCAACTCTGCGCCCTGAGCCAACAGGCTGGCGTGGACTCGCTTTTCGTCGGCCTGCCCAGCGTCGACGTCCTCCTGCTCCGCCAGGCCGACGGCTCGGCCAAAGCGCATCGCCTGGTCGGCGGCAAGCACGCGCACATCATCATCGTCGAGCAGCGCGAGATCGACCTCGACGACGACGGCGACCTCGACCTGGTCCAGACCCGGCCGGGCCCGCAGATGATGACGTCGCAGGTGCGCATCCTGCGCAACGATCTGGTCAAGAAGGGCGGTAGTGTCCGTGTCCGCCTGAAGGGCAAGGCCGGCAACCTCGACGCCCTCGGCGCCAAGGTCTATGCCACCATCGGCGGCAAGGTACGCGTGCGGTGGCTCTTCGGAAGCGGCGCCTTCGGAGGCTTGCCCGCCCGCGTGGCCCATTTCGGCCTCGGCTCCGCAAAAGAGGCCAAGGACGTCAAGGTGATCTGGCCCGACGGCAAGGAGACGGCGCTCGGTGTCATCCCGGCCGGCAACGCCGTCGTCGCC
Source organism: Myxococcales bacterium (assembly GCA_947491025.1). Classification (GTDB taxonomy): domain Bacteria; phylum Myxococcota_A; class UBA9042; order UBA9042; family UBA9042; genus SXNM01. The sequence goes on from CANLIC010000019.1 coordinate 33,720, forward strand.
AAGTGGCCGTAGGAGGAGGGGCTTCTGGCCGTCTCTGGCAGCTCCCACGCCGCAGTGATGACCACGCCGCCTTTGCGCGGCGTGCGCGATGCGGCCGCGAGAGGCCTTGACAGCGACGGCTGGCCGCCTAAGCTGCCCGCCCGGTCGCCGCTGCGTGCGGCACCGACGGGCCCGCTGGTGGATGTAGCTCAGTCGGTAGAGCGCAGGATTGTGATTCCTGATGTCGTGGGTTCAAGCCCCATCATCCACCCCCGCGCGCGCAACCCCAGAGCGGGCTGGCTCTCTCGATCGCGACGATACCCTCTCCGCCAAGGCCTCCCCGGGTCGCGGCAGGGCGCACAGCCTCCTAGGCTGAATGCGCTTTCGCTGCGGACCAGAGAGACCTTGGCACGCGCCAGCCATCGCCCTGCGCCCGTAGCTCAGTTGGATAGAGCTCCGGACTTCGAATCCGTAGGTCGCAGGTTCGACTCCTGCCGGGCGCGCCAGCCGCAACACGCTGGCCTCCGCGAGGTCAGCTAGGCGCGGCGCGAGCCGCCAACCTTCGGGTGAGCGGTGAGAGGGCGCTTCCCGTCCCACGGCCCTGTAGCTCAATGGTAGAGCATCGGACTCTTAATCCGTTGGTTGAAGGTTCGAGTCCTTCCGGGGTCACCAAAGGGGAAGCGTACAGAGCCCTCGGCGCCAGCGCCGGGGGCTTTGTGCTATCTGCCTCGTGCGGGCGCGCGCTCGGCCGGTGCACCAGGCGGTCACTGTGCCGAGCGCTGACCCGGGCTGTTGTGACGCCGCGCGGGCGCCTCCAGTTGGCTCCACGCGAGAGTGGCGGAATCGGTAGACGCACCAGATTTAGGTTCTGGCGCCCGGCTGGGCGTGGGGGTTCAAGTCCCCCCTCTCGCACCCGCACCGCAGCCGAGGTCGTGCAGGATCGCCGCGTCACGGCGCGCCGTTGGAGGAGATGATGCAGGTCGCGGTAGAGGCGCTCGGCGCCAGCAGGCGCCAGATGATCACCGTGGTTCCGGCGCCACAGGTGAGCGCAGCCTTTGAGGCCGCGCTCCGCAAGCTTGGCGCCAAGGTCAAGGTGCCGGGTTTTCGGCCCGGCAAGGTCCCGAGGCAGATGCTTGAGCGGCGCTACGCCGGCTACCTCCGCGAGGAGGTGATCGAGGCCGTGTTGCCGAGCCACCTGCGCGCGGCCCTTGCCCAAGCGGGGGCGCAGCCTCTCGAGCAGCCGACCCTCGCCGAGGTCGGCGATGTGCGGCCGGGCGAGGGCCTGGAGCTGCGCTTCCTCTACGAAGAGATGCCGCACTTCGAGTTGCGTGGCGTCGAGCCGACGGAGCTCGAGGTGACCGAGGTCTTCGTCGATGACGAGGACATCGAGGCTGAGTTGACCGCGCGCGCCGAGGCGCAGGCGACCACGGCGCCCTGCGAGGAGCCGGCGGCGCTCGGCGACTCGGTGACGATGCAGCTGACGTTGACCACCGCCGATGGGCTGAGCGAGTCCGAGTACCAAACGGGGACTTTGGGTGACGCCCAGGCCTATTGGACACCGCTGGCCCTGGGCCGGCGAGGCGGTGAGGCGATCGACGGATCGATCGAGGTGCCGGAGGGCCAAGCCGGCGCCGTGGGTGGCCACCTCGCGCAGGCCAGCGGAACCATCCACGCCGTCAGCCGCCGCGTCGTGCCGAATCGCGCTGCGCTCGCGGCGGCGCTCGGCCACGCGGACGACGCGGCGATGGTGCAGGCCATTCGGACCGATCTCGAGCAGCAGGCCGCGACCGCCAACCAGCAGCGGCGCGAGGGCGCGGCGCTTGGGCACGTGATCGCCGCCTCCGGGATCGAGCTGCCCGAGGCGTTGGTCCGCCACGCCACCTCGGCCCACATCGCCGGTCTATTCGGCAGCGAGCCGAGCGACAGCCCGAAGTTCCGTAAGGTAGTCGACCTCTTGGCGCAGATGGTGCGTCCACAGGTGGTGGAGGGCCTTCAGCACACGCTGCTGGCCGAGCGGCTGGTCACGACCTTGGGCATCGAGGTCAGCGACGATGAGGTCAAGGCGGCTGCCGCTGCGGCCGCGGCGCGGGCTCAGGGCCCCGCCGGCGCCGATGAGGCTGGCGAGCCCGGCGAGACCCCGAGTGACGAAGAAGCGCGGCTGCGCCACACCGTCGCTAGCGAGAAGGCCACTGCGGCGCTCGTCGCGCAGATGTCGTTCGTCATCCGCGATCGCGTCCCGTGGCGAGAGCGCGCCAAGCGCAGCGCGCCGCCGGCACACGGCCAGGCCGCTCATGTGCACGGCCCGGACTGCGACCACGATCATGACCACGACGACCACGTGGGCCACGCGCATGGCCACGACCATGATGATGAAACGGGCGGGTCATCTACGGCCGCGCTCGTCGGGGCGTAAGCAGTAGCCGAACGGCGAGGCGCCTGCACGCACGCGGCGTGTCCGTCCCGACCGCCAGCTTTTTCGGAATGGAGGGGACGACATGGCATGGGTGATACCGACGGTGATCGAGACGACGCCCCGCGGTGAGCGCGAGTGGGGCATCTACTCGCGCTTGCTCCGCGACCGCATCATCTTCCTCGGCACAGAGGTCACCGATCCGCTCGCCAACTCCATCATCGCCCAGCTGCTGGTGCTGGACAGCGAGGACCCGAAGAAAGAGATCTCGCTCTACATCAATTCGCCGGGCGGGTCGGTCTCCGCCGGCTTGGCCATCTACGACACCATGCAGTACGTCTCTGCGCCGGTGTCGACGATTTGCATTGGCCAGGCGGCCTCGATGGGCGCCGTCCTGCTGGCCGCTGGCGCCCCGGGGCGGCGTTTCGCGCTGCCGCATGCGCGGGTGATGCTGCACCAGCCGCTCGGCGGATTCTCCGGCCAGGTCAGCGACATCGACATCGCCGCCCGCGAGATGCTGCACATCAAGACCCTGATGAACGACATCATCGCCCGCCACACCGGTCAGACCGTCGAGAAGATCAAGTCCGATACCGATCGCGACTTCTACCTCAGCGCTGACGAGGCCGTCGCCTACGGCGTCCTCGACGCGGTGGTGCGCCGCGACAAGCACGCCGACACTGCCGCCAAGGATCGCTGAGCAACTGCTCTGCATTTTTTGACGGGCGCGCGCCGCGATTCGTACTATCGTGGCGTAACGGCCGCTGGGCCGCCGCGGCGCCGGGCAGGGCTTGGAACCGACAACCGATGGACGGTAGACGATGAGCGACCGGCGACGTGACAGCGGCAACCTGAGTTGCTCCTTCTGCGGCAAGAGCCAAAAGGAGGTGAAGAAGCTCATCGCTGGACCCTCGGTCTACATCTGCGACGAGTGCATTCAGCTCTGCAACGACATCATCGCCGAAGAGGTGGACCGCGACGACAAGACCCTGACCCTCAGCGCCGTGCCCAAGCCTCGCGACCTGCGACGCATTTTGGACGAGTACGTCGTCGGCCAGGATACCGCCAAGAAGGTGCTCTCGGTCGCCGTCTACAACCACTACAAGCGCATCGACTTCAAGGGCGGCAAGCGCAACGAGGTCGAGCTGCAGAAGTCGAACGTGCTGCTCATCGGGCCCACCGGCTCCGGCAAGACGCTGTTGGCCCAGACGCTCGCGCGCGTGCTCAAGGTCCCCTTCACCATCGTCGACGCGACAACCCTGACCGAGGCGGGCTACGTCGGCGAAGACGTCGAGAACATCATCGTCCGCCTGCTCGAGGCCGCCGACCACAACCTTGAGGCGGCGATGCGCGGCATCGTCTACATCGACGAGGTCGACAAGATCACGCGCAAGTCGGAAAACCCGAGCATCACCCGTGACGTGTCAGGCGAGGGGGTCCAGCAGGCGCTCCTCAAGATCCTCGAGGGGACCGTCGCCAACGTACCGCCCAAAGGCGGCCGGAAGCACCCGCAGCAGGAGTTCATCCAGGTCGACACGACGAACATCCTGTTTATCTGCGGTGGCGCTTTCTCGGGGCTCGACAAGATCGTCGAGCGACGCGTCGGCAAGAAGTCGATCGGCTTTGGCAAGGAGAACGCGGTGACGGCGCCAGCGGACGTGACCTCGCTCTTGGCCCAAGTGCAGCCCGAAGACCTCCTGAAGTTCGGCATGATCCCCGAGTTCGTCGGCCGCTTGCCCGTGGTCGCGACGCTGACGGAGCTCGACGAGGAGGCGCTGGTCCAGATCCTGGTTGAGCCCAAGAATGCGCTTGCCAAGCAGTACAAGCGGCTCTTCGAGATGGACGGCATCAGCCTGGAGTTCACCGCTGAGGCCATGCGGGCGGCGGCTCGGCGCGCCATTGAGCTCAAAACCGGGGCCCGCGGTCTGCGCGCGATCATGGAGACCGCCATGCTCGATGTGATGTACGACCTGCCCGGCCGCGACAACGTGCAGGAAGTCGTCATCAACGAAGAGACGATCATGCACAACAAGTACCCGCTGGTCGGCCTCAAGGCGGAGGCGCAGTCGGCCTGATTGCGCCCCGCGCCGGCCCTGTCGCGTGCTCCGTGCCCGCGGCGGCGGCGTTGAAGAGAAAAGCCCGCTGTCCCACGTTCGATCCTGATCGGGGCATACGGACTGGCGCGCGAGACGCGCTGGAATGGAGTTCGGATGTCGGTGACCGCCGAAGTGCTCGATTTGCCTGTGCTGCCGCTGCGCGGCATGGTGGTCTTTCCCCGCATGGCAGCGCCGCTTTTCGTCGGCCGCGAGCGTTCACTTTCCGCGCTCAACGACGCCCTGGAGCGCGAGGACCACGCGGTGGTGCTGGTGGCGCAGGTCAACGCGCGGACCAACGACCCTGTGGCACGAGACCTCTATGACGTCGGCACCTTGGCGTCGGTGACCTTGGCCACCCGCCTGCCCGACGACACCGTCCGCGTCAACGTTGAAGGCCGTCGCCGCGTCCGTCTGCTCGAGCTGCACGAGTCAGGTCCACACCTCCGCGCGCGCGTCGAGGTGCTGGAAGAGCCCCTGGCCGACCCGGAGCTGGTCTTCGACCTCGCCGGCAAGGTGCGGACCGCGTTTCAGGTGTTCGCGGGAATCCAACAGCGGATTCCTGGCGAGGTCGTGCAGAGCGTGGTGTCGATCGAAGATCCGAGCCAGCTCGCCGACATGGCCGCTGTGCATCTGGCGCTGAAAATCCCAGATCGGCAACAGATCTTGGCCTCACACGAGGTCAGTTCGCGCTTGCAGCGCTTGCTGGAGTTGATCGAAGCCGAGACCGAGGTGGTGCAGGTTGAGCGCAAGCTGCGCAAGCGCGTCGGGTCGACTGCCGGCGACGCTCCCCACGCCGCTGCCGCACCAGAAGGCGCTGAGGCGGACGAATTCAAGAACGAGCTGGAGCAGTTGCACCGGGAGATTCAGGAGAAGGGGCTTCCCGAAGAGGCATCGGCCCGCATGCAGCGCGAGTTCCGCAAGCTCAAGATGATGAACCCGATGTCGGCAGAAGCTGGCGTGATTCGGGCCTACATCGAATGGGTGGTGTCGTTGCCGTGGGGGCTGTGCAGCGAGGACATCCTCGACCTCCCCAAGGCCCAGCAGATCCTCGAGGACGACCATTTCGGCTTGAAGAAGGTCAAGGAGCGCATCGTCGAGTACCTCGCGGTGCAGAAGCTCAAGGGCGGTGTCGGGCGAGGGCCGGTCCTGTGCCTTGTCGGCCCTCCTGGCGTCGGCAAGACCAGCCTCGCCAAGTCCGTGGCGCGGGCCACCGGCCGCAAGTTCGTGCGCATCAGCCTCGGCGGCGTGCGCGACGAGGCCGAGATCCGCGGCCACCGACGCACCTACGTTGGCGCGCTCCCTGGCAAGATCATTCACGCCCTCAAGCGCGCGGGCACCAGCAACCCGGTCATCCTCCTCGACGAAATCGACAAGATGACGATGGACTTTCGCGGCGATCCCTCATCCGCCCTGCTGGAGGTCCTCGACCCAGAGCAGAACGAGGCGTTCGTCGACCATTACCTCGACCTCGACATGGACCTGTCAAAGGTCCTCTTCATCACGACCGCCAACTTCCTCCAGAACATTCCGATTCCGCTCATGGATCGCCTTGAGATCTTGGAGCTGGCTGGCTACACCGAACCCGAGAAGCTCGCGATCGCCAAACGATATCTCGTCAAGCGCCAGCGCGAAGAGAATGGGCTCGGCGGTGTCGACCTGCGCTTCGAGGACGAGTCGCTGACGGCCCTCATCCGTGGCTACACGCGGGAAGCCGGCGTGCGAAGCCTGGAGCGTCAGATCGGCGCCATCTGCCGGAAGGTCGCAACGGAGCATTTGTCCCATCGCAAGTCGCGCAAGCGCGTCGTCATCAACGCCGCCCGCGTCCGCGAGCTGCTTGGCGCCGAGAAGTTCCAAGACAAGCGCAGCGACAGCGCCGACCGCGTCGGCATCGTCAAGGGCCTGGCAGTGACGGGGGTGGGCGGCGACCTGCTCGATGTCGAGGTGGCCGTGGTGCCCGGCTCGGGCAAGCTCAGCTTCACCGGCAAGCTCGGCGACGTGATGCAGGAGTCCGTACAGGCGGCGATGACGATCGTGCGCAGCCGCGCCTCGGCCCTCGGCCTTGACCGCAGCTTCTACCAGAAAGTCGATGTTCACGTGCACTTCCCCGAGGGCGCCATCAGCAAGGACGGACCCTCGGCCGGCGTGGCCATCACTTGCGGCCTGGTCTCGGCGCTGACCGGTCTGCCCGTGCGCCACGACGTGGCGATGACCGGCGAGATCACGCTGCGCGGCCGTGTCCTGGCCATCGGTGGCTTGAAGGAGAAGGCGATGGCGGCCCACCGCGCGGGCCTCCGCCTTGTCCTGGCCCCTGAGGAGAACCGGCGTCACCTCGAGGACATCCCGCAAGAGGTCCTAGACGGCATTCAGATCGCGTTCGTCGACACCATCGATGAGGTCCTGCGCGCCGCACTCGTGCTCCGCGATCCCGATTCGTTTCTTCGCGAGCCCGGCCCCTACGCGCTCGCCGACCTCGGCATCCAGGCCGAAGGCGCCGTCCTGCCCCACTGAGCCGCAGGCGCCCTGGGATGCACCGCGGCGTCCTTGGCGATGGGGTCCCGCCGGTCGTCTCGCCTCCAGCGTCAGGCGGTGCCGGCGCAGTAGGACCAGCACAGCCGCGCCGCAACGCGTGCCGTGGCTCCATCGCGATCGAAGCGCGGCGTCAGGCCGTAGATCCCAAAGGTCTTGGGCTTTTCCAACGAGCCCGCCATCGCCGCAGCGCGGAGCAGGGGCCGGAGATCGACGCCCGTGGCAGAAGGCTCACTGACGCCTGGCGCGACCGCTTGTGACAGCGCCCCGAGATCGATGGAGACCGTCAGGCCATCGACCCGTTCAGCGAGGCCGCAGATGCGCGTCGACAAGTCGACGCTTTCGGTCTCCGGCAGCTCGATCGACTCGATGGCCTGACCCCGCAGAAAGCGCATGTGTTGCCAAGGGGTCAGCGCCGGTTGGGCGCCGAAGTGCAGGACATCGTCGGCGACGAGGCCCGCCGCTTTTTCGCGCAGCAGCCGCCGCAAGGCCGTCTGGTGCGTGGGCTCACCTTCGTGCGCCGCTACGTCGGGGCAGGCATCCACGACCACCAAGCCCAGCCGCGGCGTGTCGGGCGTCCGGTCGCGCCGCAGACGGCGGGCGAGGCCCAGCACCTCGCCGTAGAGCGAGTCGTGGCCGCCGCCGACGAGGCAAAGGCGCGCTGCAGGGAAGCGGCCCATCAGCACGTCGACGACCTCCATCAGCCTGGCGTGTGTCTCTTCGCTGCGGCCGGCGCTGAGCAAGTCGCCAGCGTCGAGCACGGTGCCCTCCGCCCACCCCTCCGGCGCCACGAGCCGGAAGAAGGCGTCGCGAAAGCGCTGCGGGCCGTCTGCCGCGCCGATGCGGCCACCGCCAAGGCCGACACCGCGATCGCAGGCCACGCCGAGCAAGATGGCGCGCACGGTCTCTTGCCGCGGATCGCCGTCGAGCTGCACCACCTTGGCGCCGATGTGGTCTTCGCGAAGCCGGCGCCCGCCGCCGAGACGCCGGTTGGTGTCATGGCGAACGTAGCGAAGCGTATCTTCACTCATGGTTCCGGATCCTCCGGCTGCGCGCTGGGCGGTGACGGCGGTGGCCCAGGGGGGGCGACGGGGCCGAAGCTGACCCCGCGCCCCGTGCCGCGGGGCTTGGCGCGGCGGCGGCGGGCGCGGCAGCGTTGGGGCCAGGCGGGCTGGCGCCGCCGGCCGGCGTCTTCGCCTGCAGCCGCTTCTGCTCACGCTTGAGCATCTTCTCCATCCGATCCAGCTCCGAGCGGCTCTTCTCGACCCAGTCGCCGCCCACGCCCATTCGCTCGGCCAACTCGATGTTCTTGCGCAAGATGGTCACTGCGCGCCGCGCCAGGTTCTCGGTGTGGCGGAACAGCTCGTCGCGGTACGCTTCGACGTGCTCCTTGTCGAGGTCTGCCGGCACCTCTGCGGCGTAGATGTCGTCGATCAGGCGGCTGTAGAGACCTCCGATGTGGTAGCCAGCGGCCAGCGACCACTTGCGATGGTGCAGTCGAACCGCTCGAAAATACGCCGCTTGACCCTTGAGGAAGAGGTTGGCCTTGTCCTCGAGGTCTCGGGCCATACGCTCCACCGGCAGCTTGAACCGGATGGTCTCGAACAGCTCGCGGTAGATCTCGCCGCGCTCGTAGTAACTGCGCACCACCCATTCGCTCTCTTCGACGAGCCGAATATGGCGGTTGTCCTCGTAGATGCGCTCGACCGCCTTGAGGGCCTTGTCGGCGCCATGCGGGTCGCCGGCCGCCTTGAGGGCGAACCCGCGCTTCGCGCTGGCTTCCAAGCGATCGAGCAGCCCCAGCGGACCGCCGATGAGGCGCTGGACCTCGGGTTCGTCGAGCGCGGCGCCGTAGACCGCCGCCGCCTGGGCGTGCTTGCCAGCGATCACCAGCGCTTCGGCCAGCAAGAAGACCGCGTCGCGCGCATCGCGGCTGCCCTGACCGTGCCGCACCGCGTCGCGAAAACGCGCCGCGGAGTCGAGGGGGCGGCCAAGGCGCAAGTAGGCAAGACCACAATTGAACGCGGCGATCCCGGAGCCCTCCGCCATGGGGAACTCGCGCGCCAACAGCTCAAAGCCGGCCACCGCGTCGGCCCAGCGGCCCGCGTCGTAGTGGGCCATCGCCTCGTCGTAGAGCAGCTTGAAGTCGCGGACGAAGCTGCGGCGCCCGCTCGGCGTGTCTTGAGCCTTGATCTCGACCGGCGGCAGCTCGACCGTCTGACCCGGACCCGCACCGCAGCCGAGGGTGGCGAGCAACAGGCTCAGCGGTGCAAGCCGACGCAGACGGCAGGCAGTCAGCGAACGGCCTGGCCACGGCATGCCGAAGGCGACCGCCCCCTCGTTCGCCTGGTCACGCCGCAAGGTGCCCATCGGACGCCAGCTCCTCGGCCCGGCTCGCGGGCCAGCGAAGGACGCAGCCCCACCTTCTCGCCGCCCGCAGCGACCGTGTGCGGCGCGATGGTGGCTCAGACGCGCAGCAGGCCAGCGACGGTCTCCGCCGCTTGCGACAAGGATACGACCTGCTGCCCGCCGCTGGCGAGGTCCTTGATGGCGACCTCCCCGCGCGCCCGCTCGTTGCCGCCGACCAGCAGGGCGACGCGGCAGCCGCGCTTGTCTCCGCTCTCAAGCTGTTTGCCTATTTTGCCGCCGCGCGTTGAGAGCTCTGCGCTGACACCGGCGCGACGCAGGTCCGTGGCCAGCGCCATCGCCGCCACCGCGTCAGCCTCATCGATCGCCACGACGAAGGCGTCGGCGCCAAAGCGGCCATCACCGCAGAGCCCGAGCTCGCGCAGCGCCGCCTGCAGCCGATCGAGCCCGAGGCTGATGCCCACCGCTGGCACCTGCGTCTTGCCAAAGCTGCCGATCAAATCGTCGTAGCGACCGCCGCTCATCACGGCGCCGATGGCCGCCACCTTCGGATCGGTGAGCCGCGTCTCGTAGATGATGCCGGTGTAGTAGTCGAGGCCGCGCGCGATGGAGGCGTCAAAGAAGAGCCGGTCGCCGTGGCCGGCCGCAGCGACGAGCTCGAAGACCGCGCGCAGGCGCCCGACCGATGCCGCCCGCACCTCCGCGTCGACCCCAGCGCGAACCAGCACCGCTTCGAGCGAGGCGAGGTCGCTTGCTTCGGCGAAGACCGACAGCACCTCGCGGGCGGTCGCCGGGCTGCACGCCAACGTGCGCTCCAGCTCAGCGACGACGCCGTCGGGGCCGATCTTGTCGAGCTTGTCGATGGCGCGTATCGCCACCGGTGCCGCCGCGGGGTCGACTCCGGCCGCCGCGATGAGGGCGGTCAGCACCCCGCGGTGGTTGACGTGGATCCGCGCGCCGTCGACCTGCAGCGCCTGTAGCACTTCGAGGCCGACGACCAGGACCTCTGCGTCGGCGAGCGCTGAGTTGTGGCCGCAGAGGTCGGCGTCGCACTGCACGAACTCGCGAAACCGACCGCGCTGCGGCTTGTCGGCGCGCCAGACAGGACCGATGTGGTAGCGGCGAAAGGGGCTGGGCAGCAGCGCCTGATGCTGGGCGACGAAGCGGGCCAGCGGCACCGTCAGGTCGTAGCGCATGGCCACCTTGCGGCCGCCGTTGTCCTCGAACTGATAGAGCAGCTTGTCGCCCTCTTCGCCGTACTTCCCGGTCAAGATCTCGGCGTATTCGAGCGCCGGGGTGTCGATCGGCGCAAAGCCGTGCCGTCGAAAGACCGCCTCGATCGCTTGCAGCATGGCCCGCCGCGGCCCCATCTCGGGCGGGAGCTGATCGCGAAAGCCCTTCAGGGTGCGTACGTCCAGCATCGGTCCCGCCATCGACTTGCCTCCTACCCATTGCCACGCGGCCCGCGACCGGCCGCCGAGGTGCGGATGGAAGCCGAGGGCTGTCGCAGCGTCAACCGCGCCGGCTGCGCCCGCCTACAGGGCAGGGATGCCGGCCAGCATCCGCGGCGATGCAGCGGCCGGCGTTTCCGCTCCGGCGCTATCCAATACGGCCTCGGACGCGCCGCCCTCCGCCAAGGAAGTGCGCACCAGCTGGGCATAGACGCCATCGGCCGCCATCAACGCCTCGTGGTTGCCCTGCTCGGTGATGGCGCCGCGCTGCAAGACCACGATGCGGTGCGCGCGGCGAATGGTCGACAGGCGGTGGGCGATGATCAGCACCGTCCGGCCTTCGAACACCCTGTCCATCGCCGCCGCGACGTCGCGCTCGGTCAGCGGGTCGATGTTGGCGGTCGCCTCGTCGAGGATCGCAATCGGCGGGTTGCGCGCCAAGATCCGGGCGATCGAGAGCAGTTGCCGTTCGCCAGCCGAGAGGTTGGCTCCGTGCTCGGCCAGCACGGCGTCGAGGCCGCCCATGCGTTCGATGCGGGGCCGCAGCCGCGCCTCCTCCAGGGCACGCCAGATGCAGGCATCGTCCAGCTCATCGCGACCGAGGCGCACGTTTTCGCGGACGCTGCCCGAGAAGACCACCACGTCCTGCGACACGACGCCGATGGCTTGCCGCAGCGCGGGTCCGCTCCAGCGATCGAGCGGGATGCCGTCGACCGCGACGCTGCCTGGCGGGGCGTCGTAGAGGCGACACAGCAGCTTGGCGATCGTGGACTTGCCCGATCCCGTTGGCCCGACCAGGGCCACCACCTCACCGGGCGCCACCTCCAGCGTCAGCCCATCGAGGACCGGCGGATCGCCCGGCCGGTAGCCGAAGCGCAGGTCGCTGAGCGTCAGGGTGCCGCGCACGGGCGTCGGGGTCTCTTCGCCTTCGCGCACCCGCTCCTTCACGTCGAGGAGCTCGAAGATGCGCTCGAGCGACGCCATCGCGCGCTCGATGGTCGCGACCTTGCCCGAGAGCTCCCGAACCGGCACGAAGAGCCGCTGCAAGTACTGGATGAACGCGAAGAGCAAGCCGAGGCTCACGGCGTCGCGGGCACCGCCGCCGGCGGCGTAGTAGATGAGCGCCGCGACGGCCAGGCCGGCGACGCCGTCCATCACGGCGTACAGCGAGGCGTCGTACCAGTTGGCCCGGTGGTACGCGCGCAGGTAGCGATGGTTCAAGTCCTTGTACTCGCGAAGAGTCTCGGCCTCGCGGCCATGCTGCTGGACGATGGCCCGCCCGGCGATCGCCTCGGACAGAAAGCCCGCGGCTGCCGCGTTGGCGACACGGATCTCCGACGACCAGTGGCGCAAGCCCGCGCGAAAGACGTTGACGACCACGACGACGATAGGCGCCACCAGAAGCGACACCGCGGTCAACTGCCAGTCCAGCCAACACATCGCCGCCAAGATCGCGATGATGTCGAAGACGTCGCCGACGATGCCGACCATGCCGAACGCCAGCACCTCGCCCAGCGCCTCGACGTCATTGGTCGAGCGCGAGAGCAGGCTACCGGTCGAGCGCTTGTCGAAGAACGCCATCCCTTGCGTCAGCGTCGACTCGTAGATCCCGCGCCGCAGCCGCTCAAGCGCGCGGTAGCCGACCAGCTGCAGGGCGTAGAGCTGCCCTCCACGCAACAGGTATTCGCCGATGACGCCGCCCAAGAAGAGCAAGCAGATCGCAGTCAGCGACCAGCCGGCGAGCCCTTCGGTCGTCGGCGGCGCGCCGCGTAGCTGGCCGGCGATCGGGCCGTCGATGGCCACCTTCAGCAAGTAGGGCTGCAGCAGGCCAGCCAGACTCATCAGCGGCACAGCGAACAGCCCGCCAACAAGCCAGCGCAGATCCGCGCGTGCGTAGGGCCAGAGACGCCGCATCAGCGCGCGGCTAGCGACCTTGGGCGTGGGCGGTGCTGGCTTGGCTGCGTCGCTCAGAAAGGCCACCAGCCCTTGTCTTCCTTCTTCTCTTCTTTCGGCTTGTCTTCTTTGGGCTTGTCCTGCTCGATCCACTGGATCTTGCGTTTATCCGGCGTCACGAGGTGGAAGTAGTCCTTCTCGTGGAGGAAGTCGCCGACGAGCTTCTGGTTCACCACCAGGACCATGGTCTTGCGATCGCTGCTCCAGACGATGGTGCGCAGCCGCGCCTGCGCTTTGACCTTGGTCTCAGGGTCCACCTTGAGAGGGACCGCCATGACCTTGCCGAGCCGCTTGTAGTCCGTCGCAGCGATGACCAGGTTGTCGGCCTTCTCGACCGCGAAGAAGGCGATCGTCTCGTCGACGTTCTTCATCGACTCCTGGGCTTCATCCACGATCTTAAGGCGCTTTTTCGCGGCCTTGATGGTCTCGACCTCTTCGCCGCGGCTGTACTCGATGAGTTTGCTCTTCGCGGCCGGCAACCCGGTCTCGACGTCGTAGACGCGCAGCGAGAGGCCGGTGTTGATGTCGTTCATCTTGACCAACATCTGCTTCTGATCCTTCGTAAATCCGAGGATCCACTTGTCGGTCTTGCTCTCTTGGGCCGCGGCCAATGCCGGCAGCAGCAGCGCTGCGCCGAGGCATAGGACGGCATACACGGATTGGGCGCCGCGGGGTCGTGGGTTGGAGCCGCGCCACGGCGCGCTCGCGAGCAGGCATTGGGTTCGGTTCACGTGCGCTCCTTCGGGCCCTCGTCCCCCTGCAAGACGCAGGCGCGGCGGCGGCGATTCGCGGCGCTGCCTCCGAACGCCGGGGACGGCCGCCCGTGGACCGTCAGTGGACCTCGCAGCGGAAGGTCGAGGTCTCGGTCTGGAGTCCGTAGTTGGTGCTCTTGAACACGCCCGACGCGCAGGACGAGAGGTCGCCCTCGCGGCTGCCTCCAACCAACGCGTTCACGTCGGAGACGCGGCCGTTGAGGCCGATCGTCACCTCGGCCGTAAAGCCTTGGGCGCCAAACTTCTCCCCGCAGCCGCGTAGCGTCGGCATCTTGGCTGCGCACAGGCCGCGCAGCGTGTCCTTGGAGACTTTGCTGGCTGCGGCGCCAAAGCCAGCGACCGGCTTCTCGCCGCCGAGCTGGGCGGCCATGACTTTCTTGTAGGCCTCTTCCTGCGCCCGAATTTCTTCGGCCGAGAGCGCCTTGGGCATCCCTCCGCCGCCTGCGACGGCCGCCGGTCTGGGCCGCGCCGCCGCCACGGCGCTACCGCTAGCCGTACGCGCCGCCTTGATCTTGGTGCGGAGCTGGTTGGCGAGCGCTGAGGTGGTGCGGGTGCCGGCCGGGGCGCCGTCGACCTTTGTGCCCGTCTTCGCCGCTTCTTCCTCGGCTTCACGGCTCAGGTTGATCGTGACGCTGTTGTTGTAGGGCAGGCTGAACACGGCCAAGATCGTCTTGCTGTCCCGGATCAATGCCTGTCGCTTCTCGCCCTGGATGTAGAGGATGGCGCCAAAGGCGATGACGCCGACCAGCAGCATGCTCAAGACTACCGTGATCGCGACCTTCTGGCGCTTGCTGCGCTTGTCGAGGCGGAACATCACCGAGAACTCTTGCAGCAGGTTCTGGTACTCCTCCTTCGTCGGCTTGTGCTTGTTCGGATCGGGCAGATCCAGCTCAATTTCACCGAGGCTGTCGCCGCTGGAGAAGAACGACGCCGCCTGGGCGCCGTGCTGTGGCTCGGCGGCGCCAGCCCGGGCGCCGGCGGCGGGCAGCGGCGCCCCACCGCGCCCAGCCTGGCCCGCGGCGCCGGTCGCCACCTGTGGACCGGTGGCGCGAGCGGGCGCTGCTGCTGCGGGCCTTGCGGCGGCCGCAGGTTGGGCGGCGGCGGTCTGGGCGGCGGCGCTGGCTTGCGCAGCCTGTCCGGTGGGCCGAGACGCGGCAGCTTGCAGCGACGGCTGGGCGCGCGGCAGCTGGGCACTCATCGTCTCGACCTTGCCGGGCTTGAGCGTGCTCGCCTTGTAGAAGTCCGAGGGCGACTCCTGTGCCACTTCCGGCACTTGCACGATGTCGGCCATGACCGTCGGGGCGTTACCAGACAGGTCGAGGCCCGCCGGGTCCACCGCCGGCTTGCTCAGCGCGGCCCGCACGTGACCGCGCAGTTCGGCGATCTCCCCGATTTTGGCCCAGTTGGCCATGCCCTTGCGCCACGCGAGGGCGTCGAGGCTGATGTCTCCGCGATCGATGAGCGCCTGGACCTGGCTGATGGACATCGGGCCTTGGGCCGACTTGCCGACGGCCACGTGCCAGATCGGGGCCGCCAGTGACGCGTCGCCCGTCTTGCGCACGGTCTGGGCTGGCTGGGCTGAAGGGCGCATCGGCTGTGATGCCGGCTGGACCGCCGACGCCGCCAGCGCCTGGCTCGACGGCTGCGAGCTCGCCTGTGCCACCGCCGCCGCAGCGCCAGGACGAGCGCCACTGGCCGGGTCGGGCAGGAAAGCGGCGCTGCTCGCCAGTTTGGCTTCGAGGTCGCCGCCGTCGTTGCGCTGGACGCGGACGATCGCCTGACAGTTCGGGCACTTGATCTTGGCCCCACCGGAGGGACCCAAGTGCTCAGGCTGCATCTTGTAGGACTTCTGACAGGCGGGGCACGTAAAGCGCATCGAGGGGCTCCTTCGGCAACGACGCGCGCCCGAGCGGGCGCCAAGGACTGAGACGCTACCACAGCGTTTGTGGTCTGCGAAGGCCGCACCTTGCGCGAGACCCTGTCCGGCGTTAGGCAGGTATTCCAACGAAATACAGGCAGGTACGCGCGTGTCCGCGCGCATTGCAGGCATGCAACGTTGACGCACCTCCCGGGACCCCTTGCCAGGCCGCGCCGCGTGGTATGGTCCGCCACGGTCGAGGAGAGGACCTCGGCTTGCGGTATCTGGTCCTGCCTGCTAGGTTCCGCCGCTTCTTTGGCCGGGCGACCCCGCCCGGCGCCAGGCGATCGCAGACTCGAGTCTTCGAAATCATGGGGAGAACTCGCCGCTCGGCGAGGCGGGTGCCGGCGACGGCGCCGCGGGAAGGGAGCTCATGCAGGCGAGCGCAACCCAACGAGGGACCGAGCAAACGTCAGCCCATGGCGGCGTGGCGCGACGGATCATGGGCAAAGGCACCATGGCGCGCTTGATCGCAGGCTTGTCGGTCGGCTTGGTCGTCACCATGGGTGGCGTGGCGACGGCCCAGACCGTGACCAAGGCCCCGAATAAGTGGCCGATCAGCGGCTTGGTGTCTCTCAGCGGCTCGGCAGGCGTCGGCACCTTCGTGCCCGGCGAGCAGAACCGGCCCAGCGTCAGCTCGTCTCTGAATTTGCTGCTGAACTTCCAGCCGATGCCGGGCCTGACCCTGATGGCGAGCCAGACCATCAACAAGACCTTCGTCGACTTCGCCGAGGACGGCTTCGCGCCGCGCCAACGCAACACCTCCATCGACGACCTGTTGCTGGTGGCGAGCTGGTCGCCGATGGTCAAGGACGATTCCCCGCGCAAGGAGCTCAGCGAGGCCGAGAAGAAGGCCCAGGCGGCGGCGGCGGCCACCAACCCGACGCTCGTCACCGCGGTTGGTGCCGGCAAGCCGCTGACCCTGCCGGGCGGTATCCGCGTCTCCTTCCTCGGCCTGGCGCAGCTGCCGACGGGCAAGTCCTCGCAGTTTCAGGGCCGCTACATCGCCCTGACCGGCGCCGCCAATTTCAGCCGTTCGTTTGGACCGGTGTCGGTCACCTACCAGCCGCGCTTCCAGAAGCAGTTCCACAAGTACGCCTCTGCCGTCATCGAGAACGATGGCGGCGTGCCGATCGCCCTCGGCCGCGACGGCGGTGCGGAGTCGCTCTCGGACAACCTGGTCGCCACCAACCAGCAGAACGTGTCGTGGGCGGTGCGCAACGCTCTGATCTTGAACATCGCAGGGTCCGACAACCTGTCGTTCCAGGTCTTCTACTTCCTGCTCCACCAGTTCCGCTACTACGACGCGCCGCTCGACGAGCTGTCGAGCCAGTTCGCGCGGGGCGGCACGCGCATGGCCGATCTACAGTTCGGCTCCATCGCCGCCAACTACACGTTGCCTTCCAACTGGTTCGCCAGCCTGTCGGTCGCCACTTTCTCCATGCCGTGGTCGGCAGACAACAAGACGCTCCGTTTCCCGTTCTTCGACTTCCGCTCGACGTCGGACAACATCACGTCGCTCAGTCTCGGCCTGACGAGGGCCTTCTAGACCTCGCCAGCGCCGACCACGCGCGGCGCGCTGTGGCCCCAATCTCTTCGCAAGTGTCGGACATCCACAGGAGTCCTCGATGAAGTCCACCCGCACCCTCGCCCCGATCTTGGCCCTCGCCCTGGCCGCCCTGCTTGGCCTGGCGTCTTGCGCCGAGGAGATCGGTCTGATCGACCGCACTCAGGCCAACGCCCTGGAAAAAAAGGCCTTCTACGGCGTGTGGTACAGACTCGGTGTCATCACCGACATGCCCGCCAGCGCTGGCTTTGGCTTCGTCGGCCAGACCAACTTCGGCGGCAGCGGCGGCAAGGTGATCTTCGACATCCAGGAGAACTTCCTGGTCGTCTACCCGGTGGTGGAGACGGTCCGCGACGGCGACAAGCAGTGGCACCGCCGCAAGATCCGCACCTACTGGGTGGAGGGCGAAGAAGACCGCTTCATCGAGGTGTTGGCCGGCAACCCGGTGGCGATGTACCCGATCACCTCCCACTTTGACGTTCAGCGCGGCTACAGCTCCGCGACCGGCGCACAGGACAACACACTCGTAGAGAACACCACCGACAAGCCCTGGTTCAAGCGCAAGCACATCCGCGTCAACTGGATCGGCTCGCCGGCGGCTCAGTTCCCCGAGTTCTTCTTCCCACAGGGGACGATGCAGTACTCGGGCGCCGACCACTTCCTGCAGGAGCACGAGGCCGACAACCCCAACCGCTTCCACATGGAAGAGGGCTACTTCCACTTCACGCGGCGGCTCTTCGGCGCCCCGATGTCGACTGGCGCTTGCTCGACGTACTCGTTGGCCCCCGGCGACTGCACGGGCGCGACCTTCGACGTCCGCATCTCGTTCCGCCGTGCCACGCCGCAATTCGTCAATGACTTCGAGATCCGCAACTACCACAACGAGCCGGACGCCGAGCGCTTCGGCTTCTTCCTCTCCGAGCGCCACACCTACGACCCGGAGTACGGCCTGACCTACCGCGGCCAGGACTACAAGGCGCAGATCTGGAACCTGTGGCAGCGCTCGGTTGAGCTCGTCCCGGTCAAGGGCGCCGACGGCAAAGAGGTGACCTGCCTCTCAACCGCCGACTGCGATCGCGGCGAGGTCTGCGACCAGCCGGACTGGTTCGTCAAGGGCAAGTGCTCGATCAAGAAGGGCCTTCCTTACAAGGACCGCGGCCTGAAGCCGATCATCTACCACATCTCGGCCGACCATCCGAAGTCCAGCCTGCCCGCCATCTACCAGGTGGCAGACAACTGGTCGAAGGTGTTCCAGGAGACCGTGAGCTGGCTGCTGTTCTGGGAGGAGAAGTGGTCGGTGGACAGCGTCCCCGGCTTCGTCGCTCCGCGCGCCAACTTCGGCCAGCGCACCTGCGAGAGCGCCGCGGACTGCCTGCACGCTGGCGTCATCAGCTCGGGTGAGGGCCGCACGGGTATCAAGCTCAACACCCTGGTGATCGGCACGACGGACGGCAACGTCATCGTCCAGGACAAGACCGACCTCTGCAGCGCGCAGGACCAGACCAAGGGGCTCTGCGCCCCGACCGAGGATCGGCCCAAGCTCGACGGCGGTGCGTACGTGATGTTCGTCAACGCCACGCCGAACAGCGCTCCGGCGTCATTGAGCATGAATGGCAAGGGGCTGCTCGAGAACGTCGCCTATGCCAAGGGCGAGATCGACGGCCACAAGAAGGCGGTCGTCGTCGCCAAGGCTGAGGCGGGCAAGCGCATGAACTTCGCCGTCACCAGCGGCACCGCCACGGCGGAGCTGGGCAACGCCCAGGTCGAGGCCAACCGGGTCTACATTCTGGTCTACTACGGCGGCGACTCGCTCGCGATCGTCGAGTCGCAGGTGTCCAAGTCGGGTGTGCGCCTGCTCCACGGCATCAAGTCCGAGCTGAAGGACGTCGGCGGCAAGCCGCGCTCGATCGGCGTCCTCGCCGAGGGTGGCGTCAACGGCAACCGCGCCAAGGCCGCCCTGCAGTATGGCGACCTCAGCGAGTACGTGCACGTGACAGGGACTTGGATGGCGCCGGTGTTCATCAAGGCCGGCAGCCGCACCGACGTCGCCTGCACGACGCAGAACGGCGTGGGTCAGTGCATCGGTTGGAAGCAGACCCTGTCGGCGGGCGACCGCGATCGCCGCGAGGCGATCCGCGACAAAGAGCTGCCGCCGCTCTTCGTCCTCTGCGAGAACGTCTACGCGGGCAACGCCTGCACCGCCAGCCAGCGCGGCGACAAGACGCAGATGAACGATTGCCGCTACTGGGCCAAGTACGAGCGCGGCGACAAGGCTGAGGTGAGCAATCCTTGCCAGCGCTTTGTGCCCAAGTCCGACCAGCCGAAGATCCTCGGCGATGCCCGCTACAGCTACATCTACTGGGTCCCGAACGTGCACGCCTCGTCGCCGCTCGGCTACGGCCCCTCGGCCGCCGACCCCGACACCGGCATGCTCTTCTGGGGCACTGCCCACATCTACGGCTCGGCGCTGAACACCTACGCCCAGTGGGGCAAAGATCTCGTCGACCTCCTGAACGGTGACCTCGACGTCTCGTCCGCCGCGAGCGGCAAGTACGTCCGCGACTACCTGGCGAGCCTCGAGAAGGCCGCTGACGACTCGATGTTCGAGGGTGCCAAGGGCGCGGGCGAGGCCATCGACCCGAACTCGATCGAGGCCGCCTCGGCGCGCGCGACGCTGGACATCACGCAGGTCGCTGGCGCGCCGATGCCGCAGGACCACGCGCTGGCAGCAGAGAAGACGCTGCAGAAGCTCCAGGACCCCAAGGCGATGAGCGAGAAGCTCGTGCAGGAAGCCGGCTTCTTCGACATGAGCGTGGTGATGGCGCGGCTGGACAAGATCCGCGGCACGCCACTCGAGCGGGCCATGATCAACGACGAGGTCGCCCTGGCGGTCTCTGGCGGCGAGATTCAGCCCGGCGACGCCCTGGCGCCCGAGGCGATCGCCGACATCTCGCCGGCCGGCTGGGCCACGCCGCGTCGTGAAGTCGACGAGCGTCTGCGCATGCAGCTCCTCGGCTACAACAACGTCTACCTCGCCGAGTTCGTCGATCCGGCGCTCGTCGCCATGGCCAAGCGCCTGAAGTGCCAGCCCGGCCAGACCCCGAGCGAGCTGCCGGTGGCGGACTCGATCGGCAAGACGACCTGCTACAAGGGCGACGCCCTGCGCCTGGCCCTGCACGACGCGCTCTACCGCGGCGTGTTGGAGCACGAGATCGGCCACACCGTCGGTCTGCGCCACAACTTCAGCGGCTCGGCAGACGCCCTCAACTACTTCGATCCCTACTACGACGACGCCACCGGCCGTGAGAGGGACGAAGTGGTCTGCGCCGATGTCGTCACGCCCTTTGGCTCGGTCGCGGCGAACGACATGTGCGAGGACACGCTTGGCGAGTCCTGCGTCTACGACAAGTGCACCAACGACAGCGAGTGCCCGGCTGGCTCGGCTTGCGCCCAGGGTGCCTGCCTCGACGTCAACAGCATCAAGGTCGGCCGCTGCAGCGGCATCCAGCGCGAGCGCGTGCGTTGCGACGGGGCCGTCGCTGACGCCTGCGGCGCCGACGCCGTCTGCAAACTTGGCTACTGCGAGTCGAAGTTCAAGTGCCAGGCTGAGCCCGACTGCATTGCGGGTGAGGGCTGCGCCGGCGGCTTCTGCCAGAACCTGCAGACGGGCAGCTTCCGCAGCGCCCCGCTCTTCGCGGAGTCGGCGGGTCCGGTCAAGAAGTACATGCCGCGTACCGCGATGACGCCCAACGAGGTCAAGAATCGCCGCACCGAGCTGCAGTACTCGACCATCATGGACTACGGCCAGAAGGTGAACGCGGACTTCCTGGGTCTCGGCAAGTACGACTACGCCGCCATCAAGTATGGCTACGGCCGCATGGTCGAGGTGTTCGCCGACATGACCTACACCCGCGATCAGCTCCGGCTCTTCGCCAAGAACACCAGCCAGACCGAAGAAGCCGTGGGTTGGCGCATCAACACCGACGGCTGGGAGTTCGCTGGCGTGTTCACGCACCCGTTCTACTACCTCAACAACTGGATGCCGCCTGAGTACCTGAACCAGCGCGACACCGTCCCGGATCACCTGGTGATGGCGGACGCTTCGCTCGAGAAGTTCGGTCGCTCGGCCTACGACCGCACCTACTTCGAGGTGCCCTACAAGTACTGTTCGGACGAGTACCGCGGCAGCTCGCTGGCTTGCTACTACTTCGACACCGGCGCCCACATGCAGGAGATCGTGCACCACGCTGGTGAGCAGCTCCGCGAGTACTACCTGTTCGACGCCTTCAAGCGCGAGCGCCTCTTCTTCGGCACCGGCGGCAACCCGCTCGCCTACATGGGCCGCGTCATCGATCGCTACCTGACGCCGATCGGCGCCGCCGCCCGCTACTACGCGGTCTACAACAACATCTTGCGCGTCTACTCGTACTTCCCGTTCTACGACAACCACCCGATGTACCTGCAGGCGCTGCGCAGTTCGTCTGAGGACGCCTTCCGCATCCTCACCGCCCTGCTGACGTCGCCGGCGCCGGGCTCGTACCAGCTCGACACCCAGTCCAACAGCTACGTCAACGTCTCGTACGAACCAGGTCAGGTGAAGGACGCCAACGCGCTCGACGTTCGCCTCGGCGAGGGACGCCTGCCGTGGACGACGTTTGCCACCGAGAACGGCTACTACTTCGCCAACCACCCGATGTGGATCGGCAGCTACTGGGACAAGCTGGCGGCCATCCAGATCATGACGAGCTCGTCGGCCAGCTTCCTCTCCGACTTCGTCGGCGAACAGCTGCCGCTCTTCCGCGGCACGGCCATCGGCTTCAACACCGTGTACCCGAAGGAGCTCTCGACCATCCTCGGCGGTCTGGCCGCAGGCTCGCTGGATGAGGTCGGCGGCTACGCGGTCAAGGGCGCCGACGGCAAGATGCACTACAAGGCGCGCGACCCCTTCAAGCCGGCAGACAAGTCGGCGCCGCGCGTCCCGCCGTCCATCAACAACCTGAGCCTGCGTCTGTTCGCGGCGTGGCAGGCTATCGCCAACCTGCCCGCTGGCTTCGACCCGTCCTACACCGACGGCATGGCCATCTGGCTCAAGGGCGACAAGCTGGCCCACGACTTCGGCAAGTGCACGAAGTTCGGCGAGTGCACCGGCGGCGGCGGTCCCGACGGCGGCGCGAATGGCGTCGAGATCGTCGACTCCGTGGAGTTCGAAGACCCCTGGGGCAAGAAGACCTACGTCGCCCCGCGCGTGAACTACAACAAGGACTACTTCAGCCCGACGTACTTCATGCTGTCGCGCCTCAACGACCTCAAGAGCAAGTGGCTGGTGGCGCAGGGCGCCGAGAAGGAGAAGCTCGCCAGCCTGATGCAGTCCGAGCTTGAGATCGTTGACTACTTCCGCTTGCTCTACAAGGTCTACGGCTCTATCGGCCTGTAAGGGAGGACGACGTCATGACCCACATCAGCCTCCCATCGCGCCACGCCCAAGCCTATCGCCCGGTTCACCGAGGAGCCGCCATGAACGCCCGCAGCCTGACCCTCGCGCTTGCCGCCACTGCCCTGATGGGCACCGGTTGCGCACAGGATGTGCCCGAGATCAATCGGGTTCAGCCCAACTACGTGAAGAAGTCCGAGTTCCTCGGGCGCGAGTACTACGTGCGGACCGCCGTCGTCGGCACGCAGTTCACCTCGGCCTACAGCTTCCCGGGCGAGATGAGCAACATGACCCGCGGCGTGTTCGAGGTGCAGGAGGCGACCCTCCTGTTCCACCGCACCTACGAGTTCATCCTTGGCTCCGAGGCCTACGCGCAGAAGGCAGATGCTGACGTGCCGATGCGCGACAGCAAGGGCAACATCGTGCAGCACGCGGTGCTGATGGACTTCGCCCGGGTCGCCTGCGACACCAATGCCGATTGCCCCGCCGCGGGCAGCCGCTGCGCGGGTAGCGACGGCGCGGCGTTCGCCGGCGAAGAGATTCACCTCGGCTACTGCGTGCAGAACGCCACCCGCTACATCTTCCGCGGCGCTGCGCTCCTCGCCTACCCGATCGAGAGCCACTTCGACATTCTGCACAGCTACAGCGTCGCCAGCGGCGAGAAGGGCAATGTGCTGGTCGAGAACACCAGCGACCGCAAGTGGCACGAGCGCGAATACATGCGCGTCGCCTGGGGCAGCGGCGCGGTCCTCAGCTACGAGTCATTCGTCCTCGCCGGCGCCACCACCGGCGTTAAGCCGACCATCTACGAAGGCGACAACGCGCCCGAGGGTGAGCAGTTCGAGCGCGGCGTCGACCACCGCTACGGCGCGGACGTGCCGCAGCACTGGTTCACGTTCACCAACCGCTACATGCTCGATGCGCCTAGCCTTTACATCGATAACTTCGGCTCCGTACCGATCTGCTACTTCACGCTCTGGTTCGTCGGCGGCATCTACGACTGCGTCTCGGAAGAGGTCAGCGTCCGCACGTTCTTCCTCGAAGTGCCAGAGTTCAAGGGCACCAAGGACCCCGAGCGCGCCTACGTCCCCCGCGAGATGGACGACGTCGAGTTCGAGAAGTTCGGCTACTTCCGGACTGAGCGCCGCACTTACGACGTGCAGTTCGGCTACGCCTTCCACGACGCCATCCGCCGCGCCCAGCGCCACCGCATCTGGGATCGTTACGTGCGCAAGTACGAGGAGCAGACGCTGCCCAACGGCAAGAAGCGCAAGGTGTGGAACGGCGACTTCGACTACTCCAAGATGACCCCCGCCCCGATCGTGTACTACATGAACGCCGATCACCCGCGCGAGCTGGTGCCGGCCTCGCAGCGCATCGCGGACGCTTGGAGCAAGCCGTTCAGCGAGGTCGCCGCGTTCTGGAAGGGCGGCTGTGGCGCCAAGACCGACAAGGCGGGCTACGACAAGTGCATCGCCGACAACCTGCCCAAGCACCCGATGTTCATCCTCTGCGAGAACAGCGACGCCCAGGCCTCCGCCGCAGTGGCCGCCAAGGCGCCGGTCGCCGACTGGAGCGGCACCGCCAACGGCAAGAAGTTCTGCCGCAACATGGACACGCCGCACCTGTTCGGCGACCTCCGCTACAGCACGATGCACGCCGTGCCCGACCCGATTCAGATCGGCCTCTACGGATACGGGCCGAGCGCGGCGGACCCGCTGACCGGCGAGACGGTCTCGGCCACCGCTCACTCCTACGTCGCGCAGATGAAGCTCGGCGCAGAGCGCGCCCTGCGCACCATCGAGTTCCACGCCGGCGTATCGGACTTCAACGACATCAAAGAGGCCAACGAGCAGCAGTTCTCGACCAAGGGCAAGGCGCTCAAGCACTACGGCCAGAATGGCCCGAAGAGCACGGTCGCGGCGCAGGCGTACGTCAAGGACATGCTTTCGCCCAAGGTGCGTGAGCGCATCCGCGGCGGCAACGCCATCGCCCTGCGCGACGACGCTGGCAGCTGGGCCCAGGGCCGCCTCTCGATTCTGCACAGCAACCCGACCCTCGATGCTCAGTTGATCTCCGGCGATGAGGAGCATGCGGTGCACGCGTTGTTCCGCGATCCCCGCATTACGAAGGGCGCGCCGAGCCACGTCGACAAGCAGCAAGTTGCAGAGATGAGCATCGCGAAGTGGAACCACATCGCCGGCCTGCGCAAGCGTGAGGAGGTCAAGATGGACCTCGCCGCCAAGGGCATTGAGCTGGCCGAGTTCATGGACCCAGCGGTCCTCGGCCTCGCGGTCGAGTACGGTCGCGCCTTCGACAAGGCGTTCTGCCAGGCGTACGTCGGCGCCAAGGTGCCGACGATTTACAACTGGAACGCGATCGTGGCCGGCACACCCGCCGAAGAGAAGGGCAGCTGCACCACCGTCGGCGAGTACCAGACGCTGACGCCGAAGCGCGGCCGCGTCTGCGCGCAGCTGGCGAGTGGGCCGACCTGGGCCGAGTGCAGCTCCGCGACGATGATGCAGCAGCTCCGGATTGCCGTGAACACGGCCAACGGCGGTAACTCCAACGCCGAGCTCTACAAGTACCTGCCAAGCCCGCTCTACACCGACACCGGTGACCAGATCGTGCGCAACACGCAGGAGATCGGCCGCGCGATCCACCAGAAGATGCGCGGCGAGGTGAAGGCGGACCTGTGGTCGCGCATCTACGAGAGCACGCAGCTGCACGAGGTCGGCCACACCGTCGGTCTGCGCCACAACTTTGAGGCCTCGACCGACACCCTCAACTTCAACAAGGACTACTGGGCCCTCAAGCTCGGCAAGGGCTTTGAGGTCGTCAACCCGTGGCAGCGTGACACCGAGGCCCAGGCCCTCGGCAACCTGCGCATGAAGCAGTCGGCCTCGGTGATGGACTACACGAGCAAGTTCAACGGCCGCTTCGAGGGCCTCGGGCTCTACGACCACGCCGCCATCAAGTTCGCCTATGGCGACATGGTCGAAGTCTTCAACCAGCCGCCGTCATTGACGAAGTCTCCGGGGGGCGGCCTCGCCGCGATGGCCAACTACCTGCAGGAGCCGAGCGACGACACCCCCGGCGAGACGACGCTCAGCCACCTCGGCAACCAGGACATGCTGCGCCTGACCCGCAAACTGCACTACTCGACGCTGCCCAAGTACTTCGGTGGCGTCGAGCCGATGTACGATCGCCGCGCCGTGGCGTGGAGCTCGATCAAGGGCGATGTTTGCAGCGTCGACAGCGACTGCCAGGACGGCAAGCTCTGCCTCAAGATGGGCAGCGCCAAGTACTGCACCGACACCAAGGTCACCGAGGTGCCCTACCGCTTCTGCTCGGACGAGTACAACGGCCGGACCCCGACCTGTGCGACCTTCGACGAAGGTGCCGACGCGCTCGAAATCGCCCGCAACGCCCTGGATGACTACGAGAACTACTGGTTCTTCTACGGGTACGCCACCGACTCGGTGCTCTACAGCCCCTACCGCTACTCGTCGACCGTCGCTGGCTACCTCTACCGGGCGATGCGGCAGTTCCAGTACTGGGCGATGAACATGCAGCGCTACACCAGCGACGATTTCTGGAAGAAGAGCTACGGCATCGACTACGACCTCGACCCGAACGGCGGCCTCTCGGGCGCGCTGGCGACCGCCGAGGCGTTCAACACCTTCGCCCAGATCTTGTCGCGCCCGTCGCCGGCCTACTACTGTTACAACTCGTCCCGCAAGCGCTACGAGCCCTACGACGATCGCGAGGCAGGCGCCCAGAGCGACTGCAAGGCCATCCTCGAGCTCGACGGCGCCCGGCCGCTCTACCCCGGCTGGGACTTCGCCGGCTACGACGGTCGCCCGGTCAGCGGCGGTCAGTTCTACGATCGCCTCACCGCGTTCGCCCTGCTCACCGACCCGACGCCGCCGAACTACGTTGGCCACAACGAGGGCGAGGATATTCGCCGCTACCTCGTCGGATTCTATCACTTCTTCCCGAAGCAGGTCATGAACCTCATGTCCGGCATCTCGGTCGAGAACGCCGACCACTTCGGCTGGTGCGTCGTCAATGGCGGCGCGGACGCCGCAGGCATTAAGCAGGCCGACGGGGTCATGCGCCGGCACTGGATCGGCGGTGATCAGAAGGCCTGCCCGGACCTGTGCACGTCCAAGCCGCTTGAGCAGCAGGGCCAGTGCCGCAAGTACTGGCTGTTCCCCGACGGCCGGCCGACGTTCCCGTCGAGCCGCTTCCGTATGCCTTTGCTCGGCGGCTTGTACGGCATGTCGATGCTCACCGGTGCCTACGACCGGAGCTACATGGATCTCTCGCGCATGTTCCTCTCGGGCCACTCCTCGTCGGTCGACATTCCGTCGGATGTGACGCTCTGCTCCTTCACCGACCCGCTCTCGGGCAAGACCTACAAGGCGCCGCAGTCGGACGACCCGGACTTGCTCAGCCCCGGCTGCCTCAACTTCGCCGAGGCGCAGAAGGTGCTGTCCGAGTTCAAGGACATGAAGACCCTGCAAGACAACTACCTGTTCTCGGAGTACCAGTTCCGCGTCAGCCTCATCGAGGTGCTGCGCGCGCTCCACTTGACCTTCGAGTACTAAGAGCCTGCGGCCTCACCGCAGCATGCGGACGGCGACGCCCGGCGCGGCCCACAGGCCCCGTCGGGCGTCGCGCATGCAGCGTAGGGTCGCCAGGCGGGATGGGAGTGACGAATGTTGCTGCGAACTTTGCATCAGCCGACGTTGCGTGAGGCGCCCAAGGACGCCGAGGTCGTCAGCCACGCCCTCTTGGTCCGCGCAGGGTTCATCCGCAAGGCAGCGGCGGGGATCTACACGTTCTTGCCGCTGGGGCTGCGTGCGCTAGGCAAGGTGAAGCGGGTGGTGCGCGAAGAGTTGGAGCGCGCCGGGGCCCAAGAGCTGCTGATGCCGATGGTGACGCCCGCCGAGCTGTGGCAGGAGTCGGGACGCTGGCAGAAGTACGGCCCCGAGCTGTTGCGCCTCAAGGATCGCAAGGACGGAGACTTCTGCCTCGGGCCTACGCACGAGGAGGTCATCGTCGATGTCGTGCGCCGCGACGTGAAGAGCTACAAGCAGCTGCCCCTGAACCTGTACCAGATTCAGACCAAGTTTCGTGACGAGATCCGGCCCCGCGCCGGCTTGATGCGCGGCCGCGAATTCCTGATGAAGGACGCCTACTCCTTCGACGCCGACGAGGCCGGGGCGATGCGCGCGTACCAGGCGATGTATGATGCCTACACGCGTATCTTCCGGCGGCTCGGCCTCGATTTTCGCGCCGTCCAAGCCGACACAGGCAACATCGGCGGCTCGCTCAGCCACGAGTTCCAGGTGCTGGCATCGTCGGGCGAGGACACCATCGTCTCATCTGACGGCTCCGACTTTGCCGCCAACATCGAGGCCGTGGCGCTGCCGGCGCCGCCGGCGGCGGTCGTCGGCGCCGACGCTCCGACGCCTCGTAAGGTCTCGACACCGGACGAAAAGACCATCGCCGAAGTCTGTCGCACGCTCGGGGTCGCCGAGGATGAGACGATCAAGGCCGTCGCTTTCGACGCCGACGGTGTACCGGCGCTGGCGTTCGTCCGCGGCGATCGCGAGGTCAACCCGGTCAAGGTACGCAAGGCGCTCGGCGCTGGCCTCGTCGAACTGGCCGATGGCGCATGGTTTGCGACCAAGACGGGCCTCTCGCCCGGCTTCCTCGGTCCCTGCGGCCTCGCTGGCGTGCGTGCGGTCATCGACGCCGAAGTGCTCGCCATGCCGCGCGCCGCCTGTGGCGCCAACGAGTCCGGCTTTCACCTGGTGGACGTCGTGCCGGTGCGCGACTGCGCCGGTCTCGCCGTCGCCGACCTGCGAATGGCGGTCGTCGGCGATCCGAGCCCAGACGGCAAGGGCACCTTGCAAGTCTGGCGCGGAATCGAGGTCGGTCACGTCTTCTACCTCGGCACCCGCTACTCGGCGCCGATGCAGGCGACCTTCCTCGACGAGTCGGGACGCGAGCAGCCCTTTGTGATGGGCTGCTACGGCATCGGCATCAGCCGCATTCTGGCCGCCGCGATTGAGCAGCACCACGACGACGGCGGCATCTGCTGGCCGGTCGCCATGGCGCCGGCGGAAGTCATTGTGCTCGACTTGGAGAAGGACGGCGGTGAGCGGGCGCGCACCCTCTATCAGGGGCTGCTCGCCGCTGGCGTCGAGGCCGTGCTGGACGATCGCGACGTGCGGCCAGGGGTCAAGTTCGCCGACGCCGATCTCGTCGGCTGGCCGCTGCAGGTCGTGGTCGGTCGGCGTGCCGCCGAGGGCGTGGTCGAGGCCAAGGTCCGCGCCGGCGGGGCCCGTGTCGAGGTCGCTCTCGATGGGCTGGTGACGCGGGTGCAAGCGGCGATCGCGAGCGCCCGCGCGGGCGCAGCGCTGATTCTGCCCGCATGACGCTGCCGACACTCTGGCTGCGGCTGGAGGCGCCCCACCTCGAGCCCCTCGAGCCCGTCCTCGACGTGTTAGAGGGCGCCGACGTCGCGATCTTGCTCGGGCCTGCGCTGCAGTTGACGGTCGGGCCGGGCCTCGTGCCCGCGCTGGCGTCAAGTGAATTTTCCTGCTGGCTCGACCTGGCGTTGCCGACGGACCTCGCCGACATCGACGTTTGGGCCAAGCTGCTCGCGCGATCGCAGGCGAAGGGCGCCGTGATCAATGGGGATGCCTTTGAGCTCGAAGACGCTCGGCCGGCGCTGGCCGCCGTCGTCAAGTTGAGCGACGCCCTAGGGACGCGGCCCCTCTTGCTCCGCCTGCCGCGTCGGCTGGCTGCGGCTCCGCCAACTGACGGACTGCTGGCCCACGCGCTGCAGAGCGCCGGCGTCGCGGCGGTGGTGACGCCGGCCGAAGACGGGCGCGGAGCTGGGTCTGGGACTTGGCGCGACCTCAAGCAGGTACACGAGGGCAAGGCGCTTGCGCCGGCCGCGTTTGCGGGCGGTCGTGACAGCATCTCGGCGCCGCCTGAGCGGTATATCGATCGTCACCTCGTCCGCCACGCCGATCCCCTGCGCTACCTGGCCCAACTGCAGGGCGCCCTGCGGCCAGCGGAGGCATGACCATGGGCCGCGGCTTGCCATCCACCGCCCACGGGCGACACGGCGGTCCGGTGCGCGGCCCGGACGGCGCAACGGGGCGGTCACATGGCGCCGGGATGGGCCCGGGCGCTCGCGGTACCGATGCGAGGGCTGGCCAAGGCGGCTCGGCGACCCGGCCACCCGCCAATCGCAACGGCGACGTCGGTGGCGAGGATCTCATTGTCGGCGCCCACGTGGTGCAGATCGTCCTCCAACGACAGCCCCGGCGGGTGCGCGCAATCTACTGCTGGTCGCGCGACGCGCGGCTGGTGGCTGCAATGCGGGCGCTTTTTGCCCAAGCGGTCTCCGGTTCCGGCACGGGGGCGGCGATCTGGCACGACGCGCCGCCACCGCAGCTGGCGGCGAACCACCTCACCCAGGGCGTGGCGCTGCAGGTCCGTCCCTACCCGTACTGCGATCTCGACGATCTGCGAGGCCGAGCGTCCGGCCGCGACCGCGCCGCCGGGCCGCCGATTCTGTTGGCCCTCGATGGCATCACGGACACCCACAACCTCGGCGCGATCTTGCGTTCCGCGGCCTTTTTCGGTGTGGACGGTGTGCTGCTGCCCGCCGATCGCGCCGCCCATGTCACGCCCGCGGCAGAGCGGATCGCACGTGGCGGTGCCAGCTTGCTGTCGGTCGCCATTGTAACCAACCTTACAAGATCGTTGACGACACTCGCCGACGACGGCTGGCTGGTGGTGGGGACCGCCTTGGAAGGCGCCACCGGCGATCTCTGGCAGTTTCGGCGCGATCAGCCGATCGTGCTCGTCCTCGGCGCCGAGGATACCGGTATCCGCCCCTTGGTGCGGCGCGCGTGCCAACAGGTCATTCGCCTGGACGGCGACACAACTGTTCAATCGCTCAACGTATCTGCGTTCGCAGCCGTCGTCCTGGCGGCGCTGCAGCGCGGGCGGGTTCCGCCAGCGCCGTGAATTGTCCTGGGTGCGGTAGCCCCTCAGCCCGGTGGTCAGCGACTCGTCGCTTGACATCATAGGTAGCGTCCTGTATCTCCAGCGGCCCTTGCCCCCGGGTGGCTGCGCGCCGTTCGGGGGTCGTTCTGGAGCAGAGCCAGGAAATCGCAGGCAAATCGCCGATGCGAGGCCCCCGCCGAGCCCCAGACACCCGACCGCGCAAGCGGGTTGACATGGCGAGCACGTCGACGTCCGCGGACCCTAAGGGCGCGGCGGTCAGCCACGCTGGCGTAGCTCAACTGGCAGAGCAGCTGATTTGTAATCAGCAGGTTGCGGGTTCAAGTCCCTCCGCCAGCACCGAGCAGCGGCAAGTATGATCCGCCCCCTATGCGCCGGAGGATTGCCCGAGCGGCTAAAGGGGGCAGACTGTAAATCTGCTGGCGAGAGCCTACGGTGGTTCGAATCCACCATCCTCCACCCCTGCCCATGGGGTCGGGTCGTCGACGAAGCGTTGGATAGCCAACGCACGCTTGCCGGAGTTGATGCGGGAATAGCTCAATTGGTAGAGCACTAGCCTTCCAAGCTGGGGGTTGCGGGTTCGAGACCCGTTTCCCGCTCCACGCCTACGTAGCTCAGGAGGTAGAGCACTTCCTTGGTAAGGAAGAGGTCACCGGTTCAAATCCGGTCGTAGGCTCTGCAGCGCAGGCGAGAAGGCAGCGCTGTGGCAGGGACCGGAGGCACAGGGCCTCCGAGGGCCCGATCAGCAGGTCGGGGCGGTGAGGCGCCGCCCCCGGAGCAGCACGCGCAACGGACAACCGGCCCCCTGCGGCATAACCCGCAGCGAGGCCAAGCCGAGCGCCGGAGCGCAACGCCCCGAGGGCAAGCCCCGGGCATCTGAAGCGGAGGATGGGACCATGGCCAAGGCCAAGTTCGAGCGCAAGAAGCCCCACGTCAACGTCGGCACGATCGGCCACGTCGACCACGGCAAGACCACCCTGACGGCGGCCATCACCAAGCGCCAGGCCAGCAAGGGCCTCGCGCAGGTGATGGACTTCGACCAGATCGACAAGGCGCCGGAGGAGAAGGCCCGCGGTATCACCATCTCGACCGCCCACGTCGAGTACGAGAGCCAGAAGCGCCACTACGCCCACGTCGACTGCCCCGGCCACGCCGACTACATCAAGAACATGATCACCGGCGCTGCCCAGATGGACGGCGCGGTGCTCGTGTGCGCCGCCACGGACGGCCCGATGCCGCAGACCAAGGAGCACGTGCTCCTGGCCCGCCAGGTCGGCGTCCCCGCGGTGCTCGTCTACCTCAACAAGTGCGACATCGCGTACGAGGATGACCCGGACGGCGAGCTCGTCGACCTCGTGGACATGGAGCTGCGCGAGCTGCTCACCAAGTACGAGTTCCCGGGCGACGACACCCCGATCATCCGCGGCTCGGCGCTCAAGGCGCTGATGGGCGAGGACGTGCGCTTCGGCGTCAGTTCGATCGACGAGCTGATGACCGCGCTCGACACCTTCGTTCCGGAGCCGGTGCGCGACCTCGATCGCGAGTTCCTGATGCCGATCGAGGACGTGATGACGATCTCGGGCCGCGGCACCGTGGTGACCGGTCGTATCGAGCGCGGCATCGTGAAGGTCGGCGAGGAAGTCGAGATCGTGGGCATGAAGGACACGGTCAAGACGACGGTCACCGGCATCGAGATGTTCCGCAAGCTGCTCGACCAGGGCCAAGCCGGCGACAACGTTGGCGCGCTCCTCCGTGGCGTGAAGCGCGACGACGTCGAGCGCGGCCAGGTCCTGGCCAAGCCGGGTTCGGTCAAGCCGCACACCAAGTTCCGCGCCCAGGTCTACATCCTGAGCAAGGACGAGGGCGGCCGCCACAAGCCCTTCTTCCAGGGCTACCGTCCGCAGTTCTACTTCCGCACCACCGATGTCACCGGCGTCATCACGCTGCCGGACGGCGTTGAGATGGTGAAGCCGGGCGACAACATCGAGATCGCGATCGAGCTCATCGCGCCGATCGCGATGGAGAAGGGTCTGCGCTTCGCCATCCGTGAGGGCGGTCGTACCGTCGGCGCGGGCCGCGTGGTCGAGATCGCCTAAGCAGCGGATTTCCGTTCTCTCTGCTCGGCGCATCTGCGTCTGGGAGGTTCCCATGGCCAAGGGCAAGAAGGAAGCCCGCGTCATCATCCATCTCGAGTGCACCGAGCAGCGCGCGTCGGGCGTTCCTGGGATGTCGCGTTACACGACCACCAAGAACAAGAAGACCACTACGGGTCGTCTCGAGCTGCGCAAGTACAACCCGTTCCTGCGCAAAGTTACTGTCCACCGCGAGGTGAAGTAGCCGGCAGGAGCGGAGCTCCTGGACGGGCGCCGTGCCAACGCAGGCCGGCGCCCGCCCGACAGGGCAGTAGCTCTAACGGTAGAGCGGCGGACTCCAAATCCGTAGGTTCCGGGTTCGAATCCCGGCTGCCCTGCCAGGACCCAGGTCCCAGGCAGAGAGCGCGTCCGGGCGTCTGGATGCGACTCGCCTGAGTGCCTGAAGGCCCGCGGCGCTCTGCCGCTGAGTTGGGGAGAGGAACGGCATGAGCCAGGCTCGCATGGTCAACATGGCGTTCATGGCGGCGGCGCTGCTGCTGTGGATCATCAGCTCGCGCACCATCGCGGGGATGCTCGAATTGGTGCGCCCCGAGTGGGATCTCGCGCTCATCGGCGCGGAATTTCAGCTCAGCGACCTGCTCGGCATCGCCATCGGCTTTGGTGGCGGGCTTTTCCTCTGGCGGCACGCGGTGCTCTACCAGCTCGCCAACGAGGTGGCTGCAGAGGTCCGCAAGATCACGTGGCCAGAGTCCACCGAGGTGCGCTGGGCGACGACGGTGGTGATCATCACGACCATCTTGATCGCACTGGTGCTTTGGGCGTTCGACATCATCTTCTCCACCCTGACCAGGCTGTTCATCTAGGCAGGCTGTTCTCTCAAGCAGGCGCACCGCCCGCGGCAACCGCCGGCGGGCTTGCGCGATCCCTGGCCGCCTTGGCCGCGTCGAGGAAGCGATGGCAGAGAACGCAGTGCAAGAGGCCGCAGAGCCGACGCAGCGCAAGCCGCGGCTGCGTTGGTACATCGTTCATACTTACACCGGCTCCGAAGGCGTCGCCAAGCGCTCGCTCGAAGAGCGGGTGAAGCAAGAGGGGCTTGAGGACTACTTCGGTGACGTGCTGATCCCGACCGAGAAGGTCGTCGAGGTCCGCAGCGGCGAGCGTCGTGAGTCCAAGCGCAAGTTCTTCCCCGGCTACATCCTGGTGCGGATGGCGCTCAACGAGCACACTTGGCACTGCGTCAAGGGCACCAACAAGGTGACGGGCTTCGTCGGCGGCGGCGTCAACCCGCCCCACGTTCCCGACGCGGAGGTCAATAAGATCCTCGGGCAGCTGCAGGAGGCCGAAGTCGAGGCCAAGCCGGTGCTGTCCTTCGATGAGGGCAGCGAAGTGCGCGTCATCGACGGTCCCTTCGCGTCGTTCACCGGCACGATCGCCGAGGTGATTCAAGAGAAGCAGAAGCTCAAGGTGCTGGTCAGCATCTTTGGGCGCGCGACGCCGGTGGAGCTCGGCTTCATGCAGGTCGAGAAGATCGGCGGGTAGGGGTTAGGGCGTGCGAGGCCGTCCTCGAGGCGGCCGCTTGCAGCACGAAGGAGTGGTTCATGGCCAAGAAGATTACCGGCTACGTGAAGCTTCAGCTCCCGGCCGGCAAGGCGACGCCCTCGCCGCCGGTGGGTCCGGCGCTCGGTCAGCACGGCGTCAACATCATGCAGTTCTGCAAGGCCTACAACGCGGCCACGCAGGACAAAATCGGCATGATCATCCCGGTGGTGATCACGGTCTACGCCGATCGCTCGTTCACGTTCGAGCTCAAGACGCCGCCCGCGTCGCGCCTGCTGCTGAAGGCAGCCAAGGTCGACAAGGGCAGCGCTGTGCCGAACCGTGACAAGGTCGGCAAGGTGACCAAAGCGCAAGTTCGTGAGATTGCTGAGACCAAGA
Organism: Myxococcales bacterium; assembly: GCA_947491025.1. GTDB lineage: Bacteria > Myxococcota_A > UBA9042 > UBA9042 > UBA9042 > SXNM01. Next base: position 68,277 of record CANLIC010000019.1, read on the forward strand.
TGCCCGACCTGAACGCGGCGGACATCGAGGGTGCGATCCACATCATCGCCGGTACTGCCCGCTCTATGGGCATCGACGTCGTCGGATAGGGGGAACGTCATGGCCAAGCGTGGAAAGAAGTACGTAGCGGCGCTGCAGAAGTTCGATCGCACCCGTCGCTACACCGTCAACGAGGGTTTCGGGCTGGTGCGCGAGCTCGGCGCGGCCCGCTACGACGAGTCCGTCGAAGTCGCGATCAACCTGGGCGTCAACCCCAAGCACGCCGATCAGATGGTGCGTGGCGCCTGCGTGCTGCCACACGGCACCGGCAAGACGATGCGCGTGTTGGTGTTCGCCAAGGGTGACAAAGAGGCCGAGGCCCGCAACGCCGGCGCCGATTTCGTCGGATCCGACGACCTGGTCGAGAAGATCCAGGGCGGCTGGTTCGACTTCGACGTCGCCATCGCCACCCCGAACATGATGGTGCAGGTCGGCAAGATCGGCCGTCTGCTCGGCCCGCGTGGCCTGATGCCGAATCCCAAGGTCGGCACCGTCACGTTCGACGTTGGCCAGGCAGTGGTCGCTGCCAAGGGCGGCAAGATCACGTTCCGCACCGACAAGTCGGGCGTCATCCACGCCGGAATCGGCAAGCGCTCGTTCGAGCCAATCAAGCTCGAAGAGAACTTCCGGATGCTGGCCGAGACGCTGTCGAAGCTCAAGCCGTCGACCGCCAAGGGCCAGTACTTCAAGGCCGTAACGGTCTGCCTGACGCACTCCCCAGGTGTGCGTCTGGATGCAAACGAGGTCGCGAATTGGTTTCGGACCTAGTCGGTCGGGCGCGGGGGGGTGACCCGTCGCGTTCGGCTGGGTGAGATGCCTCCGGGGAGGAGGCAGCGTCTGAGAAGCCGGCAGGTCATCCACGACCGCAAGTCCGGCGGAGGCGAACTGCACGGTGCAGCGTGTGTGGCGAGGGCGCAGGCCCGAACCCACCATCGTGTCCGTCTCAGGCGTAGCAAGGAGTAGACCCGTGAACAAGCAGCAGAAGCAAGATCGGGTCGACCAGCTCCGTGCGGAGTTGGCGGTTGCGAGTGGCATCGTCGTCGTGGGGTACAACGCGCTCACCGTTGAGGAGAGCACGGCCCTGCGGGTGGCGCTGCGCAAGCAGTCCGCCAAGTTGCGTATGGTGAAGAACGCCCTTGCGCGCTTGTCCATCCAGGGAACCCGTCACGAGGGCATGAGCCCTCTGCTCACGGGTTCGAACTTCCTCGCCTTCTCGGCCGACCCCGTCGCGCCGGCGAAGGTACTCGTCAAAGCCGCCAAGGATGCCGGTGAGAAAATCGTCATCAAGGGCGGCGTGTTGAACGGCAAGGCGATGAGCGCTTCCGATGTGAACGCGCTCAGCAGCCTGCCGGGCCTCAACGAGTTGCGGGCGATGTTCCTCGGCACCCTTGCCGCGGTCCCGCAGAAGTTTGTCGGTCAGCTCGCCGCCGTGCCGCGAGGCATGGTGACGGTGCTGTCTGCCCGCAGGGACAAGTTGTCGGAGGGCGCGGCCGCCTAGAGCGAGCCGGTCGCTACGGTCGGGGCGGGCAGGGCCCGTGTCCCCCAAGGAGTCATCGTCATGAGCATCTCTCGCGATCAGCTGATCGATCACCTGTCCGGTCTCACCGTCCTCGAGCTCTCCGAGATCATCAAGGCTCTCGAGGAGAAGTGGGGCGTGAGCGCCGCCGCCGTCGCCGCCGCTCCGGTCGCCGCCTCTGGCGGTGGTGCCGAGGCCGCTGCCCCGGTGGAAGAGAAGACCGAGTTCGACGTCGTCATCACCGATGGCGGCGCGAGCAAGATCAACGTCATCAAGGCCGTCCGTGAGCTCACCCAGTTGGGCCTCAAGGAGGCCAAGACGCTGGTCGACAACGGCGGCACGGTCAAGGAAGGCGTTTCCAAGACCGAGGCCGAGGAAATGAAGAAGAAGCTTGAGGATGCGGGCGCCAAGGTCGACATCAAGTAGACCCAGCCAGCAGTGCTTCGGCCCCGGGGGGCCGGGCCCGGTGACGGGTCCGGCCCCCCGGGGCGCCTTGTCTGCGATGGAACGCGTCGCGCCTACGGGCGAACGGCGCCGCAGCCAGGGACCTCGGCGTCGCCTTCGGGCGCGCCACTGCTCAGACCGCCGTGCGCGATCTGAGCCAACAGCGGTCCGCACCGACGCCGTCGGGTTGGCCGTCCAGAACCGTAACCGAGGTTGAGCCCGGCCCCCCTGGCTGGGAGCATAGACCCGATGGAGAGACGCCCATGGCTCGCACCGCAATGGAGCTCCGCGTTCGCAAGTCCTTCTCGCGCCTGCACCGCGTGGTCGACGTGCCGGACCTGATCCATGTCCAGCGGCAGTCGTACGAGAAGTTCCTCCAGCGCTTTGTGCCGCCCGAGCAGCGCGAGATCGTCGGCCTGCAGGCGATCTTCACCAGCGTCTTCCCGATCCAGGACTTCAATAAGACGGCGAGCCTTGAGTTCGTCAGCTACCACCTCGAAGATCCGAAGTACGACGTGACCGAGTGCCGTGCCCGCGGCATGACGTTCGCCTCGCCGATCAAGGTGCTGATCCGCCTCGTCGTGTTCGACGTGTCGGAGTCCGGCATCCAGACCGTGCGTGACATCAAGGAGCAGGACGTCTACTTCGGCGAGATCCCGCTGATGACCGACGCCGGCACCTTCATCATCAACGGCTCCGAGCGCGTCATCGTCAGCCAGCTGCACCGGTCGCCGGGCGTGCTCTTCGAGCACGATCGCGGCAAGACTCACGTCAGCGGCAAGAAGATCTTCTCGGCCCGCGTCATTCCGTACCGCGGCTCGTGGCTCGACTTCGAGTTCGACCACAAAGACTTCGTGTACGTGCGTATCGATCGCCGCCGGAAGCTCTACGCGACGGTGCTGTTGCGCGCCCTCGGCTACTCCACCGAGGAGATGCTCAACTACTACTTCGACACCGAGTCGATTCGGCTCGCGCCGACCGAAGGTGCCGTCCAGATCTTCCGCAAGCCCGACTTCGACACCTTCGTCGAGTACGGCCTGCGCCTGCCCTACGACATCCCCCATCCCGATCCGACGCAGAAGCCGATCGCGAAGAAGAACCAGCCCTTCAACAAGGCTGCGCTTCGCAAGGCGCGCGCCGCTGGCATGACCGAGCTGCCAATGCCGCTCGAGGAGCTGGTGGGCCGCCACTTCGCTGCCGACCTCATCGACGAGGAGACCGGCGAAGTGCTCTTCGAGGCCAACGCTGAGGTCACTGAGCAGGCTGTGCAGCACTTGATCGGTCGCGGCATCCTGTCATTCGACATCCTGTTCGTCGACAAGGCGACGGGCAAGGTCGGTTCCTACCTGCGCGACACGCTGCAGAAGGACCTCGCCGACGTGCAGAAGCGCAAGCGTCTGCCGAGCGCCGACCAGGCCATCGAGGACATCTACCACCACCTGCGCCCCGGTGATCCGCCATCGATCAACCAGGCCCGCAACTACTTCCAGAATCTGTTCTTCAACGAGCAGCGCTACGACCTGTCCGACGTCGGTCGCATGAAGGTCGAGTACAAGTTCGCTCAGCGCAAAGCCCTGATGCAGCTGAAGAAGCAGGGCTTGGTTCGTCTGGAGACGCTCAGCCTGCGCCGCGACCGCAGCTTCGACCTCGCGCCGCCCAACGGCGAGTGGCGCAACTGGAAGCTCGAGTTCGGCCTCTACGACGCCAGCAACAAGCTGCGTGCCTACACGCTGCGCCTCGACGACAACAGCTTCCCGAATGTGCGCAGCGTGACGCCGCTGCAGTTGGCGAGCCACCTCTCGGGTCTGTTCAGCGTCGCCGATCTGTCGCGTCCGACCACCATCAAGGCCGCGGACTGGAAGCTCGACTTCAAGGTGCGCAGCCCGGATGGAGGCGACAAGGTCGCCACCTGGAAGATCGACGGCAAGTTGTTCAACAACCCCAGCGCTGCGCTGCCGGGCGAGTTGGCGGAGGCACTGCGGCAGGGTCTCGCCGAGTTCGACTTCGTCAGCGTCGAGCTGCAAGAGGGCGTGGTCTGGGTCCGGCCGGTACAGAAGGGCGCCGAGATCGCGGTCGATGGCCACGACCTCCTGCGTGAGCGTCTTGAGTTGCCGATCGGCGTTCTGACCAGCGAAGTGCGCCTGTCGACAGGCCTAATGACCGCCACCGTGACCGAGCAGCGGACGGTGTTGATCATGCCGGTGCGCGGCCACAAGCAGATCAGCATCCGCGTCGAGGGCAACGAGGAGCTGCGCGACCGCCTGGGCCTAGCGCCGATGGCGCCGTGCTTTACGCTGACCAAGGCCGACATCCTTCGCACCCTGCGCTACCTCATCGAGCTGCGTAATGGTCGTCAGGGCTACGGCATCGACGACATCGACCACCTCGGCAACCGCCGTGTGCGTGCGGTGGGCGAGCTGATGGAGAATCAGTGCCGTGTGGGCTTGGTCCGCATGGAGCGCGCCATCAAGGAGAAGATGTCGATCCAGCAGGACATCGACACCGCGATGCCGCACGAGCTGATCAACGCCAAGCCGATGTCGGCGGTCGTTCGCGAGTACTTCGGCAGCTCGCAGCTGTCGCAGTTCATGGACCAGACCAATCCGCTGTCTGAGGTCACCCACAAGCGGCGCTTGTCGGCCCTCGGTCCAGGCGGTCTGACCCGCGATCGCGCCGGATTTGAGGTTCGTGACGTCCACACGACCCACTACGGCCGCATCTGCCCGATCGAGACGCCGGAAGGCCCGAACATCGGTCTGATCGCGAGCCTCGCGACCTACGCGCGCGTCAACGAGTACGGCTTCATCGAGACGCCCTACCGTACCGTGCTCGACGGCCGTCCGACGGACGCCTACGAGTACCTGTCGGCGCACGAGGAAGAAGAGCACACGATCGCGCAGGCCAACGCCCAGATCGGCAGCGACGGCAAGCTCGTAGGGCAGCTCGTCGACGTCCGTATCAACGGCGAGTACAAGCAGGTCGAGCCCGAGCGCATTGAGCTGATGGACGTCAGCCCGAACCAGTTGGTCTCGGTCGCTGCCAGCCTGATCCCGTTCCTCGAGAACGACGACGCCAACCGCGCCTTGATGGGCAGCAACATGCAGCGCCAGGCGGTGCCGCTGCTCAAGACCACCTCGCCCTACGTCGGGACCGACCTGGAGCCGACGGTGGCCGGCGACTCCGGCGTGACCGTGGTGGCGCGCCACAATGGCACGGTCGTCAACCTGGACAGCGAGCGCATTGTCATCAAGCGCGACGTCGAGCCCGATGATCCGTCTGCCGCGACCGACATCTACAAGCTCGTCAAGTACCAGCGCAGCAACCAGTCGACGTGCGTGAATCAGCGCCCGATCGTGCGCATGGGCGACCACGTCAAGTCGGGTCAGGTCATCGCCGACGGCCCATCGACCGACCGCGGCGAGCTCGCGCTCGGGCGCAACGTCGTCGTGGCCTTCATGCCATGGGGCGGCTACAACTACGAAGACTCGATCCTGGTCTCCGAGCGGGTCATCAAGGAAGACCTCTTCACCTCGATCCACATCGAGGAGTTCGAGTGCATCGCCCGTGACACCAAGCTCGGCAAAGAGGAGATCACCCGCGACATCCCGAATGTCTCCGAGGAGGCCCTCGCCGACATCGACGTCTCGGGCATCATCCGCATCGGCGCCGAGGTCAAAACCGGCGACGTGCTGGTCGGCAAGATCACGCCCAAGGGCGAGACCCAGCTGAGCCCGGAAGAGAAGCTCCTGCGCGCCATCTTCGGCGAGAAGGCCGGCGACGTTCGCGACACTTCGCTGCGCGTCCCGCCGGGCGTCGTCGGCACGGTCATCTCGGCCAAGGTCTTCACCCGCAAGAGTGAGACCAAGGACGAGCGGACCAAGGAGATCGAAGAGGACGAGAAGAGCAAGCTCCTCAAGGACATGGGCGACGAGGTCCAGATCCTCGCCAGCTCGACCTACGAGAAGGCGCGTCGTCTCGCCATCGGCCAGAAGACCGCCGGCAAGGTCGCCGACGACCAGGGCAACGTCGTGTTCCAGAAGGGCACGGAGTTGACCGCGGCCGAGTTGACGCGCCTGCCCGAGAAGGTGTTTGAAGACGGCGAGCGCTACAAGGTGCCGCAGGCATGGCGCGATTTGCGTGTCGGCGACAAGGACCTGCAGTCCCAGCTGAGCGCGACGCTCGACCACCTCGAGAACCACGCCAACGAGATCCGCTTCTACTTCGAGGAGAAGATCAAGCGGATGGTCAAAGGCGACGAGCTGCCGCCCGGCGTCATCAAGATGGTCAAGGTCTACGTCGCCATCAAGCGCAAGCTGCAGGTCGGCGACAAGATGGCCGGTCGTCACGGCAACAAGGGCGTGGTGTCGCGTATCCTCCCAGATGAGGACATGCCGTACCTGCCCGATGGCCGGCCCGTCGACCTCGTGCTCAACCCGCTTGGCGTGCCGAGCCGCATGAACGTGGGCCAGATCTTGGAGACCCACCTCGGCTGGGCCGCGCACAACCTCGGGCGTCAGCTCGGGGAGCTGCGCGAGCGCATCGGCGTCGGCAAGGAGCTGCGCGCCGCCGTTGACCAGGTGTTCCAGGACAAGCGGATCAGCGATTTCGCCGCCAGCCTGTCGGACGAGGAGCTCATGCGCTTCGTCGACGACAACCAGAACGGCATCCGTTTGGCGACCCCGGTGTTCGACGGCGCTCGTGAGGCGGACATTCGCACCCTGTTGGAGCGGGCGGGCCTCGCCATCCGCGGCCAGACGCGCCTGCAGGACGGCCGCAGCGGCGAGACGTTCGACCAGCCGGTGACCGTGGGCGTCATGTACATGCTGAAGCTTCACCACCTCGTCGACGACAAGATCCACGCTCGTTCAATCGGCCCGTACAGCCTCGTCACCCAGCAGCCGTTGGGCGGCAAGGCGCAGTTCGGCGGTCAGCGTCTCGGTGAGATGGAGGTCTGGGCGATGGAGGCGTACGGCGCCGCCTACACCCTGCAGGAGTTCCTGACCGTCAAGTCGGACGATGTCGTCGGCCGCACGCGCATGTACGAGTCGATCGTGCGCGGCGAAGGGCTCCTCGAGCCCGGGCTGCCGGAGTCGTTCAACGTGTTGCTCAAGGAGCTCAAGGCGCTGGCGCTCGACGTCGAGCTGCTGGACCGAGATGGCCAGGTGATGGGCTAGTCGGGGCACGCCCGCAAGGCACCCCACCGCAACCCTGGACCCTGGCCCGAGGGTGACGCCCACGGCGCACCCGACATTGACGGAGGATTCCGACATGCGCGAGATGCTTCACTTCTTCGAGAAGCCGAAGAACCCCCTGCACATCGACGCTGTGCGCATCGCCGTGGCATCGCCGCGTAAGATCTCGCAGGAGTGGACCTTCGGCGAGGTCAAGAAGCCCGAGACCATCAACTACCGCACCTTCAAGCCGGAGCGCGACGGCCTTTTCTGCGGCCGCATCTTTGGGCCGGTCAAGGACTACGAGTGCATCTGCGGCAAGTACAAGCGCATGAAGCATCGCGGCGTCGTCTGCGAGAAGTGCGGCGTTGAGGTCATCCAGTCCAAGGTGCGTCGCGAGCGCATGGGCCATATCAACCTGGCCACGCCGGTCGCGCACATCTGGTTCCTCAAGAGCCTGCCGTCGCGTATCGGTCACTTGCTCAACATGACGCTCAAGGACCTTGAGTACGTCCTGTACTGCGCCAAGTACGTCTGCCTCGGCGCCACCAAGGTCCAGGCTGAGCGCGGCCGCGCGGGCATCTTCCCGTACTACATCCCGCGCGAGAAGCGCTCGGATCTCTTCGGGGAATTCGAAAACCTCGTCGAGGGCGGCGACATCGCCAAGCTGGTGAAGCGCTTCACGCGCAACGTCGATCGCGGAACCCTCGTCAACGAGGAGGATTACTACGACGTGCAGCACGGCGCGGTGATCACGCGCGTCGATCCGGAGCTGGTGTCGCAGTGGATGCCAGAGGTCGGACCACTGCTGCCGGGCCGTATCCTGTCGACCGAGGACTTCGAACTGATCTGCGATCAGTACGGCGACATGGCCGTCGAGACCCGCGCTGCCACCGATTACCTCAAGCTCGAGATGGGCGGCGAGGCGATTTTGGAGCTGCTGGCCTACCTCGACCCGACCCGCCTCGCGCCCGAGAAGCCGCGCTGGCCCGGCGATGGCGACGACGTCGAGACCCTCGACGATCTGGCCAAGCGCCTGCGTGAAGAGATCCATATCTGGGAGGAGAAGAGCGACGGCGTGCTGAAGCCGACCGGCCAGGCCAAGATCAAGAAGATCAGCAAGCGCCTGAAGATCGTCGAGGACTTGCGCCAATCCGGCAACAAGCCGCAGCACCTCGTGCTGACGACCGTGCCGGTGCTACCGCCGGACCTGCGTCCGCTGGTGCCGCTCGATGGCGGGCGCTTCGCGACGTCGGACCTCAACGACCTCTACCGCCGCGTCATCAACCGCAACAACCGCCTCAAGCGGCTGCTCGAGCTGCATGCGCCGGAGATCATCGTCCGCAACGAGAAGCGCATGCTGCAGGAGGCTGTCGACGCGCTGTTCGACAACGGCCGCCGCGGCAAGATCATCACCGGCCCCAACAAGCGGCCGCTGAAGTCGCTCTCCGACATGCTCAAGGGCAAGCAGGGCCGGTTCCGCCAAAACCTGCTCGGCAAGCGCGTCGACTACTCGGGCCGCTCGGTCATCGTCGTCGGCCCGGACCTGCGCCTGCATCAGTGCGGCCTGCCGAAGAAGATGGCCCTCGAGCTCTTCAAGCCGTTCGTCTACGCCAAGCTCGAGGAGCTCGGCTATGTCACGACGATCAAGAGCGCCAAGAAGCTCGTAGAGAAGGAGAGCACGCAGGTCTGGGACATCCTGGCCGACGTCATCAAGGAGCACCCGGTCATCCTCAACCGCGCACCGACGCTGCACCGCCTCGGCATGCAGGCGTTCGAGCCGGTCCTCATCGAAGGCAAGGCCATCCAGCTTCACCCGCTGGTCTGCACCGCGTTCAACGCCGACTTCGACGGTGACCAGATGGCCGTCCACCTGCCGCTCTCGCTCGAGGCGCAGATGGAGGCCCGCGTGCTCATGATGAGCACCAACAACATCCTGCTGCCGGCGTCCGGCAAGCCGATCATCAACCCGTCGCAGGACATCGTCCTTGGCCTCTACTACCGCACGCGCAAGCTGCCGTTCGCCAAGGGCGAGGGCCGCCTGTTCGCCAGCCCGGCAGAGGTGCGCGCGGCCTTCGACGCCTCGGAGATCGAGCTGCACGCCGAGATCGAGTGTCGTGTTCCGATCTGGGACGCCCACCAGGACCCGGACGAGGAGCCACCGGCGCGCCGCGAGCGCGTCAAGACGACGGTCGGTCGCGTTCTGCTTACCGAGATTGTGCCGCAGGGCGTGCCGTTCGCGCTCTACAACAAGGAGCTCGGCAAGAAGGAGCTGCAGAACCTGATCGACGAGACCTACCGTCGGTTCGGCAGCAAGAAGACCGTCCTGCTCGCCGACGCCATTCGCAGCGCCGGCTTCTCGTCGGCCACCGAGGCCGGCGTCTCGATCTGCATCGCCGACATGGCCATCCCGCCGGCCAAGGCGCAGATCGTCCTGGACGCCGAAGGTCAAGTCGCGACCATCACGCTGCAATACCACGAGGGCCTCATCACCGACGGCGAGCGCTACAACAAGGTGGTCGACATCTGGTCGGACGCCACTGAGAAGATCGCCCGCACCATGATGGACGGCATCAGCAAGACTGAATTCGTGCCCGGCGGTGGCTTCCATGGCGACATGGTGGAGAAGACGGCCGACATGCCGCGCCAGATCGGTAAGAGCTTCAACTCGATCTTCATGATGGCCGACTCGGGCGCCCGCGGCTCGCAGCAGCAGATGCGCCAGCTGGCCGGCATGCGCGGCCTGATGGCCAAGCCCGACGGCTCGATCATCGAGACGCCGATCACCGCCAACTTCCGGGAAGGCTTGACGGTTCAGCAGTACTTCATCTCGACGCACGGCGCCCGCAAAGGCCTGGCCGACACGGCGCTCAAGACGGCAAACTCCGGTTACCTGACCCGCCGTCTAGTCGACGTGGCCAACGACGCCGTCATCGTCGAGTACGACTGCGGCACCCTCGACGGCATCGAGATGGAGGCCTTGGAGGAGTCCGGCGAGATCATCCAGCCCCTGGGCGAGCGCGTGCTCGGCCGCGTGTCGCTGGAGGACGTCGAGGACACGGCCGGCGACATCATCGTCGAGGCCGATACCCTCATCGATGAGGCCGCGGTCACGCGCATCGAGACGGCTGGCGTGCGCAAAATCTCGATCCGCACCGTGCTGACCTGCCGTTCGCCGGTCGGCGTCTGCGTGCTCTGCTATGGCCGCGACCTGGCACGCGGTCGCTTCGTCAACATCGGTGAGGCTGTCGGCGTCATCGCAGCACAGTCGATCGGCGAGCCCGGTACCCAGCTGACGATGCGTACCTTCCACGTCGGTGGCGCCGCCGCCACCAACCGCGAGCTGCCGCAGCACCGCGCCAATATCGACGGTCAGATCAAGTTCAAGGACTTGCTGACGGTCGATCCGGGCGACGGCTCCGGCATCGTCGCCATCGCTCGCGGTCACTTGCTCATCACGCTGCCTGGCGTGCCCGAGGACCGCTGCCCGGCGTTCGCGGTGCAGGCCGGCGCCCGCATCCGCGTCGCGGACGGCGCCCAGGTCAAGCGCAACGACCTGTTGGCTGAGTGGGACAACGCCAGCAAGCCGATCTTGACCCACGTCGGTGGCATGATCCGCTACATCGACATCATCGACAACGTCACCATCAAGGAGCAGGTCGACGAGGCCACCGGCATCGCGCAGCGCTTCATCCTGGAGTCCAAGGACGCGGGCAAGCAGCCCGGCATCGCGATCTGCAGCCCCGATGGCGAGGTGCTGCGCAACCAGCGCACCGGCGCGCTGGCGCAGTACAACCTGCCCGCGGGCTCCAACCTGGTCGTGCAAGAGGGCGCCACGGTGCGCCCCGGTGACTCGATTGCCAAGGTCGCGTTGCAGCAGGCGATGTCTCGCGACATCGTCGGTGGTCTGCCGCGCGTTGCCGAGCTCTTCGAGGCGCGCCGTCCCAAGGACGCGGCCGTCATGAGCGAGGTCGATGGCATCGTGCGCTTTGGCAAGCCGGTCAAGGGCAAGGCCCGGATCCTGGTCGAGCCGGAGTACGGACAGGCGCGGGAGTACCTGATCGGCAAGGGCCGTCACATCACGGTGGCCGAGGGCGACCGCGTGCGTGCCGGCGACCCGCTGGTCGAGGGTCCGCTCAACCCGCACGACATCTTGCACGTGCTCGGCATCGAGGCGCTCGCCAAGTACCTGGTCGACGAGATCCAGGAGGTCTACCGGCTCCAAGGCGTCAAGATCAACGACAAGCACATCGAGGTCGTGGTTCGGCAGATGCTGCGCTGGGTGCGGGTCACCAAGACCGGAGACACCAACTTCATGGTCGACCAGCAGGTGACCAAGCAGCAATTCGACGAGGAGAACCAGCGCGTGCTGCGCAACGGCCTCAAGCCGGCCTCCGGCGAGCCGCTGCTGCTCGGCATTACCAAGGCGTCGCTGTCGACCACGTCGTTCTTGTCGGCCTCCTCCTTCCAGGAGACCACCAAGGTGCTGACCGAGGCCGCCCTCGCCGGCCGCCTCGACCCGCTCGCCGGCCTGAAGGAGAACATCCTCATGGGCCGCCTGGTACCCGCCGGCACCGGTCTGCGCGAGTACGAGAACGTCGAGATCGAGGTCGGCACCGAGCGGTCACTGGTCGACGACATCGCCTACGACGCGCTCTAAGTTCCAGGCGGACACCAGGTTCGCGCTTCCATCCCAACGCCTACGCTGGCCCGCCGACGACGAATGTTGTCGGCGCGGCCAGCGCTTGCGTGTCGGCCGCCGTCCTCTGGCACGTCGCTGTAGCGCTTCCGGCGTCTCGGGCTTAGGCTTCGCAAGGGGCGATGGTCCTCGTTGACGATGGATTGAATGCACGGTGCCTGGGCGTTGCGTCGCGGCCGGGGGAGCGCCATGAGCGTGCGAGCGAAGGCAGGGGATTCCTCTACGCCGGTATTGGGTTCGGTGCCCGATTCGGCTTCTGAGCCGGCGAGCGTCTCTGTCGCGGAGCTTGGCAGAGCGATCACGCGAAGGCAGTGGCTACGCGGCGGTTTGACCGTCGGCGCGACCGTCGCGCTCGCTGCCTGTGGCGCCGCGTCGCCGCCCAACGAGGAAGAAACGGCCACGCCGGCGCCGAATCGCCCCGGCCCGGGGCAGCAACCCGCGAAGAGCGGCAGTCCCAACGCTGCGCAGGCGATCGTCATCGGCGCAGGCATCGCTGGCCTGGCGGCAGCGCGCGCGCTGGTGGACGGCGGCGTCTCCGTCATCGTCCTCGAGGCCCGCGACCGCATCGGTGGCCGGATCTGGACCAATCGCACGATGGGCATGCCCATCGACCTCGGCGCCTCTTGGATCCACGGCATCCAGGGCAACCCGCTCTCGACCTTGGCCGACAAGGTCGGCGCGGCCCGCGTCACGACCGACTACGAATCCGTCGCGCTCTATGACCAGAAGGGCGTCCGCGTCGATGAGGCCGTTGTAAGCGCAACGAGGAAGAACTTCGCTGCCCTCGTCGCTGCCGTCGACGCCTACCGCGAAGAGCAAGACGGGGACATGCCGCTCGCCAAGGCCATCGCCGCGGTTCGCGGCAAGATCGCGAGCGGCGATGCGCTGCACCGGCTGGACTTCGCCGTCCACACCACGATCGAGCACGAGTACGCGGCGTCGGTGCAAGCGCTCTCCATGCAGCACTGGGACGCCGGCGATGAAGGCGCAGGCGACGATCAGGTCTTCCCCGGCGGCTACGACCAGCTTCTGACCCCGCTGGCTGCCGGCGTCGACGTGCGCCTGTCCCAGGTGGTCACGCAGGTGCAACACAGTGACGACGGTTGCACGGTCCACACCCAAGGCGCGACCTATCAGGCCGAGCAGGTGCTGGTGACCGTGCCGCTCGGCGTGCTCAAGGCCGGAGGCGTCGCGTTCGTGCCGCCCTTGCCAGCGCGCAAACAAACGGCGGTGTCGCGGCTCGGCTTCGGCCTGCTCGACAAGTTGGCCCTGCGCTTCGACGCTCCCTTCTGGCCGGCGAATCTGATGATCGACCGCGACGACGCCCAGTATGGCCGTTGGGCCGAGGCTCTCAACCTGCAGCCGGTCCTCGGCAAGCCGATCTTGCTCTGCTTCAACGCCGCCGACTACGCCCAAAAGATGCAGTCCAAGTCCGACGCCGAGGCGGTCGCCGATGCCCTCGCCGCGCTGCGATCGGTCTTTGGGGTCGGCGTGCCAGAGCCCAAGGCTTTCTTGCGGACGCGCTGGGGCGCCGATCCCTTCGCGCGCGGCAGCTACTCGTTCCTCGCCGTCGGCGCCACCCCCGACGACCGAGACGCCCTCGCCGAGCCGGTCGGGGAGCACCTCTACTTCGCTGGCGAGGCGACACACCGCGGTCACGCCGGCACCGTCCATGGGGCGCTCTTGTCCGGGAAGGCGGCAGCGGTCGCCATGCTCGCTGCGTAGAGCGGAGCCACCGCGCGTCTAAGTGCTTGCCTCGCCGTCGAGCCGCGCCCGCTCGCGCTGCAGCGCCCGCCGCACCAGCCCACCCCAGACGAACATGTACAGGTAGTCGGGGCCGGTGAAGCGCGCGACCACGCCGTCGATCCAGCCATCGTCGACCGCGAGGCCGAGCTCGTGGCGCGCCCGCAGGGACGCCCGGTAGCCACGCCACTCCCAGAGCGCGCGGCAGGTGAGGAGGGCTGGCAGCGGCAACAAGAGGTAGGACAGCTCGAATAGCAGCGGCCAGCTCCGCGCGTCGCGAAGATGCACGGCCTCGTGGCAGATGATCTCGTATTGGCCACGCACGCCGAGCTTCGATGCGTAGGTCCGGCTCGGGAACGCGATGTGACCGAAGAGCACGGTCGTGTAGTCCTGCGCGTAGCGTCGATTGAACGGCCACACCAGCGTGGCGATCGCCCGATGCAGGCGCGACTCGTCCTTGTAGACGATCGAGAATCCAGAGAGCTCGCGCTGAAGTTGCCCGACGAGCGCCTGCAGGCGCGCAGCGACTTCAGCTTCGGGAAGCGGCTCAGACACGGCGCCGTCCGCCCGCCAACGGCTCTACAGCGAGCCACCCAGCTTGCCCGTTGGGGCCGGACCCGGGGGTGGTGGAGGGATTGCGCCAGGGGCCGTCCCAGGTCCGCCGAGGCCGCCGCCGAGCGGCGCCCCACCGACCTGACCCGGCTGCATCCCCGTGCCGCCGCTGCCGCCGAGCTTGCCCGAGCCCATGCCGCCCGGTGCGCCCATGCCGCCCGGGGCGCCCATGCCGCCCGGTGCGCCCATGCCGCCCGGTGCGCCCATGCCGCCCGGTGCGCCCATGCCGCCCGGTGCGCCCATGCCGCCCGGTGCGCCCAT
>CANLIC010000020.1 GCA_947491025.1 Myxococcales bacterium
AGCCCAGCGCCCAACAGAGCCCAGCGCCCAACAGAGCCCAGCGCCCAACAGAGCCCAGCGCCCAACAGAGCCCAGCGCCCAACAGAGCCCAGCGCCCAACAGAGCCCAGCGCCCAACAGAGCCCAGCGCCAAGCAGGGCCCAGCGCCCAGCAGAGCCCAGCGCCCACCGCAATCCGACGCCGGGAACGGCCGAACGCCGGCCACGGCCCTGTGTCATCCCCAACGAAAGGCGCTGCGCCGCACGATCGCGGCGCCTACGCCCTGGTTGAGCCAGGCGCCGCCCCTTCGACGACGAGGGCCCACGGACGCTCGCCCGCCCGGTAGGCGTCGAGGGCACGGCTGCGGAACCGCCGCAGTCCGCTGGCATCGCGCACGGTCAAGCGTTTGGCGTCGAAGAGCTCTGCCAGCGGGATCAGGTGCTTGCGGGTCAGGCCGAGCAGATCCTTGAGGGCCGCCGTGTCGAATTCCTCGGCATCGGCGAAGGCGGTGAACGCGGCGGCGGCGGCGAAGGCGAAGGCGCCGGCACCGAAGGCGACGTCGCCGTGTCGAAGCGCCCGCCCGGCCTGCACCTCCAGCGTGAGCGCGGCCTCGAACGTTGCGGCATCGGTGGCGACGTCCTCACCGGGCGGGACCATGAGCCGTTCGCGCGCGGCCTGCCAGAGCGCAGATCCGGTCGGCGGCGCCGGACCGCCGGTCTCGAGCGCCGCGATGAGCGCCTCTCGCAGCGCGGGACTCGGGCCATGGCTGCGCACCACGAAGCTGGGAAGCGCGAATTCGGCGGCGCCTGGCCCCGCCGCCCGCAGCGCGCCCCGCTTGAGAAGGCCCTGCGCCAGCGCATGCACGCTCTCGACCTCGAGTTGCGCGCCGAGGCGACGGCTGAGCTCCGCGGGCGTCGCCCCGACGCGCTCTGGGGCCTCCAGGTGCAGCGTCGCCAACCGCTCGAGCAGCTGAGCCTCGAGCGCCGCGACGACGTCGGGCGTCCACAATCGCTCGCGGGCGGTGAACTTGCGCAGCGCGCCGCGTCCAAGGGCCCGCTGCAGGGCCTTGTCGAGCCGACCGCGCGCCCAGGGCAGTCGGAGCGGCAGGTCGGCGGCGAGGAGGCCGACCGCCCCGTGCAAGGCCACCATGGCGACCAAGCCCGCCTCGTCGTCGGGGCTGGCGACGGCGTGGAGCAAGCTGACGACCGCGTCATCGTCGAGGCGGTGGCGCGGCGGACAGGGGTGGAGCAGACGGCCGCCGGCGACGGTGCGGCCGTGGCGGGCGTCGTCGTGGCTGCCGCGCAGGACGAAGCGATCGCCCGGCGCCACCGCGATCGCTGCGTCGAGGTGCAGCTGGGCCACGCCGGCCTCACCTGGGAGCAGGCCTCGGGCGGCGGAAGATCCGAGCGGCGTCACGGCACACTCCACGCGGGCGGTGCCGAGGTGGAGCATGTAGCGGCTGCGGCGGATCACGGCCGCGGGGCTGTGGTCGAGCACCTCCAGCGCGACGTCGAGGCGATCGCTGACCACAACCGCCTCAGAGGCTGCGATCACGGCCCCGGCGCCCACATCGACCGCCCCGGCGCCGGCGATCTGCAGCGCCACGCGCCCCGGCGCGACGAATCCCAGGGCGGGCGCGCCGTGACGCTGCAGGCCGCGCACGCGGACAGGGGTCGCCCCCGGCATGAGCGTCAGCGCATCGCCGACCGCCACCGAGCCCGCCAGTGCGGTGCCGGTGACGACCGTGCCGTGTCCCGGCAGGACGAACGCCCGGTCGATGGGCATACGAAAGGGCCGCCCGCGCAGCGTCGCGTCGCGGTCGCGCAGGACCCGTGCGCCCAGCCGGCCGAGGGCCGCGCGCAGCTCAGGCAGCCAGGGTTCAGCGGGCCGCGTCGAGAAGCGCACCACCTCCGCCTCGTGCAGGAAGGTGTCGCGGCAAAGCTCGCCGAGCTCGAGCTCCAGCAGGTCGAGCAGGTCGGCGTCGGCGAGGTCGGCCTTGGTCAGCACCAAGAGGCCGTGGCGTAGCCCGAGCAGACGGCAGATCGCGAGGTGTTCGCGGGCCTGCGGCATCACCCCCTCGTCGGCGGCGACGATGAGCATGACCGCGTCGACGCCGGCGGCGCCGGCGATCATGCGGCGGACGAAGCGCTCGTGCCCGGGCATGTCGCAGAGGCCGACCACGAGGCCGCCGGGCGCCGCGTCCGGCAGCGGCAGGGGCGCGAAGCCGAGCTCGATCGAGATGCCGCGTCGCTGCTCTTCCGGCAGACGATCGGTCTCGACGCCGGTCAGCGCCCGCACAAGCGCGGTCTTGCCGTGGTCGACATGACCAGCGACGCCGACGGTGAGGGCGACTGCCTCGGCCCCTGGATCCATCGCGATCTCCCCTGCGTCGCCCGCGGCGTTCGTCTTCCGGCTTCACGCCGCCGCTGGCCGCGGCAGCCTAAGGGTCCAGGGCGTCCGACGGCAACCGCCGCCGCTCGGCGCTTTGCATTGACAGGCCAGGGGATTGAAGCTGCGATCGGAGCTCACTTCGGCGCCGCCGGCAGCGACGGCGCCCTCGGCTGCGGCCGAGCATCCACCCATCGGAGCGACCTCATGGCGATCCCTGCCCCCAAAGCCGCGATTCTGTTGGCCGATGGCTTCGAAGAGATCGAGGCGATCACCCTCGTCGACGTGTTGCGGCGGGCCGACGTCGAGGTGACATTGCTGGGGGTGTTCGGCCTCGAGGTGCTGGGCGCCCATGGCGTTCGTGTCTTCGCCGACGCGCTGCTCGCCGACGCCGGCGGAGAGGCGTTCGAAGCTGTGGTGCTCCCGGGCGGCATGCCCGGCGCCAAGCACCTGCGCGACGATCCGGTGGTGCAGGCGATGCTCGGGCGCCAGCTCAACTCGGGCGGGCTGCTCGGAGCCATCTGCGCGGCGCCCATGGCGCTCGGCCTCGCCGGCGCACTGCAGGGCCATGCCGCCACCTGCTACCCAGGCTTTGAGGAACACCTGATCGGTGCGGAGGTGCGGGAACAGCCGGTCGTCGAGGACCGCCAGGTCATCACCAGCCGCGGCCCGGGTACCGCGATCGCCTTCGCGCTGGCGCTGGCCAGGCGACTCCGCGGCGAGGGCGTTGCCGCGACGGTTGCCAAGCAGCTGCTCGTCGCCGCGTAGCGTCGCAAACGAGCCCGCCCCCGGGGCCGAGACCGGTCACGGCTGCCGCTCTTTCGCGGCGAGTCACACCGGCGAGGCGCCCGTGGGCCGCGCCTAGCGCCAAGGGCGGCGCCCGCGCAGGATGGCGGCGATGGAAGAGGTCTCCACAACGCCGGCTTCGCTGTCTGGGCTCGGCCTCGCGGCGTTGATGGCGCTGGCGATCGCCGTTCGAATCGCCGCAGGGGTCGGCGACGACGGCCTCGGCGGTCAGGACCCCTGGGCCTACCTCGACGCCGCGCGCCGCATCTCGGCCTTCTGGCAAGGGGTCGGCAACGCACCACACGGCCTGTTCTGGCCGCTCGGCTATCCGGCAGTGGGCGCCGGGCTGGCCGCGGCGCTCGGTCTCGACATGGCCACGGCGCTTCGCGTCGCTGCCCTGCTGCTGTCGGCTGCGGCGGCACCGCTGACGGCTGCGTTGGTAAGGGCGTTGTTGCCGAGCGCCACCGTCGGCGCCTGGCTCGCCGGCGGAATCGTGGCGGTCGGCGCCGCCGCGTCGTTGGCGGGCGCGGCGGTGATGGCCGATGGCCCGATGCTCGGCTGGCTCGCGCTGGCGGCATGGGCGACGGCGGCTGGATTTCGTCGACCGGCGCTGCTGCCGCTGGCGGCGCTCGCGCTGGGCCTCGCTATCGTCACGCGACAGGCCGCGTTGGTCGCCCTGCCGGCTTGGATCGGCTGCATCGGCTGGCACGCCTGGTGCGGCCGCGGCGAACGCAAGGTGCCGGCTTTCGTGGCGTTGGCGGCGCTGGCGCTGGCGACTCCGCTCCTGCTGCAGGCTCACTTCGGCGGCGAGCGCCCCGGCGCGCTTGACCATGCCTGGCTGCGCAGTTGGCGGCCCTGGCACGCCCTGCAATCGACGTTCTCGACGGTCGATGGCCACGCCAACTACGCCTGGCCGCAAGGGGTGTACGCCCTCTTCCCCGTCCTCCATCCCGGCTACCTGGCGCCGCCGGGGCTGCTCGCCATCGGCTTTGCCCTGCGCCATCGCGTCGCGAACGGCAGCGGACGGCTGCTGCTTGCCCTTTGGCTGGCGACCGCCGTCGTCCTGTTCGCTGGGATGCCGTACCAGAACTTTCGCTTTGGTCTCTGCGCCTTGGTGCCGGCAGCGGCGCTCGCGGGACTCGGTTTGGAGGCGCTGCGGCAGCGCGCTCAGGGCGGGCTCGGTCGCAGGCTGACGATGGCGGGTGCGCTGGTCTGCCTGGCGTGGACGGCGGCGTGGACGCCACGCATGGCCGATCGGCACCTCCGCGACCGCGCAGAGCGAAGGCGAACCGTCAGCGCCGTGGCCGCCGCCGCCAACGCCATCGCGCTGCGCGAAGTGGCGGCCCAGGCCGACGCATGGGGCGAGGCCAAGCGCCCACCGACCGTCGTCGCCTTCGAGCTCAGCCTCGACCTGCACTACCGCCATGGCCTCGACGTCATCGACCTCAGTGAGCTCGACGACGCTGCGCTCCAAGGCCTGCGGGACGCCGCCGCGCGACGCCCTCTGGTCCTGGCGGTCGACCCACAGGACCTGACGACCCAGTGGGTCGGGACGGCTGTCGGCGAGGCGGAGCGCCGGTTGCGGGCTGCCTTCGATGTTGGGCCCGCAAGTGCAGTCGGCCGCTACCGGGTCGCCCGGCTTGAGCCCAGGCGCTGAGGTCCGCTGCCCTGCCCGCTCCGTGTCCGCTGGAGGGCGTGGCGGCTCCTTGGGACGACGGATGCCTTTACGATGGTGCGCGCATTCCGTATCGTCCTCATCGAAGTCCGCCACGCGCGAGCCTTTTGCAGCAGAGAAGTGCCCACATGATCGCTCCCCAGCCCGCGCCTGCCCCCGATTGCGCCACGCCCGCTCGCCGCGTCCGCGTCGGCGTGGGCGCCTTGGCCTTGACCCTCGCCGCGCTGACGAGCGTCGCCCCCAACGTCGCGCACGCCGCCGCCGAGACGCTTCTGTTCGAGGGCGTGCTGCAGGCCCAGGGTGGTGGACCGGTCGCCGACGGCGACTACGACATCACCTTCGCCATCTATGCCCAGAAGGAGGCGCAATCGCCGGTCTGGAGCGAGGGACCGCTGCAGGTGACCCTCCAGGGCGGCCGCTTCATCCACGCCCTCGGCAGCGCCAAGGCCCTGCCGGCGGCCCTCTTGACCGCGCTGCCGGCGCCCCACCTCGGGGTCCAGGTCGCCAAGGAGCCTGAGCTGCCGCGGGTGCCGCTGCACGCGACCCTCTTTGCCCTTGGCGCCGCCAGCTTGCACTGCACGGGCTGCGTCAAGGTGAGCCACTTGCTCTTTGATGGCGACGTCGACCTCGGCGGCCACAGCCTCAAGGCCAAGAACGCGACCTTCCAGGGCGATGTTGCGGCCCTTGGGGTCACGGCCAAGACCATGACCGCGCAGAGCGTGACGGCGGCGTCCTTCGTCGGCGACGGCAGCAAGCTGACCGGCATCGTGCAGCCGAGCGGGGCGTGCAAGGACGGCGAAGCGGTCGTCGGCATCGGCAAGGATGGCGCGCTGTTGTGCGGCAAGGTCGCGGCCAAGGCGCCGACGTTGGGCGAGGTGAGCGGCGGGCTGCTCGGCGACCAGTTCATCGACGTGGTGCCTGGCGACGCCGACAAGCTGGCGATCCCCGACAACACCGGCGCAGAGGCGGCTTCAACGCTGACCGTGCCCGAGCTTGGCCTCGCGCTTGAGCTGTCCGTGCACATCGTAGTCGCGAACACCGACCTCTCGACGGTGGCAATTACGCTGCTACCGCCCGACGACAAAAAGGTTGGCTGGACGATCTGTGACCCATGCGGCATCAAGGACAGCAAAGCGCTCGACCTCACGGTGTCGCCCGCCAAACCACCCAAAGTCGGGGACATCGCGAAGTGGATCGGCGCCAACCCGAAGGGCAGCTGGGTCCTGAAGATCAAGGACACCGACTTCTGCGTGCCGCAGAAACCCGGCAACGCCGCGCTCTGCGACGCCCAGAAGGCCACCGACGGCCACCTGACGAGCTGGTCGATGACCATCAAGACCAGCTCGACCACCAAAGTGCAGGCGTCGGGCGCGCTCGAGGTGGGCACCGGGCTCAAGCTGCCGGTTCAGGGTTCGCCGCCGGTCGCTTGCACGGCCAAGACCCGTGGTTACACGTACATCGACGACGCAACGGACGCGATTCGCGTCTGCCGCAAGACCGGGGCGTGGGGCACCATCGCTGTCTATGAGTGCGGCAACGGCAAGCTGGAGTCGGGCGAGACCTGCGACGACGCCAACATCAAGTCGGGCGACGGCTGCGACGGGCTCTGCGTCAAGGAGTGCGGCAACGGCAAGGTCGACGCCGGCGAGGACTGTGACTTCAACGACGCCCAGACCAAGACGAACTGCACCTCCGACTGCAAGAAGATCTCCTACGGCAAGGTCTGGCTAGAGAGCCAGGACTACACCTGGCACCCGGTCCACTACCCGCACGGGACCTACAAGGAGAGCCTGGCCGTTGCGGTCTGCAAGAGCGTCGGGCTGCGGCTGTGGCGCGACGAGGCAGGCAGCAAGTCTGACCCAGACTGGGCGTTCGACTGGAGCGGCATCCACAACCTGGGCGGCCATGACATCTGCTACAAGGTCAACTCGGCGACGCAGGGCCAGCAGCAGAGCCACACCGGCACCTGGATGCTCTTCGGTAAGGACTGGGCGACCGACATGAAGCTGTTCGCCAAGGCGCAGAACGGCCAGACGGTGACCGTGCTCAACCATCGCAATCACACCGGATCCGACGAGAACAACGCATCGTACTGCCAGGTGACGGTCAACGATGGCGGCGCGACCTGGCAGACCCAGGCCGACGGCAGCGTCACGAGCAATACGGCCGTGGTGCTCTGCGCCAAGGGCAAGTAGGCAGCGCAGCGCTTGCGCTTGGGCCAGGCGCGCCGACGCCAGCGCATGGCTGCGGCTGGGGCTCGGCGATCGGTGGTTCAGCTTGCGGACACCGCGGGCGTATCATCGAGGCCTTCGGGCGTCGCGGACGGGGATCCGGCGGCTGCCCGGGCGTCGCGTCCGAGCAGCCAGCGCACGCGGCTCAGCTCCGTCGGCGTGGCCTCTGCCCAGGGCCTTTCCAGCGCCGACGGCGCCCACGGCGCGCTGCGCAGGGTCGGATCGAAGCCGCGCGGTGTCGGGTAGCCGTGCGCGGCCAGCGCCGCTGCGAGTTGCCGCAGGTGCTGTCGACGGGCCTGGCGCACGAAGGCGTCATCGCGGGCGACGCGGCACTGTGCGTGGGCCCGACGGGGCGATCGCCAGAGTTGAGCCAGCCATGCCGGCGCGGTGGCAATGGCTGAGAAGCTGACCCACGCCGCGATGGAAGGTGCGCCCAGGGCGGATGCGGCCTCGACCCAGGCGGCAGCGCCCCGCGGGAACACGGCTTCGTCCGGCCAGCTCGCCTCGACGGCGGCGTGGGCGGCGAGCGGCAGGGTCAAGGCGCCGGCGTAGGGGAGCAGCCAGAGCAGGCCGGCGAGGGAGGGCCTGTGCGCGGCCACCGCCTCACCCTCCGTCGGCCCATCCCAGGCTGCCACCTTCAGACCGCCGCCGGCGTGCCAGGTCCGCAGGATAGCGAGGGAGAGCCAGACGAAGGCAACGCCGATCGCCAGAGCCGCCGGTGTTCCGAGGCCAGCGTCCAGCGCCCAGCGTCGGGCGCCGAAGCCGTGGACGAGCGCTGCCAAGACGCCGGACGCGCCGAGGACGGCCAGGCCGCCGCGCTCAACTGGCGTCAACGCGGCGTACAGGCCAGGCTCGAACCCGGCCAACGTCGCAAGGGTTCGAGCGATCACGCGTCACCCTCGGTCTTGGGCTGCGTGACCTCTGCGCCGGAGCCCTTGCCCGACGCCGTGTCTGCGGAGGCCGCCTGTGTCGGAGCCGCAGTCGCGGGCGGAAATGCCCCTGGATCGGCGACGAAGCGCTCCGGGTGAGCGGCGATCTCGGCCTCGACGCGCTGCCGCCAGGCGGCATGGATGGCGCGAATGAGGGCCACTTCGTGCTCACGGCGCTGGCGCTTGGCCTCGGCTACCGTCTCCGCGGCGTGGTAGATGGGCTCGATCCACACCTTCTGGTCGCCGATGAGCTCGACCCGCTTGGGCTCGACGCCGTAACGCGCGGCGGCGAGCCGCTTCTGGTTCTCGACCAGCGCGTCGTAGGCGCCTTCGATCAGCATCAGCTTGAAGAAGATCGGCCCCACCTCGATCGAGAGCAAGAGCAGGAGGATGACCCAAGGCACGGCGCCGCCGATCTCGTGCGAGATGTGGATGCGCATCATCAGGCCGTCCATCTTGGCGGCCGCCAAGGCGTTCTCGGCCTTTTCGGTCTTGACCTCGGCGGCGATGCCATCGAGCTGTTTGCGCCAACGGTCGATGTCGTCGCGAACGGGCGCGTCCTGCTCCCCGACCTGCTTTTTCCAGGCTTCCAGCTCTTGCTCAAGGCGGTCGAGGTTCTCCTTCTTGTCGCGCCACGCCGGACCCCGCCCGGGCTTGCCGGAGCCCGACGCGCCCTCGGCCTCGAGCTCGAGCAGGTGGCGTTGGGCCAGAATCTCCTGGCGCCGCTTCTCGTACTCCGCGGCGCGGCCGTCGAGGCGGCCCCGCGCCTGGTCGGTCTTGGCGGCCAGCTCCTTGGCGTCCCGCTCGATGCGGGCGTCCGTGGACTTGTCGAGGCGCTGGCGCTCGGCTTTCTGGCGGCTGGCCAGCTCGGTGTCGATCTCGGTCTCGAGGATGCGGATCTCCAAGGGCGCAGACAGCGCAACGCCGATGAGGGTCGCCATCAGCACCCGCGGCAGCGCAGAGACCAGCTCGCTGAAGGCGATTTTCTCGCTGCCGTCGCCCTTTCCGGTGCTGGCGACGATGAACCTGTCGATGTTGAAGATGATGAGCGCCCACAGCAGGCCAAAGCCCATCGCGAACCCGAGCGCCTGCGGGTCGATGGGGTGGCTGACGAGCGCGGTGCCGCCCTTGGGACCGAAGACGACATAAAACGCATAACTGCCGGAGACGAAGGCCAAGAGCGCCGTCGCCAGAACCACGCCGCCCAGACCCTGAAACTTGACGCGGTCGCTGTGGGGGCAGCGGGCGAGCAGCTGCGGATCGGCGCCGCAGGCGTACCAGAGCAGGCGCGTCCAGAGGCCTACATCCTGCAAGGTGCCGTAGTCGTAGGGGTCGTGGCCGAGCGGGGCCTCGTCGCCATCGAGGCCCGGCGGCAGCGCTCTGCCGTCCTGGGCGGTCGTCCCGAGTTCAGATTCGTTGGGAGGGCGATGCAGGTCAGTCATGGCGCAAGCTCCTGAAAAGAGGCGACGGCGCGGCGCCGATCGGCGGCGTTGGGCGGAGGGAGGCGAGGTTCGGGCGACGGTGGCAGGCGAAGCGGCCGCGGGGCGGTGGCGATCAGCGCCCCTGCGCCAGCGGCCTCTGCAGCGGCGATCGCAAGGGCGCGCCGGTGGGCGCTGCCGCGGCTGAAAGCTCGGCCGGCAAAGCGCATTGGGGAGCGGAGCACAGTTGCGGCATGGGAGCCCAAGCGGAGCGGCACCGCCATCGGCCGGGGCTGCCCGACGCTGGCGATGGCGGCCGCGATGAGCGCGGCGGCTCCTGCTGCGCCGGCGTCGTCGGGGCAAGTGAGCGTGGGCGGCGGCGGGAGGGCCGGTTGCCAGGCAGGCGTCGGATCGCGCTTGCCGCGCAGCGCGCGCCAGAGCCGGCGCAACCAATCGCCGTGGCGGCGCGGCCGCCCGTGGTTCTCAGCGCCCGCCAGCGGCAACGCCGTGCGAGGGTCTTGGCGCGTCGGGCTCATGGCGAGGCCTCGGCGGTGGCGGCCGCTGGGGCCTGGACCGCGGCCTGCCAAGCCGGGATGTTCGGTGGCTGCAACGGCCGCAGCGGGTGGGTCGCGTCGGGCGCCAGAGGGCAGCGCAGCACGATCTCGAGGCGCCGCTGCAGCCGAAGCCAGCCCGGATCGGTCGGCCGTTCGGGCGCTGCGATAGGCGCCGCAGAGCCGGCGCCACGGGCCAAGACAGCGGCGCGCGCGATGGCACCCTCGTCGACCAGCCAATCGGCGATGGCTTCAGCGCGGCGGCGGGACAGCTCGCGATCGCGCGTCGGATCGCGGGTCGCGGCAGTGTGCCCCACGATCTGGACGCTGGCGCCAGGATGCTGCCGCAGCAGGCGCGCCAGCTTCCGCAGGTGCGGCGAGGCCTGACGCTCGAGCTGCACCGCGCCCTCAGCGAAGAGACGGTCCGTGGAGAGGTGCAGCATTCGGTCGCAGCGCCCCGACTTGGGCCAGGTGCTGGCCAGGGCGCGATCCAGCGCGATGCGGCCACCAGCGCCTTCGAGCCGGGCCGCGCGCTCGGCGTCATCGTCGCGCGCGAGGGCCTCGGCGCTGCGCTGCTGCACCGCCTCAAGCGCACCGCCTCGGCAGTCGGCCGCGGCGTAGGCATCGAGGGCGAGCCAAAGGAGCATGAGGCCCATGGCAGCGGCGCGTGCGGCAGGCCAGCCGCTGGCTGCAGTGGCCAAGGCGCAAAAGCCCAGCAGCGCGCCGCCGAGCAAGCCTGCGCCCTTGCAAGCGCCGACGGAGTAGGCTTCTGCCATGGGTAGCAATGCTGCAGCGCCGGCGAGGGCAGCGCCGAGCAGCCAGGCGAGGCCCGGCGCGCCCCGCCATTGCCAGCCGCGCCGGCGGAGCCACCGCTCAGCGCCGAAGAGGGCGAGCGCGCTGAGCCCAGCCAGGCCGAGCACGCGCAGCGTGGGCAGACCTCCAAGTCCGAGAGCAAACAGCGGCCCAAGCAGGGCCAGCGGCAAGACGCCGAGGGCCACCGGCGCCACGACGCAGCCGAGCCCGACCTGGCCGATGTCGGGCGGGGCGTGCGATCCGGACGTCGCCGGCGCCCAGCTGATGCCGCCAGCGGCGACGGGCAGGCTGCGGGCGCTGGCGACGAGCGGCGCGGCGCCGATGCGGGCCGCCTGGGCGCCAATGCGGGCCGAGCGCGCCACGACGCCGGCGAAGGGTTGGTCGGGCTCGTCGAGCAGGCCGATGAGACGACCCTCCAGCAGCAGCAACGATCGATCACCGTCGTCGCGTCCAAGGCGCTTGCGGCCCTGCAGAAGAAAGGCCTCGGCCAGCGCGCTTCGCAGCCAACGCGTCTCTCCGCGCAGCCGCAGCGACATAGGTTCGACGCGACCTAGGGCCAGCGCACCCTCGCGCTGGGCGTCGGATAAGTCGCCAAAGGGCAAGGCGCTGACCACATCCTCTGCCCGTGCTTCGCGGAGTTCGAGAGCGTGGAGCCGGCCGCCAGGGCTCGACGCCGCGTCGCCTTCGCCCAGCGCCACGCACACGAAATCGCCGCCGATCCAGGTCGCTCTGGCGCCAAGGGCGCGACGGGCCGGCGCCTCAGCCTCGCTCCCGGCAATTGCGCCCTGTGTCGTCATGGCCCTCCGACTCGCGAACAGCGGCGCGGCTCCTGACTGCTGCGCAGGCCGACCACCGGTGCCGCAGCGCGGCCGACCTTGTCAGTACGCAAGGCCGGTGATGGTGGCTGGAACGGTCGTGAAGGAGAACGACACCGACCAGGCGTCATCCGCCGTGTCGCCGTCGGTGTCGATGTCGGGCTTGAGCATGGCCTTGAAGAGCGTTTTGAAGGTACCCGCGTCGATCCCCATTCCGGCGAGCACGTCGGCGGGGATCGCGTTGAGCCAGGCGTCGAGAGCCTTCGGGGTCAGCACGCCGCAGATCTTGCCGCCAGTGGTCGTCTGCCACGTCGTTGCGCCGTCGACACTGCCGACGACGAGCACGTCTTGCAGCGGCAGACCGGCGGGAGGGCCCGCGCCCACGCCAAGCGGCATCGGCACCGATAGGAAGTTGAACGTCGCAGAGAGCGCGCCCTTGGCGATCTTGCTGCCTTGGGCCTCGCGCAGGGCCGGGCAGGCGACCGCGCCCGAGAGCAGGTCATAGCTGACGGCGTAGACGTGGTAGGCGCAGTTGGCGGTGGGGCTGAGCAGGTTGCATCCCGGCGCCGCAGGCGTGCCATCGAGCGCCCGCAGCAAGAACCCCGAGCCGTTGGTGAGGAAGGGGATGGCCTCGAACATCGGGGCGATTTTCCCGGTGGCGAGGACCTCGCTGAACATCTTCTCGAACGACGAGAACGGCTCGAGGGCGTAGAAGGCGTTGTCACCAACTCCGTCGCCGGTGAGGTCGCAGGCGTCCTGTGGCTTGGTCAGGGCCAACGAGGCGATTTTCTGCACATTGGCCCATTGGGTCGGCAGCTGGCACTTGGGGGTCACGCACTGGCCAAGGCTTGGGACGCAGACTTCGCCGACCTTGCACTTCGGGCAGGGCGGGCAGTCCTTGGAGCAGTTGGCAGACGACTCGCCTTCGGAGCAGACCTTGTCACCGCAGACTTTGCAGTCCTTGTCGCAGGTGTCGAGGCCCTCGCCTTGGGTGCAGAGGCCGTCGCCGCAGACGGCTGCGCAGTCGCCTGGGCAGGTGGCTGGACTCTCGGAGGGGTTGCAGACGCCGTTGCCGCAGGTGTCGCAGTCAGCGGGGCAGCCGGCCTTGGTCTCGCCAAAATCACAGGTACCGTCGCCGCAGTTGCCGCAGTCGGCGGGGCAATTGCTGAGCGTCTCGCCGGCGTCGCAGAGCCCATCGCCGCAGGGGTCGCAGTCGACCGGGCAGGTCTGCTTGTCCTCGTTGCTGTCGCAGGACCCGTCGCCGCAATTGTCGCAATCGACCTTGCAGGAGGTGGCGGTCTCAGGGGGATCGCAGCTCTGGTCGCCGCATACCGCAGGGCAATCTTTCGGGCAGTCGGCGGTGGACTCGCCCACCTCACACAGCGAATCGCCGCAGGGCGGCTGGTAGTCGACGTCGCACTTGTCTTCCATGCAGGCGTCGAGCGTGTCGGCGAGAACGCTGGCAGCGTCGGGAGTTGCGTCGACGCAGTTCTCGTAGCACCCTTCGTCCTTGCAGTTGAGGACGCAGTTGTAGAAGCCGACGCAGCCTGCGTCCGCGAGGCAGGAGGTCCACGCACCGTAACAGGACTGCAAGCCGCAGCTTTGGAAGGCCTTGAACAGCGTACCGCAGTCCACAGCGCACGTGGCGTAGGTCTCGTCGCCCCCGCAGACGAGGTCGCCACAGGCGGCCTTGCAGTCCACTGGGCACTGCTCACCCGCTTCGCACTTGCCATTGCCGCAGGTCGTGGCGGCGCCGTCTTGGCCGTCGATGGCGGCATCGGCGTTGCTGGATCCGTCGATTGCGCCTTCATCGGGCACGCCGTCAGATGGGGTCCCGTCGGCGCTGGTGGCCCCGTCTGCGTCGACGACGTGGCTTCCGTCACCGCCGGACGCGCTGTCCCCCTCGAGACCCTCACCGCTGGCGCCGTCGAGATTGGGGGAGCCACCGCCGCTGTCGCCGTCCGCTGCGCCTTGCTGCGGGGCTGTGCCGGCGCCGACGCCGGAGAAACCGCAGCCTGGGCCGAGGACCATGCCACTTGCCAGCAAGAGCTTGAGCGTGGCGCCGATCGGACGGTTCATCGCTTCCCCCATCGTGCCCAGCGCCGCGCGCTAGACGATGCCGCCGCCGGCGCCGCAGCGCAGAAAGCCTACCACCGCCATGGTGAGGCCAAAGATCAGGGCACAGATGTAGAGCGCCTGCGAGCGGGCCTGCTTGGTCTCGGGGTCGCGGTCGGTGGCCAAGCCGAGGACCCCGAGCATCGCGGCCGCCGAGGCCAGGGGGACACCCAACCAATTCATCCAGCCGAGGCAGGGTATCAGGCCGCCGAGGACCAGCAACACGCCAAGGACGAGCACGACGAGGGTGGCGGTCTTCAAGGGTGACTCCGGGTAGGTGGAGGCGATGGCGGGCCACTCGAGGCGCGCCACGCGCGCACCGCAATCCCGGGCCCGAGCATGAGCAGAAGCCAGGGTAGAGGATAGCAGAGGAGCACACCAGGGTGAAAGGAAAACGCTTCACGGAGTTGCAGATGGGTGAGCGCCGAGAAGGCGCGCGACATCCCGCAAAGGCTGCAGCCCGGGCAGGGTTGGATTGGCAGGCCGAGCGCACGGGCGTGGACGTCGGCCGCGATGTCGGCGGGAGTGCAGGCGGCGCTGGTCAAGAGCACCGCCGCAGAGCCGGCGATCGCAAGGATGAGCAGCGCCGCGAGCGCCCGCTGGACGACCGAGCCGGGCACATCGAGTTGACGTGCGAGCAGCTCCGCCCACCGCCAAGGCTGGATGTCGCCACGACGTCCGCTGGGCTGTGCTGGCGAGGGATCTGCCATGTCCACGTTGTCACCGGGTGTGCGCCTGCTGTCAATTGCCGCGTCCGCCGCGAAAGCCGAGCGACGGGCGATGTCCAAAGCGACGGCAAAGCGCCTCCGGTTCGGGTGCGACCGGCCAACGGGAGCCATTGCTAGGCGCCGGGGGGCGACTCTTGACAGCGCCCAGGGGGTTAGACAAGTGTCTGCGACCCGGCGGAGATGGCCGGCCGAGGAGTAGCTGATGACGGCGCCGCATGTCCCTGAGCTGGCGGACGACCCAGTCGCGACGACGCCTGCCGCCGCCCGGCTGCCAGGCGCTGGAGTCTCTTTGCCCCAGCAACGCATCGAGATCCGGGGCGCGCGCCAGCACAACCTGCAGGGCGTCGACCTCGACATCCCGAAGCAGTCGCTGGTGGTGATGACTGGGGTATCGGGCTCGGGAAAGTCGTCGCTGGCCTTCGATACCCTGTTCGCCGAGGGCCAGCGCCGCTACGTCGAGTCGCTCTCCGCCTACGCTCGCCAGTTCCTCGGCCAGATGGACAAGCCGGTCTACGACCACCTGCGCGGCCTCTCGCCCACCATCGCCATCGATCAGAAGTCGGCCGGCAGCAACCCACGCTCAACGGTCGGCACCATCACCGAAATCCACGACCACCTGCGCGTGCTCTTTGCCCGAGCCGGTCGCCAGCACTGCCACCTCTGCGGCGAGCCGGTCGGCGCTCAGGATCCCGCCCAGATCGTCGCCGATGTCTTGGAATTGCCGGAAGGAACGCGCGCGCTGATCCTGGCGCCGGTGGCGCGCGGGCGCAAGGGCACCTTCGCCGAGGAGCTGAGCCGCGCCCAGCGCTCAGGCATCCTGCGCGCCCGTATAGACGGCGCCATCGTCCGCATCGAAGACGTGCTGCCTTCTGACGAGGGCGCGGCCGAAGGCGACGCCGCCGGCAAGAGCGCGAGTGGGCGCGGGCCCGCCCTCGACAAGAATCGCAAGCACGACGTCGACCTCGTCATCGATCGCGTCACGGTGCGGCCGGGGGATCGCCAACGCATCACCGACAGCGTCGAGCAAGCGCTGCGGGCCGGCGAGGGCCAGTGCATCGTGCAAGTCCAGCCGGGGCAGGACGAGCCGGCAGGCGCCTCATCGGGGACCAAGGTCTCGCCATGGCAGGAGCGCCACTTCTCTGAGCGGCTGTGGTGCCCGCGCTGCGACGTCGGGTTTGCGCCCCTGACCCCTGCGCGCTTCTCGTTCAACACGCCGCAGGGCGCTTGCGAGACCTGCAACGGACTCGGTCAGGCGTTGGAGCTGGACGAGGCGCGGGTCGTGCCGGACACCGCCAAGTCGGTGCGCGACGGCGCCATCGTGCCGTGGGCCACACAGAGCGACCCGACCAACTGGACAGGCCGCATCCTCGAGGCGCTGGCGCAAGAGGAGAAGATCGACCTCGGCGTGCCATGGTCGCAGATGGCATTGCACCACCAGCGCATGATTCTCGACGGCGACGGCGAGCGCGAGGTGATCGTTCGCATCGAGGGCAAGCGCGGCCAAGGCACCTGGAAGATGCGCTTCGAGGGCGCGCTGCCTCAGGTCAAGCGGCGCTGGACCGAGACGCAGTCCGGGCATATGCGCGAGTGGTACAGCCAGTTCTTCGTCGAGCGCCGCTGCCCCACCTGCCACGGCGGCCGTCTGCGCCCAGAGAGCGCTGCCGTGCGGTTGGCCGGCGAGGGCATCGTCGCGCTGTCGCAGCGGCCGGTCGATGAGCTGCTGCGCTTTTTCCAGGAGTTGCGGCTGCACGGCAACGCAGCTGTCATCGCCTCCGAGCTGGTCAAGGAGATCAGCGGCCGCCTTGGCTTCCTCAACGACGTAGGCCTCAGCTACTTGAGCCTCGATCGCGCCGGACACACGCTGTCGGGTGGGGAAGCACAGCGGATTCGACTGGCCAGCCAGGTCGGAAGCGAGCTGACGGGCGTCCTCTACATCCTCGATGAGCCCAGCATCGGCCTTCATGCCCGCGACACGCTGCGCTTGGTGCGGAGCCTTCAGCGCCTGCGCGACATCGGCAACACCGTCATCGTCGTCGAGCACGACGAGAACACCATCCGCAGCGCCGATCACATCGTCGACTTCGGCCCGGGCGCCGGCCAGCACGGCGGACGCGTCGTCGCTGAAGGAACCGTAGCCGCGATCGAGGCCAACCCGGCGAGCTTGACTGGGGCCTACCTGTCCGGGCGCCGAGCGATCGAGGTTCCCGCCAAGCGGCGCAAGGCCAAGGGGTGGCTGAAGATCCAAGGCGCGCGCGGCCACAACCTGCGCGGCGTCGATGTCGACCTGCCGATCGGCGCGCTGAGCGTCGTGACGGGCGTCTCTGGCGCTGGTAAATCTACGCTGATCACGGAGACGCTGCTACCCGCCGCGCTGCGATCCCTGGGCTTGCTGGCTGATGAGCCGGCGCCGCACGACGCGTTGATCGGGCTCGACGCCTTCGACAAGGTCATCGAGGTCGATCAGAAGCCGATCGGCCGTACCCCGCGCTCGAATCCGGCGACGTACACCAAGCTATTTGACCAGATCCGCGACCTCTATGCGGCCCTGCCGGAATCGAAGATGGCCGGCTATGGGCCCGGGCGCTTCAGCTTCAACGTCAAAGGTGGGCGCTGTGAGGCTTGCAAGGGCGATGGCGTGCTGAAGATCGAGATGCACTTTCTCGCCGACGTCTACGTGCCTTGCGAGGTCTGCGCGGGTCGCCGCTTCAATGAGTCGACGCTGGCAGTGCGCTACAAGGAGAACAGCATCGCGGACATCTTGGAGCGGACAGTGGATGAGGCCGCCGAGCTGTTTGCGGTGTACCGGCCGCTGGCGCGGACGCTGCAAACGCTGCAGGAGGTGGGTCTCGGCTACATGAAGCTCGGGCAGCCGGCGACGACGCTTTCTGGTGGCGAGGCGCAGCGGATCAAGCTCAGCCGAGAGCTGGCCCGCGTGGGGTCTGGTAAGACGCTCTATGTTTTCGATGAGCCGACGACCGGATTGCACTTTGAGGACGTTCGGCGGTTGGTTGCGGTGCTGCAGCGCTTGGTTGACAAAGGGAATACGGTCCTGGTTGTCGAGCACGATCTCGATCTGGTGAAGGTGGCCGACTGGGTCGTGGACTTGGGTCCGGAGGGTGGTGTCGCTGGGGGTGAGTTGGTTGTCGCTGGGACTCCGGAGCAGGTCGCTGGGCATGCGGCAAGCTATACTGGGCAGGCTTTGGCGCCGTTGTTGGCGCGGAGGGTCGTGCCTGGGTGAACGTAGTTGCTGGCGCCGGCCTGAGCGACCGTGGCCGGCGCGAGTTAAGGCCTTCCCCTGTCGCTGAGCTTCAGCGAAGCGCGTCATACTTGGCCGATTCGAGACAAGCGTCTCCCTTCCCTCCGGGGAGCCCTTCGGGCCGAATGGCCGGGTCCCGGAAATTGCCCTTCCCACCGGTGCAAAGCACCGACCACAAACGGCTCCTGCCCCGACCCTTGCGGGTCGAGGTGCCGCCAGCAGCAGGTTCTTGCAGCCGGAGCGAGCACGGGCCCACGCCCACTCACGGCAGGGCCCTCGGTCGGAGCCCCAAACAACCTTGAGCAAAGATCGTGCCAGCCCAGGTCGACGCCCGAAAGCCCTATCAACCCAAGGACGCCCGACGAAAGCCTCTGCCCAGCCGCGAGCGAAGTCTCTGATCTCAGAAAGAAGTCCAAGGCAGGGGGGCAGCAACGCCGGCAACGCGCGCAATCCCGAGCAACCAGCCCCAACTTGTCCAAGACACGACCCTTGGATCGGCCTGAGACCGTCTCAACACCGTCTCAACACCGTCTCAACACCGTCTCAACACCGTCTCAAGAGCGCCCCAACCCCAACCCCAACCCACCATCCACCAAGACCTAAATCCCAAGCCGCGCCAACTCCTCATCATGAGCGGCCACCCACCGCGCAAACAGCAGCAAGAGCAGCGACGCCTCCTCGCTCGGCTGCAGGCTGGCCAAGAACAACTCGTCAGCCTCGGGATCAGGAGACCCATAGAGCGCACGATAGCGCCGGAAACGGTCCTTCATCGTCGCTTGATCGAGCTCCGGGTGGAACTGAGTCGCCCAGATCGGCAGCGAGTGGACGCGAAACGCATGCAGCGGGCAGAGCGCCGAGCTCGCCAACGGCTGCACGCCGCTCGGCAGAACCGTGGCGCGGTCGTTGTGACCGACCTGTGCACGGAAGATGGCAGGAAGGTTCGAAAAGATCGGATCATCGCGCGCCGCGCCCTCAAGCGCGAGGTCGAAGGTGCCGACCTCGCTACGCGCCGGATCGCGGACCATGGCCCCGCCGATCGATAGCACCAGGATCTGAAAGCCGAAACAGGACGCAAAGGTGGGCTTCCCCCGCAACACCAGGTCATCGCGGGTAAACGCGACGAGGTCTGCGATCCAGCGATGGGGATCGAGGACCGAGTAGTCGCCAGATCCGCCGATGAGCACCCCGGCGCAGGCCGCCAGCTCCTCCGCGGTCGGCAAGCGTTCGACCGCGTTCACCGTGAAGAGGTCTTCAGGCTCGAGCTCAAGGCCGCGCAGGAAGCAGAGCCGCTCATGCTCCAGCATGGGATCGCCGGGGTTGCGTGCCTGCAGCAAGAGGAAGGGTCGGCGCACACGTGACTCCGCTGCGCGCGACCGCAGATCGATGCTGGGTCCCGCGCGTCTGCGCAGCATGCCGGAGCCGCAGGGCATGGCAATCCGGCTTGCGGTGTTGCAAGCTCCGCCGGCGCTGGTCGACGCCCGACGCGGCGGCAGACGAGGCGGCGGTGCCCCACCTGTTCGAGGTCGATCCATGAAGCGCAGATGCGGGTCACTTGCCGCGCCGCAGATCCCTAGCGGTTGCGAGACCCCCGAGAACCATGGCGGAACCACCACCGGGCGCCGGGCCGCACCAGGCTCGCAGCGGGCACCACGACCCAACCAGCCGGGCAACGCCGCGGTGGCCGTCGCGCTGGCGTCGCTGCTGGTAATGGCCGGGACCCTGTGGCCGGCTCTGGCACAGGCCAAGGCCCCGGCGGGCGGCGCTACCGGGCTGCCAGCGATCCTGGACAGCCGGGCCCTGCTGCCGGGCATGAAGGGCCACGGCCTGACGGTCGTGCGCGGCCAGAAGATCGAGCGCTTCGACATCGAGGTCATCGGCGTCCTGCACAACAAGCTGCCGGACCAGGACATGATCCTGATTCGTTGCGCCGGCTTGGGCCTCGAGCACTCGGGCGTGGTCGCCGGCATGAGCGGCAGCCCCGTCTACGTCCACGACAAGGAGCGCGGCGATCTCCTCATCGGCGCCGTCGCCTACGCCTTCCCCTTCAACAAGGATCCCGTGGCCGGCGTGACGCCGATCGCCGACATGCTGCCCGAGCTCGACCGGCCGCTGCGACCTGTGCCGGAGAACCAGCGCATCTTGCCGGCGCCCGGACGCGGCGCGTTCCGCGCTGACGACAAGGCCGCGATCGCCGGACCGATCCCCGTCGCCGGCGTCGACAGCGCCGGGTTGCGCCCCTTGGCCATGCCGATCTCGGTGGCGGGCTTCGACAAAAAGGTGCTCGACCTCTTCGCCCCAGACCTCCAGGGCCTCGGCCTCGGCCCGGTCGACAACGCCGGCGGCGGCGGAGCGATCGACGCGGCGTCGGAGCCCTTCGCGCCCGGCTCGGCGATCTCGCTGGTGTTGGCCCGCGGCGACGTCTCGATGGCCGGCGTCGGCACGGTCACCTACGTCCGCGGCGACCGCTTCATCGCCTTTGGCCACCCGTTCCAAGGGGTGGGCCAGGTCCACCTGCCCGTCGGCAACGCCCACGTCATGTGGATCCTCGCCAGCCAGCTCAACTCCTTCAAGATGGCCGTGCCAACCGCGCCCATCGGCGTCCTCGACATCGATCGCCAGCCTGCGGTCGCGGGGCGCATCGGGCCGCAGGCGACCTGGGTCCCGATCACGGTTGAGGTGCGGGGCGCGGGCTTTGGCGCCGACGGAAAGCGCGACGACCGCCACCCGCTCAACCACAAGATCTGGAAGGTAGAGTCGATCGACCAGCCGCGCTTCTTGCCGATGATCGCCGCCATGGTGGTCTCCAACATCTTCGCGGTATCGCAGCCGACTGCGGACGCCGCCAGCGTCGGCATGAAGATGGTGCTTGAGCTTGAAGGCCGAGCTCCCATCATCATCGAGGACCGCTTCGTCAGCCTCGAGGGCACCGCGCAGGTCGGCGAGGTCCGCGCCCTGACCATGGGTCTACTCAAGGCTGTGACATGGAACGGCTTTGAGCGCTTGCGGCCCAAAGCGCTGCGGATCGAGCTCGACGTCCGCGAGTCGCGCGACATCGCGTTTCTTGAGTGGGCACGCCTGCCTTCGACGACGCTGGTCGCTGGCCAGCGCGCGACGCTGAAAGTCGGTCTCATGCGGCCCAACGTCGGTCCCGAAGTAATCGACGTGCCGCTGCCGGCGCTGCCGCGCGATCTCGAGGGCGAGCGGGTCGAGGTCTGGGTCGGCCCCGCCGCCGACAAGCCCGAAGAGCGGCCAGAGCCGGCCAACATCGACGACATCTTGGCCTCGGTGCGCGCCTACCAACCGCACAACCGATTGGCCGTCGTGCTGACGGTGCCCGGTCGCAGCTTGTCACTGCGCGGCCAGCGGCTGACCGACTTGCCGATGGGCACCATGGCCATGCTCGATGGCCATAGCCGCCGACTCTCGAAAGAGGCGCAGACCATTCGCACGACCGTCGACCTGCCCTGGACCATCAACGGCCAAGGGACGATCTCATTTCAGGTTCGCGCCGCCCACTAAAGGGCCCACCCCGATACCCCTGGCGCTTGTGCGCCACCTGGAGCCCCCCGCATGGCCACCCGAATGCCCGCGCAGGCACGCCTTTTCATGACGACCCTGGCCTTGTCGGCGCTCGTCGCCCCAGCCGCCCTTGCCACGCAACCCGCGTCCTGGTCGTTTGTCGACGGCAAGGACTTCGAAAAGGGCGACCTCGACGGGCTCACCGCCCATCCGACCGAGGGGCTCGCGACCGCCCCTGGCCTGCAGCGCTTGGCGGTCGAGGCGGAGCTGATCCACTGCTGGGTGCGCGACGGCGGCAAGCTGTGGCTCGGCACCGGCCTTGAGGCCAAGCTGTTCGTGGTGGACGCCGGCAAGGTCAAGGAATTCGCCAAGCTTCCCGGCGCCGTGGTCGGCGCGCTGGCTCCGGACGGCAAGGGCGGCGTCTACGCCAGCGTCCTCGGCAGCGAGCAGCTGCTGCGGGTCGACAGCGCCGGCAAGGTCGAGACAGTGGTCGCCCTTCCCGAGGTCAAGCACATCTGGGCGCTGCTGCCACGCGGCAACACCCTGCTGGCAGCGACGGGCCCGGGCGGCAAGGTCTTTCAGGTCGACCCCTCCGCCAAGTCCGCGAAGCTCTTTGCCAACACCGACACCGAGCACGCGCTGACCCTGCTGGCCGACGGCAACTCGGTTCTGGTGGGTACCGCCGGCTCGCCGATGGTGCTGCGGCTCGACAGCGCGGGAAAGGCGACAGCGATCGCGTCCTTCCCTGGTGCCGAGGTGCGCAGCTTGGCCCGTCATGGCGACAGGATCTACGCCGCCGTCAATGGCAGCGCCGAGGTTGCCAAGCTGGCGACCCTCAAGCCGACGCCCAACCGACCGGGCAGCGAGGGCGGCGAAGAGGGCGGCAAGGCGAGCAAGAAGGGCGGTGGCGGTGGCGGTGGCGGTGGCGGTGCCGAGGGCGGGGCGGGCGCGATCTGGGCGCGCCACGACGACGGCCAGCTCTATCAGGTCTTCGGTGCGCCGGCCGGCGTCATCGGCCAAATCGCGGTCTTCGACGCGGGCGCTGGACCGCAGATCGCGGTCGGTGGCGGCCGCAAAGGGCGGGTCTCGCTCGGCGACGGCCGCGGCTCCGTGGAGACGCTTTTCGACCTCGACGAGGGCGCTGTTCTGGGCATCGAGGCCGGACCCAAGGGCATCACCACCCTGCTGACCGGCAAGTCGGCCGCGGTCTACACGGTGAGTGGCGCGGCCAGCCGAAGCGCGTTCACCTCAGAGGTCTTGGCGGAGAGCGGCGTAGCGCGCTGGGGTCGCGTCGAGGCCACCGGCAGCGGCAACCTGACCATCGAGTCGCGCTCAGGCTACTCCAACCCCGTCAACGACACCTGGAGCCCGTGGCAGCCGCTCGCCGGTGAGCGCGTCCAGAGCCCGCCTGCGACGATGCTACAGGTGCGCGTCACCCTGAGCGGCCCCGGCGCCCGCCTGCGCGAGCTCCGCGTCCACCGCCGCTTGCTCAACCGGGCGCCCGTCCTCGAGAAGGTCGAGGTCAAGCCCGCAGAGGACGCCAAGGGCAGCCTCCGAGCCACCTGGGCTGCGCGCGACCCGGACGGCGACAAGCTCGCCTACGTCGCCACCTACCGAAAGCGTGGCAGCAGCCAATGGCTGATGCTGCACGATCGCACGATCGACAAGAACCAATTGACCTTGAGCCCGAACGACATGCCCGACGGCTGGTACGAGCTGCAGGTCGAGGTGTCCGACAGCCCGCAAAACGCGCGGAGCGAGGCCCGCGGCACTTCGCTGATCTCGGGGCCATTCTTGGTCGATCAAGGCCGGCCCGATGTGGTCGCCGCGCTTGAGGGCACCCGCCTCTCCGGCATCGCCACCGACGCCACCTCTGCCATCGTCAAAGTCGAAGTCAGCTTTGACGGCGAGCCGGCCCAGCTCTGCGCCGCCGGCGACGGCATCTTCGACGGCATGCGCGAGGCCTTCGAGATCGCGCTTCCGCCGGGCCTCAAGCCGGGCCGGCACACGGCGCTGGTGATGGCCACCGACGCCGCTGGCGTCATCGGCGTCGTCAGCGTCGCCTTCAGCAACTAGCGACGCACATCGACCACGCGGTCTTGGGACGGCGCCAGTCGCTTCAAACCCGGACGCACAGGCCCGTCGCAGCCACCTCGGCGTGGCTACGCCGCCGCCGGGCAGCAACGGCGCACGCGGCCCTCGGCTTGCCACCCGCAACCCCCCGGTGCACCCTGCCCGGCCGTGGGCGCGGGCCATGCGCAACCACCGATGGAGGCCGAGATGAGCCAGCAGAGCGAGCCGAACAAGGTCATCTACTCGATGATCGGCGTCTCCAAATTCTATGACAAGAAAGCGGTCCTGAAGGACATCTACCTCTCGTACTTCTACGGCGCGAAGATCGGCGTGCTCGGCCTCAATGGCTCGGGCAAGTCGTCGCTGCTGCGCATCCTCGCCGGCAAGGAGCAGGACTTCGTAGGCAAGACGACGATCTCGCCCGGCTTCACCATCGGCATGCTGGAGCAGGAGCCCGAGCTCGACGGCGAGCGGACCGTCCGCGAGACCGTGCAAGAGGCCGTGGCGCCGATCGTGGCGCTGCTCGCCGAGTTCGAGGAGATCAACAACAAGTTCGGGGAGGTCACCGACGACGACGCGATGACGGCGCTGATCGAGCGGCAGGCCGAAGTGCAAGAGAAGCTCGACGCCGCCGACGCGTGGGACCTCGACGCCCGCCTCGAGATGGCGATGGACGCACTGCGCTGCCCGCCGCCGGAGACCAAAGTCGGCGTCCTGTCGGGCGGCGAGAAGCGTCGCGTCGCGCTCTGCCGCCTGTTGCTGCAGAAGCCCGACATCCTGCTCCTCGACGAGCCGACCAACCACCTCGACGCGGAGACCGTCGGCTGGCTCGAGCAGCACCTGCGCCGCTACGAGGGCACGGTCATCGCGGTTACCCACGACCGGTACTTCCTCGACAACGTCGCTGGTTGGATCCTGGAGCTCGACCGCGGCGCGGGCATTCCCTGGAAGGGCAACTACTCCAGCTGGTTGCAGCAGAAGGAGGAGCGCCTCGCCAAGGAAGAGAAGTCGGAGAACCAGCGGCGCAAGGCCCTGCAGCGCGAGCTCGAGTGGGTGCAGCAGAGCCAGCGTGGAAGGCAATCCAAGGGCAAGGCGCGCCTCGCGGCGTACGAGCAGCTCTTGGGCCGCGAGGGCGAGAAGCGGGCAGAAGAGCTGGAGATCTTCATCCCGCCCGGGCAGCGCCTCGGCGACGTGGTCATCGAATTCCAGGACGTGAGCAAGGCGTTCGGCGACAAGCTGCTCTTCGAGCACCTGACCTTCCGGCTGCCACCGGGCGGCATCGTCGGCATCATCGGCCCGAACGGCGCCGGCAAGACCACCCTGTTCAAGCTCATCTCGGATCAGCTCAAGCCGGACGCGGGCACCGTCCGCCTCGGCACCACGGTCCAGCTGGCGTTTGCCGAGCAGGAGCGCAACCTCGACGAGAACCTGCCGTTGTGGAAGGTTGTCAGCGACGGCCAAGAGGTAGTTCGCCTCGGCAACCGCGAGGTCAACGCCCGAGCGTATGTCGGTCGCTTCAACTTCAGCGGCCCCGTGCAAGAGAAGACGGTCAAGCAGCTCTCAGGCGGCGAGCGCAACCGTGTCCACCTGGCCCGCATGCTCAAGAGCGGCGCCAACGTGCTGCTGCTCGACGAGCCGACCAACGACCTCGACGTCAACACCCTGCGCGCGCTCGAAGAGGCGCTCCTCAACTTCGCCGGCTGCGCAGTGGTCATCAGCCACGATCGCTGGTTCCTCGACCGCATCGCGACGCACATGATCGCGTTCGAGGGCGACAGCCAGATCGTCGTCTTCGACGGCAACTACAGCGAGTACGAGGCCGACCGCAAAGCGCGCCTTGGACCGGCGGCTGACCGACCGCATCGCGTCCAATACCGCCAGCTTACGCGAGTCTAGCGGGGAACTGCCTGGGCGATTCGCGCTGACTCAGCCGACGCCGCCGGCTCCGGCGTCTGCTTGGCCGAGGCGCGTCAGGGTACGACGTAGAAGGCGTTGGCCAGCACCCAGGGAAATTCCTGGTCGGCGAGGGCGACCTTGCTGCCGAGCAGCTTCCGCAGGTGCCGCGGCACGATGCGCACCTCGACGCGGTAGGCGCCTGGCTCCTTGAGCGGCAGGCTGATCCGACCGTCGCCCGATGCCACCTCGGTCCAGCCCTCGGGGTCTGCGCGCAGCACGACGCTGCGGACGAGCGGGGCCTCGGCACCGGGCGGCAGCATCGCCACGTGCGGCGTGTCCGCAAGGAGCGTCGGTTGGCTCGCAGCGCTGACCTCGCCACCGATCTCGACGACGGCCGCGTTGGCGCCTTTGCCGGACTCGACACGCGCGTCAAAGCCCTCGGCGTGGCCGAAGACCTCAAAGACGCCGAAGAGCCGGCGGGCGTCGAGGGCGACCTCCAGGTGGCGGTCGTCGTAGCTGCCGTCGGGCTCAGGCCCGATGAGCAGGTGATTGCTGAACCAGATCATCATCCGGCGGTACGAATCGACGCGCTCCTTGTCGCTCAGCAGCAGCGTGAAGGTGTTGCGGTGGCAGTCGGTTCCCATCGTCGTCACGCGCCGCACGCCGGAGCGCGCCACCTGGGCCCAGGTCTTGTCGTAGCGGGGATCGAGGGTCAGCAGGGCGAGCAGGATGAGGTCCGGCTCCAGCGTCTCGCTGGGCTCGATGAGCACGGGAATGAGCAGCGCCGCTTCCTTCATCTTGGCCATCATGTTGGCGTGCAGGTTGTACATCTCAAAGCCAGACCAGCCGGGTTCGGTCAGCTGCACCGCCGTCCAGTCCTCGGTGTGCTGGGCCAAGATGCGGGCGCCTTGGGCCACCAGGAGGTCGCGGGCGGCCTGGTCGTCGCCGCCATAGGCCTTCTTGCGAAGCTCAGGGTCTTGGATGTGACCGTCGAGGCCGACCGGCATCATGCCGCCCTCGGTGCCGGGCAGCAGCAGCACGCTGCGGCCATCTCCGCAGGCCATGCGGTTGCCGAACGTCACGCTGCCGCGCTGGAGCAGGGTGTCGCCACGGCTCTTGTCGTAGAGCAGCACGTCGGGAAAGGGGTGGTCGCGGAAGTGCGTCGGGTGATCGGTCAGAAACACGTAGTCATGGCCGACCGCGCAGAGGTCGCGGCGAAAGTCCTCGACGCACGGCGAGTTGATGACGCCCTTCTCGTCGAACGGCTTGTCGTCGCAGGCATCATGCGAGTAGGCCGTATGGGCGTGGACGAGGCCACGCACCTCGCGCAGCCCACGTCGCCGCACCGCCGAATCGAGGAGCGGCACGCGCTTGGGCCGCCAGCCCTCTGCCGCCCACGCTGGCTGGACGTAAGGCGAGGGCAGCGCGCTGGTGTAGCCGGGTAGCGGCGCGCCGGCGCCAGCATCGGCATCCGGGTCGGCCTTTCCGGCATCGCCAGCCTTGTCCGCAGGCTCCGGGCCGCCACAGCCGGCGAAGGCGAGCGCCGCCAGCAGGCCGATCGCCAGCGCTTGGAGCGCAGGAGGCCGGGGCGCAGTGTTTCGTCGCTCGATCATGGCACAGCCTCCACGGTGGCGGGCAGCGGGAACGCGGCGGCCTGTGCACGCCTGCGCGACCCGCGGGGCCTCCGGCGCTTGCAAGGCTAGCACGGCCTTGCAGGCGGTGCAGCGCCGATGCAGTCTGCGCGGCCGCGTGGCCGCCAAGTCCCGCGCGCAACGCCGAGGCCGAAAATGACCCCCGACAAGCCCGAATTGCCCGACCTCGACGCCGCGCTGCCGCCGCTGCTGCGCAAGAAGTCGCTGCCGATGCTGCTCGGCGTCCTGGCGCTGATCTGGGTCTCGGCAGCGATGATCGGGCACTGGTCGGCCCTGGTGCTCGCCGGCCTGCTCACCGTCGGCGGCGCGTTCGGGCTCTGGTGGCTCTGGCGCAAGCTCGACAGCCAGCGCGAGCTGATGGCGCTGCTGCAGCAGGCGCAGGGCTCGCCGGACCAGCGGCAGGCCGTGCTCGAGCAGCTGGCGCTTCGTAGCGGCAAGGGTGACGACGCCGTCCTCGGCCAGCTCGCACGGGCCCAGATTTTGGCGCAGAGCGATCCCGACGCCGCCATCGAGGCGCTCTCCTCGGTCGATGTCAGCAAGATCCCTGGTGAAGCGGCAGATCAGGTGCGGATGCTGCACTGCCAGCTCTTGCTCTTTCGCAACCGGACCAAGGAGGCGCGGGTCCTGGCCGACGTCATCGCCATCCCGGTGACCGCCGAGCCGGCGCAGCGGACCATGGCAGCGGCGGTCATCGCCGAGGCTTGGGCGCGCACGGGCAAAGCCAAAGAGGCCGATGAGCTCCTGGCCACCTACTCCGTCGATGAGCCGACGCTCGGCGACGCCCGCACCTTGTTGCGCTTTGCCCGCATCTTCGCGTTCTTCGGCGCCGGCAAGCCCGACCGCGCGCGCAAGGACATGAAGGCGCTCTTCGAGGTCGATCCGCAGCTGCTGGCGCGCTTTCTTCAGCCCGGTCCGGGCATCCACCTCGACCTGCGCAAGCTGGCCGGTGAGGTGATGCGCGCGCACCCGACGATGCGCGGCGTCGGCCAACCCGTGCAACGGTTCTCGCAGAAGCGCATGCGCTAAGGGCGAGCGACCCGACCGCGGCCCCGCAGAGCCACGGCGCCTCAATCCTCGACGCGCACCGAAGCCTCGCCGAGCCCCTCCACCATCACCCGCACATGGCGCACACCGGCGAGCGGTACCGCTGCGACGGGCGCGCCGGCCAGCACGAGGTCCCCAGCGCGCAGGCGTTGGCCCTCGGCACCGAGGCTGCGCACCAGCGAGACCAGCGCGTGGGCCGGCCCGTCCAAGATGGCGGCGGTCGAGGCGAAGTCCACCTGTACGCCATCGACCTCGAAGATGACGCCGAGGTTGCCGAGCTCTAGGCCGCGGGCGCGCAGGCCGCTCGGGCTCTCGCCCGGTCCGCCGACGACAAAACCGGCGGCGGAGGTGTTGTCGGCGATGACGTCGGGGAGCGTGAAGCGGAAGTCGCGGTAGCGCGAGTCGATGATCTCGAGGCCCGGCAGCACCATCCCGACCGCGGCGAGGATCTCCGCGCCGCCGGCGTTCGGGTCGATGTCGCGCGCCAACAGAAACGCGATCTCGGGCTCGATGCGCGGGTGACAGTAGGCGCTGCGCTGCACCGTGCCATGATCGTCGACGCGCATGTCCTGGCAGAGCCGGCCGACGATCGGGGCGAAGACGCCGACCTGGGCCATCTTGGCGCGGCTGGTCAGGCCGAGCTTCCAACCGGCGTGGGTCGCGGCGCCGCCATTGCGCAACGCGATGCCGGCGGCGGCGATGGCTACGGCGTCAGCCACTTGCAGCTCAGGGTGGTCGGCCGTGAGCTGGCGGATCGGCTGGCGCTGCAGTCGGGCTTGCTCCAGCGCCAACGCGCAATGCGCGTGGACGTCGGCGGCGAGGCTGGATCCGTCGCGATTTGGCTGGGCGCTGCCCATGTCGAGCTCCAGAGGCGCCGGCAGTGCGGCGGGGGTGGCGAGGCAGGCGCGGCGGGAAGCGACCCTTTCG
Organism: Myxococcales bacterium; assembly: GCA_947491025.1. Classification (GTDB taxonomy): domain Bacteria; phylum Myxococcota_A; class UBA9042; order UBA9042; family UBA9042; genus SXNM01. The sequence goes on from CANLIC010000020.1 coordinate 28,795, forward strand.
GTCTCGTCAGCCGCAATCCCGACCGGCGGGAGCATGATCACCAATCGCCGAGGCCGCAAGACGGTTTGCGCGCCTCTGTGCCGGTTGCTACGATTCGGTTCGGGCGGCCTCGCCGCGGCAGGAGGGATGCATGATCAAGCGTCGTTCGGGGCTCGTCGTAGGATGGCACGCCTGGATCGCGGCCGCCACACTGCTTTTTCCGCTCAGCATCAGCGCAGCGCCGCAGACGGTGGCGGTCGAAGGCGCGCTCACCGGCGCTGGCGGTACGCCCGCAGTCGACGGCGTCCACAAGCTCACCTTTGCCCTCTACGCCGGCGAGAAAGACGCACAACCGGCCTGGAGCGAAGGTCCGCTCGACGTCCAGGTCGCCGGTGGCCGTTTCCACGTCGCACTCGGCGCCAGCAAGCCCTTTGATCTCGCCAAGATCGGCGCGGCTGGCTGGCTCGGTGTCCAGGTCGGCGGCGATCTCGAGCTGCCACGGCGACCGCTGCATGCCGCCCCCTATGCCCTCATCGCCGGCCAGCTCCAGTGCTCGGGCTGCATCAGCGCCGACGCCATCGCCAACGGCGCGATTCCGGCGGCCAAGGTCGGCTTCAACTTCGCCGGCGCTGCGACCAAGGGCGGCGCCGCGCTTGACCTCAACTGCAGCAACTGCGTGGGCGTCGGCGAGCTTCTCTTCGATGGCGACGTCGACCTCGGCGGCAACTCGTTCAAAGCCAAGAATGTCACACTCTCCGGCGATCTCGCCGCCAAGACGGTGACGGCGGCTAGCTTCGTCGGCGACGGCAGCAAGCTCACCGGCATCCTGAGCGTCAACGGCGCCTGCCCGAGCGGCCAAGCGGTGGTGGGCATCGAGGCCGACGGCAAGCTGACGTGCAAGTCCCTGGCGTCGGTGATGCCCTCCGACGGCCTCGACGAGATCTCGGGCGGTACCCTCGGCACCCAGTTCAAGGACCTCTTCACCGCCGGCGGCCTGCCGGCAAAGATCCCAGACAATACGGGCGTCTCGGCGCTGGCCGATCTGACGGTCGGCGATCTCGGCAAGATCGAGACCATCCGCGTCGAGGTCGAGGTCGCCAACACCGACCTGTCGGTGGTCTCCATCGTGCTGCTGCCGCCAGGCGACAAGCAGAAAGGCTTTGTGTTGTGCGATCCCTGCGGCAGCAAAGACGCCAAGTCGCTCAAGACCTCCTACCCCGACAAGTCGTCGATCAAGAGCGGCGACCTGGCGACCCTGCTCGGGACCCAGGCCAAGGGCCTGTGGACGCTCAAGGTCCTCGACACCGGCTTCTGCCTGCCGCAAGCCCCCGGCAACGCGGAACTCTGTGACACCCAAGGCAAGACCGACGGCACCCTCGTCGCCTTCCGCGTCGAGGTCGGCACGCTCTCGACCACCAAGGTCGGGGCGTTTGCGCCGCTCCAGCTCCACAAGCTCGCCACCGTGCCCTACCCCTGCGACGCCGTGGCCGAGGGCAGCATGTTCTATGACAAGGTCACGCACCGCATCCGTTTCTGCGATGGCCAGGTCTGGCGCTCGATCGCTGACGCGTGCGGCAACGGCGTCCTCGAGCCCGGCGAGCAGTGCGACGACGGCAACAACCAGGCCGGCGACGGCTGCTCGGAGATCTGTCAGGCCGCCCTCGGCATGGGCGCCGGCAATCCCGCGACCTCCTGTGCCGCCATCCTCGAAGCCTGGAAGAAGGACAACAGCACCGCCAAGAGCGGCGTCTACTGGCTCGACACGGACGGTGTCGGCGGCAACGCAGCGTTCCGCACCCAGTGCGAGATGATTCTCGAGGGCGGCGGCTGGACCCTGCTGTTCAACCTCGACTCCGGCGACAACAAGCGCCACACCTACGACGACGTGGCGTTCTGGACCCAGGCAGGCTCCGAGGGCGATCCCGCGCAGCCGCTGGCCAGCGGCAGCAAGACCTTGGCGTTCAGCACCCTGGGCGGCAAAGAGGTGATGATCATCGCCCATGACAATGGCAAGGAGATGGCGCGCGGCGGCTACGACCTGCTGGCGGCCTACCAGAACAAGACGCTGATGGCGCTCTTCAGCGGCGGCGAGGCGACGGTCTCCGGCAACCGCAAGTTCCAGGCTGGCACGGTCGGCGCGACCCTCAACACCAAGCGCGACCAGAAGCGTGTCGGCGACCCCTTCGTCGATCCCAACAACGGCGAGCCCTTGGTCATCAACAAGCAGAGCGGCTGGAGCTCCAACGCCAACAAGACCCGCCTCATGACGACGGCCACCAACGGCCAGTACGGCCACACCTTCTCAGGCATCGGCGGCCACCACATCCACTCGGGCTGGGGCATGAACTTCGAGTCGGCGCCGATCGCCTCGTACTGCGACTGCACCAACCTCTACGGAAACGCCAACAACCTCGAGGGCAATGGCCAAGGGACGACGCTCGCCGGCAACGGCGGCTGTTACGATCCCGGCATCTTCAAGTTCCTGCCGGTCGACCTCGCCGTGTACATCCGCTGATGGCCTCCACCGCCTCCCGCGCCCAGGCCGTTGGCGCCGACGACAGCGCCGATGCCGTCGACCTCGCCGCGCTGCAGCAAACCGCGCGCCGCTTCGTCGAACGCGAGGTCGTGCCCCACCTCGAGGCATGGGAGGCCGAAGGCCGTCTGCCGCGCTCGCTCTACCGCAAGGCCGGCGACATCGGCCTGCTCGGCCTCGGCTTTCCGGAGCGCTTCGGTGGCGTGCCATGCAGCAACGCCACGGTCGTCGCGCTGGTCGACGAGCTCGCGCGCGCCGGCAGTGGCGGCCTCATCGCGGGATTGCTGAGCCACGGCATCGCCATGCCGCCCATCCTGGCCCTCGGCGACGACGCCCTGCAGCAGCGCATCCTGCCGCCGGTGCTGCGGGGGGAAGCGCTGGCGGCGTTGGCGGTCACCGAGCCCGGCGGCGGCAGCGACGTCGCCAACTTGCGCACCATCGCGACGCGCGTGGAGGGGGCGGACGGCTCGAACGCGCGCTACGTGCTGCGCGGCGAGAAGACCTTCATCACCACCGGCCTCGCCGCCGACTGGCTGACGGTGGCGGCGCGCACCGGCGGACCCGGCATGGCGGGCGTCACGCTCTTTGCCGTGCCCGGCGACAGCCCTGGCCTGCAGCGGCGCCCGCTGGCGAAGATGGGCTGGTGGTGCTCGGACACCGCCCACCTTCACTTCGACGGCGTCGAGGTGCCGGCCGCGCTCCGCGTCGGCGACGAGGGCATGGGCTTCTACGCCCTCATGCACAACTTCAACCGCGAGCGCCTGATGCTGGCGGCGATGGCGGTCGCCTTTGCCCGCGTCGCCATCGACGACGTCATCGAGTGGGCACGAGAGCGCGAGACGTTCGGCAAGCCGCTGCTAGCTCGCCAACTGGTGCGCCACAAGCTGGTCGAGCTCGAGACCGCGCAGCGCGCAGCGCGGGCTTTCCTGCTGCAGACCGTACATGCGGTCGACGCTGCGGCGGCGCAGGGCGAGGGCGAGGACGCCGCGCTCGTCGCTGACGTCTGCATGGTCAAGAACCACTGCACGGCCATGCTGGAGCACGTCGCCGGCGTCAGCGTGCAGCTGCTCGGCGGCATGGGCTACATGCGCGGCGTGCGGGTCGAGCGCATCTTCCGCGAGACCAAAGTGCTCTCGATCGGCGGCGGCGCCAGCGAGGTGCTGGCGGAGCTGGCGGGCAAGCAGCTCTGGGCCGGCTAGCGCGCAGAAGCGGCCGGCGCGGCGCCGCGGACCGTTGCGACGGCCACGGCATGATCCATTGATGGGGCTCGCCCCACCCTTGCCACCGGCCCCCTGAGCCGGCAGCATCGCGGCGCGCCAGCAGGCGCTGCCTAGCCTGACCCGGCCGCTTCCCAAGGCCCGAACGCGAGAGCCAAACGCCGTTGTCAGAGTCCGGCCAGCAAAGATTGTTCTTGCTCGAGCTCCAGGTCGAACACCCATACGACCTCGCCCTCGGTCCCGGTCGGCACGAGCTGCGCGACCTCGGCGTGCGCGTCGACTTCGACGGTGAAGCGGTGACCGCCGCGTGGCTCGGACACGGACCGACGGCCTTCTTGCTGCCGGGCGTAAGGCAGCTCCGCGTCGGCGAGCCGATGCGGGTGCAGGACGGCGACCGTCTGGCCTGGGCCGGACGCAGTTTTGCCTTTGTTCGCCATGCGCTTGCCGGCGAAGAGCGGGCGCCGCCACGCGGGGTGTGCAAGAACGCCAACGCGACGGGTCACCCCCTGCCGGCGCTGCTGCTCTGCGTTCAGGGGCCTGAGCGCGGCAACTTCTATCGTGTCCGGAGCCAGTCTTGTGAATTCGGGCCCTTGGCCTACGTGCGCGGCGTGCCGGCACCGGCTCCGGCTGGCAAGGGCCGCGGGGCTGCGGGGGCCGCAGACGCGGGCGCAAGCGGCGGCGGGCAGGCGGAGGTGCAGGTGCGCGGCGCCGCCCTGTCGCTCGATGGCGGGGCTGTGGGCGCCGTCGACGCCTGGCAGCCCGTAGCCGAGGGCGGCATGGTCGAGGTCTGGGCGCAGGGCAGCCTGCACACGCGGGCCTGTCTGGTCCGGCTCCGCGACGACGGCAATTAGCGCCAAAGGACGCGCGTCTGTGGCGATGAGGGAGGGTAGATACTGATGTTGCCTTGGTCTTTGGCCGCGATCTCCTGGGACATCGACCCAGTCATCTTTCAGCTCGGCAAGCTGGAGATCCGCTACTACGGCCTCTTCTTTGCGCTGACCATCTACACCGGATTCTGGATCTGGCAGCGCAACGCCCTGCGCTGGGGCCACAGCTTCGTGTTCGCCGACGCCTTCCTCTGGTATGGCGTCATCGCCATCGTCGCCGGCTCGCGCCTGGGCCACTGCCTCTTCTATGAGCCCGAGCGCTACCTCAAAAACCCTATCGAGATCCTGTTCATCTGGAAGGGAGGCCTCGCCAGTCACGGCGCGACGGTCGGGCTCTTTGTCGCGGTCTTTCTCTTCGCCCGCCGCTTTGGGACCACCTTCGCCCGGGTCGGCGATCTGCTGGCACCGGCCATCGCGGTGGCCGCCGGCGGCGTCCGCATCGGCAACTTCTTCAATTCCGAGATCGTCGGCCGACCCTGGGATGGACCATGGGCCGTGGTCTTTCATCGCCACGACCGGATGATGGGGCTGCCCGAGGCCGTCGCGCGCCACCCGACGCAGGTCTACGAGGTGCTGATGGGGTTTGGCACCTTCGGTTTGCTGTGGCTGCTGCAGCGGATGGACATCCGCCGGGCGGGCTCGGGGCTGACCGTTGGCGTGTTCCTCATCTGCTACTTCTCGGCGCGCTTCACGGTGGAGTTCTTCAAAGAGGAGCAGGCCGAGCACCTTCGCGACAGCTACGAGAAGGCCATCGGCGGTCAGTCCGAGCTGCTGCACATCACCATGGGGCAGTACCTGTCGATCTTGCCGGTGGTCATTGGCATTGGCCTCGTCGTCTACGCGCTGCGCCAGTCGCGCGACGCGCTGCCTGGAGCGCTCACCGACGCGGAGTTGGCCGCCCACATCGCCGCCGGCGCGCCCGCGCCAGCGCCAGCAGTGGCCGCGGTCAAGGCGCCGTCGCGGCGCAAGAAGTAGGCGGCGATGCGCGGTCTGGCGCGTCGTGAGGGCGCCGAAGCGCAGCGGACACGGACGCGGCGGTCCTGGCGCCGGCAGCTCAAGCTCGCGTTGCTGGTCGTCGCTGGGCTTGGGATGGCGCGCACCGCCGTCGCCGAGCCCGCGGCCAACCCGCTACCCGAAGCGCTCGCCGTCGCGCTTGGCTGTGCCCAGGAGCCCATGCGCTGCTTCGGCGCCGACGAGGTGCTGAGCGGCTGGCGCCTCATCGACGGCGCGCCCGAGAACGGCTCCTTTGTCCTGGTCTTCGAGCCAGACAAAGGCGGCGGCAGCGCTCGGTTGCGGCTGAGCCGACCTGTCGCCGGCGACGCCTTGCCGGCGCCTCGACCGACGGTCGGCGATGGCGGGATGCCGAAGGGCGCCTTGGCCGGTCGCGACGTCGTGGTGACGTTGATGCATCCCGATCCCACGGCGGGCCAGGCGCGCCGCCACGCCGAGGTCTTGCAGCTCGCCATCTTCGCGCTGCTCGACGGCGCGACCGCCACCTACGGCTCGCTCGCCGACAAGGGCAACGGGCTCTCGGAGCTGTGGCAGACCAAGGCTACCGCGTCGCCGGCGTCGGGCGATGGCTCCGCCGGCCGATCCCCGGGGCCGCGAGGCGACATCCGCCAGCAAGCGCGGCGTTGGGATCCGGTGCTGGAGCGCCTCTCCGGCTGGCTAGCCTGGCCCGCACTGGCGGCGATGGTGTTGGCCCTGCTCTTTGGCCTGCGCGCCCTGGTCGATGCCGCCGCGACCTGGCGTGAGCGCCTCGGGCTCGTCTTGCTTGTCGCGGCCGGCGCGGCTGCACGGGCGTTGCTGCCCTTCCAGTGGGTCATGGCCTACATGGGCTATGAGCAGGTGCAGCCCGACGCCCTCGCGCTGCAGGGCGGAAAGTACGGGCCGGCGGGCCTGCTTTTTCAGCGTGCGCTCTTGGACTTCGGCGGCGAAGCGGCGCTGCAGGCCGGCCAGCGCGGGCTCGGCGCGCTGTCGCTGCTCTTCGCCGTCGGGCTGCTCGCTCGGCTGGGCGCGGCGGGTCCTGCGCTCTGGCTGTCGGCGCTGGCGGCGGCTTCCATGCCGGCGCTATGTGCTGACGCCGGCAGCGAGTCCCTGCTGGTGTTGGCGACCGCGCTACAGCTCGGCGGCGCCGGCCTGACCTGGGTCGCGCTCGGGCCGAGCGCCGGGCCCGGGGGAAGGGGACCCGGCCGCATCAGAACGGCGCACCGGGTGTGGGCGTTGGCAGGGGCGTGGCCGCTGTGGACGCTCGCCGCGTGGACCCGCCCCGACGCGTTGGTCCTGGCGCCCTTCGCCGTCTCGGCCCTCGCGCTTGCCGCAGCGCGCGCCCGCCGCGCCGCAGCCGACCCGGGACCGCCGCTGCCGTGGGCGTCGCTCGGTCTGGCGGTGGGCGGCCTGGCCATGGCCTGGACGTTGCGCACCCTCGCCCTGCTCGACGCGTTGGACCTGGAGCAGGCGCTCGGCAACACGCCGCAGGTGTTCGGCGGGCCTGCGAGCCTATGGCGGGTCGTCGGCGACGGGCTCTGGCGCAAGAACGCATGGCTCTTTGACGAGCTGACGCCGCAGCTCCTCACCATCGCGGCGGTGGCAGGTGGCGCGGCGCTGGCCGTCGACGGGCTGCGGCGGCTGCGGCGGGGGGCGGCCTTGCAGGCGCCGGGGCCAGGCCGCAGCGAGCTGCGCCTGGGTGGGGGCCTGGTCGCGTTCGGGCTGCTGGCGCTTTTGCCGGCCGCGGCAGACTTGCCGTGGCTCTCGCTGCCGCGGCTGCATGCGCCGAGCCTCTGGCTTCTGGCGCTGAGCTTCGGACCGCTCTGCGTCGGCTTGACGGCCCAGCTCGCCGCCAGGCTGCCCCGGCACCTGCAGGGCATCCTGGTCCTTGCGCTCGCCGTCGCGCTGTTGGCCAGCGAGGTGCAGAGCGCGGCGTTCCTCTACCGCTCTCGCCACGACCGCGCCGAGCACGAGGCGCTGCAAACGGCGCTCGCGCTGCTGCCCAAAGGCACAAAGCGCCTAGGCTTTCGCAGCCACCTCGACGCCCCCGACGAGCGCGTGCACCTCGGCATGCCGTTGCACCTCCTTGCCGCCCAGGACGCCAAGGGCGTGTCGCTGACGGCCATTCTGGACGGCGTCGACGCCCGCGGGCGCGTGGTGTCGGCAGAGGCGGCGTTGCCGACCTATGTCTGGCTCGGCACGCGCTGCGCCATGCGGCCGTGCGACGCAGCGGCGCCCCACCCGGCGTGTGCGCGCGCCCGCCGCGAGCTGCGGCTCAAGCCTGTGTGGCGGGGCGAGGTGGCGATGGGCGATCGCGCGCCGCCAGAGACCTTTGGCCGCCGCAGCGCGCCGTCACCGACGTGGGCACCCGACAGCGATTTTCCGTGGTGCGTCGCGCTGCCTGACGTCGAGGTCGGCCTCTACGAGGTTCTGCGCTAAGCGCCGCTGGAGCGGCGAGGGCCCATCCGCGTCAGCGACGGCCGACCGCGACCGCGCCGAGGGCGATGGCGAACCCAAAGGCGAGCAGGAACGCGGCGTCCATCCCGAATCCGCCGCCATGGTCGCGGATGGCGACGCGGATGGGGTCGAAGAGGCCGTGATCGTCGGCGGCAGGGGCCGCTTCGGCGCCGGCGGCGACCCGTGCCATCTTGTCACGCATGGCCAAGACCTTGCGCTCCTTCTCCGGGGCCGACCAGGCGCCGCGCGCCTTGTTTTGGCGCATCATCTCGATGTAGCGATCGATATCCTTCACGGCCCGCGCTGGCTCACGCTGGTGGTAGACCTCGGCCCGGCAGTAGAAGACGTCGGCGTCGGTGCCGCTATCGCCCTCGACGGCGCGGGCGATGGCGTCCTCGGCCTCCTTGGCGCGACCGGTGCGGTGGTAGCTCACCGCGAGGTAGATCCAGAGGCGCGGGCTCTGCTTGAGGCGGTCGCGCAGCGGCTCCAGCAACGTCAGGGCGAGGGCGTAGTCGGCCGACTTGGCCTCGCGCGTACCGCCTCGGACGTGGCCGCGGTAGTGAACAGCGACGCCGGCGACGAACTGGGCGATGTCGTCGTCGGGGTGGGCTTTGGCGGCGACGAGCAAGCGCTCGACCTGCACGTCGCCGTCATGGCTGCCGGCGATGGCGGCGGCGGCGACGACGAGGCGGCCGAGCAGCAGCGGGTGGCGATGCTCGCGCGCCATCGGCCCGAGGCGGTCCAGGATCTCGACGCCGCGGCTCTCGCGCATCAGGCCGTCGGTGGCGTAGTAGGCCTCGGCCACCGCCTTGGGCAACCCCTCGAAGTCGCCACCTGCCCCGGGCCGATTGCCGCCGCCAGCCCCGGCGCCGACCGCGGTGGCCTCAGCCGGCGCCTCGACCTTGGGCGGGGCGTCGGCGGGCGGCGCGACCTGGGCGACGTCCTGCCAGCGGAGGCGGTCAGGGTCGGCCTGCAACCGAGCGGAGAGGGCCGCGCACAGGGCCTTCACTTCGGTCTCGGGCGCCGCTGCGCCGGTGCTCGGCACAGCGGCCAGCTCGAGCCCGCCGCCGTGGCCGCAGGCGACACGATCCGCGGCGGAGGGGTCTTTTCCATTGCGCGCGCGGAGCGACGCCGCACCACCCGGGCACCGCCAGTGGCCAAAGATGGCCTCGGCGGCGATCTCGGCGCGCTCCAGGGTGCAGCCGGCGAGCACCTCGCCCTCACCGAGCAGTCGGCCGACGCGCGCCTCTTGGCCGGCGGGGATGACGGGCACTGCGTCTGCCGGCGCGGCCACCATGAGCGTGCAAAGCCAAACGCTTGCCAGCGCCGACGCCGCACACGCGGGGCCGCCGGCGCTCGCGTCCGCGCGCACCTTCCCTTTCTGGGCTGCCGGAGCGCGCCCCGTCGTCGACGGCCTCATGATTGCCCCCCGCGAAAGTAGGTCGTGGCGAGGGCCACGGCGTAGCCCATGTCGAGGGCGCCCATCGTCTCGCCGGTCGAGTGCATCGCCCACATCGGGGCGCCGAAATCGACCGTGCGCGCGCCGAGCTGGGCGGCGACGATGGGGCCGATGGTCGTGCCGCAGACGGCGTCTTGCCGGTGCACATAGGCCTGCAGCGGCACCTTGGCTGCCTCGCACAGGGCGCGGAACGCGGCGATGGTCTCGCCGCTGCTGGCGTAGCGGTCATTGGTGTTGACCTTGACCACCAGGCCCTGGTTGATGAGGGGGGCGTGGGCGCGGTCGTGCTTGTCTTGGAAGTTCGGGTGCAACGCGTGGGCCATGTCGCCCGACAGCACCAGCGAGCGGGCAAACGCCAGCTCTGGGTCGGCGTCCAGCGATGTGCCGGGATGACGGCGCGCGAGGCGCAGCAGCAGGTCACGCAGCATCGCGCTGGCCGCCCCGGAGCTGGTCTGCGAGCCGGTCTCCTCGGCGTCAAAGCAAGCCACGATGCGGGTGGCGGCGAAGGGTGGCCCGGCGGCGTCGGTGGCCTCGGCGGCGGCGATGAGGCCGGAGATTCCCGCGAACACCATGGCGAGGTCGTCGTGACGCGGTCCGAAGAGCAACGAGCCATCGATCCCGAGACGCTGCGGCGGCTGGAAAGGCACGAGGTGGAGGTCGAAGCCGTCCACGGCATCCAGCGGGATCCCGAGCTCGTGGGAGAGCAGCGCCACGGCCTCCTCGACCGGCTGGCCGCTGGCGAACACGGCGTGGAGCGCGGTCTCGGCGTTGATGCCGCCCTGGTCGTTCTTCTCCCGGTCGAGGTGGATGGCGAGGTCTGGGATCACCGCCAGCGGCCGCGGCAAATGCACCAACTGGCGCCCCATCAGCGGCTGGCCGGTCAGAGGGTGAAAGCGCGGCGCGCCCTCTTTGTCGCGCAGCAGGCGATAGACGACGCCGGCGAGCATCAGGGGCCGATCCAGCCAGCTCCGCCGGATGATGCCACCGTGGACCTGCGTCAGCAGCTGCACCGTGCCGGCCTCGCGCCGCACCGGGTTGAGGCGAATGCGGAGATCTGGGCTGTCGGTGTGGGCGCCAAAGACCAGGTACCCGGTCTCGACTGGGCTGAGCCCGCCGACGATGCCGGCGATGACGCTGCGACCATCGACGGCGACGACGAAGAAGCGCTCGCCAGGGACGGGCTGCCAGGTCTCTTCGGCGCTGCGTTCAGAGAAGCCGGCGCTCCGCAGGCGGTTGCAGACGGCGACCACGGCGTGCGCCGGGGTGCAGGCCTCCTCGAGGAAGGCCAGGTAGCGGTCGGCGTCGTCGCGGGGCTGGGCGGGCAGGTTCAAGGCCATCGCGGGGGGCTCCTGGGCGCGGGCTCGGCAGGTGCGAGGCAGCGCTTTGTCGGTGGGGCCGGGACAGCGGCCGTCGCCGCCGGGCGGGGTCGACGGGTCGCGCAGCGCGCTACTTGAGCGCGAACACCTGCACGAATTTCAACGCGACGCCCATGAGGGTCTCGCCGGCGATCAGGCCCGATGCGCCGACGACGAGGAAGGCCGCCGCGAAGGCCGGCCGCACGCGCTGCAGGCCAGCGGCGACCAGGGCGCCGAGGAACATGTTGAACGAATAGACGAAAGGCACCAGCACCGCGACGGCGCCGCCGCCTATTGACGGCAGCCACTTGCGGACGGACGGGGGCGCGACGAACTCGACGACGGCCACGACGCTGCCGGCCAGGCTGGCCCAGCCGATCGCCGTCAGCTTGTCGCTGGCCATGTGGTCAAGGCCCTTGCTGAGCAACTCCGCGACCTTGGCCCAAACGACCGCCGCCGGGGCCGGCCACTCCGGCGTCCCGAGCTCGGCCGGGTCGACGAGGACGCTGTAGGCGATGGCAGCGAACACGGCGCCGATGAAGACACCGGCGATCTGCGCCAGCACCTGCACGCGCGGGTTGGCGCCGAGCAGGTGGCCGGTCTTGAGGTCGGTGAGCAGGTCGCCGGTCTGGCTGGCAGCGCCGCCGGTGACGCTTGCGGTCATCAGGTTGGGCACGATGGCGCCGGGCAGGACGCCGCCGAACACCAGCTGCGTGACCTTGCCCATGGCGCCGATCGGGTTGATGTCGGTCTCGGCGACGCTGCGGGCCGCGACAAAGGCGAGCCCGAGCGCCAACGCCACCGAGAGGGCGCCGTAGATCGGCTCGATGCCAAAAAGCGACTTCTGCATGGCGATAGCGGCGCCGCCGGCGACGAGCAGGCCGCCCCAGAACCACGCGCGCGGCACCTCGACGGCGGCGAGCCCGGGCACCGCCTGCACGCCCTCTTCGGCGCCAGCGGCTTTGCCCCCCAGCGTCCGCGTCAGGCCACCCAGCATTTTGGGCAGCTGCAATGCTAGCCCGACCAGCGAGTGCGCCACCATCAGCGCCACGCCAGGCCACAGCGTCCAAGAGGTGAAGTCGCCGTACTGCAAGTGCTCCGGCGAGCAGACGGCGCCCGCAGGGAGCTTTGCGCAGGTGATGTAGCCGGCGTCGAGCAGCAGCGGCGGCGCGACGATGTGTGCGAAGAAGGCGAAGAGCATCATCGACAGGGTCACGCGCATGCCCATGATGGCGCCTGCGCCGAGGGTCCACAGGTCGGTGCCGAGTGCCACTTTCCACTTGGCCAGGCCAGGGCCGAATATCGCGACCTGGTCACCCAGCGTCGGCCACGCCGCGGCCAGGCCCTTGGTCATCGCACCGGGCGCCTTGACGCCGCCCAGCATCGGACCGATGTCCTTGATCGCTTTAATCAAAGCCGCAATCGCAGCGCCGATGAAGAGGCCCCGGGCCTGGCGCGCGCCGTCGCCGCCTTCGGCGTGCAGCGAGCGCAGGGTCGCGGCGCAGGCGACGCCGGACGGAAAGCGCAGGCGCTCGTCGTTGATGAGCTTGCGCTTCACCGGGATCGCCGCCACCACGCCGACGAGGCAGATCGCGATCAGCCAGGGGATGGCGGTCGGGACGTCGAAGACGACGTGGCCGGTCTCGTTCACCAAGTACAGGGGCGGCACCGCCTTGGGATCCTTGGCGATCGCCTCCTTGCTGACCATGTAGAGGGCGGGAATTGCGGCCACGAGGCCAGCGGAGGTCATGTAGGCCGCCGCTGAGGCCGCCGTCTGCACCGTGTTGTTCTCGAGGAAGGTGAAGCGGCGCATCCGGCCCGACCCCAGCGCGCGCTCGAGGCTGCTGAAGAGGGCGTAGGCGATGATGGCGGAGGTAATCGACGCGCCTAGGCCCCACCCGGTCTTCAGCCCAATGTACAGATTGGAGAAGCTCATGACGCCGCCGATGGCACAGCCGGCCAGCAGCGCTCGCAGTGTCAGGGCTTGCGCGCTCTCGGGCAGGTAGACGTGGGCCAGCCAGTAGCGGTCGTGTTCGAGGACCGAAGCGTCGGCGGCGGGCGGCGGCGGCGGCGCGGCGGGGTCGGCCCCAAGGTGGGCGTGCGGCGAGTCCATGCGTGGGCATCCTCCAGGGCCGGCGGGCCGAAAGCGCTTCTAGCACGCTGCGCCGACCTTGGCGACCTGCCGCGGGCGTGGCATCTTGGGCCCATGGTAGGAACACGACGCGACCGCAGGCGAGGCCAATCAACGTGGGAGGGCCACCCGGGGCGCCCTCCGCACAACGCCATGGAGCCGCGCCGGCGTCTGTTTTCGGCAGGCAGCGGCTCCTGGCGCGGGCGCGGGGCGGCTCTGCTGTGCCTCGCGGTCCTCGGCGCTTGTGCCAGCGGCGGCGATTCGATCCGCCCGAAGGACGCCCTGGCCGTGCTGCGCCTGATGAAGGACAGCAGCCGCGTCGGCGCCGAACTGAGTGGCGAGAAAGCCCTCTGGGCCCGCGATGACACGACGCCGCTGACACCCGATGAACGCGCTTTCTTGCTGCCGATTTTCGCGCGCCTCGTCGACTACGACCTGGCGCTGGAGTCGTTCTGCGAGGTCCACCTGCGCGCTGGAACGGTCCGCAAAGATGCCCGAGAGGTCGCTCTCGGCCGGGCGCTCGGCCTCGGCGCCTACTCCCGGCAACTGGTCGAGCGCTTGCGCCTGCTGACGCTGGTCGGCGACAACGCCGCGGTGACCACCGCGCTCGACGAGGGCAGCCCCGAGCACGGCATCGCGCCGGGGCAGTTCACCCGCCTCAGCATCGAGACCGCGCGGCCCGACACGCCGCTGCAGCTCGACATCGCCTACGACGCCCTGCTCGAGGCCCGCGCCGACCTGCCCGCCGAGGCCGCAGAGATCAAAGACTTGCACGCCGCCTGGCAGCTCCTGCGCCTCGCCGACAGGGCCGAGCGCAAGGGCCAGCCCCTGCCTCCGGACAAGCAGGCCAAGCTGGACGCCATCGACGGCGCCGCCATCGCCGCCGCGGTCGCCGACGCCGCCCTGGAAGCCGCCAAGGAGGCCCGCGTCGCCTGGCGCCAGACCGGTGCGAAGCTGCTGCACCACGTCATCGGGGTGATGCTGGGCAACGAGATCAGCGGCGTCATCGACCCGCTGGTGAAGGACATCGCGCTGTGGCTCGGCGACACCCGCCTGCGCGACGACGGTCGCCACCTGATTAGCGAAGCGCAGCTCGCCGCCGCGCTGCCGCGCTTTGAGCCCGGCGACGTCATCGTCGAGCGGCGGAACTGGTACCTCAGCAACCTCGGCCTGCCCGGGTTCTGGCCGCACGCCGCGCTCTACATCGGCAGCGCCGCTGAGCTGGAGGCCTGGGCCGCCGATCCGGGCGTGCTGGCGGCATTTCCAGAGGGCCTCACCAAGCGCATCGCCGCGCAATCGCCAGAGGCCTGGAAGGCGTTTCTGCAGCCGGTGGAGGGCCATCCGGCGCGCGTGCTGGAAGCGGTCAGCGAGGGCGTCATCGTCAACAGCGTCGAGCACTCCTGCCTCGCCGACCACGTCGCGTTCCTGCGGCCTCGGCTCAGCAAGGCCGAGCGCGCCTGGGCCATCGCCGAGTCTTTCCGCCACTTCGGCAAGCCCTATGACTTCGACTTCGACTTCCAGACGGTGTCCCAGTTGGTCTGCTCCGAGCTGGTCTACACCGCGTACAACCTGCCCGCCGCCGCCGGACAGGGCCTCCGCCTGGATCCCTTGCCGGAGGTGATGGGCCGGGTCACGTTGCCGCCCAACGACCTCGTCGCCCGATTCGACGAAGAGTTCGGCAAGGACGACAGGCAGTTTGACTTTGTGCTCTTCCTCGATGGCGACGAAGAGGCGGGGGCCGCCATCGAGCGCGACGCCGAGGCCTTGCGGAGCTCCTGGCTGCGGGCCAAATGGGATCTCAACCAATGAAGCAGCACTTTGCCCCGGCGCGCCCTTCGGCAGCGCCGGATGCCGGAAGGCCCGCCGCGCTCTCGACGCCCGGCCACAGCAGCGCCTGGCCGCGCGCCCTGGCCCGGTTGCTGACCTTCGCCCTGCTGGTCGCCGTCCTAGGGACCACCGGCTGCGCGGTCTCGTCCTACACCACGGCGCACCCGCTGCCGCGCGGCACCTCGACCTTCTGGGTTGCACCGCAGGCGATGCGCATCGCGGTCGGCGGCGCGCCGCAGATGATGCCCTTTGTCGAGCTCGGCACCCGCTACGGCCTCACGGACAACGTCGAGCTCGGGGCGCGTCTCGGCGCCGGCCTGCAAGTCGACGCCAAAATAGCGCTGCTGCGACCGCGCGCCGGCCGCAAGCTGGCCCTCTCCATCGCGCCCGGCGTCGGCTACATCGGCAATTTCTCAGGCACACCGACGGGCTCTGGCGGCGACGACCTGCACTTCGCCGGCGCCACCCTGCCCTTGCTCATCAGCTATCCGATCGCCGACGGCCTCGACGTGACGCTCGGGCCACGCCTTGGCTGGTTGATGCAGGTCGTCGAGACCTCGAGCGCGGCCACCTCGCACACCGCCGCCGCCGGCGCTTCGCTCTCCGTGCGGTGGCAGATCTCACGCGCTTTCGCCATCGTGCCGGAGCTCTCCTTCGCCGCCCCCTGGCTGCGCGCCCTCACGGGCACCGGCGTCGTCGCCGGCACCGGTGGGCAGCGCGCCCTGCAGGTCGGGGTCGGATTCGTCTTTGGTGGCGCGACCCCAACCGCCGCGTCGGCGAGCCCGGCTGCCCCGCCGAGCTAGGACCAGAGGTCTAGGCCATGTCAGCTCCCCTCGCGTCTGTCGCTGGGCAATCACCCGCGGCCCCTTCCCATCCCGGGACGACGCCCGCGCTCGAGGTCCGCGTGCTGCGGCTGCACCCCGAGCGCGACGCCGACCTGCCGCTGCCACGCTACGCCAGCGCCCTGGCCGCGGGTGCCGATCTCCACGCCGCTGTCGACGCGCCGCTCACGTTGGCGCCGGGCGCCCGCGCCAAAGTGCCGACGGGGCTCTGCATCGCGCTGCCCGCGGGGTTCGAGGCCCAGGTGCGGCCGCGCTCGGGCCTGGCCCTCCACCACGGCGTCACGGTGCTCAACGCCCCTGGGACGATCGACGCGGACTACCGCGGCGAAGTCGCTGTCTTGCTCGTAAACCTCGGCGAGGCGCCCTTTGTCGTCCGCCGGGGCGACCGGGTAGCGCAGATGGTCATCCAGGCCGTTGCGCGCGCCGAGTTTGCGCTCAGCGCCGCCGCCGCCTTCGACACCGAAGCGACCGCGCGCGCGGCCGGCGGCTTCGGCTCAACGGGGCGATAGCGGGGCGAATTGTCGCTGCACCCAGGGCTCGGTGGGCCGACAACGCGCGGGCGCCCTGGCCTCGCCGCGGCTGGAAGGCTAGGCTACTCTTACCGGCAGCAGATGCCTTGCGCCGCACAGGGATGGCCGATGACAAAGCGCTGGATGTTGGCCAGGACGGATGTAGCGCGCTGGGCAAGCCTGGCCGTCGCCGTCGCCTTCCTATGCGCGCCCGCCTGTAGCGATCCCGGCAGCGACGCGCCGGCCAAGACCGACACAGCCGCGAATGAGGTCAGCAGCGACGTCGCGCCGGTCGAGGTCCAAAGCAGCGACGACGCGGACGCCACCGAGGACGCCGGCAGGGTTGGCGACACCACCACCGGGCCTGTCTGCCCGGGCGGCGCCGGGTGTGCATGCGTTGGCAACGGCGACTGCGACTCGGGCCACTGCCTCGAGACTGCCGCCGGCCGCCGCTGCGGGGAGACCTGCGTCAGCGAGTGCCCGCCGCTGCAGCGCTGCGGTCAGGCGCCCGGCAGCGTCGATCTCGCCTACGTCTGCCTGGATCGCTTCGCCCGGCTCTGCATGCCGTGCAAAGAGAACAAGGACTGCCAGGCGGCCGGCATGAGTGGCGCGCGCTGCTTGAGCGCAGGCGCCGCCGGCGCCTACTGCGGCACCGACTGCAGCGTGGGCGAGCCCTGTGGCAATGGGTTCGCCTGCATCGACGCCGTGGACGTCGGCGGCGTCAGCGCGGCGCAGTGTGTGCCGGAGGGCGCTACGGACACCATCGCGGCGCTCGCGACCTGCAGCTGCAGCGTCAACGCCGTCGAGCTGGCCGCCGAGACCACCTGCGTCAAGGCCGGTACGGACGGTGGAGCGTGCCCGGGCGCGGCGCGCTGCCTGAAGGCGGGGGACCTGGCGGCCTGCGCTGCCAAGCCGCCGCAGCCAGAGATCTGCAATGGCGTCGACGACGACTGCAACGGCAAGACCGACGAGGCCGCTTGCGATGACAAGAACGCTTGCACCAGTGACACCTGCGAGCCCGCCGGCAAGGGTTGCGTCGCGACGGCGCTGCCAGACAAGGCGGCGTGCACCTTCGTGCCGGGCGGCGACGCGCCCCCGATCCCCGGGCACTGCATCGCCGGCACCTGCGTGCCCAAGCCGGTGCTGGGCAGCGCCTGCTCCGCCGGTGGCGAGTGCGAGAGCGGCTTCTGCGTCGACGGCGTCTGTTGCAACAAAGCCTGCAATGGGCTCTGTGAGGCCTGCGCCGCGGCCAAGACGGGGGTCAAAGACGGTGCCTGTGGGCCGGTCCAGCAGGGCCAGGACCCCGAGGACGAGTGTACGGCCGACCCGGTGAGCACGTGCCTCTTCGTCGGCCACTGCGACGGCAAGGGCGCGTGCGAGCAGTACGCGGAGGGCACTGTCTGCGCCGACGCCACCTGCGACCTCCCCAACGATGCCAAGGCGCCGTCGCTCTGCAAGGGCGGAGTCTGCAAGGCGGGCGCGGCGATACCTTGCATCACTTCGGAATCGTGCATGTTTGGCTACTGCTCGGAAGCGAAGTGCCACGTGAAGCCGACGACCGATCCCTGCGACGACGGCGACCCGTGCACCAAGGCCGACACCTGCGGCGGCGGCGTCTGCAAGGGCCAACCCGGCGGCTGCGACGACAAGAACCTCTGCACCATCGACGCCTGCGCAGCGGACGGCAAGAGCTGCGAACACAAGGCCGTAGCTGACGAAACACCTTGCAGCGGCGACGGCCAGCGTTGGTGCCAGAAAGGCAAATGCGTGATGCTGATCGGCGGCCTCGACTGCGCGCACGTGCAGGCCATCGACCCCAAACGTCCCAGCGGCGTCTACCTCGTCGATCCCGACGACCAGGGCCCGAACAAGCCCTTCGAGGTCTACTGCGACCTGCAGTCCGGCGGCGGCGGCTGGTCCTTGATGTCGCAGTTCGGCCAGCACAAGGCCGTCATCCACCTGACGCAGGCGCGCTACGAGAAGTCGTTCGTGACCGCCCCGATCTGGATCCAAGGCAACGCCGAATCGAAGCCGATGGCGCCCGGCGTCGCCAGCGACGACTACACGATTCAGAGCCACGACTGGCGCAAGCTCATGCACAGCCAGGGCGCGTTCTTGCTGCGGCAAGAGGCGCAGGTGATGATCTCGGGCAAGTCGGGCCCGAGCTTCGATGTCGCCTACCGTTTCCGCTACAACGGCCGGGTGTTGCAGGACGGCGCCCCGGTGTCCGAGCGCGTATGGAAGCTCGCCGATCGCCAGGTCCTCAAGGATGCCAGCGGCATCGAGTGGGATGTCGCTGACGGCCCGGCGCGCTTCTGGCTGCCCTTTACCATCGCGGCCGCCGGCGAGTCGGTCTTCACCGCCTGCTTTGGCGCCCAGCTCGGCGCCGCCTGCGAGGGTAACCTCGACACCATCCTCAACGTCACGCGTCGCTTCGGCAATTGCGGCATCATCGGCCAGAAGTCCGACAGCACCGACCCCGCCTTGTCGTGGGCGCCGCATCTCAATGGTCAGCAGAACAGCCTCGACATCGCCTGGCAGCACCAGGCCTCTGGCGCTTTCCACTCGACGGGGCAGCCGATCGCGCTGCGCTACTGGACCCGCGGCCTCTGCGGCGACGGCAAGCTGCAAGATGGCGAGCACTGCGACGACGGCAACCGCGATCCGGGCGATGGCTGCACGCCGCTCTGCCGCTTCGAGGCCGTGACGCATTGCGCCGCGCTCCACAAGCAGTTCCCGGACGCACCCGACGGCCTCTACACCATCGATCCCGACGGCGAGGGCCCCATCGCCGCCCTCGAACTCGCCTGCGACATGCAGGCCGGTGGCCTCACCCTCGTCGGCAACCTGATGGACGGCCCGGCGGACGACCTGCCGAACGAAGCCAAAGCCTACGCCGCGGGCTTCGCGCAGTTGGGGAGCGGCAGCTTCGGCGCGGTCAAGGCTGTGGCGCGCGCCGCGGCCGCCACAGCCGCCGAGGCCTCGGCCGGCCTCACCGCCGGCCAGGGCAGCGCGGCGGTCTCACCGGCCTTCGTCAAGGCGCTGGTGGCGGCTGGACAGACCAACCTCGGCGTCTGCCTGGTCGGCGCGCCCGGGCTCGATGTCGGCGCGGGCCCTGACCCCGCCGGACCGGAGCTCGAGTGCCGCCGGCTCGGCGACGCCTCGATGACGGCCGCCGCGTTCGACAACGCCGCGATCCTCAACCCGGCGCTCAAGGCTGTGGCCGCCGAGAGCTCGGACGCGGTCGCGACGACCTTTGCGCGGCTGGTCGGCATGCCCATCAGCGCCGACACCGTCGACCCGCTGCTGCTGACCGACGGCGCGGGGCCGATCGCCATCTCGCCGGGCGCGGTCCACGGCTTCGGCGGCGCGGGAAAGCTGACCGAGGGCACCCTGCCAGGCGGCTGCCATGGCGTGTGGCGCGGCGAAGGGGACGGCATCGCCTACCGGCCCCTCGACAAGGACGACGGCGAAGTCGGTGGCTGCGTGCCCGGCGGCGGCAAGAAGCTCGCCGACGTCGGCGGCGTCCACGGCGTGCGCCTCTGGCTCGGCCCGCCGCTTGGCCTTGGCGGGCTCAACAAACCCGCGGCGTCCTGCAAGGCGATTCGCGATGCGGGCGACGGCCGCGGCAACGGGCGCTACCAGCTCATCATCGCGGGCGGCAAGGCGGAGTGGCGGCACTGCGAGATGCGCGCCGACGGCGGCGGCTGGACCCAAGTCATGCGCATCGATCCAAAGTCCGTCGCCCACGCCGCGGGCGCCGACGCGAGCGGCGACGCCGGTGGCTTTGTCGGGCCCTTCAAGCTCGACGACGCCAGCATCGTCGCCCTGACCACGGGTGCCCGCCTGCGCTACGCCTGCGGCCCGACCCTGCGGGCGCATGTCACCAACGCCAAGAAGGCCTGGACCTCGCAGAAGGCCAATGGCCTGCAGTGGTCGATCGATCGCGACCGCGACGGCAGCTTCGAGTGCGCTGCCGATGATGGCGGTGGCTACGGCTTCACCGACGTCGTCGCCTGCGCGAGCGGCGCCACGCGCTTTGTCGCCAAGGAGGGCCTCGGCGAAGGCGGCGGCTGCTGGATGAACGACAAGGGCTGGGGGCAGGCCGGCGGCCTCTGGGCTCGCTAGGGGCGCGGCAATTTAGGCGTCGTCGCCGTCGTGCGAGTCGGCCCAGTAGCTGATCAGCTCCATGTCGTCGATGATCCGCGAGTGGTAGTGGCCCCAGATGTCGGAGATCTGAACCGACTCGCCGGCCGACAGCTTCGGCGTCAGGTAGATCGCGAAGTAATAGGCGCCTGAGCCGTCCTCGACCGGCCCGACGGCCTTGAGCGGCGCCCCGGTGTGCGGGCAGTACAGCTCGCAGCGGACGCCAAGCGGCAGCTCGTCCATGCCGACCTTGCGGGCATCGCCGTGAATCGGCGACAGGTAGACGACGCCCTCCTGCCCGGCGGCGCGCACGCCGACCGCCACGGCTGGCCAGCCGTCGAAGGTCACCGCGTTCTCGATGAGGCTGGCGCCCGTTGGGCCAAAGGCTTGCGTGACCACGATGAGGGGCGCCTCGGCGTTGACGGCGGGGTGCTCCTCCGGCCGAATCGTCACATGCGGCTCTGGCAGCCCCTCATGACGGCCCGTCACGCTGAAGGTCCTGCGCCTGCCACTTCGGCCGCGCTCGTCGTCCCCCATCTCAGTCGCCATGGTCCGCCCCCTCCCCGCCTGCGAGGCGCCGCGCGTGGACCGGCGACGACTCACGAGGTTTCAAGCATATGCCGGGGCCGACGTCAATGCAGTTGGGTACGGCGACCTCGCCGCACGCGCTGTGGCCGTGCCAATCGCCGCCCCCCTCCGCCGTGACGCTGGTCTCCCGCCATCGGCATCGACAGCGGCGAGGCCCTGCCGCATTCTGCCGAGCGAGGCCGCGCCCCCGCCGGGCGCCCGACGTCAGCGCCGCAGCGCGCCGAGGAAGCCCCATGCTCAGCCCCACGCAAGACACGGTCCGCCGCACCCGGGCGAAGCTTCCAGACGGCGAGCTCGACGTCGCCATCGTCGGCGCGGGCCCGGGCGGCCTGATGGCTGGCGCCCACCTCGCGCGTGCCGGTCTGCGCGTGGCGCTCTTCGACGGCCACTACGTCGCCGGCGGCTGCATGACGATGTTCGAGCGCGGCCGCTCGGACGCCCGCTACTGCTTCGACGTCGGGCTTCATTACGTCGGCGACTGTGCCGAAGAGGGGCAGGTACCGCAGCTCCTCGCCGGCGTCGGCGCTGGCGTCGATTGGGCGCCGCTCGACCCCGATGGCTTCGATACGCTGGTCTTTCCGGAGCTGGAGTTCCGGATTCCGGTCGGCCACGAGGCCTTTCGCGCCCGCCTGCTCGAGCACTTTCCCGAAGAAAAGCGCGGCATCGATCGCTACGTGCGGCTGCTGCTCGAGGTCGACGCCATGCAGCGGCGGCTGCATCGCGGCGGTGCGTTCGGCATGCTGAAGGCGGTGCTCTTGCACGGCCGCCTGGTGGCGCTGTACCGGGACGCCACCATCGGCGAGTTCCTCGACAGTGTGACGAGAAACCCCCTGCTGCGCGGTGTGATGCTTGGCCAGAGCGGCGACTACGGCCTGCCGCCCTCGAAGGTCTCGGCGATGCTGCACTGCGGCCTCGTCAACCACTACCTGCGCGGCGCCTATTACCCGGTCGGTGGCGGCCAGGCCCCTGCCGATCGCCTGGCGGAGGTCATCGAGGCCGCCGGCGGCAGCATCCACCTGCGGCGGCCGGTCGAGCAGATCCTGGTGCGCGATGGCCGCGCCGTCGGCATCCGGCTGGAGGCGGCGGGCAAGGAGCCGGCCCGGGAGATCATGGCCCAGGCGGTGCTGAGCAATGCCGACCTCAAGCGCACGCTGCTGGAGCTGCTGCCGCGCGAAGAGCTGCCCGAGCCGTGGCGCCAGCGGGCCGAGTCGTTCGAGATGGCCGGGGCCATCTTCATGACCTTCCTCGGCATCGAGGGCGACCTCGCCGATCTCGGCATGCGCAACGCCAACTACTGGTGCTTCGACAGCGCCGACATGGAGGCGTTCTACCGCGAGGCGATGGTCGACGGCCGGGTCGCGCCGCGCGGCTGCTACATCACCAGCGCCAGCATGAAAGATCGCGGGACGCCCGGCCACGCGCCGGCAGGCCACATGGGCCTCGAGATCATGGCCTTGGTGCCGGGCAAGGCCGAGGCCTGGTACAGCACGGACCGCGCCGCCGTCGACGGCACCTACCGCAAGGACGGCCCCTACCTCGAGCTCAAGCAGCGCGTCGAGGCTGACCTCATCGACCGCGCCGAGGCGTTGCTGCCGGGCGTCAAGGAGCGCATCCGCTTCTGCGAGTCGGCGACCCCGCTCTCGCAGACGCGCTATACGCGCGCCAGCGAAGGCACGGGCTACGGCCTCGCTGCGACACCGGAGCAGTTCCTGGGTCGCCGACCGGGCTACCGTGGACCGCTGCCTGGGCTCTTCTTCTGCGGCGCCAACACCCGGGCCGGTCACGGCATCTTGGGCGCGCTGGAGTCCGGAGCCCAGGCCGCCAAGCGCGTCGCGGCAGAGCTCGGCGCCGAGCTCTCGAGCGCCTCCCCGCCGAAGCAGCGCGCCAGCGCGCCCGCCGCCTAGCGCCACCGCCAAAGAGAGGCGTCCGCGCGCGCTGCCACTGGGGCCAACCCGCCGGGTCGGCGAGAGAACGCGCCTCGCGACTTCGCGGCGTCAGCCCCGGGGAATGCGCTAGAGGCCGGCGCCCGCCGGGTAGCCGTAGCTGACGTCGTCGTCGTAGCCATAGACGTAGACGCCGACCTTCTGGCTCGACTTCAGGGTGTGCGTACCGGTGCCAATCGGCAGCCGCGCCACCGTCCAGTTCGTGCCGGAGATGGTGGTGAAGCCGGACGGCAGCAGCACGGTGCCGTCGAGGTTGACCGCCGTGCCAGCGGGCGCAACCACCGTGATGTAGTTGACCGCGTACTTGTCCGGCACCAGGAACAGGTAGTCGTCGAGGAACTGGGTGACCGGGACGTCGAGGATCAGCGACGGGTCGCCGATGGCGGCGCAGAGCTTGGAGAAACCGGCCGACTCGCACTTGCCGACGAAGCCGTACTGCGCCTTGCAGCTGGCGTCGGTGGTGCAGGTGGCCTGGGCAACCGTGACGGTGGCGTACGAGCTGGCCATGTACTGAGCGACCATCACCGGCTGATCGCTGTCGATGAGGAAGTCGGCCGTGGTCTGGAACTCGAAGAACTGACCCTGGTTCAGCGTCGGGACCGCGACGCCGATGTTCGGGGTGATGGTGACGTGGGTGTTGTTGACCGAGGCGATGATGCGCCAGGCGTCCTGCTCCTTGCCGCGCGGCGCGAGGCGGGCGCCGACGTAGCTCTTGCCCCATGACTTGACGGGAAAGAGCTGCTCTTCCAAGTGGTCGGCGCAGCACTCGGAGTCGCAGTCCGCGTCTTTGGTGCAGGGCTTGGTGCCGAGACCGCCGCCGAGGACGCTGCTGGCGCAGACCTTGGAGGCAGACCCCTTGGTCATCGGCACACAGTTGCCGATGTCAGGAGAATTGCTCGCCTCTGAGCCACCAAAGACCGCCACCGGCCGATCGGCCTTGACCCACGAGCCGGTGAGGTCGGCGTTCTCTTTGTCGGACTCGACGTTGAGCGCCTGGCCCTGCATCAGCTCGAAGTCCATCGAGGTGCCCAGCGACATCTTGGCGACGCCGACGCCTGCCACGGTCGGCGCCGAGACCACCACCTTGACCTTGGTCTTGCCGGGCTCCACCGCGATGACGTTGAAATAGCTCCTGAACTTCGTCCCGAGCTGGTTGCGGCTGACGACCCAATACTCGTCGCCGAGCGATCCGGTCGGCAGCAGCAGGCTGGCGTCGTTGCTGAACACGCCGTAGTTCTGCAAGGGGTTGAATTGGTAGGCGACGATGGGCTGCGTGGCCTGGATGCGGTAGGCCTTGCCGGTGATCGCGCTGCCATCCTGGTTCTGGTTGGGCATGCCCCACGATTTGTCGGGCAGATCGATGACCTGCAGGCCCTTGCCGGGCACCTTCCAGGTCTTGGTCTTGGCGCCGGGCGCCGTCGGGTCCGGACCGATGGTGACGGTGACGGACGCCTCGGCGGCGGCGGTGTTGCTCACGATGATGCTGAACTGCGCATTCTGGGCGTCGTAGATCTTGCCGCCACCCTCGTCGACGGCGTTGTCGAGATCCACGGCCCAATAGTCACAGCCGACGTTGGTGTTGCTCTTGAAGTCGCCGGCGCAGGGGTTGACGCACAGGCCACCGAGACAGGTCAGGTTTTTCTGGGCGCAGTCTTCCACGAGGGACCAGCCGGTGCCTGTGCCATTGCAGACCTCGGCCAGGTGGCCGGTGCAGCGCTGGGTGCCAGCGGTGCACACGCCGCACTCGCCCTGGAAGCAGGTCTGGCCGGCCGGGCAGAGCTTGACGATGTTGGCTGAGAGGCCGTCGTCGCTGCACTTCTGGACCGCGATGCTGGCGCCACCGGAGGCCGCGGCTGGGGCGCAGTCGGTCTCATTGGGCTTGCACACGACGCAAGCGCCGCCGTGGCAAGTCGGCTGGCTGTCGGGGCAGACGTTGACCTCATAGCCCTTGCCGTCGGGCTTGCAGGTGGCTAGGAAGTTGCCCTGGCACTCGCTCGCGCCGGGCTTGCACTGGATCTCCACGCACTTGTTGCCCTTGCACTGGCCGCCGGACTTGCTGCAGTGGGCGTCGGTGATGCACTGGACGCAGACCTGGATCGTCAGGTCGCAGTACGGGGTGTCGGCGAAGTCTTTGCACGCGCTGGCCTTTCCGCAGGCCGGCCCTTCGGGGATCTCGTCGGTGGTCTCGGTCTCGACTTCGCTGGGGTCGGGGAGGCCGTCAGCGCCAACCGTGTCGCCGCCACCGCCACCGCCGCCGCCGGTGTCGCTGGCCGCTGTGGCGCCGTCGGGCAGAAAGACCACGCCGCCGCCGCCGCCACCCGAGTCCAAGGGGAAGGTGTTTCCAGGGGTCGAAGGCGGCGTGCTGCATGCGCAGAGCATGGCGCCAGCTAAAATAGCCAAGCCAATCGATGGGTTGAGTCGGAAGATCTCCAAAAATCGCACCATCCGCCATCCTCCAAGTCGCCGCAGCGCTGACCCTGCCGCCCTCAGGGCGATGAATTAGGCTATCGGTCTGCGGCAGTCGGCGCAAGCGAACACGGCGACGGCCGTGATGACGGCGTTGGCGTGGCGCTGAGGTGGCAGTCGCGGCCGGGAGCGGGCCTTGCGCCCCCAGTCAGCCACGGCACCCTCCCGGCGCCGCCGGACCACCTCCGGCCACGCATTGGCGCCGCAAACGCCGCGCCCCCGGAGCCGAGATGACCACCAAGCTCACCTACTTTGACTTTGACGGCTCGCGCGGCCAGGAGTGCCGCATCGCCCTGCGCCTCTGCGGCGTGGCCTTCGAGGATGTGCGCCTCTCCCGCGAGCAGTGGGCCGCCGCGAAGCCGACGACGCCCTATGGCGCGATGCCCATCTTCGAGCATGAGGGACGCAAGCTTGCGCAGTCGAACGCGATTCTGCGCTACCTCGGCGCCAGCCACGGCCTGCACCCGCAGGACCCCTGGACCGCTGCTGAGCACGATGCGGTGATGGACTCGGTGGAGGACCTGCGCAACAAGCTGCCGGGCCAGGGCCTCAGCGACGAGGCGAAGAAGACGGCCCGCGAGGCCTTCGCCTCGGGCTGGCTGACGCAGTGGGGCAACACGGTGTCGAGCCGCATCCGTGGGCCGCTGCTGGAGGGCGAGGCGATCCACGTCGCCGACATCAAGCTCTACGTCATCGTTCGTTCGCTGCTCTCGGGCACCTTCGACCACATTCCGCCGTCGCTCTTCGACGCCTGGCCGGCGCTGCTGGCGCACCAGGCGGCCGTCGCCAAGCGGCTCTAGCTAGACTTTGCCCCGCCTGGGCGGCCGCCGGAGCCCCGGCCGCCGCCCAGCCGGAGCGAAGGGCATCGTCCCATCGGTGAGGACAGCGGATGGCGCGCGGGTGCCTGGCCGATGCCATCCCGGCGCAGTCCCGGCGCGAAGCCTTTGCCAACTCACCGCAACGCAGTCCCAACTCGGCGCGAATCCGACGCGAGTTCGGGGTCTGCGCCGCTTCTCCGATTGCCAAATCCGCATGGGGCGCGCATCCTCGCCGGTTTGCTGCGCGTGCCCTAGATCGCGACGCGCTCGCACGAGGATCCATGCCCCATCTCCGCTCTCTGGCCGTCACCAAGTCGGCCCTTCACCCCGTCTTGGCGCTCGCCACCCCCTTGGCATTGGCCTTGGCGCTCGCCGTGCCCACCCCTGCTTACGCCCACGGCGGCCATGGAGGTCCGGAAGGCGGGCACCACGGCGACGCCGCGGGTCTTGCCGGCGACGCCAGCGCCACGGCTGCCGGCGACTGCGCTGGCCATGCACGCAAGGCCAAGCCTTGCTGCGATAAGGGCGGCGCCAAACCGAAGCACGACGCCGAGGGCTGTAGCAGCTGCGGCACGGCCGGTCTGGTCGGCAATGCGCCTGGCAAGGGCAAACTCACGCTGGCGGTCGCGGTGAACGGCGCGCGCCTCGCCGCTGAACGCAGCAGCGCCTTTCAGGTCGACGCGGACGGGGCACAGGCGCCGGACGGCATCGAGGTGGGCAGCCGCCTCGGCCTCGGCCTGCACCTCGAGGCCCAGCCTCCCGAGGGCGGGATGCGCGTGGAGGGCAATGTCGGCGTCGAGCTTTGGCAGGGCGTGTTCTCGGGCCGTCCGACCCTGGCCGGCGATCGCGGCCCTGGCGACCTGTGGAACGCTGCGCAGCTGACCGAGGCCTGGGCGGGCGTCTCCCTCGGCGAACGAGACGCGGAGAGGGTCGGCCTGCGCGCCGGCCTGCAGCTCTCGCAGTGGGGCCTCGGCTTGCTCGCCAACGACGGCCGCAGCTACGCCAGCGACGGCCCGGGCTCCTGGTTCAGCCTGCCCTACGTCGGCGATCGCGTGCTGCGGACCGCCGTCTGGGCGCGTCCGTGGGCGGGCACGACATCGAACCTGCGCGGCCTCGTCCTGTCGTTGGCCGTCGACCGCGTCGCCAGCGACGACATCACGCTGCCGATCGCCAACCCCGACTTCATGGCAT
Organism: Myxococcales bacterium; assembly: GCA_947491025.1. GTDB lineage: Bacteria > Myxococcota_A > UBA9042 > UBA9042 > UBA9042 > SXNM01. The sequence continues at coordinate 56,130 of CANLIC010000020.1, forward strand.
TCCACCGCGACGAGGTCGCATGGCAGGGCATCTTCGCCGCCCGCATGCACCTGTCCGAGCGCGACTGGCTCGGCCTTTACTACGTCTACCGCGACCAGCGCACCACCGGCCCGGTTGGCGTCGGCGGCAAGTCGCTGGCGGTGCACAGCGCCGACCTCGCCTGCGACGTCGGGCTCATCGACCGCGCAGACCTGACGCTGCGCTTCGCGGCAGAAGCGGTCGGCATCTTCGGCACGACGACGTTGGCGCCGACGCCCGACTTCCCCACCCACGACGTCCTGCAGGGCGCCGCAGTCGGCCGCTTTGACCTGCGCATGGGTAGCCTGCTGGCGCTGCTCGACCTCGGCTGGTTCAGCGGCGACGCCAGCGCGGACGACGCCACCATCGGCAACTTCAAGGCTGATCCCAACTTCCAACAGGGAATCGTCCTGTTCCGCCGCATCGTCGGTTGGCAGACGGCGCGTATGCGCCGCACCGCAAGCAACCCGGACGTCGTCGGCTACCCGAACGAGGACATCGAGCGCTTGTCGAGCGCAGGCTCGCTGACCTCGGCCATCACGGTTTTCCCGCGCATCGGGGCCCGCCTCGGCCGCGCCGAGATCTATGGCGGCCTGCTGCTCGCCCTGACGCCGACGCCGATCGCCGACCCCTACCACAGCCGCGTGCACGGCGGCGGCGCGGCGCGCAACGTGTACAGCCAGGCGCCCGACGGTCCGCTGCTCGGCAGCGAGCTCGACGCCGGCGTGCGGATGCGCTTCGACGTCGTGCCGGGCGGCGCGCAGCTGGTCGCTGGCGTTGAATACGGCATCGCCCTGCCCGGCGGCGCCCTCGCCGGCCTCGACAGCAACGTCCACGGCGGCCGCGTCGTGCTCACCCTCACCGGCGCCCGCCCGGAGGCCTCCCGATGAAACTTCGCCCCTTTACGTGCCGGCCGTCTTCTGCGCTGGGCGCGCTTCTGCTCTGCCCGGCCTTGGCCGTTGGCTGCGCCTCGGCGCCTGAGCCGCTCATCGAGGCCCAAACGGCCAATACCCACGTCAAGCTGGACTTTGAGCACCGCCCGCTGCCCGACGTGCCGCTGCCCAACGACCTCGCGACGCGCTTCGACGCCACCAGCCCGACCGGCCGCCGCATCAACGCCAGCGTGGTCGCGCCGACGCACTTTGAGCGCCTGGTGCGGCGCCGCATCGACACCCTCGACGGCTGGGGCGTCTACGCGCCGGTGACCGTGCCCTTCAGCGGCCCGCTCGACATCAAGAGCGTCATCGATGGCCACCACGGCGACCAGACCGATTTCCGCAACGACGTCATCTACGTCATCGACGTGACCGCCGGCAGCCCCACCTATGGCCAGCCTGCGCCGCTCGACCTCGGCGAAGGCGCGTTCCCCATCGTGCTCGAGAAGATCGACAACTACTGGAAGAGCGACTCCCGCGGCGACACCATCTCGATGCTCTTCGACGAGCATGACGAGGATGTGAACGCCAACGGCAAGCTCGACGCCGGCGAGGACACCGATCTCGACGGCATCCTCGACAAGCCGAACTACCTGCCGGGCCAAAAGGGCGACGCGCGCACCAACGATCTCGTGACCCGCGCCAACGCCACGATGACCTTCTACGAGCGCGAGACGAACACGCTCATCGCCCGGCCGCTGGTGCCGTTGCGCGAGCGCACCACCTACGCCGTGGTCGTCACCCGCCGCCTCAAGGACGCCAGCGGCGCCCCGGTCGGCTCGCCGTTCGCCGCCGCCCACCACCTCGGGCAGACCGAGGCGCTGCGACCGCTGCTCAAGGTGCTCAGCAGCGCCGGCGATCGCTTTGGCGGGCTGAAGGCGACCGACGTCGCCTTCACCTGGACCTTCACCACCGGCACCGTCACCGCCGACCTGGTGGCGGCGCGCGAGGGCCTCTACGGCCGCGGGGCGCAGAAGCACCTGCAGGACGAGTTCCCACCCGACGTCGAGCTGAACCGGCTCTGGGACGACAAGCCGAGCAAGGCCTTCGAGAGCCTCTACACCGTCTCCGGCGAGACGTTCTCGGAGATCTCCGGCCTCATCATCGCTGGCGGCCTGGTCTCGATGAACGGCAAGGAGCAGCGCAAGCGCTTCGACGAGAGCCTGAAGTTCGTCGACCGCCACGTTTTCGGCACCTACAAGACGCCGCGCCTCTTCCCGCGCAAGTCGGGCGAGAGCAGCTGGCTCGACTACAACGACCAGGTCTGGCCGGCCGACGTCGCCACCAAGCGCGCCGAGGCCTACCCCGAGGAGGTCACGTTCTGGATGAGCCTGCCGCGGCGCGACACCCTGGTCGACGGCAAGCCGCGCGGCGTGGTCATCCTCGGCCACGGCTACACCGGCAGCAAGACGGAGATGTTCGGCTTCCACAGCTATTTCAGCCAGATGGGCCTCGCCGTCCTCGCCATCGACAGCACCAGCCACGGCTTCGACCTCGATGCCAAGGACAAGGACCAGCTGCTCGGCGTGTTCGGCCTCTTCGGGCTCGGCAACATGGCCAAGGCCCTGATGCGCAACCGCAACTGGGACCAGGACCTCGACGGCATCGGCGACTCGGGCGCCGACTTCTGGACGGCCTACACCTTCCACACCCGCGACGTGGTGCGGCAGACGGCGCTCGACTATTCGCAGCTGATCCGCGTCTTGCGCGCCTTCGACGGCAAGCGCACCTGGCCCTACGACATCAATGGCAATGGCAAGGCCGACGACCTGGCAGGCGACTTCGACGGCGACGGCAAGGTCGAGGTCGGCGGCCCAGACGAGAACATCGTCATGACCGGCGGCTCGCTCGGCGGCATCATCGCGGCGGTGGTCGGCGGCCTCGAGCCCGAGCTCAACGCCACGGCGCCGATCGCGGGCGGCGGCGGCCTCATCGACGTCGGCGTCCGCAGCATCCAGGGCGGCGTCAAAGAGGCCGTGACGTTGCGGGTGATGGGGCCGCTCTACGTCGGCAGCAAGGGCGAGGCCGGCCAGGTGCGCATCGACACCATCGTCCCGACGCTCAACAGCACGGCCACGATCCCAGTCGCCGTCGTGCCCGCAGCGGAGGTGCAGAAGCTCAAGCTCGGCGGCGCCGTCGCCATCGAGAACGTCGACAACGGCGAGGTCGACTGCGCCCTGCTGATCGAAGACAAGGGCTGTGTGGATGCTTGCAAGGCCGACGAAGCCTGCAAGCGCAGCTGCCTGACCTTCCGCCTGCACGTCGCGTCGACGGTGCGCCCGGCCGGCACGGGGCCGCTGGCGGTCCAGCCCGAGCGCCACGTGCTGCGCTTCTACGACAGCAACCCCTTCCAGCTCGGCGTGAGGGGCGAGGACTCGCAGCGCGCGTGCGTCTTGCGGACCGACGCACCAGTGCCGGTCGCGGTCGTCGACAGGTTCGCCTTCGACATCAACTTCCACTTCCAGTCTGCACCGTTGCGCTTCCGCGCCGGCGAGCTCCTGTCGCCGCTCGCCGAGGGCCTGGGCCTGCGCCGCAGCACGCCGGGCATGCGCCGCTTCCTCGGCTTCGCGCAGATGGTCCTCGACGCCGCCGATCCGGCGGTCTGGGCCGTCCACATGCGCTCAGGCGAGCTGAAGATGGGCGACGGCAAGGTGGTCGACACCCACGCGCTGGTGCTCAACACCAACGGCGACATGAACGTGCCGGTCAACACCGGCGCCGCCATCGGCCGCTCCGCCGGCCTCATCGACTTCAAGAAGCCGATCGCCGACTGGGGCGGACGCACGCTGCACGAGGTGCTCATCGACACCAAGGTCTACGAGGCGGTCGACAAGATCCCGCACTTCAAGGATCCCGCGGGCAATGGCGTGCTCTTCGACGTCGAGGACCTCTCGGAGTCGGCGACTCCCACCGCGGCGCTGCCGCCCCGCGGGACGCCTATTGCCTACAAGGACCCGCTGCACCGCGGCAAGGACGGCTTCCACGTGCCGCGCCTCTGGCCGCCGCTCTCGAAGCACGCCATCTTCAATGATGGCAGCGGCGGTGTAAGCGGAACCTTCTTCCCCTACGTCGAGCCGGGCGGCAAGCACGGCTTCTGGAATCCCGGCCAGCACTTCGACTTCCTGGTCAAGCAGTGCGAGGGCGAAGCCAAGAACGACACCCAGAAGGCAGCGTGCGCCAAGCAGAAGTGGTTCGACCACGGCCACCAGATCATCGGCAGCTTGGGCAGCTTCCTGGCCTCGGGCGGCAAGGAATTCCGCATGGACAAGTGCTATGGCGACTGGTCGTGCCCAGACCTGCCCAAGGCGCCGCTGCCGCGCAAGTAGCGCCCATTTGCGCAGCGCTCTGCCCGGCTAGAGGTCGAGCGTCAGGGTGCCCATCAAGGCCGGCTTGTCGCTGTCGTCGACGTCGGCGACGACCCAGAAGCGCAGCGACGTCGCGGTGGCGGCGGCCAGTTCGAGGCCCTCAAGCTTGATGGCGCAGACGGCTCCATCGTCGCCGCGCACGTCGAAGGTCTGCACCGAAGCGCCATCGATGAGCCCGAGCCGGCAGCCCTGCACGGCGCCGTCGTGGTAGGCGTCAGGGGAGGCCTCGGCAGCGGCGAGAAAGGCGATTCGGCCGTCAGGCAAGGCCGCGACATCGGTGAAGGTGAGGCGCACGCCGCCCAGCGTTCCGAGCTGGTAGCGGACGACGGCACGGAGCGGCGGGCGCTTTCCCACGCCGTCGAGGTAGGCTTGGAACGCCGCGATGTCGATGTCGACGCTGGCGTCGGTGGCCACCTGGCCTTTCGCTTCGTCGTTGCCGTTGCCGCGGTTGAACAGGCGCAGCTTGCTGCCGACGACGACCGCGCCCTCCAGGTTGAGCTCAGCGCCGGCGAACGCTGGGCACGCTGCGAGCGCCTCGTAGAGCGCGCTGGCCTCGAACATGCGCGTTGTGGGCCCCGCGGGCGGCCGGGCATCGATGACGACGATGCGCGTGCGGGCCTTGCGGCTGCCGGACCCGAAGGCGCAGAGGCGGCCGTCGGGCAGCAGCGCCGCCGCCTCGAGGTCCATCTTCAGCTTCTTGTTGCCATCTCGCTCGGAGAAGAGCCGTCTGCCATCCGCCGCGGCCGGCAGCGCCAGCGCCGTCACCGCGCCGTCCGCGCCGCGAATGGCGAGAAAGTTGGCGTCATCTTGAGCGATCCAGTGCCCGCCGGCGAAGGCGCGCACGGCGGAGGCGGCGCGGACGTGCGCGGGCCTATCGCTCGCCGGATCGGCGCCTGCGGCGTAGGTCAGCGGTTGCAAGGCGCTGAGGCGGGCACTGCGCGCGACAACGTGCGTCGCCTGGATGGGGAGCGGCGCTGGCGCGTCCTCGGCGCAGCTGTCGGTCGGCGCATCGGCGACCTGGCGCGGAGGGTTGACCGGGCTCGCTGCTTCGCGTTGCGCCATCGCAGGCTTCTCCTGCCGGCAGCCGGCAGACGCCACCGCCAATGCCGCCGCGGCGAGCGCGACGGGCAGCGGCAGGCCGATCCTCCCTACCAACCGCACGCCTTCCATCCGCCCATCCCGTCCTCTTTGGCCTTGGCCTGGGTCAAGAGGGCCAGCGGCTCATACGGGTTGCCCTTGGCGAAGGGGTAGAGCACGCGGCCGAGGCCAAGCTGCAGCAGACGCAGGTTGAGCTCGACGGGCTGCACCTGCGAGGCGTCCTTGATGAAGACGTAGCGCAAGAGCCGGCCGTAGATGTCCTTGTCGTCGCTCTTGCTCTCTTTGACCAGGCAGACCTTGCCGGACTTCTGGACCGCGCTGACGGTGAACTTCTTGGCGTCGAGGGCGTAGCAGTCCTTGCTCGTCATCTCGGGCGTATCGACCAGCAGGAACCGCACGGTGATGTCTTCGCCAGCGCTGTCCTGTTGGTCCAGGACGATGGTGTCGCCGTCGGGGATGAATTTGACGCCCACCCAGTCGGTCTCTTTGGTGCACTTGCCGGTCGGCGCCGCGAACCAGTCCAGCGCCTCCTTGGCGTGGCAGCTGGCGATGAAATTGGGGCAGCAGGTGCCGTGCTTGGCGCAGTCCCACGTGCACTGGCAAGGCTTGGTGACGTCGGCGGGTGCGTCGCAGCGGCCGACGCAGGTGTTGGCGCCTGCGTCGCAGAGGGTGCCGTAATCCTTGCAGCAGTTGCCGAACTTGGGGCAGTCCTTGTTGCACTGGCAGGGCAGGCCGGGGTTGTAGGGGCCGTTGCATCGGCCTTGGCAAGTGCCCTCGGGCTTGGCGTCGGGCGCTGGCGTCGTGTCGGCGGCGTCGGTCGCCCCGGTGTGGGTGTCGTTGACGTGGGTGTCGACGACAGCCGTGTCGCTGAGGGTGTCCTGGTCGGCGCCGGCGCCGCCGCCACCGGAATCCGAGGCAAGGGTGTCGTAGGTCGCTGGCGGCGCTGAGTTGGTGGGGAGGTTGGCGCACGCGTTGCCGAGCGCGACCAGGCAGAACGACAAGAGAGCGGCGCGGCCGGGCGGCGGCGTCACAGCGTGGACGGCGTCGGCGAGGCGGCTCAAGGTCGGGCGGATCAAAGCGGCCTCCTCGGCAGGGTCGCCGGCAGCGTAGCGGCTCTGGCCGGGCCTGTCGAACCGCTGCGCAGCGCGACATCCAGCAAAATCAGCGGCGGCGGGCGGAGGGGCGGCGTGGGGCCGCATTCGGAGCGGCGTCGCCCCTGGAGCCAGTCTGCACCGGCGGCGACCAGGTGCGGGTGATGAACGCGACGTCGCGGGTCACGGCCGCTTCGTCGTACTGGCTCGGTAGCGCCCACAACGGCATGCCCAGCGCGGCGGCGACCAGTGCGCCGACGAGCAGGCGAACGCTCCAAATCGGCCCAGCCATCAGCAACTTACGCGAGAACGGCAACGGCAGAGTCGGCCAGCTCGCGCTCGTGACGACGGCGCAGAGGAGCCCAAGAAGCGCCAGCGCCCACGGAACCATGCTGGCATTGCCTTGCAGGCCGAGCCATTGGCCGGCGTTGCGCGGCACAAGGCCATTCTCCCACAGCACGGCCATCAGCTGCGGCAGGGGCCGGACGATGGCCTCTGGCACATGCGGGTAGTAGGCCGAGGGCCAGGCCGACGCCATCAGGCCGACGGCGAGGGCGCCAACCGCGAAGCCCTCCGTCGCCCGTGGAAATCGGCGGAACGCTTGCTCCAGCGCGACCAGCGCGGCGAGGCCGTAGAGCGGGACGAAGGGGGCGAAGTAGCGCGGTCCGATGGTCCAGCCACCGCGCCAGTTCATCAGCATGGAGGTGGTGAGCCAGCCCAGGAACGCAATGATGGCTGCGGTGCGGGCCGCGGCGCGCAGCGAGGGGCTCTGAAACAGCGTATCGCCTCGCGGTGGCCGGGCCAGCCAGAACATGCCGAGCAGCGTCGGCAGCAGCAGCGGCGAGAGGGGAAAGAGCCCGAAACCGGGGTCGAAGAGCAGGCCGCCGGCCGCCTCGGGGTAGAAACCATCGGCGCCGTAGACGCCGTGGGCGTGGATGGCGGCGAAGGCCTTGTTCTCGAGGTAGAGGTGGCCGGGTCGCAGGGGGTGGCCGAAGGCGCTCCACTGAAAGTGCATCACCCCGAGCGTGGGCAACGCCGCTCCGCAGATGAAACCCAGGCGATCGGGCAGCGTCCGGAGGACGAACGCCGCCAGCAGCGTCAGCGGTGCCGTCGCGACGATGGCGGGGTATTCGGCGGCCGTCGCGCCTGCCGCCAGCAGTCCGGCGAGGCCCGCTGTCGGCCAACCGAGGCCGGGCCGCGCGGCATTTCCGCGTTCGCCGGACACGGCGGCCGGACGGCCCGGGTCTTGGGCGCGGGCCAGCAGCATCAGCGCGCTGACGCCGCACGCCGCCGCCAGGGTATGGCTGACCAGGATCAGCCCGTAGCCGTAGAGCAACGAGCCGAGCGCGAGCGTCAGCCACATCGCGTCGCGCAGCAGCGGGCTCGAGGTCCAACGGCCGAGCCAGCGGTGAAGGGCGAATAGGCAGAGCAGCCAAGGCAGGATGGAGGCCAAGAGCCTTGTCGCCCACAGCCCCTCGAGCCGCTGCGGCGCGTGGCCCGTCGCCTCGCAGAAGGCCAGGTAGGCGGCGTAGGCCGGCGCGCCCAACCAAGAAGTGAGCGGCGCTTTGACCGAGTAGTGGCGACCCTCGATCTCGGCGGCGTCGTTGACCCAGCCCCAGCGCCGCCAGGGGCCGTCGATCTGAACCGTGCCGTCCTCTACCATGGCGACGCTCATGTAGAAGCGCACGTTTTCGTTTGGGTTGTTGATCTGCTCGTAGCTGGGAAAGGGCCAAAGCATGCAGAAGGCGACGCCAGCGAGCAGCGCCACCGTTCGCTTGCGCGACGGCAGGGCGGGCCTGACCTGGGCGCTGGCCTGGGCCGACGCCGTCGCGTCGCTGGGCGTCCATGCTACTGTCACGGCCATCGACTCCGACGCCCATCGCCAGCCTCACGCCAGCGGGGCCCGGAAGCTACGGAGGCCGCGGTGGATTGGCAATGGTCGGCCCGAGACAGCCCCGATGGTCCGGAGACGGCGCTGGGCCGCGCTGCGGCGATGACGCTTGACCGTTGCGGCGACAAGGGGCACACCCCGCCCATGCGCATCGACTCGCCGGACGCCAGCCCCCGCCCCAAGCGCCCGCCGCGCTGGCCCCGCTGGTCATGCCTTGCGTGCTTGCTGCTGATCGCGCTCGCCGGCCCAGCTTGCAGCGACAACGTCGCGCCGCGGACGGGTCGAATCAGCGTCGTCACCTATGACAAGTGGCAGGTCGTGCCGCGCGCCGGCGACCCATGGGCGGTCGGGCTGACCGCCGACGTCACCTGCTCCGAAGCGGCCATCGACACCAAGCGACAAGCGCTAGAGATCGACACCGATTACTGTCCGTGGGTCACGGTTCGGCAGCCGCTGCAGACCGAGATCCGCCAGGGCGAGACGGTGCGGTTCATCTTCATGCACACCTACCTCTTCAGCGAACCGCCGGCCCGCGCCGTGGCTGAGCTGCGGATCGGCGGCGAACGCTACTGGCAGATGGACGTCGCGATGCCGCAGCACGAGGCGGTGCACAAGCCGACTTGGAAGGCAGCGCGCGAGGTCGCGGCGGGGACCCTGGTCGAGTTCCACGTCCACAACCACGGCGACAACAGCTACGCCTTCATCGACTTGACGACGGGGGACTGACGTTGCGCCAAGCCATGCCCAGCGCGCGCCAGCCTCTTTCGGCCGGGCGACCTCCGCGCCTGCACCTGCTGGCGATGTGCGCCGCGCTGGTCACTGCGGCGGCGCCGACCTCTTGGGCCGGGGCAGAGGAGATCCACAGCCCTCTGCCCACCCGCGCCCCTGCTGCGCCAAGCCAACTCGCCGCCGACGCGAAAGTCACCGCGGCGGGACTCACACCGGCAGCGCGCGCGGTGGGCACGGCGCTGGCGTGCGCCTGCTTCGAGAACGCCGAGCTGCGCATCGACGCGAGCCTCTCGCTCGCCGACGCCCGCTGCGACTGTGCTTACGCCGACCGCGTGCGCGCCGATCTCGCCGAGATCGTCGGCCTCGCCAGCCCCGAGGAGCTGTCGAACAAGGCGGCGATGGCCCTGCGCGTCGAGTCCGAGCTGCTGCCTCGCAGCCCCGACTACGAGCGATTGCTCCGCTTCGACGCCGCGGCCTACCGCTACTTTCTGGAGAACGTGCGCTGCATCTGCGAGGGCTGCAAGGCCACGGTCTACTTCTCGAATTGCCAGCTCACCTGCGCTCCCGCCATCGTCTACAAGCGGCGGGCGCGGGTCTTCCTCGCGAGCGGCATCCCGGTCGACGGTCTCATCGACTTCTACCTCGCCGAGCACAACGCCACGCACCCGCCACGCGAGCAGGTCACCCGCGAGTTCCTGTTGCCGCGCAAGCAGAAGCAGCGCGGCTGGGGCGTCCCGGCGGCCCTGATCGGCGGCGCCATCCTCGGTCTCGGGCTGTTGCTCGGTCGCGTAGCGCGGCGGCGGCAGCGGGCCGATCGCGCGGAGGCCGCCAGCGCCGCCGGGGTGGCTGAGACGGCGGCAGGGCTGGGCGACGCTTCGGGACCACCGGCGGCCCTGGCGATGACAGCGGCCGAGCGCGCGGCGCTGGAGGAAGCGCTCGACGGGCTGGATGCCACCGAAGGCGAGGACCTCGATGAGCTCGATGACCTCATCGGTCTCGATGGCGGCGTGAACGCGAAGGACGCCGCCGACGTCGCCAGGCACAGCGCCCCCAGCAGCGGGGCAAGCGGCCAGGACACTCCGCCCGAGCCACGTTGAGCCCGCGCCGACCCCATCGACCCCCTAGCCGGTGATCGACACCTTCCAGATCGCCCGCGCCCGCGCCACGATTGCGCCTTCGGCGTCGCGCAGCAGCGACTCGGCGTGGAACTCATGGTCGCCGATGCCGTCGGGCACCGTGGCGTCGCAGGTGGCGGTGATGGTGCCCCGCGCCTTCTTCAGGTAGTCCATCTCGAGGTGGGTGATGATGCCGCGGCCGCGGCCATCGATGGCGAAGATCACCGCCAGCCCGGTCGAGACCTCGCCGAGGTTCATCAGCGCGATGGCGTGCACGCTCTCGAGGTGATTGCGCACCGCCTTGCGGTCGGCCATCGACACCACGGCGTGGCCGGCTCGCAGCGACTCGACGGTGCAGTCGATGGTGCCGGTGTAGGGCGCCATGCGGCCAACGGCCTTCGAGAACAGTACCTTACCGCCTGGCAGTCCGTGGAGGGTGGCCCAGAGCTGCGAGACGGTGGGGCGCTTCTGCAGCAGGGCGGCGAGGTGAAGGGCAACGGCCATGGGACCTCCTGGGGCTCGGTTTGCAGCATGACGCGCTGCGTCATCGAGAATGACGCACGTCGACAGCCGCGTCAAGGCTTCCTCGCCTGCGCTGCATGGGCGGGGGCGAGGTACGGAACATCAGCGAGAAAAGCGCCTCTCGCGACCCGGGAGCGCGCAGCCCCCTGAAGCGCAGCGGGTTCACCTGGCGAAAGTGGGGAGGCCAGGTTCGCGTCGCTAGGAGGGGAGGCCGAGGAAGCGCCGCATGCGGGCCAGCATGTCGACCTGTTCCTCGGCGAGCCTGTTGCTCTTCTGCGTCTCATCGAGCTTCTCGCGCGCCGCCAATAGGCCCACCCGCCGCTTGGCGAGCAGCGACGCGATCGGCCCTGCGAACTCGGGCTTGCTGCGCAACACGACCTGAAACGCCTCTTTCTCCAGCCGCCAGCACTCGACGTCGGTGATCGCGACCGCGCTGGCCGCCCGCGGCTCGCCGGTCAGCAGCGACATCTCGCCAAAGACCTCGCCTGGACCAAGCACAGCGACCTCGGTCTCGAGGCCGTCCGCGGCGACGCGGACGCTGACCTGGCCCTCCAGGATGCAGTAGAGCCAGTGCGCCTGCTGGCCCTGGCGGGTCATCACCTCGCCGCGGGCGAAGGGCGAATGGATGAGAGCGTCGGCGAGCTGGTCGCGCTCGTCGCCGGTCAGCGGCTCGAAGATCGGAACGTTCTTCAGCGCATCCAGGCGCTTCTGGTGGTCGGCCGCCCGCTTGCGCTCGCGCCGCTTGCTGTTGTCTTCGGTCATGAAGATGGCGTGCGCGGGCAACGCGAGCGGAATGCCGGCGCGCTCGAGCGCGGCGTAGAGGCGCAGGCGCACGGCGCCGTCGGTCGGGTCGTCGGCGGCGATGTCGGTGAGCCAGTAGCGCACGGCGTAGCGGGCGACGCTCTCGTGGAAGTCCATCAGCACGCAGTTGGGCGGCGGCGTGGCGGCGACGTTGTCGAGCGGCGCGCCCCGCATCGCACCCTGCACCGCTTCGATGACGCGCGACGGCGGGTAGCGGAAGTCGACGTTGAACCACACCCACCGGCGCCACTGCCGGGGCTGGCCGCCGCGCCGGCCGATGACGATGACCGCCTCTTTGACCAAGCGCCCGTTGGGGAAGAGGATCGTCTCCCAGTTGCGCGTCTCGATCGCCGTGTAGCGCCACCGGATCTCGGCGACGCGGCCGGTGATGTCGCCAATTTTGACCCAGTCGTCGACGCGGATCGAGCCGTCGAACTGCAGGGTCAGGCCGCCAAGGGTGTTGCCGAGCGTGTCTTGCAGCGAGAGGCCGATGACCGCCGTGACGACCGCGGACGTGGCGATGAGGGCCGTGAGGTCATAGCCCGAGCGCGAGGTGACAAAGCCGGTGACGACGATGCCGAGCGCGGCGACGCTGATGTCCTCGACCAGGCGCAAGACGCCGACGCCGAGGCGCGGCAAGATGACCTCAAAGACGATCGTCGCGCTGGAGAGCAACACCACCCAGGCAAAGCCCAGGTGGACGATGAGGCGCGCCTCGTCGAGGGCGTCGGTGGCAGTCAGGCGCATGATCATCGCGCCGGCCACGCCGAGCAGGTGCAGGACCATGAAGCCGCTGAGGACCCGAATGCCGCGGTGCCCGTGGGGCGCAAGTCGCTGCGCGAGGGCGGTCATGACGACGAGCGCAATCGCCGAGAGCGTCTGCGACCGCTGCACTTCGTCGATCAGCGCTTCCAACACCTTGCCCTCGTGACGGCGTCGAGCCTTTGTCCGCCAAGCGTGGCGCCGATGCCTTGCGAATGGCGGATCGACGCGGTGCTGTCAAGATCGTGTGACGATTCTGTGACGCGGCCCGCCCGGTGGCATGCTGACGGCCCAGCACGGGCCTTGCGCTGTCGCCGGCTCCTGCCATGCTCTCGGGCGGCCACGGCGCGGGTTGGGCGCCGGCCGACGGCGGCAAGGAGCCAGGCATGGATCGCGTGCGCGCCTTCATCGATGGCCGCCTGCTGCATCGAGAAGGGGCCCGTTTCCCGTTGGTCGGGCCGCGTACCGGCGCGCAGGTCGGCGAGGTCGACGAGGCCAGCGCGGCCGAGGTCGACGCCGCGGTCGATGCCGCGCGCCGCGCCCTGGGCAGCAGCAGCCGTCCGGGCCCGTGGCGCCGCATCAGCCGCGCCGAGCGACTGCGCCTGCTGCGAGCCGTCGCCGACGCCATCGACGCCCGCCGCGACGAGTTCATCGCCCTCGAGGTGCGCGACACGGGCAAGCCCTTGGCCTTTGCCAGCGCCGTCGACATCCCGCGCGCCGCCGCCAACTTCCGCGCCTTCGCCGACGCCCTGGCCGGCGACCACGACGACCTGTTCCGCCAGGCGACCGACAACGGCCGCGGCGCCTTGCACCTGACAGACAGAGCGCCGGTCGGCGTGGTCGGCGTCATCTGCCCGTGGAACCTGCCGCTGCTGCTCTTGACGTGGAAGGTGGCGCCCGCCCTCGCCTGCGGCAACACCGTCGTCGTCAAACCGAGCGAAGAGACGCCCTCGACGGCGACCCTGCTCGGCGAGGTGATGGCCTCGGTCGGCGTGCCGGCCGGCGTCTACAACGTCGTCCACGGCTTTGGCCCCGGCTCGGCGGGCGCCCACCTTGTGGCCCATGGCGATGTGGCGGCCATCACCTTCACCGGCGAGTCGTCCACCGGCCGCGCCATCGCCGCCGCGGCCGCGCCGACGCTCAAGCGGCTCTCGTTCGAGCTCGGCGGCAAGAACGCCGCGGTGGTCTTCGCCGACGCCGACCTCGACGCCGCCGTCGCCGGGACGTTGCGCTCGGCGTTTAGCAACTGCGGCCAGATCTGCCTGTGCACCGAGCGGGTGTACGTCGCGCGGCCGCTGTTCTCGGCCTTTGTGGAGCGGCTGGCCGCCGGTGCGCGGGCGCTACGGGTCGGCGATCCCCTGCTGCCCGACACCGAGATGGGGCCGCTCATCTCTGCCGCTCACCGCGACAAAGTCCTGCGCTATTACGCCCTCGCCGCCGAGACAGGCGCCAAGGTCGTCGCCGGAGGTGGCGCGCAGGAGGTGGCCTCGCCCCTGGTCGGCGGCTTCTACGTGCAGCCGACGGTCTGGACAGGCCTGCCGGACGACGCCCGCTGCAACCGCGAAGAGATCTTCGGCCCGGTTTGCCACGTCGCGCCTTTCGACGACGAGGACGAGGCCGTCGCCCGCGTCAACGACAGCGACTACGGCCTCGCCGCCGCGCTGTGGACGCGCGATGTCAGCCGCGCCCATCGTGTCAGCGCAGCCCTCGACGTCGGCCTGACCTGGGTCAATACCTGGTACCTGCGCGATCTCCGCACCCCCTTCGGTGGCATGAAGGCCTCGGGCATCGGCCGAGAAGGCGGGCGCTATGGCTTGGACTTCTATAGCGAACTCAAGACTGTCACCCTCCAGCTCTGAGGGCGCGACCTGTCGCCCTTGGGCAGAGACCGCCACCTCCAGCCTGCCGCCCCCGTGCGCCAGGGAGCCGCAATGACCGCCACCGTCCGCCACGTCCGGCCGAGCGCTGCGTCTGCACTCGCCCACTATCCGCACGCCGTCGAGGCCGGAGGGCTGGTCTTCGTCAGCGGCACCAGCAGCCGCCGCGCCGACGGCAGCCACGAGGGTGTGACGCTCGAGCGCGACGCGCAGGGCGTCCTCGTCGCCGTCCGCCGCGACGCCTACGCCCAGACCGCGGCGGTGCTGCGCAACATCGAAGGGCACCTGCAGAGCGCCGGCTGCACGCTCGGCGACGCCGTTGACGCCACGGTCTTTCTGGTCGACATGGCGGACTACGCAGCGATGAACGCCGCCTGGAACGCCGCCTATCCCGATCCCGCGGCGGCTCCCGCGCGAACGACGGTCGCCGTCGCCGCCCTGCCCCACCCGCACCTGCTGGTCGAGGTCAAACTCACCGCCCGCAAGCCCTAGCGGCCATCCCGGAGGCGCCTGATGGCGATGACCCGCATTGAGATGCTGCAGACGCCGGCCCTGACCGGGATGCCGGAGCCGTCGCTCGGCGAAGACCTGCTCCTCGCCCTGGCCGCCGAGCTGGAGACGGCGCGCCGTGAGGCCCGCGGCGTTGCCCCGCTGACCGAGCGCCATCCTGGCATGAACCTGGCCGACGCCTACGGCATCGCCGGAGCCGGGATGCAACAGCGCGAACGGGCGGGTGCACGCCGCGTCGGCGCCAAAATCGGCCTGACCTCGCGGGCCGTTCAGCGCCAGCTCGGCGTGGACGCTCCGGATTTTGGGGTGCTCACCGCCGACATGGCCATCGCCGACGGTGGTGCTTTCGTGCGGGCGGGCGCCATCGCCGCGCGCGCCGAGGCCGAGATCGCCTTCGTGCTGGGCGCGGACCTACCGCGCACCGGCATCACCGCTGCGACGCTGCTGCGTGCCATCGCCTTCGCGTTGCCGGCCATCGAGATCGTCGACTCGCGCGTTGCCGATTGGAAGATCAAGCTTTTCGATACCATCGCCGACAACGCCAGCAGCTGTGCCTACGTCCTCGGCAGCCGCCCCATCGCGGTGAGCGACTTCGACCCCATCCGCTGCGGGATGACGCTGCGCCGCAACGGCGAGGTCGCGAGCACGGGGGTGGGCGCCGCCTGCCTCGGGTCGCCGATCGCCGCCGCGTGCTGGCTGGCCGAGACGATGGGCCGCCTCGGGGAGCCGCTGCGCGCCGGCGACATCGTGCTGTCTGGGGCCCTCGGGCCGGTGGTGCCGGTCGAGGCCGGCGACCGCCTCGAGGCCGAGATCTCGGGCCTGGGCAAGGTCTCGTTCACGGTCATCTAGGCTCGGGCGCGGCGCCGCTGACCGCGGCCGGGACGCCGCTGGCGCCTGGCGACTCGCTTTGCCATCATCGACGCCGCCGCGCCGCCTGCCGGCGCCGCCAGGAATGCCAGCCCCCGGAGCCCCATGTCAGCGCCCGCCACCGCCTGCGCCATCCTCGGCAGCGGCCACATCGGCAGCGACCTCGCCGCCAAGATCGCCCGCTCGAAGCACCTGCGCCTCTGCGCCATGGCCGGCGTCGACCGCGACAGCCAGGGCCTGCAACGCGCCGCCGCCGCTGGCATCTTCACCACCGCCGACGGTCTCGAGGGCCTGCGGGCCCACCCCAGCTACGCCGATGTCGCCCTCGTCTTCGACGCCACGAGCGCCCAGGCCCACCTCGCCCACGCCCCCGTGTTGCGCGCCGACGGCAAGGCGGCCATCGACCTGACGCCGGCGGCGGTCGGCCCCTTCGTGGTGCCGATCGCCAACCTCAGCGCCCACCTCGCGGCTTTCGGCCCGGGCGGCGGGCGCAACGTCAACATGGTCACCTGCGGCGGCCAGGCCACGATCCCCATCGTGTGGGCGGCCAGCCGGGTGACGACGGTCCACTACGCCGAGATCGTCGCCGCCATCGCCAGTCGCTCAGCCGGGCCGGGCACCCGCGCCAACATCGATGAATTCACCCGTACCACGGCGCACGGCCTCGAGGTGGTGGGCGGCGCGCGCCGCGGCAAGGCCATCATCGTGCTCAACCCGGCCGAGCCGCCGCTGATCATGCGCGATACCGTGCATCTGCTGGTCGCCGAGTGCGACGCCGAGGCGCTTGAGGCGGAGATCCGAAGCGCGATCGCCGAGGTGCAGACCTACGTGCCCGGCTACCGGCTGGCGGCGCCGATCGTCTTGCAGCCGGCCAAGGCAGCGCGGGTGCCAGGCCTCGGCGTCGTCGACGGCGTGCACGTCACCGTGCTGCTCGAGGTCGCTGGCGCCGGCGACTGGCTGCCGACCTACGCCGGCAACCTCGACATCATGACCTCGGCGGCGCTGCGCATGGGCGAGCTGCTGGCTCAGGGCGGCGAGCTCGGAGGTGCCCGATGACCCGCCGCGTCTTGCTCCACGACGTCACCCTGCGCGACGGCATGCACGCCCTCGCCCACCAGATCACGATCGAGCAGATGGTCGCGGTGGCGCAGGCCGTCGATCGCGCCGGCGTGGATCTCATCGAGGTGAGCCACGGCGACGGCCTCGGCGGCGGCTCGCTCAACTACGGCTTCTCGCGCCACGACGAGCGTGAGTACCTTGAGGCGGTGGCGGCGGTACTCACGCGCACCACCCTCGGCGTGCTGCTGCTTCCCGGCGTCGGCACGGTCACGGACCTGCGCATGGCGTATGCCGCCGGCGCCCGCAACGTCCGCGTCGCCACGCACTGCACCGAGGCCGACATCTCGGCCCAGCACATCGAGGCCGCCCGCGGGCTCGGCATGGACGTCGGCGGCTTCTTGATGATGGCGCACAGCCTGCCCACCGCCGCGCTGGTGGCGCAGGCGCGCAAAATGGAGTCCTACGGCGCGCACATCGTCTACGTCGTCGACTCCGCCGGTGCGATGGGCATGGCTGACGCGCGCGAGCGGGTCGATGCGCTCAAGGGCGCGCTCAGCTGCCAGGTCGGCTTCCACAACCACGACAACCTCGGCCTCGGCGTCGCCAATACGCTGGTCGCCATCGAGGCCGGCGCTGACCGCGTCGATGCGAGCCTGGCGGGCCTTGGGGCTGGCGCCGGCAACTGCAAGCTCGAGGTGCTGGTCGCCGCCCTCGACCGCTGCCGAGAGCGGCTCGACGTCGAGGTCGGCGCCGCGCTCTACCCGCTCATCGACGCCGCCGACACCATCGTGCGGCCGATGATGCAGCGGCCAGTGCAGATCGACGGCCGGGCGCTGGTGCTCGGCTGGGCTGGAGTCTACAGCTCGTTCTTGCTGCACGCCGAGCGCGCGGCTGCCCGCTTTGGCGTCGATGCCCGCGACATCCTGGTCGAGCTCGGCCGTCGCGGCATGGTCGGCGGCCAAGAGGACATGATCGTCGATGTCGCCCTCGCGCTGCGCGATGGGGCGCCTCGGCAGGGCGCCGCGAGCGACGGGCCATGAACCCCGCCCGGTGGCGCCAGCTCTTTGTGGTCGCCGGGCCCCTCATCGCGCTCGCGTGCGCCGTGGCGCTGCCCCTGGCCAGGCCGGCGGCGACGATGGCGGGCCTCGCCGCGTGGATGGCCTTGTGGTGGCTCAGCGAGGCCGTGCCGCTGCCGGTGACCGCCTTGGTGCCGCTGGTGGCGATGCCGGCGACGGGCCTCGCCAGCGCCAAGACCGTCGGCGCCGCCTACGGTCACCCGATCATCTTTCTCTTTCTCGGCGGCTTCCTGCTCGCGCTAGGGCTGGAGGACAGCCGCTTGCATCGCCGCCTGTCGCTGCGGGTCATCCTTCGGACCGGCGACCGGCCGCGGCTGCTGGTGCTCGGCTTCTTCGTCTGTACGGCGGTGTTGAGCATGTGGCTCAACAACACCGCGACCGCGATGCTGATGCTGCCGGTGGCGCTCAGCGTCATCGGGCCGGCGCCCGCCGCGGACGACCTCAGCGAGGAGACTGCCGGCAAGCGCCGCTTCGCGGCGGCCACGCTGCTCGCCGTCGCCCACGGCGCCAGCATCGGCGGCATGGGGACGCTGGTCGGCACGGCGCCCAACATGGTGCTGGTGGCACAGCTGGAGTCGCTGTTCCCGGCGGCACCTGCCATCAGCTTCGGCGGCTGGATGGCCTTTGCCACGCCCTTTGTCGCCCTGATGGTCGTGGCGTCGTGGGCGCTGCTGGTCGGCCCGCTGCTGCGGGTGCCGGCGCGCGGCCTCGCCCAGAGCTCCGCGGCGGTGGCGGAGGAGCTGGCGGGCCTCGGAAAGCTGCGCCGCGACGAGTGGCTGGCCGGCGGCATCTTCGCCTTCGTCGCGCTCGGCTGGCTCTTCGGCGACGATCTGCGCCTCGGCGAGAGCTGGACCTTGCCTGGGTGGCGCAGTCAGCTCGGCCTCAAGGCGGTCGACGACGGTGCGTTGGCCATTGGCGGCGCCCTGCTGCTCTTTGTCGTGCCCTCGGGCGATCGGCCGGGCAAGCCGCTGCTGACCTGGGATGTCAGCGCCCGGGTGCCGTGGGGCCTGCTCCTGCTCTTTGGCGGCGGCTTCGCGCTGGCAGACGGCTTCGGCAGCTCCGGGCTCTCGCTGGCGCTCGCCAAGGCGATGGTCGGGCTGCAGGGCGCGGCGCCGACCCTGGTGCTGACGGTGGTGGTGCTCGGCCTCTGCGGCCTGACCGAGCTCACCAGCAACACCGCGACGGCGGCCCTGTCGCTGCCGGTGCTGGCCCAGCTCGGCGTCGCCATGGAGCTCGACCCGCGGGCGCTGATGGTGCCGGCGACCCTGGCGGCGAGCTGCGGCTTTGCCCTGCCCGTCGCGACACCGCCCAACGCCATCGTGTACGGCAGCGGACGGCTGACGGTCGGCCAGATGGTGCGGGTCGGTCTCGCGCTCGACGCCCTCTCGGTGGTGCTCATCGTCGCGTTCGGTGTGCTCTGGGGCGGGCCGACCCTCGGCATCGACTGGCAGACGCTGCCCTCGTGGGCGCTGTCGCGCTGACGCGTGGAGCGAAACGGTCGCGCCATGGTCCGGCGCGCGTCGATGGCTCGCCGCAGCGGGTCGCTTCCGGCAGGGCGACGCTGACGAGCAGTTAGAACAAGTCGTCAACGAGGGCGCCAGGGCGCCCCCGTGGGCAAGGCGCTGCGACCCAGGAATGCCAGAGGTATTTCAAGGAGCCGCAACGCAGCTCACGGGGATGCATCGGCGTCCGCAGCGATCGCTTGTGGAAGCTGGGCCCTTACTTGCAGACCCCGGTGCCGTCGCAGCTCTTGGCCCCTGTGCAGGCGGTGCCGCTGGCCAACGGCTTGGCCTTGCAACCCGTGCCGGCGATACAACCGGGAGCGACACAGGCGTTGCCATCGTCGCAGGCGCTGGCGCCCAGGGCGGCGCAACCGCCGGCTTCGACACAGGTGCGGTGCAGCCAGGGAGAGGTGCGCGCCATCTGCGCCACCGACTTGGAGCCGAGTCCACTGGCGCCGGTGACCAGCCAGCCGTCGCCGAGGGCGCGCACCCCGCGGAGCCAGCCGCCGCCAGCCGGCCACAGCGCACTGGCGAGCGGCGTTCCGTCGGCGCGGACGCGCCACACGACGCTGGCGGTGTCTGCGGCGTTGGGGCCGGTCGAGGCATAGCCGATGGCCAGGACCTCGCCCCAGCTGGCGAGGCGCGCGCCATACAGCACGGTGTCGTCGGCCTGCGCGGCGAGCTTCTGCTGCCAGACCGGGGCGAGCTTGTCGTCCAGCCGCAGCAGCCAACCGACCTCGCCGCTGGCGACGGTGGCGGCTCCGGCGGCGAGGTAGCCGCCGCTGAGGACGGTGACGGCCTGCAGGTCGCCGCCGGTGGAGCCTGTCGGCATGTAGTCCTGCTCGCCGCCATAGAGCATCGAGTCGAGCCGGCGATGGACCCAGCCATGCCAGGCCTTGGTCGCCTTGACGACCTGCCGCCGACCGACCAGGAGGTAGCGCGACGCTGCCGGTTCGTGAGCGCCGCCGTTGAGCACGTAGGGGTCGCCAGGTCCGCCCAGCGTGACGTCCTTGCCGGGCACGGCGGCCTTGGTGGCCTCGCTCCAGAGCAGCAAGCGGACGATGGTCACCGACCCTGCGGCAGGCTGCTGTAGCGCCACCATCGCCAGCTCTGGCGACGGACCCGGCAGCAACGCCGCGAGGTGCACGCCCGTGACGGCCTCGGCAGACAGCGTGACCGCGAACAGTTGCTTGCCCGTGCTGTCGGTCCGAGCGAAGAGGGGCGCGTGAGGCGAGGTGTTGGGCTGCGACATGCCCGCGAGCAGCAGTCCGTCGTTGCGCTCGAGGGCGCGCATCCAGGTGCCGACGTAGCCGCCGGTGGCGAGCGAGAGGCCTGGATTGCCAAAGAGATCGGACCGCACGAGGTAGGGCGCGCCGGCGCGCTCGCCGACCATCACGACGTCGCCGCCGACGAGATCGAGTGTGCCGCGGATGACGACGCCGGGCTTGTCGTCGAAGCTGACGTCGAAGAGGCGTGGCTTGCCGCTGGCGCACTTGCCCTTGCCGTCACAGGCGTCGCCGGTGGTGCAGGCGTCGCCATCGCTGCAGGCCAGGGTGAGAGGGACGTTGCTGCAGGCGCCTTGCCCGCTGCAGAGATCTTCGGTGCAGGGGTTGCTGTCGTCGCAGAGCGACTTGAGGTTGGCGCACACGCCCGCTGCATCGCACGTGCCGGCTTGGGTGCAGGGGCTGTCGTCGTCGCACGCCAGGCCGGCCAGCTTGGGCTTGCTGGCACAGACGCCCTTGTCGACGTCGCAGAATGGCGTGGCGCACGGTCCGCCGTTACCTGTGCAGGGGTTGAGCTCGCCAGCGCAAACCCCGCCGCCATCGCACTGGTCCTTGATGGTGCAGAACTTGCCGTCGTCGCACACCTCGCCTGCGGCCTTGAACACCGGCTTGCAGACCGAGGTTGCAGCGCCGGTCGACGCGCAGCTGGGCTTGGCGCAGGCGTTGCCGTCGCTTGGGCAGGTGATGACCGGCCCGGCGCCGCACGTGCCTGCTTTGCAGACGTCCGGGCCGGTGCAACCGTCGTCGTCGGCGTCGCAAGAGGCGCCGTCGGCGGCGGTGGTGATGATGCAGGCGCCCACGTCGTCGCAGCGGGTCTCCTGGCAAGGCGCGAGCTGCAGGCCGACGGCGGCGCAGATCTGGCCCTTGGCGGCGACGCCGAGCACGCAAGAGCCGGCATCGCAGATCGCCTGTTTGCAGGGTGCAGCCCCGACAGGGGTGAAGCAGCCGGCGCTGGTGGAGCAAGCGGCACCGAGATTGCCGGCACCGTCTGGTCCGCCGCCGTCGGCCTCCCCGCCGTCGCCGTCGACCTCTAGGCCGTCTTTGCCGCCGCTGTCGGGCCCGGCATCCGGCGCGGCGTCGACCTCCGCCGTCTCGGCAGAGGCGTCGCTCGCTGGCGTGCCGTCTTTGCCGGCACCGCCGACGTCGGCGTCGGCCGCTTTGGCTTGGGCCAGGGCATCGAGCAGCTCGGCGTCGCTGGCGACCGGGGGCAGGCAGCCCGTCAGCGGGCCGGCGGCGAGCGCGAGGCAGACCACGCCGAGCGCAAGGGCGCGCGCGGAGGTCGCCTTCAGGCAACGGAGGGCCACCTGCCACCGGCGTGCCGCGGCGCCTTCGCGTGTGTTGCCAACCCGCTCGTCGCCCACTGCACCTCCGGTGGCGGCGTTCGCCCCCCGGTAGCCTACCAACGACAGCCGCCAAGCGCGACCCCACCGGGCGTTTCTGAACAGCGGCCGGGGGCGCCATTCCCCGTCGATCACGGTGCGCCCTTCCCACGGCTGGCCGTGGCCGCAGCGACCGGCTATCCTCGTCGGCGTGCCGATGCTCCCCCCAAGGTCAGCCCGAGCCTCCAAGTCGCCTCGCCGTGCCTTGCGCGGTGGCCGACGCGTCCCGTCGGCGCTGCGCGTTTTCGCCCTGTGTACCGCGCTGGTGGCCGGCCTCGGTCCGGCACACTGGCCCGCGGCTGGCTTCGCGCAGACGACGCGCGTCGAAGCGAGCCCTGCGGCGATGCGCCGCGCAGCGGCGATGGCTACCGAGGCCAAGGCCCTCTTCCAGAATGGCGAGTTCGTCGACGCTGCCCGCCTCTTCATGGAGGCCTACGCCATCTCCAAACACGCGACGTTGATCTTCAACGCCGCCCGCGCCTACGAGCAGGCCGGCCAACTCAAGCGCGCGGAGTCGCTTTTCAAGCTCTACCTCTCGATGGCCGGCGACGACGAGGCCGGCCGCGCCGACGCCACCGCGCGCCTCGAGGCGGTGCGGGCGCGCCTGAGCGTCGCTGAGCCCAAGCCTCCAGAGCCGCTACCGCCACCGCCACCAGCACCTCCCCAGCCGCCCTTGAAGGCCCCGGAGGCGCGCCCGCGCTGGCCCTTCGTCGCCGCCGGCGTCACCGCGCTTGCTGCCGGCGGTCTCTACGGCTTTGCGTACCAGCAGTCGGGCGACCTCGACGTCGCGAAGGTCGTCGATGAACCGAGCCGCCGCGCCTACGCCGATCAGCGTGACCGCGCCCAGCTCTTGCGGTGGGCAGCCGTCGGCGGCGGCGTGGCGGCGGTTGGGCTGGTGGCCCTCGGCGCGGTCTTGCGCCGCCGCACGACCGAACCGACCGGCGTGCCAGCGCCCCTGCCCACCGGAGGTGCCGCCACGCCCGCCGCGGCGCTCGCTCCCGAGGCGGCCTGGGCACCAGACGGCGCCGGCGGCTGGCGGCTCGACCTGCGCTGGAGCTTCTGACCGAGAGGCCTGCTCCTGCGCCGTCATCGCGGACCGCTACCGCGCTCCATCGCTGGCCTCCCATGCCCAAGAAGGCGCGCTGCCGCGCGGCGACCTCGCGCGGGTCGGCTCGCCGTCGGGTGCGACGTCGCGCACTTCGCCAGCGCCCACTTGGCGCGCCATCACTTGCTCTGTACCCTCCGGCCCCTGCGCCGGACACCCGGCGACTGCAGTGGAGCGACGCCATGGCCAAGGACGCAACGGCAACGACCCCACCGCGCGCGGTACGCCTCGCGGACTACCAGCCGCCGCGGTGGCTGGCGGAGCGGGTCGACCTCGTCTTCGATTTGCATGAGAGCCACGCCGACGTCGTGGCGACGATCGCATGGCGCCGCAACGCGGCCTGCCTCGATGGTGGCGTTGCCGTCGAGCTGGACGGCGAGGCGGTAGAGACCGTCACGGTCGAGGTCGCCAGCGGCCATGGCGGTCCGGACGAGGCCCCAGGCGAGGGCTCATCCGGGACGTTCGCTTCTGCCCGCTACGAAATCGAGGGCGCGCGCATGTCCCTGCAGCCGCCGCCGGGCGACCGCATCCGTACCCGCATCCGCACCCGCATCGAGCCGCAGAACAACCGCACGATGGAGGGCCTCTACCGCTCGGGGCGCATGTTCTGCACCCAGATGGAGGCCGAGGGCTTCCGCCGCGTCACCTGGATGGCCGACCGCCCCGACGTGCTGGCGGTGTGGACGGTGGCCATCGAAGCAGACAGCGCCCGCTTCCCGGTGCTGCTCAGCAACGGCAACCTCGTGCATGCGGGGCCGGCCTCGAGCGCCGGACGGCACGTCACGGTGTGGCACGACCCCTTCCCGAAGCCCGCCTACCTGTTCGCGTTGGTCGCAGGCGATCTCGACGTGACCGACGCCGAGTTCGTGACCTGCACCGGTCGCAACGTGCGGCTGCGCTTGTTCACCGACAAAGGCAACGCCGATCAGAGTCCGCACGCGCTGGCGGCGCTGCAGAAATCGATGCGTTGGGACGAACAGGTCTACGGCCGCGAGTACGACCTCGACATCTTCCACATCGTCGCCGTCCACGACTTCAACATGGGGGCGATGGAGAACAAGTCGCTCAACATCTTCAACGCATCCGCAGTGTTGGCCAAGGCGGAGACCGCCACCGACGACCGCTTTGCCCGCATCGAGGCCATCGTCGCCCACGAGTACTTTCACAACTGGTCGGGCAACCGCGTGACCTGCCGCGACTGGTTTCAGCTCTCGCTCAAGGAGGGCTTCACCGTCTACCGCGACCAGGAGTTCAGCGCCGACGTCGGTGACCGCGGCGTCGCCCGCATTGCCCAGGTCCGCCACCTGCGACAGACGCAGTTCCTGGAGGACGGCGGCCCGATGGCCCACCCGGTCCGTCCCGACTCCTACATCGAGATCAACAACTTCTACACCACGACCATCTACGAGAAGGGCGCTGAGCTGATCCGGATGATGGCGACCCTGATAGGGCCCAAGGCCTTTCGCCGCGGCACCGACCTCTACTTTGCCCGCCACGACGGCCAGGCGGTGACCTGCGACGACTTCGTGGTCGCGCTGCAAGACGCCTCCGGCTACGACCTGCGCCCCTTCCAGCGTTGGTACGTGCAGGCGGGGACGCCGCGGGTCACCGCGCGCGGCAGCTTCGACGCCGCGGAGCGTCGCTACACGCTGAGCCTGTCGCAGCGCACGCCGCCGACGCCCGGGCAGCCGATGAAACTGCCCGTGGTCATCCCGGTTCGCATGGGCCTGCTCTCGCGCAGCGGCAAGGCGCTGCCGCTGCACTTGCGTGGCGCCGGCGATGCGGCCACGGAGGCGCCGACCGAGCGGGTGCTGGTCCTCGACAGCGCCGAGGCCCACTTTGTGTTCGACGGGCTCGACGCCGAGCCGGTGCCGGTGTTGCTGCGCGGCTTCTCGGCGCCGGTCAAGCTCGACGACGGCCTGGATGGCGAGGCCCTGCAGCTGCTCTCGGTGAGCGAACGCGACCCCTTCGTGCGCTTTGACGCCTTCCAGCGGCTGGCGACTGGGGAGATCCTCTACCTCATGGGCGACGCAGGAGCGCCCGCGGGGGCACCACGCGAAGTGCGCCGCGCCTTCCTCGACGCCTTTGCCGCGCTCATCGGCGACGCTTCGGCGGGCGCCGCCTTCCGCGCCGAGGCAGCCCGCCTGCCAGACGAAGCGACGCTGGCTGAAGAGCTCGAGATCGTCGATGTCGAGGCGATCCACCAGGCGCGCGAGACGGTGCGGGCGACGATCGGCGCCACGCTGCGCTCCCTGCTCGGCGACCTCTACAGCACGCACGCCGCTGCGACCGCGGGACGCCCCTTCACCTACTGCGCCGAAGACGCGGGGCACCGGGCGCTCAAGAACGTCTGCCTCGCCTACCTCTGCGCTGCCGGCGACCTTCAGCGCGCCACGGCCCAGCATGAGGCCGCCGACAACATGACCGACGAGCTGAGCGCGCTCAGCCTGCTTGCCGACGTCGACCATCCGGGTCGCATTGCCGCCCTCGACCGCTTCGCCGGCCGCTGGCACGGCGATCCGCTGGTGATGAACGCCTGGTTCAGCGTACAGGCCGGTGCCGGCAAGGACGGGGTGGCACAGGACGTGGTGCGCCTGACCGAGAGTGCGCACTTCGACGCCAGCAACCCGAACAAAATCCGGGCGCTCTTCTCGTCGTTCGCGATGAATCCGCGCCACTTCCACGCTGCCGATGGCTCTGGGTACCGCCTCATCGCCGAGCGCGTCCTGCAGATCGACGCCGCCAACCCGATCCTGGCGGGCCGGCTGGCGCGCGCCTTCAACCCTTGGCGCCGTCAGGAGCCGGGCCGCCGCGCCAAAGCTGAGGCGTCCCTACGCGCCATGCGGGCAGCGCCGGGCCTCTCGCCCAACACCTTCGAAGTGCTCGAGAAGATGCTCGGCTAGCGGAGAGCCGGCGGCCACGGACACCCTCCGCCCAACCTTCCGGCGCCGGCCATCCAAACCAAGAGCCAGGGCCAATCGAAGCGCGGCTCGCGGGTCGCTCCTGGCTGGCCAATGCGCGCTGCTCGCAGCGCGCGGCCGGGCGCATGCCGTCCGGTGGCGCCGCGGTAGACTTGCGCCGCCAGTTCTCCAGGCGATCGCCCTGTGGGGTCCGCAAAAACGCCGCGCCCCGCGTCGGCAATGCCGGCGCGGGGCGCGGAGAGTTCGCCATGTCCCGCGCAGGCGCGGGTGCTAGCGCAGCACGGAAGGCGTCTGGACTACCAGCTCTCGCCGCCGAAGCCGCCGCGACCGCCGCGATCGCCACCGCGACCACCGCGATCACCGCCGCCGAAGCCACCACGACCGCCGCCGCCGCCGCCACCGCGATCGCCGCCGCCGCCGTAGCCGCCGCGACCACCGCCGCCGCCGCCGCCGCCGCCGTAGCCGCCGCTGCCGCCGCCGCCGTAACCACCGCCGCCGCCGCCGCAGCCGCCGCCGCCGCCGCTGCCGCCGCCGCCGTAGCCGCCGCCGCTGCTGCGACCGCCGCCG
>CANLIC010000021.1 GCA_947491025.1 Myxococcales bacterium
CGCCGCCAAATCACCCTTGACCGCAAGACAACTCACCTCGATCGGCACTTCCAGGGGTGAGGTTTGTCTTCGGTCAGGGCTACAACGGCCGAACAAATGCGTGGCCAGCAGGGCAGGCTTGGGGCTGGGGACTTTGGATCAGGCCTGCCGGAGCAGGCGAGGTTCATTGCGCAGTCGCTGCAGCGGCGCTACTCTGTGGCGTTGGCAGCGCTGTGGACGCTGCGCACCAGCAGCTAGCGAGACGATGGAGGCATTGATGACGTCAGCATCCACCAAGCAGCGCACCAACGCCGCCACACTGGCTGAGCAGCGCCGCGTCGAGCAGGCGATGGACACCGCCATCCAGCGCGTGCGCGCGGCGTCGGCGCCGGTCGTGCTAAGGACGTCCGTGGATGACATCAAGCTGAACACAGTGTTCGCTGAGCGCACGCTCACTAGGCGCTACGCGGTCGCCTCCTAGCGGTCATGATCTCGAGACCGCTGGCCGGCGCCGACGCGGCAGAGAGCTCCGCGGTGATGCCGCAATCTTGGTGTGTCGACGCCGCACGCTTGCAGTTCGCTCAGTCGCTCCGTGCGGGTTCGTCGCTTCACCGACGCGCACGCACCGAGCGCGCCGGCAACGCTCCGGCCTGCCTCCGTCCCCCCCATCCGCCGACGCATCACGGCCGCCCATGGCCGCGCGCCTGAGCCGTGCCCGCAACGCCTTTTCATGCCGCTCCAAGGGACCCTCTCCCTCCGCCCACGGCGGCCCACGGACCTGCACGAACCCGTGCCCCACCCGCGGCCCCGTGGCGTCGACCGTCGGACTCGTCGAAGTCGACAGCAAGGGCGCGACCGTGCTCAAGGTCGAGGCGCTCAGCCCCATCAACTCCGCGAACGCACAAGGGATCGCCAAGGCCAAAGATGGCTACCTGGTGGTCGGCACCCAGTTCTCGCCCAAGTCCGCGAGCTGGCTGCTGAAGGTCGACGGCACCGGCAAGCAGATGTGGCAGGCACTCGGCGCGGACGGCTCCTTCGAGTTTCTCAGCGTCGCAGAGCCCACGACTGGCCAGGTCATCACCGGCGGCAGCGGCGTTCGACTGTTCAGCGCCAGCGGTGCGATGCTGCCGGTTGGGCCCGGCTGGGCGACGATCTCGACGGTGGAGGCGGTCGTACCGACGCTGCAGGGTGGTGCCATCCTCGCGGGGACGCACAAGGGGGCTGCGGCGGTGCAAGCGTTCACGCCCAATCATGTGGGCGGCGTCCTCGCGACCTTCGGCGGATCGCTCCACGACGCGTTCCTCGGCGCAACGGCAATGGCCAACGGTCACATCGTCGCCGCGGGCATCAACAAGAGCACAGGCAAGGGGTTCGGCGACGCTTGGGCCCTGCGGCTCGACGCCTTCGGCAACCAGGGTTGCGCCAAGTCGGGCCCCTGTTTCGCCAAGGGCGCCGCCGCCTGCGACGATGGTTCGCCGTGCACCGTCGACAGTTGTTCCGCGGCGGCCGGGTGTAGCTACCTGGCGGTGAAGATCGGCGGCGGCTGCGGCAATGGCAAGACTTGTAGTTTCAGCGCGACGTGCGAGTAGCTCCGCATTTTTGCGATGCCCGCAGGGCTATCGCAAGGTCCGGAGCCGACGACACCCTCACCCCCTAACCCCCTCTCCCGTCGGGCGGGAGAGGGGGACATGACAATGAATTCAGTCGCCCTCTCTCCCGCTTCAGCGGGAGAGGGGGTGCCGCGAAGCGGCGGGGGGTGAGGGTTGTCGGCGCGGACGCCGACTTTGCGACCGCCCTGAGCGGCTGCCGTTGCGCCATTGACGCGGCTCCTGGGGCATTTGTAGGCTCCATTCAGGCTCGCGCTGGTGCGATGTTCACGACCAAGGAGGGGACGAATGTCTCCGGCCTGCCGTTCACGCGTCCAGAGGTGGGGTTCCCCCGTTTCCGGTTGGATGTTGCTGGCGTCCATCTTCCTTTCGCACGCGTGCGTGCCCCTAGCGTCGAACTTGGCAGGCGAGCGCGTGCGACAGACTTGGGAGGTGCGCCGCATCAGCGCGCGGATCCTGCCAGCAGATCCGGCGCCGATCGGTCCCATCGAGGAGCTCGCAGCCAGCGGATGGGTCGAAGGCGCCGTCGCGTCTGGCAACCCGGCGGGTCAACGCGAGAATCCGACGGGTTGGGGCGGTCAGCTCACGTTGGGCAAGCGCGGCATCATCGACGCGACGCTGTCGCATCGCAGGGCCCACGCAACAGTGCGCAGTTTTACCGACTCCGACGATCTTGCCCCGTTCCTGTTGCGAGACCACGCCTTCTCCACGACGTTCACAATGCGCGTGCGGCTCTTCAACGCGGCGTCCTGGGGCACCAACTTGGAGTGGGGCGGCAGCTCGCAGACGTTCAACTGGGCGGAGCGGCTCGAGGCTCACAGCGTCCGGACGCGGTACTACAAAGTCGGCTCAGAGACGAACTCCGTCGCCGACATCACAGAAGAGTGCGCACGCGAAAACAACAAATTGGCGCCCCTGCTGGGTCTGCAAGCGTGGTGGCGAGTGCACCCAAACCGAATCCTGGCGCTCCGCGTCTCGGTCACAGGACAATGGGATGTTGCAGCCACGGACGCGGGCAGCATCCTCTGCATCGGCCTCTTCTGTCCCGACTACCGGGAGGTGAAGACGCCGGATCCGTATGAATTCCATGGCGCTGTCCTGGTGACGGCCGGCTTGCAGCAACGCATCTGGGGCTACCTGTGGCTCGACGCAACCCTCTGGGTCGCCGCCGTTTCGGAGGAGCCGTTGACCTGGCCTGCAGGGCGATTGGCGGTGCGCCTCGCGTACTAGAACCCGGCGCCTGGAGGCGAGCCCATGGCAGGGCCGTGAGATCTAGCCGCAGCACACCGCGAGGGTCCCCAGTTCGCCCCGATTTTTCTGTTGCAGCGTCGCCGAGGACGCCCTAGAAGCCCGTGTTCGGCGCGTAGGTCACGTCCGGATGGGCCCGCAAGACCGAGCGCTGCAGGGTGCTGAAGCCGGCCCCGGGCGCGCCGATGCGTCCGTGCTTGCTGTGCATCAGGTCGGCGTCGCCCGAGGCATCCGGCAGCCCATGGGCGCCATCGCTGTGGTAGAGCCCGAGCAGGTGCCCGAGCTCGTGCGCCACCGTGCCGCCGAGCTCCGCGCTGGTCGGCGGCTGGCCCCGGCCGCACTCGCCCGTCGCCACGACGACCAGCGACGCAGAGGGGCCGACTCGCCCGCCGCCGGGGATGCGACTCGAAAAGCCGGCCAGCGAGTGACCGCCGCCCTTGGGCCCTTGGTGGTGCAGGCAGGGCCAGAGCACGACGACGGCGACCCGGCGGTCTTGGAGCGCTCCCAGGGCGCCGGGCTGCGCTTGCCACGCTGCGTCGACGGCCGCCTGCAGCGCGACGAGGTGGGGGGAGGCGGGCGAGGAGACATCCAAGATCGCGGGCAGAGGGGTCGCGGCGCTCAGGTCGAGCGCGGGCTGAAACGAAGGCGCGACGTGCGCGGGGGCGAACGCGGCGACGACTCCCTCCGCCATGACTGCCATCGCGGCAGGCGTTCCAGCGACGGTCACGCCGGGGCCGCGGGCCACGACGACGGCGAGCGTTCCCTGCGCGGCCGCCGGCACCGCGGCTTCGCTGGCGGCCTGCACGCGCACTTGCGTGATCTTGCTGCCCAGCGCGCCGAGCGGCAGCGCCAGGTCGGTGGCGCAATGGCGCAGTTGCACGCGCAGCTGCACGCTGCCAGCGCCCGCGAGGCCCTGGCTGGGGTCCGCAAAGACGGCGAGGGCGTAGCCGTGCTGCGTCGACACGGGCCGCGGACAGTCATCGCAGACGCCGTCGCCGAGGGTGGCCGTGGCGGCGCCGGGGAGGTCCGCGCCGACCCAGACCTCGCCGTCGGACCGCTGCACGTCGACGAAGCGCAGGCAGGCCTCATCTGCGGGGCTGGCGGGCACTGCCTCGGCGCGGAGGGCGAGGTAGCGGCGGGCGAGGGGCAAGGGCACCTTGAGAGGGCCGCTCCGACCATCTTGGCCGAAGGTGAGCAGCTCGCCGATGGACCAGTCGGGCTGAAGGGGCATCGCTGGCTGGGCGTGGGCGTCGGCTGCGCTGTCGTCACCGTGGCTCTCGCTGCTGTCGCCGCCCTGTGTGTCGAGCACGGCCCCGTCGCCCGTGTGGGCTCCCGAGCCAGCGTCGACCGAGCCGGCTGGCGCGGTAGGGGGGCCCTGGCACGCGACCCACAGCAAGGCCACAGCGCCCATCCAAGGGCAGACGCGTGGCCGCGGCCATGCGCTGGGTGCCGAGGGATGGTGGGGCTGCGTGGGCATGTCGGGCGCGTACCAAGCGGCAGGAGGGAGCAAGCTAGCGACCGCCAAGGCGCTTGGCGAGCGGTCCACGGGTGTCGCGCCACAAGAACGACGACGTCGGCCAGCCGTGGAGCAGCAGGACCGGGGGCCCATCGCCGGCCGCGCGGTCGTGCAATCGGATGCCCTCCACCTCGAAGTCGTGGTGCTCGATGTGGGTCATGGTCGCCTCCACTGACTTGCAATCGATGGATAGGATTGAGACCTCACTCCGGTGCGTTGAATCCACCATCGCGAACGTGCCAGAGACGCCTCGATACGCCAAGCGCGACTGGGCGCGTCGGACCATGGGGCAGCCGACGCCGCGCCACGCTGCCTCGATGACCGTCGGGGCTATGTACGCTGTCGCCGAGCGCGATACGCTCCGGACGACGGGCCGCGTCGCAGGTGTCGTCGCCTGCGCGGACCTCGCCTGGCCGACGCGGAATCGGCCACGAAAACGCCCCGCCGCGGTGACGATGGGCGCGCGGTCAGCGCACAATCAACAGCAGATGCCGGAGAGATCGCGCATGTTGTACCCGCCGCACCGCATGGATCTCTCGCTCAGCGATTGGTGCAGAGCCGCGGCCAACTGCCGCCGGCGCGACCATGATGCGGCCCGGGGTGCGCTCGAGTCGTTCTTTCGACCCGACGGCACGTGCATCGCGACCCTCTCGGTGCGTTCAGCGCTCGATGCCTGGCTGACGGCCGCGGCGTGGCCCGAGGGGGATGAGGTGCTGGTGTCGGCGGTGACCATCGACGACATCCCGCGCATCATCGCCGCCCACGGCCTGCGCCCGGTGCCGGTGGAGGTCGATCCAGAGACCCTCACCCCGCAGGTCGCCGCGCTCGAGCGTTTGCGCAGCCCGCGAACCCGCGCCGTCCTGGTCGCCGATCTCTTCGGCGGGGAGGTCGACTACCGCCCCATCGTCGCGTTTGCCCGTCGCCACGGCCTCCTCGTGGTTCGAGACGCTGCGCAGGCCTTTCGCGGCCACGAGGTGCAGAGCGATGACGGCGTCGACGTCGCCCTGTTCAGCTTCGGCACCCTCAAGACCGCCACGGCGCTGGGCGGAGGCCTGGCGGTGGTCGCCGATCCCGGCCTGCGCGCCCGGATGCGCGCGGTGGAGGCGAGGTGGCCGATGCAGCCCAACGCGGCGACCGCGCGCAAAGTGGCCCGTACGCTCGCGCTGTGGGCGCTGCAGACGCCCCTCGGCTACACCGCCTTCGCCGCCTTGTGCCGGATGCGCGGCGTCGAGCTCGGCGCGGTGGTGCGGCGCATGACGCGCGGCTTTGGCGGCGGGAGCGTCGAGGCGCTGCTCGCCGGGCTGCGCCAGCGACCGAACGCTGCGCTGCTGACGACCCTGCACCAGAGGCTGCAGACCTTCTCCAGGGCGCGCCTCGCCCGCCGTGCCGAGAACGGCGCGCGGGTGCTGCGCGGACTGCCGGCGAAGGCGACGCCGGGCCTCGGGCAGCGGGCCCACACCCATTGGCTGGTCGTGGTGGCGTCGCCGCAGCCGCAGGCGCTGCGCGCGGCATTGCTGTCGGCCGGATTCGACGCGTCGGGCGCGTCGAACGTGGGGGCCGTCTGCGGCGAGGCCCGCGCTGAGCGTCTGGTCGCGCGTCTGGTGTTCGTACCCGCGTATCCGGAGCTGCCGCCGCAACGGCTGCAGCGCCTGGCGGAGATCCTTTCGGCGCACGACGCCACGGCGTTGCCAGCCCATGGCGGCGAAGCAGGAGCAGACGCCCATGCTCGATCCTGATTTCTATCGCCGTTACAGGGTGTTGCCCACGCCCTGGTTCTTCCAATCCTCCTACCAATTCTACCGGGCCTGGGTGGCTGCGACCCGGACCCGCGTCGTCGCGGAGAACTTCGACCGGCTTGACGCGAGACCGATGATCATCGCGACCAACTCGACCCAGAACCAGGACTTCATGGCGATTCGGCTCCTGGCCGGGCAGCGCAACGTCAAGATGGTCACGGTCACCAAAGCCAAGAACTATCACAGCCGCATCATGGCCTTTGCCCTCGAACGCCTAGGCGTCGTTCCCATCGCCTCGAAGGGCTACTTCATCCTGGTCGACGCCATCGCGACGCTGGGACGGCGGCCGACCGACGCGCAATACCGGGCCCTGCGCGACCACCTCGAGCGCGACGCGGCCGTCGACGACGCGGAGCTGGAGCCGGTGCTGCATCGACCGAGGCCTATTTTCGGCCGCCCCTTCGACCCCCAGCAGACCTCGTGGCGGACGCTGGTGCAGTCGATTTATCAGGACTCGCTCTCCGAGACCGTCCGCCTCTCCCGCGAAGCCGTCCAAGCCGGCCACCACGTGCAGATGTACCCCGAGGGCACGGTGTCGCGCCGGCTGGGCCGGGGGCGCAATGGCGCGGTGCAGCTGGCCCATGCGCTCGACCTCGCGATTCTGCCGGTCGGCATGAGCGGCTGCCCGGAAGCCTTCATCGGCACCTCGCCGATGGTGCGCGGCGGCGAGATCCGGCTGCGGGTCGGCGAGCCGATCGCGCTGCCGAAGGGGCTGCTGCCGGGCGACTTCCGGCCCTTTGACCCCGTTCACGAGGCAGCGCACCAAGCCAGCCTGCAGCGCGTCACCGACGAGGTCATGGGGCAGTTGAACGCGCTGGTCGACCCGCCCTACCGGCGCGCCGAGGGCGAGGTGGGGCCGGGGAAGGGGACGCGGGCGCACTTCTAGGGTCTGGCGCCGGCGGGGAGCGCCTCGAGGTCGCCGCCCATGCTGAGCCATCCGCTGCCACCAGCCCGGCCGCCCTGCCCCCCACTTCCTCCGGCGCCACGGGCTCTGACAGCGGCCTCCATCCGGCTGCGCTGCCAGGTACGCCCGCGCTGCAAATCGCGCCCGCTGCGCGGGTTGGCGCAAAGCGACGGCATGGGTACCCTACGGGGGCGTTGATGGGTCGCAACCAGCTGGCGCGAGCGAAATTCAGGCCCGCGCAGCAGCGGTCAAGGAAGCAAGCATGGACCACCGTCTGCAGCATTCAGGCCGTCTCGACGCGGATCCGAAGCGCCTCCGCCATGGGCGCGTGCCTGTGCTCGCCGCGCTCTTGGTGGCGCAGGCGTTGGCGCTGGCGTCGCTCCCAAGCGCCCACGCCGCCACCCCGGCCACGATCCTCTTCGAGGGCGCCCTGCTCGCCGCCGGTGGCCCGGTCGTCGACGGTGAGTTTGCGCTGACGGTGCGCATCTACGCCGACGCCAACGCCAAGGACCCGCTCTGGAGCGAGACCCACGGCAAGGTCGCGGTCAGCGGCGGGCGCTTCGTCCTGGCGCTCGGCGCCCAGACCTCGCTGGAGGTGCCGGCGCTCGCAGCGGCCACGGCGCCATTCCTCGGCGTGCAGGTCGGCGCTGAAACGGAGCTGCCGCGCCAGTCGCTTCACAGCCAGCTCTATGCCCGGTGGGCTGACAGCGCCGCGTTCGCCAAACAGGCGGATACCGCCAAGCTGGCCGACACCGCCAAGTCGGCCGAGACGGCCAAGGTTGCGCAGTCGCTGGCCTGCACAGGCTGTGTGCCGGTGTCGGCCCTGCTCTTCGACGGCGACGTCGACCTCGGCGGCCACGCCTTGAAGGCCGGCAGCGGTAGTTTCGCCGGCGCGCTCGTCGCCAAGTCCGTCAGCGCGCAGAGCTTCATCGGCGATGGCAGCAAGCTCACCGGCATCGTCCAGCCCCAAGGCGTCTGCAAGTCGGGCGAGGCCGTGGTCGCCATCGCCGCCGACGGCAGCGTCCAATGCAAGGTCTTCAGCGCGGGTCTGCCCGCCAACGGCCTCGCCCAGGTCAGCAACGGCGCCCTGAGCAACGAGTTCACCGATACGTTCGCACTCGCGGGCGTACCGATCGCGATCCCCGACAACACCGGCGCCTCGGCGAGCGGCGTCATCACCGTGCCCGACATCGGCCTGGCGCAGTCGCTGACCATCGCCATCGAGCTCTCGACCTCGGACCTCAGCAACCTCGCCGTCGTGGTGCTGCCGCCGGACGACAAGAAGGTCGGCTACGTCCTCTGCGACCCCTGCGGCGAGGCCGACGCCAAGTCTGCCAAGCTCAGCTTCGACGCCGACAAGAAGCCCAAGGTCGGCGATCTCGCGGCGTGGATGGGCAAGAGCCCAGCCGGCACCTGGACCTTCAAGGTCACCGACTCGGCGTTCTGCATCGCCCAGAAGCCCGGCAACCTGGCGCTCTGCGACGTCGCCAAGCTGCTCGACGGCGCCGTCGTCTCGGCCAGCATCACCGTCAAGACCACGAACGGCTCCAAGGTCGAGGCCAAGGGCGCGCTGCTCGCCAGTGGCGGCTTCCGCTTTCCCCTCTTGCCGAAGGAGCCCTTCGCCTGCGACGCCGGCGCGGTCGGCTTCGCCTACCTCAACACCACGACCAGCAAGCTGATGGTCTGCAATGGCATCTGGCGCGCCGTGCTGATGCAGGCCTGTGGCAACGGCGCGGTCGAGACCGGCGAGGCCTGCGACGACGGCGTCAACAACTCCGACAGCAAGGCCAACGCCTGCCGGACGACCTGTCAGAAAGCCAGCTGCGGCGACAAGGTCGTCGACAGCGGCGAGTTCTGCGACGACGGCAACCAGGACGACAACGACGGCTGCAAGAACAGCTGCCAGTCACCGTGCAAAGGCTGGGCGTACAAGGGCATCTGCCTGATGGCCAGCAACCTCACCAGCAACCAGGACGCCATCCCGGCCGGCTGCACGCCGTACCAGCCTGCGACCGGGTGGGGCCAGGGCGACTACCTCGCCATCTGCCAGCAGTTCATGGGCCCCAACACCAACTGCGCCCAGGTCGACACCGACGGCGATGGCGGTCTGTGCAGCAACTTCCAGGCGATCCTCAGCTGGGAGTCGAACGGCAGCCCCGATGTCTGGCTGCGCAACCCGACCTTCAGCTGGAACGCCGGCAAAGCCAACCCGAACTGCAACCTCTACAGCGCCGACGGCATCGCTGTCTATGCTTGCAAGTAGCCGTTCGCAGGGATCTTTGGACGTGACGTAGCCATCACAGCGCGCGCCGCAGAGCGCGTCCAGCCTCCCGTCGGGCCGCGCGACGGTGGCGCAGGTGCCGAAGCCTAAGCGGGCTTGGCCCATCCAACCCTCTGGCTGCGGTGCGGAGCGCACGGACGCAGCGCGCGCTGGCGGCAGGCCTGTTTGTGGGCAGGATTGCGGGATGGGCGAGAGAGCTCGACGCACGCTGGACATGGCGGCAAGGCCAGCGCAGCATGCAGCACCGCAAAATCGCGGCGACTGGATGGGGGATGACATGGCCAGGGTGAGCGCGATGGGTGGGTTGGTTACGCTGTGTTGCAGCCTGCTCCTGGCCTGCGGCTCCACCGCTGCAGCCGGCGGCGGCGTGCCTGCCGGCACCGACAGCGCCGTGGGCGATGGCGGCAGCGACGGCGCCGCGGCTGCAGACACCGCAGGCGGCGGCGCAGATTTGGGCTCCGACCAGGTGAGTGGAGGCAGCGACGGAGCTGCCGGTGACGCCGCCGCGGATGGCGGAGCCGGCGACGCTGCGGCCGACGACATCGCGGCCGACAGCGCAGCGCCCGACAGCGCCGCCGACACCGGGTCCGCCGAGGACACAAAAGTCACGGTCGACGCCACGGTCGACACCGCACCGGCTGACACCGCGCCGGCCGACACCGCGCCGACCGACACCGCGCCCACCGACACCGCGCCGACCGACACCGCGCCGACGGACACGGGCGCAAAGACCGGCGCCTGCACCAACGAGGCCGACGCCGCCAAAATCGCTGCCGCCGGTTTCTCAGACACGGTGCAGGGTTGCGCGCTCTCCAACCTCGCCAGTCCGGCCAAAGCGGGTCAATGCGTGGTCGACAAGACCGGCCTGAGCACCGGCTGCGCTGGCTGCTTCAGCACCCTCGTCACCTGCGCCATCACCAAGTGCGCGCTGCAGTGCCTCGGAGGCGACACGCCGGACTGCCAGAAGTGCCGTGAGGCCCAGTGCAACCCGGCGTTCGTCACCTGCGCAGGCATCGACGCCAATTGAGGGACAAAGCGCGGGGCGGCGCGGCGGCATCGACCGCCCATGCACCGGCTTTCGCCATCTCCGCCGGGCCTTCGTCGCGTCCGAATGGGCTCCAGCGTGGGGCCCTCTTGCAGTCGTGAAGGCCGGAGTCGGCGGACGGCATCCCCTCGTCTGCCAAGCACCCGGCGACACCCGTCCGTGGCTGCGGCGCGGTGGCCGATGCCGCACGGAGCGCTAGAATACGGGCCGATGGCGTGCCGGCTGCCGAGCCCGCCGCCCAGGTGACCAGACGCACACAGGAGGGACGATGCCAGCACGGGCCGACCACCCCAGCGACGCCGAGGCGATGGCGCTGGTCGCGTCCCTGGGCCTTTCGACCCACCCCGAGGGCGGCTTCTACCGGGAGACGTGGCGCGACCAGCCCGCCGACGGGGTCCGCGGCACCGGCACCGCGATCCTGTTCCTGCTGCGGGCCTTCGAGGTCTCGCGCTGGCACCGGGTCGACGCCACCGAGATCTGGCACGCCTACCGCGGGGTCTGCGCGACCTTGTGGATCGCGACCGACGAGGGCCCAGCGCAGCGGGTCCAGCTCGGTCACGACCTCCGGCGCGGCGAGCAGCCCCAGGCCATCGTGCCGCCGCGGGCGTGGCAGCAGACCCTCGCCGGCGATGGCTGGGCGCTCTTCGGGTGCACCGTCAGCCCAGCGTTCGAGTTCCAAGGCTTCGAGATGGCGGCGCCCGACTTCATCCCACCTGGGTTCGCTGCGGAGTCGGCTGCGGGGGCCGACGGCGCGCTCCAATGACGCAACGTCCGCATGACACCGATTCGCCGACACCTCGGGCGACCCTGCAAGGCCCGCCCCATGGCTGGGTCGCGGCTGTCCGCCTCATCGGCCTGATGGGCTGCGGCGCAGCGTCCACGCCCAAGGACGCGTCCCGCGCGGCTGCCAGCGGCGACGTCCACCAGAACGACTCTGCCGACATCACCGGTGACGCCGGCGACCTCGCCGCGACCTACGCCGCCCAGCGCGCCGCCATCCTGGCCGATCCCTTCATCGACATCGCGCACCGCGGCGGGCGCAAGCTCTGGCCCGAGCACACCACCATCGCCTACGACGGATCCGTCGCGCTCGGCGTCGAGGTCGATGCCGCGTTCGTCGCGCTCTGCAAGCAGGTTGGGCTGCGGATTCAGCCCTGGACCATCAACGATCCCAAGCGCATGCAGGCGCTCATCGATCTCGGGGTGCACGGGATGTTCACCGATGACCCGGCGAGCCTGCGGGCGTTGCTCGGCGCTCGCTAAGCGTTGCGGTGCTGCCTTGCAGCCGTGGACCGCGCAGCGGCCGGTTCGCAGGTGCTGGGGCCCTCTGCGTGAGCGGACCCGACGCGGTGGCTTCCGCCTCAGTCTTCGCCGAAGGCACTGCGCCACCCGTACGGAATCCGCTCCACGATCGCCTCGCCGACGCCCTCGACCCAGCGCAGCTGGGCGATGACTTGCGCACCTTGCCAGCCCGTGTCCGCCGCGCTGAGACCATCCCGAACCAGCCAGCGCAGCCGTCGCTGCACGCGCCACTGCCAGCTCGGCGCAGGGGTATGGCGTGCGCGCTCGAACTGGGGCTCGGGACATGGCCGGTCGCTGTCGAAGACGCCTGGGACGAACGCGCCCTGGCGCGCGTAGAGCGAGTACGGGCTGATCGGCCAATCGGGCACGCGGTCGCGCACCGGCCGCCACGACGCGCAGAGCAGCGCCGCGTAGGCTTGGGTATGGGTGGGCACCGATTCGGCGGCGCGCAGCAAGAGCTCCGCCGCCCGCGCCCGGTAGTGGTACCGATAGCCGGCCGAGATGCCAGGAGGTGCGCTGGCGGCGACGCGTCTGGCTTCATCGGCGCTGACGACGCAGACCCGCGCCGATTGACTGACGACTTCCAGGCTGGTCTGGCAGGTCGGGTCGTTGGCGTGCTCGACCGGGCGAAAGAGCACCTTGGGCAGCTGACGCGTGAACGTGTCGAAGGCGTCCTCGTAGGAGCCCTCGACGATCGTCCAATCTGGGCCGAGCTCGGTGCCGATCAGCGACATGCCGTCGGGCAAGAGCGCCCGGGCGGCGCGATACAGGGCCTCGGCGCGGTCGATGCCTTGGGTCCGCTCGGCATCGCTCATCGCCTTCGCGTAACGGCGCGCTCGCTCGGCCTCGGCAGCCGGCAACATCCGCGCTGCCTTGGCGCCATGGCCCTCCCGCACCAGCCTGCGCGCGAGGACCTCCGTCAGCTGCCGCAGCGTCGGCCTGTCCCAGCTGGTGTCGCCGTGCAGCGATTGGATGGCGCGCTCCAGCTGCGTCGGCCGTAGCCGCGGTCGCGTCGGCGCAGCCTTGTCGGATGAGTCCGCGTCCTCCGAGTCCGAATCGTCCGCGGTCGAACCCTCGTCGTTGCCCTCAAAGGAGGCAGCCATCGCGCCTGTCTCATCGGGCGCACGACGCGCGAGGTTCGTCTGGACATCCTTGCGGGCCAAGAATGCCCCCGCTTCGCCGGGCGCCAGCACCCGCTCGACGATGTAGACGGCGAGCACGACGTCGCCGAGCGCGACCGCGATGGCGCCGGCGTCCTCATAGCGTCGCTCACTGAGCGCCAGGACAGCGCGATCTTGCTCGATTTGCCCGATCAACCGCAGGTCGTCCTCCGCAGCCGCCGCGCGCGCAGCAGCGTCGAGCCGCTCTCGCAGCTGCGCCGTCTCGCCGTGGCGAAGCGCAGCCTTGGCGCGCACGACCTGTGCCAGGGCGCGGTCGGATTGCCCTGCGAAGTGCTCAGCGAGCTCATACTCACCGGCACGCCATGCCGACGCGGCGAGCCTGTCCTGGCCGCGCTCGAGCGGCACGGAGGCCATCGCCCAGAGCAACTGGATAGGGTGGGTCGATGCCTCGTCGCGGTCCGCCCAGTCGTCGCCATCGGCAGCCCAGGACGTGCCGTTGGCGTGGGCCATCGACGCCATCAGCGCCTGCACCACCGGCATCTGGAGCGCGCGCACCAGCCGCCGCGGATCTGCCGCCAGGTCCTTGCCGACGATGTCCAGCGAGGCGACCGCGCCCTCGTCTCCTGCCGCGGCCTGCTCGGCGTAGGCTTGCACCGCCTTGCCATCGTCGCCTCGGGCCAGCGCCTGACGACCTTGTTCACCGAGGCTCTCGACCGCGAGGCATAGCGGGTCGGCGAAGCCGTCGTTGGCCAGGCTCCGCGCCTGTTCGAAAAAGCTCGCACCATGAGGCGCCGCGAGCTTGCCGAGCATGAAGGCCGCCGCCACCGAGTAGCTAGGCCGTTGCGTAGGGGGCAGCTGCAGGATCGCGGTGAACGCGGCCTTCGCCTTGTCATCGGCATGGGCCTGCAGCGCGGCGGCGGCGATGGCGTAGAGCCGACCGTCGACCGTGTCTGGCGCGGCGGGCATCTTGCGCGGGCAGGATTCATCGGCACTGGGCATCACGATGGGGCTGCAACGCTTGAGCGTCGTCGTCGCGAGCTTGGGGTAATCGAGCTCGATGCGGCCGCGGCCGACGCCGACGAGCGCCTCCCCACGCGACTCGAACAGCGACGGCGAGAAGAAGGGGCCGCACGCTTGCGCCACTCTGGGCAGCGCCATTGCCGCGAACCCCGCGCAGGTCGCTGCCAGCGTCATCACGACGGCGGACCGCGCCGAATGGGCGTTTCGACTAGCCACCACGACGCACCTCTTGGCCACGGACGTAGCCCAGCACCCGCTCTTGGCCGACCGGGATGCGCAGCTCCTGGGGACAACGCAGGCCCCGCCCTTCGCCCCGACAACCGTTGGCACCTTGCAAGGCCGTGACGCGGCCATCGAAGCGCAGCAACGCCGGCACGGGCCCAGGCGCGTTGCCATGGGCCGCCGCCACGATGTCCCAGAGCTCCGGACCGGCCCGGCGCAACGACACCAAAACCTCGCCTCGCACGTCCTCGCCGCGGATCAGCGCCGCCAGCGTCACAGCCGGCCAGGCGTCGTCGTCGCCGCTGTAGCCGAGTCGGAACCAGACGGCGCCACGCAGGCCCTCGATCGGCGCGGTCCTCAGGGCCTGCAGCGTCTGCGCGACGGCCGCTGGCTCGACGCCGACGATGTCGCCGTGGCGCAGGCGCGCGCGATAGGTCGGCAGGGCGATCCAGAAGGGACGGTCGCTGGCCCCGGCCCACGCGCGAGCGGCCGCCAACGCGCTCTCAGCGTCGTAGATCGTCGGCGCGGCGATGGTGTGGACCTGCAGCGTGACGCGGTCGACCGAGGCGCTCAGCGCGCGAACGCTGGCGGGGTCGTCCAGCCACGTGGGCAGCGCCGTCACGGCCAAGGCCACCTCGACCTGCAGCGCATCAGCCACAAGCGGACGCTGGGACCGCAGCCAACGCGTGTAGGCCGGCAGCGCCGCGGTCGCGCAGTCGTGGTCCACCTCGACGCCGCGCACTTGCACGCCCGCCGCCCGCCAACGCTGCGCCAACGTCACCAAGGGGCCAAGCGTCAGGGCGGTAGGGAGCCGCGCGCCCTCGATCCGAGCCACGAGCGTGATGGGGCCAGCGGCGGCCAGCGCGCGCAGGTTCACGTCTGTGGCCTTGGGCGCTCCGCCGTCAGCGCCCCAGTGCAAGCCGAGCACACGCAAGGCCGAGAGCTCGCCTGGGCGCGAGGCGATCGCCGAGGCCATCGCTGGACCCCAGCGGTGCTGCCAGACGTAGGCCTCGTGGCGGAGCGGGCGTTGCACGGGCGCTGCGTCGCGATGCAGGCCGCCCGCCATCGCCGCCAGCAGCGACAGGAGCAGCAGGCTACGCACCGCCGATGGCTGGTCGACGACCCGCATCGTCCTCCTTCGAGACGCGCTGCCGGGGGAGTCCGCCGCGTTTCGCGGCGAGGCTACGTCCCGCGGGCATCCTGTCGAGTTTTTCGGCCGCTAGCGTGCGTCTGTGATCGATGGCTGAGCCCTCGCGGTGGATGCCCGTGCGGCGGGCCGCCTGCTGTGGCAAGGTGTGCCGGGCCTTGCGGCGAGCTGCTGGCGACGGTAGCCAAGAAGGTCCACGCTTAGGCAGCGGTTGCTCCGACCCTCGGAGCGGAGGGCACATGCGCACCCCCAGGCTCGTTGGACTCACGCTCGCGGTTGCTCTTGGCGCCGCGGCCTGCGGCAGTAGCGCGAACGGCGGCGCAGGCACACCGGTTGCCGATACGGTGACGGACACCGCAGCCGACACCGCAGCCGACACCGCAGCCGACGCCGCAGCCGACACAGCGGCCGACAGCACGGTGGACTCCGTGGCCGATGGGTCCACCGCTGTCGCAGCGGATGGCGCCGAGACGGTGCCCGACGACGCAGCCTCGGACACCGCGCTTGCGGACACCGCCTCGCCCGACACCGCCCTGCCGGACGCCGCCCTGCCCGACTCCTCGCCCGACAGCGCGAGCCCGGACGCCACGGATTCGGAGACCGCCGACGGTGCGCCAGGCGACACGGCCGCCGACATCGCCCCGCCAGATGCCACCCAGCCCGACGCCAACGCCTGTCCCTACGTCTGCGCCAAGGACTGCGTCTGCAAGAAGGACAAGCAAGGCTGCGACATCGACGAGTGCGAAGCCTCCGCGTGTGTGGCGGCGCTCGCCAAGATCGAGGCCCTCAAGCCCACGGTCAGCAAGTGCACGTTCGCCAAGGGTTGCATGGGCTTTGAGTACCCGATCTGCGGTTCGGCGGGCTGCTTCCAGACGCCGGTGGCCAGCGATGCCGACCTGACGGAGCTCGAATCCACCGCCAAGGCGGCCATGGATGCCAAATGCTCTGGGTTTAGCTGCGGTTGCGGCCCTGCCCCGCCCAGCTTCTGCTTCAAGGGCAAGTGCCGCGATTGCTCGCCCGACTGCGATGGCACCTGCGACGAGCTGCTGGCGACGATTCCAACCCTCGCCAGCCAGCTCGGCTATTGCGGCAAGGACGAGGACTGCACCGTGCTGTCGACCGGCCTCTGCCCGATCGGTCCCCTGCCCTGCGGCGGCATCGCGGTCAGCAAGTTCGCGAATACGCAGCAGCTGCAGACGATGCTCACGCAGTACGCCGTGCCCTGCAACGCGGCGATGTGCAAGTGCAAGGTGCCGGGCCCCGCCGTCTGCGTGAAGAACAAGTGCACCGTCAACTAAGCGGACGCTCAGGGCTTTACGGGGCGCTCCACGGGCGGAACGTGGCCTGACGGCGACCGGGGCCGTCCAACGCGAGCCGCCGCAGAGCCCCCTTTGCGGCCTTGCAGACAGCAAGCACCCACTCGGCTCGTTTCCGGCGCGTCCCCGGCTCGTCCCCGACGGCCGCACAACCTCAGCGCTGGCCGGCCATCGCGCGGCCGTCCTTTCGCTCTGGTGCCCTCCGTCGCGCGCCGTAGCCGTCGGCCTGCCACGCTCCGTTTCCGCGGGCTTTGAGGTAGAGTCGGCGGCCGGGGACCCACTCGCCCGCGGCGCGTTGCCCTCAGCAGCGCTGCCAACGACCCTTGGGTTCCCCCGACGGCCGCGCGGGGCCGTCGCCACCCCAGGAAGGTGACAT
Source organism: Myxococcales bacterium (assembly GCA_947491025.1). Taxonomy (GTDB): domain Bacteria; phylum Myxococcota_A; class UBA9042; order UBA9042; family UBA9042; genus SXNM01. The sequence continues at coordinate 16,881 of CANLIC010000021.1, forward strand.
GATTGACGACCCAGGCCACGTCCACCACGCCATCGATTACATCGAGTTCTCGGTCACGGACATGGCGGCGACGCGCGCCTTCTTGGCCGCGGCGTTTGGCTGGTCTTTTCGGGACTACGGCCCTGGCTACGCCGGCATCGTGCGGCCCGATGGCAGTGAAGCTGGCGGGTTGTGCCTCGTCGAGGCGGTCCAGAGCGGCGGACCGCTTGTCGTCTTGTACTCCCGCGACCTGGACGCGTCGCTCGCGGCCGTCATCGTCGCTGGTGGCCAGATAGTCGCGCAGCCCTTCCACTTTCCGGGCGGCCGACGCTTCGAGCTGCGCGAGCCGAGCGGCAACCACCTCGCCGTGTGGTCTCCGCGGTGACGCGCGCTCACACGCCCTGGCGGGGTCGCGTCGTCGCGCTGCTCTGCGCGCTGCCGCTCTGCATCGGCGCGGCCGCGCGGGACTCGGCGGCGACCCCGGCGACGGCGCCCACAGTCGCGCCCGCCAAGGCGCTGGTGCCCGCTGTCGCGCCTACCAAGGCGCCGGTGCCGGCCGCGACGGCCCAAGGAGCGCCGGTCGGCGGTTCTCCTGGCGCTCCGCAGACCGCCAAGCCCATCGCCGCGCCGGTGCCCGAGGCGGCGACCACCTGGCCGGATTGGTTGCGCTATCAGCGCGAACGCGACGGCAAGGAGCACCTGGACACCGCCATCGCGACCTATCGCCGCGGCCGGGTCACGGTCGAGCTGGTCGCGGCGCTGCACGTCGGCGATCGGGCGTACTATCAAGGGCTCCAGCGCCAGTTCGCGCGCTATGACCGCCTGCTCTACGAGCTGATCCAGGAGCCCGGGGCCGAGAAGCTGGCGCCGGGCGAAGGCGGCAGCGGCCTCAGCTCGGCCCAGCGCTGGATCAAGGACACGCTGCAGCTGACCTTTCAGCTCGACCATGTGGACTATCGCCGCCGCAACTTCGTCCATGCCGACGCCGACCCCGAGCGCGTGCTGCAGGGGCTGCGCGCCAACGCCGGCGGCATGATGGGGCAGCTGCTGCGCTGGAGCGCCACAGACCTCGTGCGGCTGCGCTACCGCGACGGGTCGCTGCGTTCACCGACGATGGGTCTGCTCATCGCCCTCGCCGCCAAGGACCGGCCGCGTGCGCTGAAGCGGCTGCTGGCGCGCGAGCTGGCCGAGCTGGACCCCGATCAGGCGACTTTTGGCGGGACGACGGGAATCGGCGCGGCGCTGATCATGGAGAGAAACGCGATAGCGATGCAGGTGTTGCAGACGGTCCTGGCCCGCAAGGTGCGCAAGGTCGGCGTGTTCTACGGCGCGGGCCACATGGTCGACTTCGACCAGCGCCTGCGCGCGCTCGGCTTTGTCCCGACCGGCCGGCGTTGGTTGAAGGCTTGGGACTTGGGCGAGCGGTAGGGGTCGCGCCCCCGACAGCTCGTCGTGGGGCTGACGGCTACGACGTCGCCGTCGAGCATTGTGATCGTCAGCCGCCGGTAGCCCTCCAGCGGGTAGTCCTGCTGGAACTTGATGATCGCACGCCGCTCTTCGTCGGTGATCCAGGGGTCGCTCAGCACACAAGCATTGTGCTCGGCGGTGTGCTGGCGACGAGGACGGCGGGACATCGGGACCTCTTGGCCGTGTAGGTGTTACGGCGGTGAGGTCTGTCACGATGCGACCGGGGCTCCTCCTAGCCATCTCGGCCGCGTTCAATGTGCCGTGCCTTGGTGATGACCGCACTTGTCGCGGATCTGAGTTGAGCGTGGTTGTTCGGGGCTCTGATCGGGTCCGACGAGCCGGACTGGCCCTTGAAGTTCCGCCATGCGCCGCGAAGCCCAACCCGCGCACCCAATTTCACACTTGTCTTCTCTCGACCTACAAGGCACAAGATCGTGCGAGATCGCCGTGCAACGCACGCGCGGAGGCACCATGTCCAGAATCATCCAGCAGCGCTTCCTGATCGCCTGCCTGTTCGCCGCGACCACAGCCTGCGCCAGCGGCGGCGGCGGCGGCGCCAGCTTTCCCGGCGGCCCCGTCGGCAGCCCCTGCGCCCCTGAAGGCAGCGGCGGCTGCACCTACGCCGACGGCAGCCCCGTCGCCGAGCTGTGCAGCGGCGGCGCCTGGACGGCCCAGCAGGTTTGCCCAGGCGGCACGACCTGCACGATGGCGGCGTCGGGTCAGGCGCAGTGCACGCAGCTGGCGCAGACCGGAGCCGGCAATGACACCGGCGGGGCCATCGCCACCGACGGCGCCGCAGGTGGCGCCAACGACGGCGCCACAGGTGGCGCCAACGACACGTTCGTCACGCCGCCCGCAGACGCCGACGCTGGCGCGGCGCAGGATACGAACGTGACACCTCAGCCGGACGCCAACATCGGGCCGCCGCCGCTGGCAGCGAAGGGTGGCTTTCAGGCGAGCCTCGGCGGCAGCCAGCTCGGCGTCGATTACAGCGGCGTGGCGGTGAGCGCGCTGACGGTGCACCACCAGAACGCTGACCCGAGCGGCGTGGGCTGCATCGCCACGGTGCAGCTGACGATGGCCAAGCCGGACGGCAGCTGCCGCCTCGATCTCGCCTTTGCATCGAGCAACGACGGCCTGGGGCCGCGCCTGAAGTCCCTGAGCTTTCATACACGAACCGCGATCCTGAACCAGGGCGCCGCCACCAAGGTCCTGCCGTGCGCCGGCTGGCCGGCGGAGTCGACGGAGGGGCCGGTCGTCTACGAGGGCCAGGCGCCGCAGGGATCGATCGGCCTGACCTCTCTGGCGCAGCCGCTGGCGGGTCAGGCCGTGGCGACGCTTCTGAATCAGCACGTGCAGGTGGCGCTCGATGCGCCGGTCGCCATGATTGGGGCTGGCAAACAGTTCACGCTGACCCTGACATCGTTGGCCATTCAAGGGACGCTGGAGAGCATCGGCAACCCCAACGCGAGCTGCGGCAAGCCGGCCTTCGCACTGCCAAAGTGGAGCCTCGCCGACGTCAACCCGGGCAGCGCTGGCTACCAGAAGACCTATGGCTTGGAGGCCTTCAAGGGCAAGAAAGTGGTGGTCGTGCTGGTGTCGGATTGGTGCAACTCCTGCCTGGCCCAGGCGTCATCGACGCAGAAGCTGCAAGACCAGATCGACCAGAGCGGCAAAGCCGACACCCAGCTGGTGCTCATCGCCGACAAGGCCAAGAACAACCTGGGCAACCTCACGAAACGCATCAAGAACGTCCCGCTCTTTGCCGACACCGCCGCGGTCGATGCCTGGGGCAAGATGAATGCGCCCCATGCCGGCAAATTCAAGGGGTCGGCTATTCGCAACAGCGCCTACGGTTTCGCCAAGAACGGTCAGGAGATCATGTATTTCGCGCCCAGCGGCAGCGGATCGCTCAACGTGACGGCGTTCGAACAGGCGGTGCAGAAGGTCATCAAAGCGGCAAACTAGTCTCGCCTGCGGGTCAGGTGGCCTGACTCGGCGGTCAAGCGGACGCCAATACAGGCCATGGCTTCGCCATCTTCCTGGGCAGGCTCGCCTACCGCGCCTGCGATCGCCGACGGTGCGCACCTTCCGGCGCTGACGCTGCTCGAGCTCGGCAGCGGCGCCATGTTGCCTTGCGATCCTGATGGCTTTGGCTTGACCGCGCCGCCGATGTCTACTTGAACACCGCCGTTGTGTTGAGGTAGCCGCCGTTGTAGCCGCCGGCCAGGAACGCGCCGCCGTTGTCGAGCGCGATCGGCGTGAACTGGATCCGGCCCTGCGCGAGGTTGGCGCTGATGGCGAAGGCGTTGGTCGCCGGGTCGTAGATTTGCGTCGCTTGCGTCTGGGTGTTGTTGGCGAGCGTGCCGGCGATGAATAGCACGCGGCCATCGAGGATGCGCACAGCGCCGTGGTTGCGCACCGCCACCTTGAGGACGGGGCCGTCCGCGAAGGCGTTGGTCTTCGGGTCGTAGATCCGCGTCGACGGCGTCTGAACGCCAGCAAGCGTGCCACCAGCGACCAGGACGCGGCCGTCCTTGAGCTGCGTCGCGGTCGCCTCCCAGCTGTTGCGGATGCCGTCGGCGCCGCTGTGCAGCGTCGCTTTGTTGGTCGCCGGGTCGTAGAGCGCGAAGGTGTCTTCGACGCCGCCGCCGCCGATCAGGATCTTGCCGCCGGGCAAGGTGAAGACGAACGGCAGGTTGCGCGGGCCGGTGTTGCCGTCGACGTTGGTGACCGAGTCATTGCTCGGATCGAAGACGACGCTGCCGGTGTGCCATGTCGTCGCGTTGGAGCGGCCGCCGACCAGCAGCACCTTGCCGTTGCCGAGCAGGATGGCGGCGTGGTCCTGCCGCGCGCCGCCGATGGTGATGGTGGCGAAGGTCTTGTCGCTGGGCTTGAAGAGTGTGGCCGAAGTCTGCGGGCTCACGCCGACGCCAAACGAACCGCCTGCGATCAGCACCCGGCCGTCGTTCAGCGCCGTCGCGGTGTGGAAGAGCCGCTTGACGCCGGTGTCGGTGCCGCCATCGAAGCTGTCGCTCTGCGGATCATAGATGCGCACGTCGGCGAGCACGACATTGCCCTGCGTGTCGCCGTGCGTCACCACCACGCGTCCGTCCGCCAGCAGCACCGACGCGGTTCGACGCCGCGTGCTGCCCAGATCGTTGCTCACCGCCGTCATCGAGCCCGACCCAGCCGGGTTGTAGACCTCGGCGGTCTTGACTGGGGCGCCGTTCTGGAATCCTGCGATGACCAAGACCCGGCCATCCTTGAGCTTGACCAGCTCGGCCTGGGTGCGACTGCCGGCTTGCAGATTGGGCCCAGCCTGCCAGTCGCTCGGCTTGGGATCTTCGCAGGTCAGGCCGCTGAACGTGCCCGGACAGGTGCAGACGAAGCTGCTCCCGCTGACCGCGCAGCTGCCGCCGTTCTTGCAGGGTGCCGTCGAGCAGGGGGTCGTGGCGCAGGCAAGCGTTGGCGTCGATGTCGCCTTGCCCTTCTGCGACAGGTCGCCCTGCACGCTGGCGAGCGTGTTGCCCAGGCCCAGGATGCTGGTCGCACCGTTGCCACCTGCGCCCCAGCGCGTGCCGTCCGACTTGAGCGCGATCGCGCTATAGTACCAGGACCCGACGTCGGCCACGCCGCCGCCCTGCGCCTTGACCAGTGTCGTGCTGGTGGCGATGAGGCCGCGCCAGAGCAGGCCCGTCTCATCGCTGCCGATGCTCCAGACCTCGCCGTTGGTCTTGAGCAGGTTCAGATGAAACCCGCCGACCGCGACCCGCTTCCAGTCGGTCGCCTTGCCGTCCTCCTGGCCGAACTTGTTGCAGGGCACCACGCTACAGGAGCGGGCGAGGCGGCCATAGTCGCTCTGGCCGGTGGTCCAAAGCGTGCCGTCGCTCTTGATGGCGGCGGAGACCAGCCGGTGCGACACGATCGCCGAAAAAGCCGTCGCGCTGGTGGCCTCGCGCGTCATCGTCGTCACCTTGTTGCCGTGCCCGACGCCGAGGCTGCCGAGCTCGTTTTTGCCGCAGCCCCATAGGGTGCCGTCACTCTTGATCACCATCGTGTTCGAGAAGTTGGCGCTCAAGACGTAGGGGCTCGCGGTGGACCAGTTCTTGTCGCTGCCGATCTGCGTGGGCGTCGTGGCGTCGCTGGTTGCACCGCAGCGCTGGCCTTCGGCCCAGCCGCCCCAGGCCCAGAGCGTGCCGTCCTTCTTGATCGCCGCGGTGTGGTCGTTGCCGACCGAGACGACGGCCCAATCCTTGAGGCTGCCGACCTGCTTGGGCGTCGTCTGCTCGAGCAGATCGCCGTGCCCGAGCCTGCCGTTGGCGCCGTTGCCCCAGGTCCACAGCGTGCCATCGGTCTTGATCGCCGCGGCGTGCTGGCCGGCCGAGCTGACCATGGCCCAATCCGCGTCCTTGCCCACCTGCGTCTCGTCCAGGCGCGGGTTGGTGTCGCCGAGGCCCAGCCGCCCGTTGGTGTTGTCGCCCCAGGCCCAGAGCGATCCCGAGCGGATGACGAACGAGACCGACCCGCCGGTCGCCAGCGCGGTGGTGGCGCCGCACTCGGCCACGCACTGGCCGGCCGTGGCGGAAGCGGTCGAGCAGACCTTGCCGCTGCCGCAGTCTTTGGCAGGGCTCGTGCAGCCGCCGCTCTTGGCGTCGCACGCGTCGACGGTGCAGGGGTCGCCGTCGTCGCAGACGGTCGCCTTGCCGCCGCACGCCTTGTCAGCGCAGGCGTCGTTGGAAGTGCAGGCGTCGCCGTCGTTGCAGGGGCCTGGGTTCGCGGTGTTGGTGCAGCTGGCGGTCTTGGCGTCGCAGGCGTCCGCCGTGCAGGCGTTGCCGTCGTCGCAGCTTTTGGCGGCGCCGCTGCACTTGCCGGTGGCGGCGCACTGGTCGTTGACGGTGCAGCCGTCAGCGTCGTCGCAGACCAGAGGCGCGGTGCGCTCACAGACGTAGGTGCCTTGCGCGTTGGTGTTTTTGAGGTCGATCCAACCGGTGCCGCCGTTGGCTGCACAGTGTTCGCCCTGCAAGTTGTTCGGTTCGCCGGCCAGCCAGTTCTTGTACGAGAATGGCGTGCCGTCATTCCACTTCCATACCCCCTCTTGTTCGACATCGGTCGCTCCAATCCAGCCGCCAAAATTGGGCGAGAGCGGCAAGGTCAGTTGCCGTACCACATCGTCTTCTTCCTTAGAGGCGATCGACGCCAAGTGCCCGCCCCAGTTGACGCACTGGACCTCCGCATCGGTCCAGGTGACTTTGGGCGACTGACCGCTGCCGAATACCTTGTAGCAGCTGCCCTTCCAAATCGTATCCTCGCAGGTGGGATGCTTGGCCTCCGCCTTGGCCACGGCAGCGCATTTGCCCTGAGCGCAGGAATCGACGGTGCAGACGCTGCCGTCGTCGCAAGGCGCCCCGTTGTCGTTGGTGCCGTCGCAATTGTTGTCTACGCCGTCGCAGACCTCCTTGGCGCCGGGATAGACCTTGCTGTTGGTGTCGTCGCAGTCCTTGTCCGCGGGCGCGCCGTCGCCGTCCGCGTCCTTGCAGCCGCCGCAGTCCTGGACGCAGCTGGTGCATGTCTCGCTGCCGTTGCAGCTGTTGTCGCCGCAGGTCGGCTCCTTGGTGCAGTCGCTGGCGCAGCCGTCACCGTTGACGCTGTTGTTGTCGTCGCACTGCTCGCCCAGGCTCGTCGTCAGGATGCCGTCGCCGCAGGCGCACGTCTCCTCTGCCTGGCCGTTGCAGTTGTTGTCCTTGTCGTCACCGCAGAGCTCGCTGCTGCCCGGGTGGGCCTTGCTGTCCTTGTCGTCGCAGTCCTGGCCACCTCCTGGGCAGACTTTGGGCTTGCCTACGAAGGCGATGCCCTGCTTGCAATAGCCGTCCTTGTCGGCGTCCAAACAGCCGTCGTCGATCGCCCCGTCGCAATTGTTGTCCTTGTCGTCGCAGACCTCGGGCCCGGGATTCACCGGGCATTGGCCGTCGCTGCAGGTGGCGCTGCAGCCGCCCTGGCCGCAAGGCGCGCTGTTGTTGCTGTGCACGCAGCCCTTCTTGGGATCGCACGCGTCGTCGGTGCACACGTTGCTGTCGTCACAGGACTTCGCCTCGCCGGCCTGGCACGAACCCTTCGCACAGACGTCGTCGACGGTGCAGGGGCTGCCATCATCGCAAGCAGCCACCGCCTGGGTGCTTTTGCAGCCCTTGGCCAGATCGCAGGCGTCGAGCGTGCAGACGTTGCCGTCGGTGCAGCCGTCGCGCGAGGCGGACGCCGCCAAGACGAGCGCCTCGGTCACGACGACGACGTCGCCGTGGCCATCGCCATCGAGGTCGGGCGCGCCGATGACCCTCGACTCGTCGAGCTGCGCCGGCGCGGCGAGCTGCAGCGTCGACTTGCCGCCGCTGACCAGCCAGATCGCCGCCCGCGTGCCCTTGCCGTCGCTGCCGGCGACGAGGCCATAGCCGTCGGCTGCGCCGTCGCCGTCGAGGTCGGCGACGCCGTAGAGCGCCTGGAAGGAGGCGGCACCGCCGGACGGTGGCGGGACGAAGGGCTCCGCCTTCAAGGTCGGCGCCAGCCACCAGCCCGCGTTGCCGTCGTTGCGGAAGAGTTCGGCGGCCTCCTTGTACGAGCCCTTGCCTTGGCCATCGACGAGCCGCTGCACGACGAGGTCGATGTCTCCGTCGCCGTCGACGTCGGCCGCGGAGAGGAGCCCGGGCAACAGCTGGCCCCCGGTCGCGGTGGTGACCTTGGCCGTGAACGTGCCCGCGCTCGACCCCTTTGTAAGCACAAGGCCGGTGAAGCCGTCGTTGTCGGACTCTTGCTGCACCAGCAGCTCGTCCATGCCGTCGCCGTCGAGGTCGGCGACGTCGAGGCGCAGCTCCTCGGCGCCACTGCCTTTGAGCGCGGACAGAGGCGTCGTGGGCGCCTCGCCCCAGCTCGTCCACGACAGCACGCCGGCCGTCACCTTCGGGGTCAGGAGCCGCACTTCGCGCACCGTCACCTCGCCGTCGACCCCATTGGCTCGAGTGGCGCTGAGGACCGCGAGCTGGTGCGACTTGGCGTCGACGAATCGTCCCCAGGCGATGCCGACGGTGTGCTTCCAGACCACGTCGGAGGGCAAGGTTCCAAAGCTATGGATCGCGGCCGGCTTGGCGAGGGTGCCGCCTTGATTCTCCGCGACGTGCACGGCCTCTGCGGCCGAGTCTCCGCCACCGCACGGCTTGTGACTGACGCCGCTGACGATGAGATCTCGGTCGCCGTCGCCGTCGACGTCGGCCAGCAACAGCCGCGGCGACGGTGCGTCGTCGGCGCAGCGGCTGCCGTCGGTCCACGCCGCCAGCAACTTCATGGCGCCGAAGGTCGCGCCTGGCCCGCCCTTGCTGACGCCGATGCGAGGCAGCGGCTGGATTTTGGCGCTGGGGTCGGCGCCGAGCAGGTCGATCTTGCCGTCGCCGTCGACGTCGCCGAGCACAGCGACGGGCAGGTTGCTCCACGCGACCTTGGAGATCGCCGTCCGCACCTCGGCCTTGGCGGGCGGGGCTGTGCAGACGCCGGCCGCGCAAATCTCGCCCTGCGTGCAGAGGTTGCCGTCGTTGCAGCTCGTGTCGTCGGCCTTGGTGGTCACCAGGCACTTGCCGTTGCTCTTGTTGCAGGCCTCATCGGTGCAGACCTTGCCGTCGTCGCAGTCGACGCTGCTCAGGAACTTGCAGGCGCCCTTGACGCATTGGTCGCCCTGGGTGCAGGCGTCGCCGTCGTCGCAGGCGGCCGCCGTCTCGACGTTGAGGCAGCCCTTGCCGGCGTCACAGGCGTCGAAGGTGCAGGCGTTGCCATCGTCGCAGCCGCCTGGCTTGCCGCCGGTGCAGGTCCCGCCGCTGCAGGCTTCGTCCTTGGTGCAGGTGTCGCCGTCGTCGCAAGGCGCCGGGGTCTCCGCGGTCGCCGTGAGCTTGGCGAAGGCGCAGTTGCCCGTCTTGCCGTCGCAGCCGTCGCTGGTGCATGCGAGGCCATCGACGCAGGCCTTGGTCTTGCCGGGGGTGCAGGCGCCTTCTTTGCAGGCCTCAAGGAAGGTGCAGAGGCTGCCGTCGTCGCACGGCAGGGTGTTGGGCGCGTGGCTGCAGCCTGTGGCAGCGCCGCAGGCGTCGGTGGTGCACGGGTTGCCGTCGTCGCACGCGGTGGCGGCCCCGGCGAGGCAGAGCGCGCCGGCGCAGGTGTCGGGGCCGGTGCAGGCGTCGCTGTCGTCGCAGGGCAAGGGCTTGCCATCGGCGCTCTTGGCTGGCGTGTGGCCGCACGCACCGGTCGCCTCGGCGCAGGTGTCGGCGGTGCACGGGTTGCCGTCGTCGCACGCCTTGCCCGCGCCGAAGCAAGTGCCGGCTTTGCACGCGTCGCCGCTGGTGCAGGCGTTGCCGTCGTCGCAGCTCTTGGTGGTGGCGCTCGGCAGCGAAACGCAGCCGGCCGCGCTGCAGGTGTCGTCGGTGCAGGGGTTGCCGTCGTTGCACGACGTGACGGCGTCGGGGATGCAGACCGCGCCGATGCAGTGGTCGCCGAGGGTGCAGGCGTCGCCGTCGTCGCAGGCCTTGCCGGCGTCGCTCGTCGCGATGTGCCCGCACCCCTTGGCCTTGTCGCAGCTGTCGGACGTGCAGGCGTTGGCGTCGTCGCATGAGGTCACAGCACCGGAGAGGCAGACTTCGCCCTTGCAGGCGTCGCCGCTGGTGCAGGCGTCGCCATCCTCGCAGCCGCCGGCCTTGCCCTGCAGCGCGGCGTTCACCGCGTGGCCGCAGCCGCCGTCCACGCCGCAGCTGTCGGTGGTGCACGGGTTGGCGTCGTCGCAGCTCGTGACCGCGGTCGGCAGGCAGGCGCCCTTGAGGCAGCGGTCGCCCGTCGAGCAGCCGTTGCCGTCATCGCAGGGGGTGGCCGGCGCGTCCGGGACTGGGGCGTGGCTGCAGCCACCGGCCGTCGCGCTGCAGTCGTCGACGGTGCAGACGCTGCCGTCGTCGCAGACCTTGGCGTTCCCGCTCTTGCAGTCGCCTCCTTTGCAGAGGTCGCCGCTGGTGCACGGGTCGCCGTCCTCGCACGGCGCGCCCTCGACGCAGGCCGTGGTCTCGGCATGGTCGGCGGCATCAGCGCTGTCGCTGTCCGCGCTGCCGTCGGCGGAGTCTTCGGCCTCGGCATCGAGCGCGACGTCCCCCTCGCCGCCCTGGGTGTCGTCCGGCGGCGTGCTGCCGCAGGCGCCGATCGCCAGCCCGAGCCAGAGCAGCAGAGGGCGGAGGTGTGTGGCGTTCATCCTTAGAAGACCTCGACGTCGATGGTGGCCTCGAGCTTGATACCCGATCCACACAGCGTCTGTGGCACGATGATGCGGATCGGCAGCTGCTGGCCGATGGCAGACGTGGCGAGCGTCACCTCGGCCTGGCCAGCGGCGCAGACGCTGGTGGTGACCGGGCAGGTTGTGCCGCCGAGCTCCACCGAGGCCTTGATCGCACCAAAGGGCACCTTGGGCGTGATGGTCACGACGTACTTGCCCTGCTGCTTCACGAGGTGCCGCAGCTCATGGCCGAGCGCGCCCGCGGTCGTGCACTTCGAGGTGCCGGCGAGGGTATTCTTCAGCGCACACAGGTCGATGGCGAGGTTGTTGGCGAACGAGCCGACCGGCAGCGGGCCAGGCGTCTTGCAGAGCTGAGCCGCGCTACCGCTGCAGACGTCGCTGCCCGCGCTGCACGCCCCGTCCTTGCAAGCGTCTTGCTTGGTGCAGGGGCTGCCGTCTTCGCAAGCGATGGGGACCGGCGAGAACACGCAGCCCGAGGCCGCCGCGCACGTGTCCAAGGTGCAAGCGTTGCCGTCGTCGCAGACTTTGGCGCCACCCGACTTGCAGGCGCCGGCCGCGCACGCGTCGCCGGCCGTGCACGCGTTTCCATCCTCGCACGCGGCCGTATTCGCGGTGTGCTTGCAGCCAGCCTTGGCGTCGCAGGTATCGGTCGTGCAGATCGCGCCGTCGTTGCAGCCCAGGCTGGTGCCGGAGGGCTTGCAGGCGCCGCCGGCGCAGGCGTCGTTCAACGTGCACGCGTCGCCGTCGTCGCAAGGCAAGCTGTTGGCGGCGAAGCTGCAGCCCGTGGTCGCCTTGCAGCTGTTGTTGGTGCACGGCTCGTTGTCGTCGCAGGCCTTGGCCTTGCCGCCCTTGCAGCTGCCGCTGACGCATGACTCGGCCTCAGAGCAAGCGTTGCCGTCGTCACAGGGGCCGGCGACGCTGGCAAAGACGCAGCCCTTGGCCTTGTCGCAGCTGTCGGACGTGCACGGGTTGGTGTCGTCGCAGGCCTTGGCGTTGCCGGGCTGGCACTTGCCCGCGGCACACGACTCGCCGGTGGTACAGGCGTCGCCGTCGTCGCAGGCGCCCGACTTCGCCGTGGCGCTGCAGCCGCTCGCGGCGAGGCAGGTGTCGTTCGTGCACGGGTTGCTGTCGTCGCAGGTCTTCACCTTGCCCGCGGCGCAGCTGCCGCCTTTGCACGCGTCCAGCTCGGTGCAGGCGCTGGCGTCGTCGCAGGCGGCGCTGTTGGCGGAGTTGTTGCAGCCGGCCGGGCCGCACGCGTCATCGGTGCAGGCGTTGCCGTCGTCGCAGGTGTTGTTCTTGATGGCATCGAACGGCTTGCCATGGCAGGCGCCGCCGGCACAGGCGTCGGCGTTGGTACAAGGGTCGCCGTCGTCGCAGCCGAGGGTGGTGTCGCTGTGAGCGCAGCCGGTCTTGGCCTCGCAGCTGTCTTGGGTGCAAGGGTTGCCGTCGTCGCAATCCAGCAGCGTCGACGGCGTGCAGTTGCCGCTTTTGCAGGCGCTCTTGGTCGTGCAGGCGTCTTGGTCCTCGCAGTCGAGCGCGTTGAAGCCGTGGACGCATCCGACCTCGCTGTTGCAGCTGTCGTCCGTGCAGGGCTTGCCGTCGTCACACGAGGTCGCGTTGCCGCCCTTGCACGCGCCTGCCTCACAGAGACCGCCCTCAGTGCAGGGGTCAGCGTCGTCGCAGGGAGCGGTGTTGGGCCCGTGGAGGCAGCCCGAGAGCTCGTTGCAGCTGCCCGTCGTGCAGGGGTTGCCGTCATCGCAGACCACCGCCTGGCCGCCTTTGCAGGCGCCGTCGCTGCAGCTGCTGCTTGCGGTACAGGCGTTGCCGTCGTCGCAGGCGCCGGTCGTCGGCGTCGCGCTGCACGACCCATCCTTGCAGGTGTCGACCGTGCAAGGGTTGTTGTCGTTGCAGGTGATCTCTCCGCAGAGGGAGGCCAGCTTCAGGGCTTCTACGTAGTCCTGGAGGTTGTCATTGCAGCCCTGTGGCAGGGCGAGCAGCAGCAGCAGAAAGCCTGCCCAGCCGACTCGCTCTCGGTGCGTTTGCGGCGGCCGTGCCGCAATGACCCCGCCTGTCCGAGCTGCCGTGGCGATTCCGTCCATCATGCGTCGTCGTAGCACCTGCGGCGAACGCGCGCCGGACTCCGTGGCTCGCCGCAGCCTCATCGGCAAGCGCGGCGGCTCGCCATTCCGGACTTCGCGCGGGAAGCTTGGACCCCAGCGCAGTTGCGAGCCTCGCCCCAGCGCTCGGCTCCCCGCAAATTGCCAGTCGCGCCGATCTGCGTCAACGACGCCTCGGCCGCCCTGGCGCCCGCGGAGTCACGACGACGGCCTGTCAGCGGCTCCTCTGCGCGGCGCGAGACAGGCGATGACCGCAGCGCCGCTGGCCCGAGGCGGGCTCAAGCGCTTGTGCTGAGGCTTGCTGAGGCCGGACGGGAGATGCCGCGCCGACGGCAGGCCTCGGGCGCGGTCGCGCCGGCTGCGACTTCTTTGAAGAGCAGGGTCTTCTGGCTGTCTGCGGACTTGCTGCTTCGAATGTCGGTGTCCCCCTCAAGCGGGTCAGGCCTCCATGATGCCTGGACCCGTTCTTGAGGGGGCGCGTCAGCTTGCGCCGCCGATCCGTGAGCACCGATGGCGGACCCGGTTCGCTGGCGCAGGGCGCGGATGTGTCGGGGTTGGATGCGCCGCGGCGGGTAGAGCTAGGCGTCGCCTTTGGACTTGCCGCCCTTGCCGCCCTTGCTGTCGTCGTCGCTGTCGTCGTCGCCGTCGTCGTCGTCGCCGTCGCCAGACTTCGAAGACTCAAGGCTATGGTCGCGCCAATCGGCTTCTTTGTACGCAAACGTCAGGGACTCCGTGCTCTCGCCCGAGCTGTCGCCGCGCGTCTCGACCCCGGTCAGGGTCACGTCCCAGAACTTGGCGGAGAGCCAGAGTTTGCCGTCACGCATCACGTGCAGTGTGGCCTTCTTGGACGGCTTGCCAGCTTGCGCGCGCTCCATGATCTCCGCGGTTGCGAAGTCGATGTCTTTCTCAACGCGGAAGTGGCCGCCGCCGCTGGCGAGGCTCGCGAGCGCCTCCGCGGCGGTCAACTTGGTCGGCATTGCCGCTGCCCAGCCGACGATCGCGAACGCGCCGCCCGGCACGCCCTGCAGCTTGAGCGACGCCTGGTACACGGAGGGCAGGAGCGCTGGAGCCGGCGTCGGCGCCACGCCGCCGCTCGCGCTGGCGCTCCCGGACATAGCGAACGCGCTGGGCAAACCACCGCTGGCTAGCGCGGCGCCGGCGGCCAAGGCGGCTTTGAGCCAATCGCGGCGGGTAAGCTGGATCCCAGCGGCGGCGTGATCGGGCGCGGGGAGGTCGATTGACGTTGGCATCGGCAGCTCCTGGCTGAGAGAGAACGCCGCGCTGAGCGCGCCCCCAGCGCTGGGTGGCACGGGGGCGCGCCGCGTGGCGAACGCGCACTAGGCGACGACGTTGGTCCGGAGGTCGTGCGACTTCGGGAGCGTGCTACCGGGCTTGACCTTGGATGGGTCGGTACTCTGGTAGGTGTACGTCACCTTCTGGTAGTTCAACGCTGCGGAGACCAACGGGGAGGCTCCTCCGTCGCCGGCGACCTCCATGTGGGTGATGACGACCGCCTCGAGTTCGACCTTGAGGTACGGCACGGCATCCCTGACGCCCTCGCTGCTGACCCGGTAGCAAGTGAGCGTGCCCTTGTCGATGTGCTTGCCGCTCCAGAGATGGCCCAGCATCGCCGTCAGCGCTACGTCGGCGCTCATCGTCAGCTGGAGGTTACCGTGCTGGGTCAGCTCCTTGCTGTCGCCGGTGCCTTCGCTGCGCACCGGGTTGGTTGGCTGCTCCCACGAGTGGCTGTACGAGATGATCTCCTGCATCCCTTCGTGGCCCTTCATCAAGGACGAGCCGGTAATCGCTGGGCCCTCGAACTTAACGAAAATTTGCGTGGCCATCGTAGCTCCCTGGGTCGCGAGTGCGCCTTTTCTGCCTGTCGTAAGGCGTTGTCGTGCCCCTCGGATCGCAGCGCGCGATGCCTCTGGGCTCGTTTGAGGATGGTAGCAAGGGTCTTCGTGAAATGGGCGCCCAAAATGGCGCGTGGAGCCCGAATTCTCCTCGATGATAGGTCGGTGAAAGGTCTGGGGCACCGGCAGCAGCCTCGGTCGCGGCCGCCTAGAGCGCCCTGAACCTCTTGCAATCGAAGATGCTTTCCGTCGGCGCTGGTCATCGGAGCGCAGTGGATGCGCCGCGGTCGCTTCCCCCGATGCGCCGCAGAGGTCGCGTCAGGCGGCGTCGCGCGCCCGCGGACCGCAGCCCTTGATGGCGCCCGGGACGGGCACAACGTGGTGGGCGCCGGCGATCAACGACTCGGCGAGCTGGCGCTCCGGCACGGATTGCGGTGTGCCCGGGCGAACTGCGACAGGCTCGCCCTGCGCCCCGCACGATACCCACCGCTCGCTGCCATCGGGGGCACAGGCGACTCCGGGCGGCTGGAGGAAGGCTGTCGTGCTGTCGCGTGGCGTCCCCGTCGCCAAGTCCCAGGGCGTCAACAGGTTGGCCTTGGGGTGGGTCGCGATGGCTACGCGTGTGGAATCGAGGATCGCTCGACCTTACGGCTCGCCTGTCAGCGCCTCGACCGTTGGGTCGGTGACGGTGTGCATCTGCGCGTCTGGCCCGCTGTCGCTGCGCCCCAGGTTCAAGCCTCCGTCGACCTCGGCCGGGCCCCGTAGCTGGCTGTAGCGGGGCCCGGGACAACGAGAGCCGCATCGCCCGGCGCGCGTGAGCGGCATCGAGGCACGAAGCCTGCGAAGGCCCTGTCCGGCTGGCATGGCGTGGCTGCCCGCAACGCCCCAGGTGTCGTCGATGCGCGCAATCTGCGACTGCAAGCCCACGCCCGTCCGGCTCGAGGGTGGCCTGACCGCCGCCGACGGCTTGACGGCGGTCCAGCGCGAGGCCGCCTCCTGCATGACCTACGCCAGGGAGCAGCGGCCGATCTGCGCCCCGGTTGCAAGGCCCGTCCGAGCCCGCGCCGTGATGGACCGAGCCGATCCCATTGGCACGCGTGCTCTCGATTGCGACGCCGCTGGCGCTGCTCGGCCACCGACGCAAGCTCTTTGGCTCTTCTGAGGCCGCCTTCGCGACGGCGGCGTTGGCAGCGAAGGGTGGCTTTCAGGCGAGCCTCGGCGGCAGCCAGCTCGGCGTCGATGACAGCGGCGTGGCGGTGAGCGCGCTGACGGTGCACCACCAGAACGCTGACCCGAGCGGCGTGGGCTGCATCGCCACGGTGCAGCTGACGATGGCCAAGCCGGACGGCAGCTGCCGCCTCGATCTCGCCTTCGCGTCGAGCAACGACGGCCTGGGGCCGCGTCTGAAGGCCCTGAGCTTTCATGCGCGAACCGCGATCCTGAACCCAGGCGCCGCGTCCAAGGTCCTGCCTTGCGCCGGCTGGCCGGCGGAGTCGACAGAGGGGCCGGTCGTCTACGAGGGCCAGGCGCCGCAGGGATCGATCGGCCTGGCCTCTTTGGCGCAGCCGCTGGCGGGTCAGGCGGTGGCGACGCTTCTGAATCAGCACGTGCAGGTGGCGCTCGATGCGCCGGTCGCCATGATCGGGGCTGGCAAGCAGTTCACGCTGACGCTGACATCGTTGGCCATTCAGGGGACCCTGGAGAGCATCGGCAACCCCAACGCAAGCTGCGGCAAGCCGGCCTTCGCACTGCCGAAGTGGAGCCTCGCCAGGATCGAAGGCGATCAGCCATCGATCTCCACTCTGGCGGCTCGCGAAACATGGCCGGCGCACGACCGGATGCGGTATGGTAAACGCCACGGCGATTGGACCGACGCCAGGGACGACGATGGAGGTTGGAATGGGGAGTCTCCGGCAGCGAACGGCCCCTTCGGGTGCTCGACTCGCCTTGGTCGCACTTGCCGCGCTGCCCTTGGGGACGCTGTCGGCGACAACAGGCGACGCACAGACCGAGGACCTGCCGCCGCTCACCGCTCCAATGGCCGCGGCCAAGCCTGCGCATCCAGACGTTGCCGGCGGCTGGCAGGTCTGAGACGCGGCCAGCTTGCGACCGTAACGACCCGAAATGGCCATCGTTATACGGGCCGTGTCGTTGCTGTGGATTCATCCGCCCTGGAGCTTCGCGTCGACGATGGCGGTGTCTTGGTCATCCCGCGCGAGCAAATCGTGGAGGTGATTGTGCGCAGCGCCGATCCGGAGCTCGCGAGAGCGGAGCAGCCGGAAAAACGGGTTCGCCACCGCGACCCCAACCGGACGCGCTACCTCTACTCGCCCTCAGCGATGACGCTGCAGCAGGGCGAGGCCTACATCTCGCAGAAGGAGCTCCTGTTCACTGCGGTCGCCTTCGGAGTGACAGACAACGTCACGGTCCACGCCGGCGCAGGTCTACCAGCTGGGCTCCTTGCAAACATCGAGATACCCTGCATTTTCGGACTCAAGGTCGGCTTCGAAGTCGAGCCCACCATGTACGTCGGCGGTGGCGCCGAGACATTCGTGCTACCTGGCTTTGAGGCCATCGGTCTCATCTATGCCAACATGACACTCGGCCAACCGGACGGGCACTTCACGCTCGGTGTGGGAACCCCCTTCGCGATCAGCTACGACGACGGCCGATTGGGTGACGTCATCATCACGCTCAATGGCAATCTCCGAATCAGCGACAGTTTCGCTCTCGTCACCGAGAATTGGTTCATGCTCGGCGGCGGCAGTCGGGCCTTCCTGCTCGGCAGTCTTGCGCTGCGCGTCATCGGCCGCACCTGGGCGTTCGACCTCGGTTTCATCGGCTTGCCAACCGAAAACCTGGGCTTGCCGATACCTTGGTTCGACGTGACCTACAACTTCCAGTAGCGTCGAGACCTTGGCCCGCGCTGCTCGATGGGCACGGCATCAAGGTCCGTTTCACCCCGCTGTACTCGCCTCAGTTCAACCCCATCGAACTGTTCTGGGGTGTGGTTGAAGGCGCGACCACGCACGCGGAAGACCCGAACGGTCGGGTTGCTCGATACGGCAATTGGCCTGGCCATGCGGGACCCGCCGGCGGCAATCGTGGCGTCCTGGGCTGAACACACGGGATACGCGCGGCAGCGCCGATGTGCGCTCGCCACGACAGTGATCGGCGCTGCCAGCAGGCGGCAGCGCTCCGGCGAACGCGCCGATTGCAGGCCGGGCGAGTGTCTTGACTCGAGGGGGTCGTACACGACGGTCGCAGAAAACGTCAAAGGATCATGGCTATCCGAGGTTCGCGCACCGTTGGCGCTGCGCGTATCAATGCGTAGGTGCGACATCTACGCGAACACTCAGTTTCCCCGAACGCACCGCACCTCAAGCGGTTTATCGACGCTCTGGTCCACGACGCTGCCGTACCGAAAGTCCACGTTCCACGCCAGAAGCGAGTTGGCGGTGCGCAGGCTAGCGGACCAGAAAGGCGCCGCGGCTGTATTCGCAAACACATTGAGATCAATGCAGCTCGGAGTCGCCTGGTAGTCGACGAGGCTATGCAGCTCGCGGACCCAAGGCAGGCGCCAGCCGCCGCCCTCCAGGTCGAGATTGCTACAGTACGTACTGGCCGCGCTCCACTTCAGGCTTGGCGTGGCCACCGCTTGTTGCCACTGCAGCTGGGTCCAAGCGTCGGTGACAACGCCGCCTGCGCTCACTTGATAGCGCTCACCCACGGGCTGGGCCGCGGTCCCTCGGACGCAGCGCACGTTCAGCGGGTCGGCGGCTTTCCCGACGAGGACGCGGGCCGTGATGAAGGACAGCGTCCAAGCATTCAGCGGCTCCTGCACCTGCGACGTGGAGCTCCAGAAGGCTGCCCCCTTCAGGCCTGGAAACGCGGACAGATCGATCGCCGGCCCGGGTGAGGGCGCGCTGAAGTCCACCAAGGTCGCAGCCTCATGCGCCGAGGGCAGCCGCCAGTCCTTGTACCCCGCGTACACGAGCCCATCGCATTGCGACTTGGCGGCGGTCCAAATCGCGGTCGCCACGGCCGCCGTTTGCTGCCACATGAGCGTGGTCTGGCTGTCCACCACCACCTTTTCGCCCGCCACGTCCTGGACCGCAAAGACCCCGGTCGGTTTGCTCGGCCGATTTCCCCATGCCGGCCCTTGCGCCTCGCAGACGTGCTTGGCGTTGCCGTTGTCGTTGATGCTCACCTTGCTGAAGCCGGCGACGCAGTAGAACAGGACACATTGCGCGGCCTTGCACATGCCTCCACCGGCGATCTCGTTGCACGTTTGACCGTCGACTTTGCCGCTGTCGTTGACGCAGCCCTTGACCATGTCACAGCTGTCGGCGGTGCATGGCTTCTTGTCGTCGCACTTGACCGTCTGGAGGGTGCCGTTGCACGCGCCGTTGTTGCAGGTCTCGCCGGTCGTGCAGGCGTCGCCATCGCTGCAAAGGTTGTTGGCGGGCTTGTTGACGCATCCCGTCGCGGGGTCACAGCTGTCGTTGGTGCAGGCCTCTTTGTCATCGCATAGTTTCGCTGCGCCCGACTTGCACACCCCCTCGGCGCAGGCATCGCCCACGGTGCAAGCGCTGCCGTCGTCGCAGCCGAGCGTCGCCCCCGGCCACTTGCATTGACCCGTGAGGCAGAAGTCGTAGGTGCAGATGTTGCCGTCGTCACACGTTTTGTCCTCGGTGCAGGTGGCACAGCCGGCCAACGGGACATGCTGGCAGCCTTTTTCTGGATGGCAGCTGTCCTTGGTGCAGGGACTCTTGTCGTCGCACAAGAGAATCTTGCCGTCGTAGACGCAGGCGGCGTTCTTGCACGCAAACGCGCCATTGCAGACGTCGCTGTCGTCGAAGTCCGCGCAATCGCTGTTGCTTTTGCAGCCGCAGAGCGGTTGCACGCCTGAGGTGCACGTTCCTTCCTTGCTGCAGCTGTCGCCGCCCGTGCACACCTGGCCGTCGTCGCAGGCCGCGCCGGCCGGCAGGGGGCTCGACTCGCAGACGCCGGTCTTGGGCTGGCAGAGGTTCTTGACGCACGCCGTATCGTCGACCGACTTGCACACCTTGACCGTGGCCAGGTTCAGCTTGCACGCCGGCTCTAGGCCCGTCTTGTCGCAATAGAGCGTGCCATTGCAGACATTGCCGTCCTCGAAGCCAGCGCAGTCGCCGTCGGCGAGGCAGGGGCAGATGAGCTTGCCCGGTTGGCAGCCACCCTTGTCGTCGCAGATGTCGTTGACGGTGCAGCCCGTGCCATCGGCGTCGCAGGTGGTCGCCGCTGCCAGCGCCGTCATCGCGCACTTGCCGGACTTGACCTGACAGAGGTTCCGTTTGCAGGGCCCATCATCGACCGTCGGACACACGACGACGGTTGCGGGGTTCGCTTTGCACTTTCCGATCGCCTTGTTGCAATAGAGCGTGCCGTTGCAGAGGTCGCCATCGTCTTTGCTCACGCAGTCTGCGTCCGAAGCGCAGATGCAGGTGTCGGTGCCGCCGACGCAGGCGCCCAGGGTACAGACGTCGCCGTCGGTGCAGGCATCGCCGTCGTCGCAGAGCGCCTTGCCGGCCACAGGGACCTGCCCACATTTGCCGGTCACCTTGGCGCAGGCGGCCTTGCTGCAGACCGTGTCGTCGGCGGTCGGGCAGCTCACCACCGTCGCCAGGTTCAGCTTGCAAGCGCCCTCGGCCTTGTCGCAGAAGAGCGTGCCGTTGCAGGCGTCGCCGTCCTCTTTGGAAGCGCAGTCCGCGTCTGCCTTGCAGCAGGTGACGGTCCCTGGCTGGCATTGGCCCGTGCTATCGCACACATCGCCAATGGTACAGGCCACCCCGTCGCTGCATGGCTTCCCGACCGGCACGGGTCCCTGCTTGCACGCCCCCGTCGAGGGCTGGCAGGACGTCTGCTGGCACCCCACGTCCGAAGACCCATCACAGACCACGACCGTCGCGGGATTGACCTTGCACGCCCAGGTCGGGCCCGATTTGTCGCAGTAGGCTGTGCCGTTGCACAGGTTCTGGTCGTACGCGCAGTCGACGTCCTTCTTGCACTTGCACGGCTGGGCGTCGCCGGTGCAGCTGCCTTTGGCGCAGGTGTCGCTGAGGCTACAAGACAAACCGTCGTCGCAGGCCAGAGGCGCCGCATCAGGGGCAGACGCCGCTGTCACCTCGCGCCGGCATCCCGGCTTGCCGTCGGCTCCGGGCTGCAGGTCGCACAGCTCCACCGTCCGCTCGATGGCCGTCGCGGTGCAGGCTCCGCTCAGTGGGACGCAAGCGTTTTTGATGCAAGCGGAATCCTGAGCCGAGTCGCAGACGATGGTGTCGCCCGGGTTCGGCACACAGGCGAACGGCACGGAAGCGCTCGCCGGCGCCGCCGCGCAATACAGCGATCCCAGGCACTTGTTGCCGAGCGCAGCGCCTGTTGGCGCCGCGCAGCTCTTGAAGCCAGGTTCACAGGCGCAGACCTGGGTCCCGCTCTGGCACGTCCCCGCCTTGCAGGTGTCCCCGGCCGTACACCCCCGGCTGTCGTCGCAGCCCTTGCCATCGGCGATCGGCAACCCCGTCAGCGCGTCGAGGCATTGCAGGTCGACGCAGGACGCCTGCGCCCCCGTCAGCGCCGTACAAGCGCCGAGGCCGTCGGGCCCGCAGATGCGTCGGCCTTTGCAGCGCCGCTGCTGTACGCCCTGCCCGTCCGTGAGCCAACACAGGGTCGTGTGGCCCTTGGCCGCGGACACCGTTGGGCAGTCGCAGACGCCGAGTCCCGTCGGCCCAGCGCCCGCCACCACGCATTGCTTGACCGGCCCGCCTTCGATGCCCTTGGCGTCGCGGCAGACGTTGCCGGCAGGACAATCGGCGTCGCCGGCGCAGGGCACGCCGCAGAAGGCCCCGCCATCGCCGTAGTCGACGCATGCCGCGGTCGCGTGCCCGGACGCCCGGCAGGCGTCATGCGTCTCGCAGGGTCGACAGAGCAGACCCGCATCCGGGATGCAGAAGAGCGCGCCGTCGACGCCGCCTTTCTGGCCCTCGCATGACCAGCCCTTGGGGCATTCGCCGTCGGCGCAGACGTCGGTGCAGCGACCGCCATCGCCGGTCTGGACGCAGAGCCCCGAGGCGCACTCGCTCGCGACCTCGCAGTCACAGCCCGAGACTGCGGGGCAGGCCGCCCTTGTGTCGGGGCTGACGTCGCCGGCGCTGCCGTCATCCGCGTCGACCTTGGCGTCGACCGTGACGTCGACCTGGGCGTCGCTCGCAGCGCCTGTGACGACTTCAGGCTTGGACGAAACGAGGTGACAGCTAGAAGCCAGGACGGAGGAGGCGAGGACAAGCGTTGAGGAAAAACGCCGCCGCACGAACTCATGTCGTTGAGTGGAACCCATGAGTTCGCCAGCTCCTTGTCGCGCCAGGGACGCCCTTGGAACGTACCAGTCCGGTCTTTCGGTGTCCATGTGAGGTGCCGCTGACGACGGGGCGATAGGCCCGTCCGTTGCGCAGAGCTGCGCCGACAGCGGCAGGCGGCGGGTCATCGCCCACTCGGAAGGAACCAATTGACCTGGAGCTTCGAGTGCTGTGGCCCAAATACGACGCGCCTCGCCCGCCGGTCGAAGTGTCGTTGACGCTGCACCGGGCTGCAGGCAGCCTGGACAGAGCCTCGTTTTGAGGTGGAGGTCGCGGTGGGTTCGGGCCCTCGTTGCTGGCCCGCCTCGGTCGACCCAGGCTCGCCTCGCCAGCCGCGCCCACAGGATCCAGATGCAAACGCTTCCAAAGACTTGCGCAAGACCGACCAGCGGGTCCTCCATCCTCATCGGTCTCGCCGTCTTCGCGCTCCAGGCCGCCTGCGCAGGCCCCGACGGCGCGACAGGGGGACCGAATGGCGCTGCGGATGGCGCGGACGACAGCCAGGGTACTGGCGGCCTGGCCGATTCGGTGGGCGTAGACTCGGCCCAAGGCGATACCGGGGGCGAAGACGCCGACGCCGCCGATGGCGCGTCACCGGAAGACACGAACCCGGCCGACACCACGCCCCCCGAGGACACGGCCCCCGCCGACACCACGCCCCCCGAAGAAACCAGCCCCGCCGACACGACCGCCGCCGACACCACCCCCGGCGCCTGCACCACCTCCGCCGATTGCCAACAACCCGCGACCGGCTGCCTCGGCAACGTCTGCCTCGCCGGCACCTGCACCCCGCAGACCCTCGCCGATGGCAGCCCCTGCGACGACGGCTCAGCCTGCACCGCCAAGGCTGCCTGCGCCGCGGGCACCTGCGCCGCCACCGCCAGCATCGCCTGCGACGACGGCAATCCCTGCACCACCGACGCCTGCGATCCCAAGAGCGGCGCCTGCACGGCCAGCCCCGTCGCCGCCGGCGCGGCCTGCGACGATGGCGACGCCTGCATCAGCGGCACGACCTGCGACGCCAGCTCTGCCTGCGGCGGCGGCGTGACCACCTGCGGCTGCCAGAGCCTCAGCGATTGCGCGGCCTTTGACGACGGCGACCCCTGCAACGGCACGCTCTACTGCGATCTCAGCGCCACCAAGCCGAGCTGCAAGGTCCTGCCCTCGAGCGTCGTCGTCTGCGACCCCTCCCTCGACAGCGCCTGCGTCAAGACCGCCTGCAGCGCGTTCACCGGCACCTGCGAGGCGCTGCCGCTCAGCGACGGCAGCGCTTGCGACGATGGCAACCCGTGCACCAAGGGCGACGCCTGCGCCAGCGGCGGTTGCGCCAGCGAGGCCAACACCTGCCAGTGCCAGATCGCCGCGGATTGCGTCGGCTACGAGGACGGCAACGTCTGCAACGGCACGCTCTATTGCGACAAATCCGGGCCGACCAACGTTTGCAAGGTCAACCCGGCGTCGATCGTCGCCTGCCCCAAGGCCTCGGGCCCCTGCCAGCTCAGCGCCTGCCAGGGGAAGACCGGCACCTGCAAGGTCAGCGACGCGCCCGATGGCAGCGCCTGCGAAGACGGCAGCGCCAAGACGGTCGGCGACGCCTGCAAGCAGGGCGTCTGCGCGCCCGGCCAGAGCGTGGCGCAATGCGACAGCGACGACGACTGCGCCAAATGGGAGGACGGCGACTTCTGCAACGGCGTGAAATTCTGCAACAAAGCGACGGGCCTCTGCCAGGACAACCCGGCGACCGTCGTCGTCTGCCCGACGGTGGACAACACGGCGTGCAGCACCGTGACCTGTCAGCCGAAGTCGGGCCTCTGCCTGCCCATCGCGGCCCCGGACGGTAAGCCATGCGACGACGGCGACAGCTGCAGCGCCGGCGACGCCTGCGCCGAAGGCAAGTGTCAGGCGTCGGCAAGTGTCTGCGAGTGCAAGGCCGACGGCGACTGCAAAGCCAAAGAAGACGGCGACCTCTGCAACGGCACCCTCTACTGCGACAAGACGACCAGCGCCTGCGCGCTCAACAAGGCGACGATTGTCACCTGCCAGACCGTCGACGACGGCCCGTGCAGCGTCTCGACCTGCGCCCCGAAGACCGGAGCCTGCGCGCCCAAGCACGCCGCCGACGGCAAGGCTTGCGACGACGGCAGCCCCTGCAGCGCCGACGACGCCTGCAAGGGCGGCGCCTGTGTCGGCACCAAGACCTGCGCCTGCACCGAAGACGCCGACTGCGCGGCGCAAGACGACGGCGACCTCTGCAACGGCACGCTCTATTGCAACAAGAAAGGCGGCAGCTGCGAGGTCAACCCGGCGACGCTCAAGGTCTGCCCGACGGTCAACGACACGGCCTGCGCCAAGACGCAGTGCCAGCCCAAGACCGGCGCCTGCGCGCTGGTGCCCACGAGCAACGGCGTGGCCTGCGACGCCGACGGCAACCCCTGCACCAAGAACGACTTCTGCTCCGCGGGCGTCTGCAAGGCCGGCGCGACCGCCTGCGAGTGCTACGTCGACGACGACTGCGCCGGGCTCGCCGCGGGCAACAAGTGCGTGCAGGCGATGATCTGCGACAAGGCGAGCTTTCAGTGCAAGCCGGGCAAGCAGGTCGTCTGCGACACGAGCAAGGACGGCGCGTGCAGCGCGACGTCGTGCGACCCGATGGACGGCGTGTGCAAGCTCGCGCTGCAGCCCGTGGGGACGCTGTGCGGCGAGAGCGCCATCTGCGCCGGGGCCCAGGTCTGCGACAGCAACGGCGCCTGCGTGCCCGGCGCTGCGAGCGACTGCGACGACGCCGACGCGTGCACCAAAGACGCCTGCGACGCCAAGAAGGGCTGCACGTTCGCGCCCCTCGACAGCGGCGCCTGCGACGACGGCAGCGTCTGCAGCGACCTCGACGCGTGCAGCAAGGGCAAGTGCGTCGGCACCAGCAATGACTGCAGCGACGCCAGCCCGTGCACCGACGACGCCTGCGACCCGGCCAAGGGCTGCGTGCACCTGCCGAGCGCGGCGACCTCGTGCGACGACGGCGACCTGTGCAGCGTCGGCGACTTCTGTCTGCAAGGGCTCTGTCTGCCCGGCAGCAAGGTGCTCGGCTGCGACGACGGCAACCCGTGCACCAACGACGCCTGTGATGGCAAGCAAGGCTGCGTCAGCAAAGCGCAAGATGGCGGCAAGTGCGACGACGACGACGGCTGCACCAAGCTCGACGCCTGCGCCGCGGGCAGCTGCAAGGGCGTCCAGCTGAGCTGCGACGACGGCAGCGGCTGCACGGTGGACAGCTGCGACAAGGACGAGGGCTGCCAGCACAAGGCGCAGGTGGCCAAGGCCTGCGACGACGGCAACGCCTGCACGGTCGGCGATGCGTGCATCAGCTCCGGCCTCTGCGCCAGCGGCCAACCCAAGGTCTGCGACGACGCCAACCCGTGCACCGTCGACCTCTGCGACCCGCTGCAAGGCTGTGTCCAGAAGGAGGTCGTCGGCAGCAAGTGCGATGACGGCAACGCCTGCACGGTCAACGAGAAGTGCGACAAGGGCCAATGCACCGGCTCGCCGCGCGACTGCGACGACGGCCTCGTCTGCAGCAAGGACAGCTGCGACAAGGACGCCGGCTGCCAGTACGCGGTGGTGGCCGGGAGCAAATGCGACGACGGCAACGCCTGCACGGCCGGCGACGCCTGCGCCAAGGGCGGCGCCTGCGTGCCCGGGCCCGGCCTCTCGTGCGACGACAACAACGGCTGCACCACCGACGCCTGCGACCCCTCGACGGGCTGCACGCACAAGGCGCTCGACGGCATCGGCTGCAGCGACGGCGACAGCTGCACGCAGGCGGACAAATGCGTGCAGGGCGCGTGCAAGGGCAGCGGAAAGTCCTGCGACGACGGCCTCGTGTGCACGACGGACGGCTGCGACCCGGCGGGCGGCTGCACCCACAAGGTGCAATCCGGCGCGACCTGCAGCGACAGCGACGCCTGCACCAGCGGCGACGCCTGCCTGCAGAGCGGCTACTGCAAGCCGGGCGCGCCGGTGAGCTGCGACGACGGCAAGGCCTGCACGGTCGACGCCTGCCTGCCACAGAAGGGCTGCCAGCAGACGACCAAGACCGGCGCGGCGTGCGACGACGACAACGCCTGCACCAAGGGCGATGCGTGCAGCGACAAGGCGGTGTGCGTCGGCTCACCGCTGAGCTGCGACGACGGCAAGGCCTGCACGACCGACAGCTGCGACAAGCTCGGCGGCTGCAAGAACGAGGCGCAGACGGACAAGCCCTGCGACGACGGCAACGCCTGCAGCATCGGCGATGTCTGCCTGGCGTCAGGGGTCTGCTCGGCGAGCGGGCTCAAGAGCTGCGCTGACAGCAACGGCTGCACCCTCGACAGCTGCGACCCCAAGCTCGGCTGCGTCAACGCCGTGCAAGACAAGGCCTCCTGCGACGACGGCAGCGCCTGCACAGCCGGGGACGCCTGCGTCGGCAGCAATTGCGTCGGCAGCCCGGTGGCCTGTGACGATGGCCAGAGCTGCACCAAGGACAGCTGCGACAAGGCCAAGGGTTGCGTCGCGACGCCGCAGCCCGGCACCACGTGCACCGACGCCAACGCCTGCACCCAGGGCGACCTGTGCAGCGCCGCGGGGACCTGCGTTCCGGGCGCGGCCCTCGCTTGTGTCGATGGCGTCGCCTGCACCACCGACGCTTGCAACAAGGACTCGGGCTGCACCTACAACGCGACCAACGGCGCCGCCTGCAACGACAACGACGCCTGCACGACGGCCGATCTCTGCGCCGGCACGACCTGCAAGGGCACACCGCTCGGCGGCGGCTCCGTCGCCAGCTGCGAGGACAACAACGCCTGCACCACGGACAGCTGCGACGTCAAGACCGGTTGCAAGAACGTCGCCAAGACAGGCAGCTCGTGCAGCGACGGCAGCGCCTGCACCGGCGGCGATCTCTGCACCGCGCTGGGCAAATGCCTTGGCACCAAGGTCACCTGCAACGACAACAGCGTCTGCACCTTGGACCTCTGCGACGTCGACACCGGCTGCGTCTTCACCAAGCTCTCGGGGCCCTCGTGCAACGACAACAAACTCTGCACCCTCAATGACTTGTGTACGGACGGCGTCTGCGGCGGCGTCACCAAGGCCTGCGATGACGGCAACGAGTGCACGACCGATAGCTGCGACGCGACCAAGGACTGCCAGAACGTCGCCAGCCCTACGAAGCCCTGCAATGACGGCGACGAGTGCACCACCGGTGACGCCTGCGCCGACGCTGCCTGCAAGGGCATCGCGAAGAATTGCGGCGACGGCAACGACTGCACGATCGAGACCTGTCACAAGCTCTTGGGTTGCCAGTCGACGGTCGCCAAGCTGGACGCCGCGTGCACCGACGGCGACGCGTGTACGGCCGATTGGTGCGACGGTATCGGCAGCTGCCTCACCACGCCCCAGCTCGGATCCCGCAGCTTGCCGCTCGGCTATCGTACCGAGGACATGGCCGTCGGCAGCGACGGCGTCATCTGGGTGGTCGGGGCCGCCGATACCGAGGCCAACGGCGCCTTCATCGCGCGGATCCCCTGGGCCGGCAAACAGCCTCCGCTCCAGCTGGACAACGCGGCGCTGATGTGGAACCGAATCACGCCAGCTCCGGCGAACGCGAAGCAGCCGGCGGGCTTTGTCGTCGTCGGCCGGACCGGCGATCCGGCATTGCCCATTCCGGCATACCTGAATAAGCCGGCGCTGGGAGCTCGCTTCAGCGAGACCGGCAAGATAATTGCCAAAGGCTGGATTGAGTTCAAGGGTGCAACCTTTGACATGGTGGACGAGGTCGCCGTGACCACGACACACATGGTCTTCGCAGCCGGGCGCTACGGCGCGACGGCCAACGGCTTTGGCGGGTGGTATGGCGGTCCCCAGTTCTCAGCGACGCCGAACGGCGTCTTCGTCATGACGACGGACACGCAATTTTCGACCCTGAGCACGGTCTTCTGGCCTTCGGGCCTGCCGGCCAGCGAGCACGTCGCCGTGAACGGTCTCCACGTGACCGGTGCCAACAAGGTCGCCGTCCTCGTGGCCACCACCGACGGCAACAAGGCGCGAACGAAGCTCTTGCTCGCGCCCATCGCGGACCTCACCCAAGTCCATGCGGTCGATGTCTGGTCCGCCGGGCTCCATGGCGACACCGGATGGGACGACGCCCTGCGCGACCGGATGATGGCGCGGAGCGACGGTGGCTTCGATTTGTTCTTCGGCTCTACGGACGCAATGCGATTCAATTCCACAGGCATCCATGTCGCTTCGGCCAAGGCGAGCAACAGCGTGCCGTTCCAACCGCTCCGCCTGCTCACGCGCCGTGGCGCCCAACTCCTCGCGGTCACCAGCGAGACCCCTCCCATCTTGCGGGTGATGGGCCGAAGCCTCGACAAGCTGATGCATTCCACGACCTTGCTGACTGCGCCGGTCCTGATGGAGACTGGGCCGAATCGGAGCGTCTATTTCCTCCAGCGCTCCTACTTCTCCGGACTGACGCTCGATTCCGTCGAGAGGCGCGACCCATGGGGCCATTTGACCTGCACCTCCTGCCTGACGCAGCACGCCGCCGGCTGCGCTCAAGGCAGCGAGTGCGCGACGGATTCATGCAATCTGGCGACCGGGCAGTGCGCAAGCAGCGTCAGCGCGTCCAACTGCGCCGATGGCAACGCTTGCACGGTCGAGACCTGCGTCGACGGCAAGTGCGTTCACACGCCTGCCCAGCCAGCCGAGAAGACCCCATGCGCGCTGTCTCCTTCCCTTTGCAAGAGCGGCACGGGGACCTGCGGCACCGGCGGCGTCTGTGAAGGCACGACGACCCCTGCGGTTTGCTCCACCATCCTGACCACCTCGCCCGAGTGCACCGACACGCGCTGCATCGACGCCAACGGCTGTGTCCACGGCGCGCACCCCATCTCGCAGGCGTGCAAGTACAACAAGGTCAGCCCGACGTCCGTGTGCGCCAACGACCAAGGCGTTTGCACCCCTATTGGCACCCCAACGGTCGTGGCGTCGAGCGGCCCCATCGAATACAAACACAGCATTTCCGTGCCTCTTGCTGACTTCTCGAAGGTCCAGACCGCGTTTGCGTGGCTTCGTCTCGAGGTCGAGGTCGAGATCGTGTTCACCCAGCTGCCGCTGAAATCGATGGCGCTGAACGACCTGAGCCTGGTCCTCGGTGTCACCCACGTGCGGCTACGGGGCCCACAGGCGACGTGCTTGACCGACAAGGTGAGTCGGAGCTGCTTCCCGATCCTGTCGAGCAAGGCGACCTATGTGTTTCCCGACGACGGTGTCGACAAGGGCCAGTGGAATCAGCTCTTTGCTCAGCCACCCAAGGGCGTCCTGACGCTCACCGTAGACGCCGAAGCCGTGGTGCGGATCAATTCGTGGAAGCTGACGTACCAGGTGAAGTAGCCCTGCGCGAAGCGGCAGGTCGCGGCGTCCCGTGCCGCAGCGTTGCGCCTAGGGCGCGGTCTCCAAGATGGCCCGGCTGGGCCGCGTCCGCAGCGCGCAAGGGCGAAGCCTCCGCCAAGCTGGGACGGAACGCGATCAGATCATCCCGACCCGCCGGATAGTGCCATACGATTCATCCGGCTTGTCACCCCAAGTGGCGGACCGTAGCGTGTCCAAAGCACCCGCTGCGTAGTCGGCGGCGGCAAGGGAGGCCCCATGGACTTGCAACGGTTCTTTCGTGTTCTGGTGATCAGTGGCGGATTGCTGGCTCCGGCCTGCGGGACGAGCGAAGGCCAGACGGGCGATGGCTCGGTCGACGACGGGAGCGCCAACGATGGCCTCGCCGCCCAAGACGCGACCAGCAACGACGGCGCTGGCAACGACACGGCGGCGGCGGACACCGGCGCCACAGGCAGCGACGTCGCTGGCACGGACGCCGCCGCCAGCGCTGACGCCGGGGCCGACGCAGCCGAAGCGGAGCCCATGCCCTGCCCGTGGGCTGGAGCGGATCCGTGCGCGTGCTGAGCGATGGGGCGGCGCGCGACCTCGCCGGCCGCGTCTGGGCCCACCGGGCCGCAGCCGAGCGCGTCTCGAGCGCTCGCTACCGGCGCCTCGCCGCAGGCCTCTCGCGCTGCGGTGTGCCCGCGACGCTGGTCGAGCGGGCCGAGACGGCCGCTGTAGACGAGGCGCGCCACGCCGAGCTCTGTGCCGCGATGGCGGAGGAGCTCGGCGCGGCCGTGCCCGAGGCGCTGCCCACGCCCACCTGGCGGCCGCTGCGGGGCCGCGAGGACACGCTTCGCGAGGCTGTCGGCTTCTGCGCGCTGGCCGAGTCGATGAACGCGACGTTGATGGCGGTCGCGCTGCGCCGCACCACCCATGCCTCGACTGCGGGTCTGCTGCGGGCGCTTCTGGCCGACGAGGTCCAGCACGCGCGCCTGGGGTGGGCGATCCTGACCTACGAGTCGAGCCGGGGTGGCTGCGCGGGGCTCTCGGAGGGCCTCGTGCCGATGCTCGAACAGGCGGTCAGCGAGGAGCTGCGCGAGGCCGGGTCGGCGCCAACCATCGAAGAAGATGGAGACGGCGCAGCCGACGCTGGGGCCGGCTACGGGCTGCTGTCGAGCCACGAGCGACTGGCGCTCATCGCCGCGACCTTGCGAGACGTCATCGTCCCTGGGTTGGAGCTTGCCGGCGTCGACGCTGGCTCGGTCACGGCATGGAGGCAGCGGCATTTGCCGGGCTAGCCGTTGACCGCAAAGCTTGGCGTCGGCTACGAGACTCGGTGCGTCGGCGGGCGCTGGCGCTGGGGTCCGGGACTCGCAGCAGCGTCTGGCAGCTGCAAGTCCTGCCGGGCCGATGCGCCGAGCCCGGTCCAGAGGCTGCTGCGGGGCGCGACCGGGCGAGAGGGCTGCGCGCAACACGCCATGCACTGCCATGGCCTTCTGGTGACGACATGCGGATCGAACGTCGCGCCGGCGAGCGCTTTCACACCGAGATCGGCTGGCTCGACAGCTGGCATACCTTCAGCTTCGGCGGCCACTTCGACCCGCGCTGGCGCGGCTTCGGCAACGTGCTGGTCATCAACGATGACCGCGTCGCGCCGGGCGGCGGGTTCGCCACGCATGGCCACCGAGACATGGAGATCATCAGCTACGTCGTCAGCGGCGCGCTCGGCCACCGCGACAGCATGGGCAACGGCTCCACGATTCGGCGCGGAGACATCCAGCGCATGAGCGCCGGGAGAGGCGTTCGCCACAGCGAAGCGAACGCGGGGAAGGGTCGCGAAGAGGTGCACTTCCTGCAGCTCTGGTTTCCGCCCGTGGCCCTCGGGATCGAGCCTGGGTACGAGCAGCGCGCGGTAAGAGACGAAGATCGGCGCGACAAACTCGCGCTGCTCGCCGCGCCCCCTGGCGAAGGCGGCGTGGTGGCGGTGCATGCCGACGCGAGGCTGCTCGGTGCGCTCCTGGGCGACGGCGCCATCGTCATGCATCGAGTCGCAGCGGGCCGAGGCGCCTTTGTGCATGTGGTCACGGGTGAGTTGCTGGTCGATGGCGTCGCATTCGGCGCCGGCGACGGTGTCGGCATCGAAGGCGCCGACTTGGGCGCCGAAGGCGGTGTCGTGCGCATCGCAGGCGCCCGCGGCGGCGCCGAGGTGCTGGTGTTCGACGTCGCGTTGAACCCGAGGTGAGTGGTCCGCGTGACCAGGTGGGGATGGCGCGCGGCTGCAGCAGGCCCTGCGCGTCGCCAGCACGGGTGCGATCCCTGCGGTCGCGACGACCTCAACGCCCGGCCACTGGCTTGAGCCGGCAAGGGGCGTGGCACCTGGTGCGGGTGCGGCGTCTCAGTCATCGGCATCGCGTGGCGGACGCGGCGGGAGGCGGCCGGCGGCTTGGCTTGGACTGACGCTGACGCGAAGCTGCAGGTTGTCGTTGACCCGGATCACTCGCGGCCATCCACGGGCGAGTCGACGAGGACCGGTGCGGGCGACGGGCCCGTTTTGACGTCCCTTGGGCTCTACGCGGCGTCGCAGGCGGAGACGACGCGCAGGCAAACTCGGCGACGGCCGGCGAATCGGTGGAGTTCCAACCGGCTCAGGCCCATCTCCGACGCAGCGATACCACCATTGGGCCCCAGCGCCCTGCCCGGCTCACGGCGGCCGTCGCCAGCGCTGGACCCGCCCCTGCGGGCGTGAGAATTGCTAGGCTGGATGGGCCGAGGGTGACGGTCGCGAAGTCGTTGACGCTGCTGGGGGGCGCTGTCAGGCTCATTCGCGGCTGGTCGTCGCGGGAGTGGCATCGTCGCCTGTCGGCGTTGGGGCCTGCGTGTTCGCACGACACGAGCTGCACTTTTCAAGAACGCGTCGTTTGAACTCGGAGGAACGTCGTGAATGCAGCCTATTGGAGTGTCCAGGCGGTGGTCATCGCGTGCGGAATCTGGGTGCTCTTCGACACCCGAAAGCACAAGATCGGCAAGACGGAGGGTGGCGGCCTCTTCAACATGTCCGCGCCCCAGTGGGGAGTGGCCACGGTTGCGCTGTGGATCGTGGGCTTCCCCGCGTACGTCATCAAGCGCCGGTCGCTCATCGAGCGCGCTGCGAGTCAACCGGTTGAACCGGGGAGTCTGGGCACGGACCTGGCCAAGCTCGCCGGCACCGCGGCCTTGCTGGTCGTGCTGTTCGGTGGCTGGAGCGTCCCGGCGAAACCGGCAGAACTTCCGGCATGTGGAGGGCCGGAGGTTGGCAAGCTGCTCGAGCAGATTGCCGCCAACGCAGCCAAGGCCGGGAGCAACCCCGGGGCCTCCATCGGGTTCAGCGAGCGAATCGAAGTCAGCGTCGATGCCAAGCCGTCGCGGCGCCATTGCACTGCGATTGCGACTGCTGGCGGCAAGGCTGAGAACGTGCGGTTTCGCGTAAGTTGGCAGGACCAGGCGGCCGGAAGCTACACCGTGCGAATCGAAGGGGTCTCGAGCCGCTAGGCGGGCCCAAGCCGCTGAGCCCGCCGGCTCTGCCCGGAGACCGAATCAGGCGCAAGCCGGGAAAGCCCAGGCCTCGCGGTCGCTTGAGCACATGATGTCATCGGCGCCGTCGGCTCTGGACCGACAAGGCGCGCCGTCACACACAGCGGGCCCCACTCGCGCCTTGGCCGTCACCGGCGGCACGGGCGGCAGCGCGCTGGTCTGGGCCGCCACCGTGGAGCGCCGGGCGGGGCGAGCCGTCACGCAGACGCGCGAAGACGACGAGATGTTCGTGCGGCGCTTGACCGCTCCATGCTACCGAAACGTCCCAAATCTCCAGGACTCGCTGGCCGGCGACCGGGTCCCGCTCGACGTCGCCGTGGAGTCGGCGGTCGTCGTTGGCGAACACCTTGGCGAGCTTGTTTGGGGGAACCACTGCGTTCGGACGGGAGTGCTCTTGTCTGCGACGACCGCGAGGGACAAGGCATTCCAGAGAGTACGCCAAGCTTTCTGACCATTTGCGCTTCGGCGCCAACCCGCCGCCAGGGGACATCCGACGGCCCGATGCTGCAGGTTCGGGCATTGAGTCTGTGAGCCTCTCCGATGCGCTGCCGGCGATGTGCGGGTGTTGACAACTCCACGGACGCGATAAGCGTTGCAGCGCCGAGGGTTCGGCCTGGCAACGCGGTGGCCTCGCGCCAGCGGAAGTCGCAGTCAGCAGGGGCGCAAGCGTCGTTGACGGCGGTGGGAGCGGCAGGCAGGCTGAAGCGGGCCTCGTCGGGGGGCGCTGGTCGCAACCAAGTGTGGGCCTGGGTCTCCTACACCCCTTGTCGAGATCCGACGGCGGCGTCGTCTGCGCAACGGTCGGGTGTGAGCGGAGCTCGGGGTGTTCGGGCGTCGTGAGGTGCGATCGTGGCGATGACGGCGACCTTGGCGGCAAGGGCGGCACGTGCCTTGGAAAGTGGCTCGGCCAACTGTGGCGAAGGGAGGCTTTGATGTCGGGACACGCTGCGCCAATGCTCTCGTGCCTGTTGAGGCGCGCCGGCGCGGCTGTGCTCCTGGCCGGCCTCACGGCTTTTGGTTGCGCCGCACCGATCGCCGCAGACGGCGACGCGAATCCCGATGTCCTCGGCGTGGATGGCGCGGCGGACGCGACGGACGTCGGCGGCAGCGACGCCATCGAGGGCAGCGACGACGGCGATTCCAGCGGCGACACCGACGGCAGCGACGGCGCGGCGATGGAGGACGTCGCCTGCGTCCCTGCCGACTGCGACGACCTCAACCCCTGCACCGCCGACACCTGCAGCGAAGGCACCTGCATCCACGGACCTGCGCCGTTGCCGAGCGGCGTGACAGCCAGCGGGTGCGAGGATGGCGACCCCTGCACGGTCGGCGATCTCTGCAAAGGCGGCGCCTGCGTCGGTGGCGGGCCCAAGGTCTGCGACGACGCCAATCCTTGTACCTACGACGCGTGCCTCGCAGGGACGGGCTGCCAGGGCGCACCTCAGGGCGGCGACTGCGACGACGGCGATCCCTGCACCGGCGGCGAGACGTGCGTGCAAGGGGCTTGCCTGGCCGCCAAGAACCTGGATTGCAACGACGACAATGCATGCACCAGCGACACCTGCAAGGCGGGCCTGGAGGGCTGCGTCAACGTGCCGTTGTCGCAGTCGGCGACCGTCACCGCACCCTGCGACGACGGCGACGCGTGCACCGCGGGAGACGCCTGCAAGGCCGGCCTCTGCCAGTCTGGAGGCGCCGCCACCTGCGACGACGCCAACGCATGCACCAAGGACAGCTGCGACAAGGCCTCGGGCTGTGTCCACGTCGCGATGGCAGACGACCCCAAGGCGCCGCTGCCTTGCGACGACGGCGACGTCTGCTCGCTCGGCGACGCCTGCAGCGGGGGCGTCTGTCTGCCCACAGGCACGACGACCTGTGACGACGACAACGTGTGCACCGACGACGGCTGCGCCCCCAAGACGGGCTGCACCCATGTCCCCAACAAGGCGGGCTGCGACGACGGCGACTTCTGCAGCGGCGTAGACGCCTGCGTCGACGGCAAGTGCGTGCCCGGGGCCAATGGCCCTGCGTGTGACGACGGCAACCCGTGCACCGACGACGTGTGCCAGAAGGGCTCCGGCTGTTCCACGACCGTCAACGTCGCGAGCTGCGACGACGGCAACGCCTGCACCACCGGTGACGTGTGCAGCGACAAGGTCTGTCAGACGGGCGCGGCCAAGGCCTGCGACGACAGCAACCCATGCACCATCGACGCCTGCATCCCCGCGACGGGCTGCAAGCAGACCGCCTCCGGCATGCCATGCGACGACGGCGATGCTTGCACCGCGGGCGGCCTCTGCAAAGACGGCACGTGCACCAAGGGCAAGGGCAAGCTCTGCGACGACGGCGACCCCTGCACCGACGACGGCTGCGACGCCAAAACGGGCGCATGCACCAAGGTGCCCAACGCCGCCTCGTGCGATGACGGCGACACCTGCACCAAGGGTGACGTCTGCAAGAACTCAGCCTGTACCGCGGGCAGCCTGAGCGCCTGTGACGATGGCAACACGTGTACGTTCGACCTCTGCGACGCGATGAAGGGCTGCAAGTCTCTAGCGACCGCCGCGGCGTGCGATGATCAAGACGGATGTACCTTGGGCGACGTCTGCGAAAACGCCGCCTGCATCTCGGGCGCGGCCAAAGACTGCGCGACGGGCAATCCGTGCCAGGCCGGCTCCTGCACCGCGGGTGCCTGCACCAAGAGCCCTGCCAAGGAGGGCAGCGAGTGCGACGATAGCGACGTCTGCTCCGCCAATTCGAGCTGCAAGGGCGGCCAATGCGAGGCGGCAGTGGCGGGCGAAGTCCACCAGCAGCTCATCCAGATGACCCAGCCGGCCAAGATTCACGACGTGCTGCAAGGCGACGTCAGCGGGGACGGCCTCGACGACCTCGTGCTCCTGCTCGACGACGGCGACCATCCGCGGGTCCGTGTGCTTGTGAGCAAGGCCGACGGCAGCTTCACGGCGTCCGTGGCACAATCCTTCAGCAAAGCTGACACTTGTGTCGTCGGCGAGGGTCGCTGGCGGGGCGCGCTCGCGGACGTCAATGGCGACGGCAAGCTCGACCTGCTCTTTGGAGGTGCCTCGACCATGCAGGACTGCAACGGCGGCAAGACCCTCACCAAGCAGCTCCTCGTGGCGGCCTTCGCGGCCAATGCCGGCGACGGCGTGTTTGGGACGCCGAAGCCGATTGTGCCCGTTGAGCAGCTCGCTTCTGGATTGCACAGCGCCCGTACGGTCGCGATCGCGTGGGGTCGGTTCTCGCCGGGCGGTGCCAAGGAGCTCGCTGTGTGGAGTGTTGAGATCAAAGACGAAGCCGGTTCGGCTGGGACAAGCAAGGGCACATGGCGCGTGTTCAAGCCGACCACCGAGTTGGGCAATGTCAGCTGGACGGCGCTCGCCGCGGCGCCTTCGGAACCGGTCGGCGACGCACTGCAGGCGCAGATCGGCTCGAAGGCGGCGCTTGCCAAGGTCGTCGATCTCGACGCCGACGGGCGGGACGAGATCGTCATGACGCCCATCTCCTTCGCCAACACCCCCATCGGCGGCGCGGTCTTTCACAACCCGGCGAGCAAGCCAGGCGGCATTTTGGTGGCGACCGGCTTGGGCGCCTTCGCCGGCAAGATCGGCTATGGGTCGGTCGTCGCCGTGGACTTCAACAAGGACGGCAAGCTCGATCTGCTGACGCACTATTTTGGCGACGCGGAGAAGAAG
Organism: Myxococcales bacterium; assembly: GCA_947491025.1. GTDB lineage: Bacteria > Myxococcota_A > UBA9042 > UBA9042 > UBA9042 > SXNM01. The sequence goes on from CANLIC010000021.1 coordinate 53,685, forward strand.
GCGGACTTCAAGACCGCCGCGCACGTGACCCTCGGCAATGGGCAGCCCTTGTGGTGGACCGACGCTTCGCTGCCCAAAGAGACCGTCATCGCCGCGCTCGATTCGCCGGTGGGGTACGATGCGCACGCCTTGGTCGGAGCGACGGATTTCGACGGCGACGGCAAGCTCGACCTCTTCGGCGCGGCCGCTAAGAGCGGCCAGGATGCCCAACTGGTGATTTGGTCTCATGCCAAAGCCCTGCCCTGGGCCGGCAAGATGTACTTGAAGGCCAGCACCGATCCCCGCGCCATGGCCCTGCGCGGCGGTGGCGTACATGACCTCGTTGGGGTGACTTCGGAGGGCGTCGAGACCGCCCAGAGCCACCGAGGCAAGTGCGTGGACGGCGACTTCTGTACCGTGGAGACCTGCGACAAGGTGACCGGCTGCAAGACCACGCCGTCGACTGCGCAGTGCGACGATAGCGATGTCTGCACGAGCGTCGACGCCTGCCAGGCAGGTGCCTGCGGCGGCGGCGCGCCTCTCTCGTGCGACGACGGCAACACCTGCACCGACGACGCGTGCGACAAGCTCAGCGGGTGCAAGCACAAGCCCAACGCAGCGAGCTGCCCCGACGGGGACGCTTGCAACGGCGACGAGGTCTGCAAAGACGGCGTGTGCGGTGCGAGTGGGCCGAAGAATTGCGACGACGGCAACGTCTGCACCAAGGATTCCTGCGACACCGGCAAAGGCTGCCAGAACGCCGCCATCGTCGCGGTCACCGCCAAGATGGACTTTGAGCCCGGCCCCAATCCCATGACGGTCAACAGCTTCTCTTCGCACGTCCAAGGGGGCTACTACCTCTACGACCACGGGGGCCCCTTCCCCGGCATCGGCATCTACCCGAGCAATGGCAGCCACTCGGCCAAGCCCGCAGCCGACTTTGACGGCAGCTTCTTCCGCTTCGAGCACACTCTTGGCCACGCGTTCGACTTGAAGGGCTTCACGATGGTGATCCAGACGGGCGCGACGCCGACGGGGCCTTTCGTCGTCATCGGGACCCGAAAAGACGGGAGCAAGGAGACGTTCACGGCGACCAACGCTGTAGCCGCTGGCACCAGCCAGGTGCACCTGACGCCGAAGATTGCGAATGTGGTCAGCATTCAGTTCGGCGCAGCTCCAGCTTCGACCGGCTTCGCTTCCAACATCTACCGCGTCGACGACATCATCGCCCAGCTCCCTGTGCCTGGCTGCGACGACGGGGATGCCTGCACCGAGGGAGACGCCTGCACCGACGGCGCCTGCAAAGGCACACCCAAGGTCTGCACCGACGATGGCGACAAGTGCACGACGGAGGCTTGCAAGGCGGGGGAATGCAGCCAGACCACCAAGGTCTGCGAGGGCGGCGCCTGCGCTGCGGCAACCTGCGAGACCGCGACCGGGGACTGCAAGACGACGCCCAAGGCCGACGGCACGACCTGTGACGACGGCGACGCCTGCACCAGCGGTACGGCCTGCGCGGCTGGCCTGTGCGGCAGCAAGGTCACCTGCGATGACAAGAAGGTGTGCACCACGGATAGCTGCGACAAGACCTCGGGCTGCAAGAACACGCCCTTCGCCGACGGCAGCGCCTGCGACGATGCGACCGCATGCACGACAGGCGAGACCTGCAAGGCCGGCATCTGCGGGACCGGCAAGACCGTGGTCTGCGACGACGCCAATGTCTGCACGACCGATAGCTGCGATCCCGCCAAGGGTTGCGTGACCGCGGCGGTTGCACCCAAGGCCGGCAGCGTCGTGATGACATCGATCCAAATCCAGAAGGACCGCCCCGCGGGCTTCTGGGCGACACCGGCGACCAACAGCAAGGGACAGGTCTACGCCGCCAACGGCGAGGCCAAGTACTTCTGGCGCTGGCAGGGCAAGGTCTCTCCGACCACGGGCTCGGGCGCGGTTCTCACCTGGAAGACCAACAGCAACATGATCGGCTTTGCGGTGCGGCAAGACGACAAGGTCTATGCGTACGGCGACTCCGGTGATGATCCCAAGCTCCAGTTCTTTGAGATCAACGATGCCGACGGCGGCCCGAAGCTGCCCGCCCTCTGGGACCTGAATATCGGCATTCCCAAGCGGATGATCTTCAACGATGACGGCGATCTGGTATTCGCCGAGAACAACGGCTTGCGCCGCGTCGCGTTCGCCAATGGCGCTGTACTCGCGACGAGCGGCGCCCTCACGTACCCTGGTGAGAAGTCACCGTATTTGTCTTGGGGCATTGCGACGAAGGGCAAGTTCATCTGGAGTACGAGCCAGACATCCATCAACAAGTGGGACGAGAAACTCAATTATCTTGCGTCTTTGAAGTTCGGAAAGCAGTTGACTTGTCTGGCGTTCGACAAGAAGGGGCAGCTCTTCGTCCTCGACACGGGCGACTCCGGCAAGATCTTTGCGCTCGATAGCGCCTTGACCAGCGCGCCGACGCTGGTGCCGGGGGTCTCGGGCAACGCGTTCAACTTCGATCCAGCGGACAATGTCATCATCTTGACGCCCACCAATGTCTACAAGACCGCGCTGCTTGCCACCAGCTGTACGGACGGCAGCGTCTGCACCACCGGCGACATCTGCACCGCTGGCACCTGCACCGGCAAGGCGGTCGACTGCGACGACGGCAGCGCGTGCACCGTCGATAGCTGCGACAAGGCCGCGGGCTGCAAGCAAGAAGCCAAGCCGGAAGCCTGCGACGACGGCAACCCTTGCACTACCGACGCGTGCAACCAACCCACCCAGGTCTGCACCCACACCAACACCACGGCGCCCTGCGACGACGGGCTGGCGTGTACGAGCAATGATGCCTGCAGCGGCGGCAAGTGCCAGGGCGCGGTCAAGTGCGGCTCCGGCGCGGCTTGCGTCAACGACGGCAAGGGCGGCGCCTGCCAATGCGTCGCGCCGCTGGAGGGCGACGGCCAGATCTGCGCGTGCCCGAGTGGCCAATTCCTTGCCGGGGCGCTCTGCTTGCCCAAGACCACGACGGCGGCCGTAACGTTCGATATGCCGTCGCATTGCGGCAAGAAACAGCCTACCGTGTCCAAGTGGATCACCAGCTTCAGCAAGACCGCGAAATCAGGCGGCGGCTACGACGTGACCATGAACGGGACGGTGACGGTATCGAGCAGCGCCTACGGCCACAACCGCGTCGAGCTGCCGGCCGGCCTCGATCCGCCACTGAACGCGACGTTTGACTGCACCGGCAACCCCTCCGCCGGTAGCGTTGCGACAACGTTCAAGATTTCGGGTGAAGATTGGACGACGTACACCCTTGCCCAGTTCTGGGTCCCGGACAAATACGTGGGCGGCTACACCGTCAGCTGCGCATGGACGACGGAGGAGCCGAGCCCGATTGAGACGTGGGTCAAGTCGGGTTGTGTCAAGAACGTGCAGATCAAGCCGTAGGCGGTTGCAGCGCTGCGGCCGGGAAATGACGCCAAAGGGAGCTGGCGCGATGCGCTGGCAGGAGGCGTGAACCCGCCGTGCAGCACGCGGCCGCAGACGCCACAGACCTGAGCGGAGGTTTCTTCCCGCCCGACGTCTTCCGCGCCCGCGACCCTGAGGGCGCGCTTCGCTGACGCCCACGAGCTTCGCCGCGGCGCTACCGAGCCTAGGATGCGATTTGACCAGTCGTTGCCAGCGACCAGGTCCATGGCATTCACGTCGTTTCTGGCTCCTGCGCGGCGGCTGTGGCTGCGTACTTCGGGCCGGAAATCGCAAAGCGAAGCCAAGCCTGACCCGTCGCGCATGGCCAGCAGCGCCGGCGCGGTTCAAGGCGTCGGGCGCAGGTAGACGACCCAACCGCCGTAGTTGGCGGCGCCACAGAGCGACATCGCGCCTTGCGTCCATGCCTGCCCCGGCGCGCCGCACTGGTTGGCCGCGGTCTGCCCGGGCACAAAGAGCGTCTTCGCGTCCGCCTCCGCGCAGCCTACGCCCCAGCCGCAGTCGAGCGCTGAGACGGGCGCTGCGTCGCCACAGACGACGTCTTGGCCCTTGACCTTCCACGTGCCGCCGACCGCGACGCGCTTGACCCAGGACCACGAGACGGAGAAGGGCGGCGACACGATGCCCTCGGTGGCGGTGTCGCTGCACTTGTAGAGCACCTGCGCCTTGGAGCCCATCAACTTGGCGACCTGCTTCGGGTCGGTGTTGGAGTCGATGCGGGTCCAGCCGCCGCCGTCGAAGCTGTGATCGCAGCGCGAGCTGAAGGCTGGCAGCCCATCGCTTGGATCAGGGTCGATCCAGAGCTTGGTGAGGTGGCCGACCTTGGAGTCGGCGCCGATGGCCTTGCACGAGGTCGCGGGCGCGGCAGGAGACGCGCCGAGGAGTTCGCCGCAGCTCTGCACGCCGAGAATCAAGCGCCGCACGCGGTTGTTGGCCATGTCGGCGACCCAGACGACGCCGTCCGCGCCGACATGGAGGCCGGGGTCAGCAGCCATCTTCGCCGCGGGCCCCAGGCCATCGGCCATGCCGATGGCGCCAATCACGCCGGCCACGGTCTCGACGCGCTGTTGCGGCCACAGCCTGCGAATGGCGGCGCCGGACTGGGTGGAGACGAGGACCGTGCCGTCCGCCAAGGGCGCGACGCGCATGGGCAGGCCGAAGGTGCCGGCGCGGAGGCCAACGCCGTCCACGTCATTGCGGAGCGAGTTGCCGTTGTCGCCGCCCACCGTGGTCAGGACGCCCGCGGCGTTGAGGCGGCGGATCGAGTGGGCCTGGCGATCTGCGATCCAGAGGTTGCCCTTGGCGTCGAGCGCCAAGCCACCGGAAGCACAGAGCCGATTGGCGCCAAACGGGCCGTCGACGGCGGCGCACTTTCCGGCCGCGCCGGCAATCGTGGTGACCTTGACCCCTTCGAGACGCCGAATGGTGGAGTTGCCGGAGTCGCTGAAATAGACCGTGCCATCCGCAGCGGCCGCGATGCCCGTCGGGTTGGTCATCGTCGCGCTAAGGCCGTCACCGTCGGCCGAACCGGACTTGCCGTTGCCGGCCACCGTGATCACGGAGCCCTGGAGATCGACACGGCGAATTCGGTTGCTGTAGTGGTCCGAGACATAGAGAGAGCCGACGCCGTCGAACGAAATGCCCCACGGTCCGTTGAATTTCGCGGCTGAACCTTTGCCCTCTGCGTAGCCGCTGCCCGCGCCGCCAGCCAGCGTCGTGACGGTCAAGTCGGCGGCGATTCGACGAATGGAGGCGGAGTGCCACTCTGCGACGTAGTGGGCGCCCAGCTCGCCACCGGTGATGTCTATCGGTCCGTGGAACGCGGCCTTGTCGGCGGCTCCATCCACCCTCTGGCCAACGCCGGTGCCGATCCCCGAATCGAGGACGCCAACCAGAGCGCATTGGCCATGGACGCATTGGGCGCCACAGGTGCCCGTTTTGCCGCACAGCGTGCCGTTCGGCTTGGCGCTGTAGGTGCAGTGGCCGAGCAGCGCGTCGCACACCGGCTGCTGGCACGGGCCGCCGTCGGTACACGCCACCGCGGGGTCGACCGGGCCATGGACGCAGCCCTTGGTTGCGTCGCAGGTGTCCAGCGTGCAGTCATTGGCGTCATCGCACGTGGCGCCAATGGGTCGCAGGAGGCGCAGCCGGTGTGAGGTGTTCAGCGCGACCAGGAGCTCGCCCTTGGACATGGCGACCACGCCGCGCGGGTTCACCATCGCGACAGCGCCCTGCACGCCCAATCCTGCGGTACCGCCGCCGGCCAGCAGCTCGACACGCTCGTCGCCGGGCCGGTATCGCCGCACGAACCCGAGCCCGTTGTCGGTGAAGACCACCCCCTCCGCAGTCCAAGCGAGGTTGCCGGGGTTGGCCATCCGCACCCCGCGCAGCCCAGCGCCGACGGCGGGCGTCGCCACACCTCCGTCGACGAGCAACGTGACGACATTGCCATCGGGGCGAACAGCGCGCAGCGTGCTTTGGAACCACTCGGTGAAGTAGAGCGTGCCGTCGGGGCCGAGCGCGACGTCGCTCGGATACGCCAACTGCGCCTTGTTGACGGGACCGTCGACGAGGCCGGCCGAGCCCAGCCCTGCAACGGTGGCAACGTTGCCGTCCGCGCTCACCTTGCGCAGGGCATGGTTCACGTGGTCGGCGACATAGATGCCACCGGCGCCGTCGCTGCACATGCCGAGAGGCTCGCGAAAGCGGGCGACACTCCCCTTGCCGTCGATGAACCCGTACACACCGCTCGACCCGGCAAGGGTGGTGACGCTTCCCGTGGCGTCAATCTTGCGCATGGTGTGGTTGTAACGGTCGCTGACAAAGAGCTCCCCCTGCTTGCCGGGCTCGACCGACTCCAGCCCAGCGAACCGGGCCTCCGTCCGCGTCCCATCGACGGAGCCGGAGACTTGCCCAAGCCCGCCGGCGACGGTGTCGATGCGACCGTCCGTCCGTAGGACGCGCACCGTCGAATTGCCACTATCGGCGATGTAGACGTGCCCCTCGGCGCTGCGTGATAGATCGGTGGGATGTTCGATTCGTCCGACCGCGGCGCCACCATGCAGCGCGACGAGACCATCCCTCGCGCCATTGAGTTGACCTGGCGGGCTCTCTGCGCCGACACCGCGCCCCACGGCATAACGCGACGGGTCGGCAAGACAGTTGCCGGACTGGCAGCTGTCATTGAGCGTGCACGGATTGTTGTCATTGCACGGCAGGTAATCGGCGAGGTCGACATGGCCGCAGCCCTTGAGCGCGTCGCAGGTCTCGGTCGTGCACGGGTTGGAATCGTCGCAGCCAAAGCCCTTGCCGGCCTTGCAATTGCAGTCTTGGGCCATGGCGCCAGCCTTGCAGGCGCCACCGACGCACAGGTCGGGAGACGTGCAAGGGTCATCGTCTTGGCATTGCGTGCCGTTGGCGATGGCGACGCAACCCTTGCTCGCGGTGCAACTGTCGTCGGTGCAGGCGTTGCCGTCGTCGCAGGACACCCCGGGCGGGCTGACCTTGAGCAGCTTGGAGGCGGCGTTCGCGGCAACAATGAGCTCGCCGTCGTCGAGCACGGCGATGCGGGTGAGCGCTCCGACGTTGACGCTCGCGGCGAGGCCGCCGGTCGCTGCACCGCCGCCCAAGACGAAGGTCAGCCGCCGCTCTGCGTCGACGCGCCCTATGAATCCTTGCAGCGTCGAAACCCACAGGACGCCGCCAGGCCCAATCGCGACGCCGGCCGGTTGGGCAATGGAGCCGGCACGGCCGATGCCCTCCTGGTTCGCGTTGCGCTTGCTGCCGACCACGGTGACGACGACGCCGTCCGCGCCGATCCGGCGCACTGCGTGGTTCTGGAGGTCTGCCACATAGAGGTCGCCATTCGCCGCCGGCGCGAGGCCCGTCGGTTGATCGAAGATCGCGGTCGGGCCGGGCCCATCGCGCATTCCCCAGTGGCCGTTGCCAGCGAGGGTGGTCACGACACCGTCAGCGATGGCGCGAACGCGGTGGTTGTAGCGGTCTGCGACGATGACGGTGCCCTTGGAGCTGACGCAGACGTCGGTGGGTTCATTGAAGCGCGCCAGGGCCGCCGCGCCATCTTGGAAGCCGCCGGGCGTCACGCCGGCGAAGGTCGTGGTCTGTCCATCGTCTGTGACGGCGCGAATGCGGTGATTGCCGGTGTCAGCGACATAGAAGCCCCCGGACGGCGCGAAGGCGATGCCTGCTGCCCCCGAGAAGCGCGCCTCAAAGGCCGTGCCGTCCTGGTAGCCGCCGTAGACCAGGCCGCCCGCGATGGTCTTGATCTCGCCGTTGGGGAGGCGCAGGCGGATGCGTCCGGCGTGGCTCTCGGTCATCGCGATACGGCCGTCGGGGTGCCGCCTCATTCCGGAGATGGTGTAATACCCGGCGTTGACCTCGAGCCCGTCCGTGGCACCGGCGCCCTTGCCAACCAGCTCGGCAGTCGCGCTGGCGTAGCAGTTGCCCGCGGCGCAGATGCTGACGGCGGTGCACGCGTCGCCGTCCTGGCACGGTGCGCCAGTGGGCTCTGCGGTCCATGTGCAGGCGCCCGTCGAGACCGTGCACACGTCTTTGGTGCAAGGCAGCCCGTCGTCGCAGGTGACGGGCGTGTGTGTGCAGGTGCCGGACTTGGGGTCGCAGCCGTCGCGCGTGCAAGGCTTGCCGTCGTCGCAGGCGTCGGCGCGCATCCGCACGCGTCGCACGCGCTTGTTGGCCCAGTCGCCGATGATGAGGTCACCAAACGCGTCGAACGTGATGCGCGCGGGCGTCGCGAAGCGAGCGGCGGCGCCGACGCCGTCGACATAGCCCGGCCCGGCCGCGCCAATCAGCGTCGTGACCGTGCCGTCAAGCCCGATGCGCCGCAGACGGCTGGATCCGCACTCCACGGTGTACGCCTCGCCGCTCGGCGCGACCGCCACATCACACGGCTCGTTGAAGCGGGCGACGTCGCCCTTGCCATCGATGGCGCCGGCCAGGTTGCCCTTGCCCGCGATGGTGGTCACGGTGCCGTCTGCCGAGACGCGCCGCAGGAGGTGGCCGCTGCGGTCGACGAACAAGTGGCTGCCGTTCGGTGCGCGCGCGATGCCATAGGGCTCGAAGAGTCGCGCAGCGCTGCCCTTTCCGTCGACGACGCCAGCGGTGCCGGGCTGCCCGGCGACGGTCGTGACCGTGCCGTCGGACGTCACGCGCCGAAGCAATGCGTTGTTCCGGTCGCAGACGATGAGCGCGCCGTCCGGGAGCCATGCCGCGGCGATGGGGTCGTAGAACTTGGCAGCGCTGCCCTTGCCGTCCGCGAAACCCTGCGCTGCGCCACCGGCCAGCGTCGTCACGGCGCCCGCAGAGCTGACCACACGGATCGAGTCGAACAGGGTCTCGGGGATGTAGCGCGAGCCGTCAGGCCCGTAGACCAGCCCGCCCGGCTGACCAAGGCTGCCTGCGGTGCCGACGCCGTCGACCAGCGCGTCCGTGTAGTGCGGTATCGCAGTGCCAGCGATGGTGCGGACGACGCCGTCGAGGGCGAGCTCGCGCAACGAGGGTGCCGACGTCGAGGACATCCCGATGGCGCCGCTTGGGGACAGCGCGAGGGCGTGGGGATTCATGCCGCGGGCCCGCAGACGCGGGCCGTCGACGATGGCGTCGTTCTCGGTGTCGATGAGGGTCTCGACCTCCAGCGTCACGGCGAGGGCGCGGCATACGCCACCGGCACAGGTCTCGCCCTTGCTGCAGGCGTCGCCATCGTTGCAGGCCGTGCCATCGGCTTTGTCTTTGCATTGCGCGGGATCGACGCTGCAGGCCGGCGACTTGATGCCCGCCTTGCAAGCGCCTGCCGCGCAGGCGTCGCCGATGGTGCAGGGGTCTGCGTCGGCGCAGGGCTCGCCGTCGCCGCTCGGGGTCTGCTTGCAGCCGACGCCGGCGACGCAGGTATCGAGCGTGCAAGCGTCGTTGTCGCTGCAGGCCTGGTCGTTCGACAGGTGCGTGCAGCCGACCTGCTTGCTGCAGGTGTCGTTGGTGCACGCCACCTTGTCGTCACAGAGCAGGTCGGTCGCCGAGTGGATGCAGCCGATCTTGGGATCGCACGACTCCACCGTGCAGGGGATGCCGTCGCTGCAGAGGACGGCCGGATCCGCCTTGAGGTCGTGGGTACATTGACCGGTCTTGGTGTCGCAGCCGTCGAGGCTACAGGGGTTGCTATCGGCACATTCCGCCGCCTTGCCCGCGATGCAGGCGCCGCCTTTGCAGCCATCGGCCACGGTGCACGGATTGCCGTCGGTGCAGGGGTCTGAGTTGTTGAAGCCGATGCAGCCCGACTGCGGATTGCACAGGTCGGTCGTACACACCTTGCCGTCGTCGCATTTGGCCGCGGCGCCGGGCTTGCAGGCCTTGCTCGCGCAGGCGTCGTCGACGGTACACTTGCTGCCGTCTTCGCAGGGCGCCTTGTTGGCGACCCACTGGCATCCCAGCACTTTGTCGCAGCTGTCGTCGGTGCACGGGTTGCCGTCGTTGCACTTGCCGCCGCTGTCGGCGAGCGGATCGGCGCAGAGGCCGCCCTTGCAGACGGTATTGACCGTGCAGGTGTCGTTGTCGTCGCACGGCTCGTCGAGATGAAGCATCGTCAGAACGCAGAGTCCCGACTTGGGCTGGCAGATCGACTGCTGGCAGTAGCTGTCGTTCACCGTTGGGCACGTAATCACAGTACTTGGCTTGACCTTGCAGCTCCACGGCAGCGGACCGGTGTCGCAGTAGAGCGTGCCGTTGCAGGCGTTGCCGTCCTCTTGGGGCAGGCAATCGCTGTTGGCGTGACAGAGGCAGATGTCGCCGCCTGCCTTGCATGCGCCGTTCTTGCAGACGTCGCCCTTGGTGCACGGCGCACCATCGTCGCAGGGCTCGTCCTGGTTGACGAAGGTCATCGCGCATTTGCCAGACTTCGGCTGGCACACGTTCTGGATGCACGCCGTGTTGTCGACGCTCGGACAGTTGACGAGGGTCGCCGGGTTGACTTTGCAGGAGCCCTTGCCCTCAGAGCCGCTCTTGTCGCAGAAGAGCGCTCCGTTGCAGAGGTCCCCGTCGTCGCCAGCGGCACAGTCGGCGTTGGTCGAGCACACGCAGGTGTTCACGACGTCGATGAGACAAGCGCCGGCCTTGCAAGCGTCATTCGGCGTGCAAGGGTTGCCATCGGCGTCACAGGGCTGCCCGTCGAGGACAGGCTTCGGCGCGCAGACGCCCTTCTTGGGATCGCAGGTGTTGTTCGTGCACACCGTGTCATCGACGCTTGGGCAGACGACGACGGTGGCCGGATTTGTCTTGCAGCTCCCGACCTTGAGGTCGCAGTAGGGCACACCGTTACAGGGGTCGCCGTCGTCTTTGCCGGCGCAGTCGATGTCGGCCTTGCAGGGGCAAGTGTTGGTCGAGGTGGGGGTGCACAAGCCGCCCTTGCATTGCTCACCGGGCGTGCACGGGTTGCCGTCGTCGCAGGTCTCGCCGTCCGTCGTTGCCTTGGGTCCGCAAGTCCCGGTCTTGGGATCGCAGACGGCCTTGCTGCAAGTCGTGTCGTCGACCGTGACGCAGGTCACGAGGGTCGACGGGTTGAGCTGGCACTTGCCGAGCGCCTTGTTGCAAAATAGCGTGCCGTTGCAGGCGTCGCCGTCTTCGTTCTTCGCACAATCGACGTCGGCGTTGCAGCAGACGACGACGCCACCCTTGCAGGCGCCGCCGTTGCAGACCTCGCCCTCGGTGCAGTTCTGGCCGTCGTCACAGCCGGCACCATCCGCGGTGACCTTCATCACGCATTTGCCGGTGCTCGGCGCGCAGATGTTCTCCTGGCAGGGCGTATCCGCCGACGGGTCGCAGGCGACGATGGTCGCAGGGTTGGCCACACAGGCGCGCGATCCGCCGGGCTGCACCGCGCAATACCACGTGCCGGCACAGAGATCGCCACCGCCGGCGTCTTTGCAGTCGGCGTCGGTCTGGCAGAGGCAGGTGTTCTTGTCGCCGGCGCAGCCGCCTTGCGCGCAGTGATCGTTGCCAGTGCAAGGGTTGCCATCGTCGCACGGGAAGGCAGGCGTGGCCGCGACGGGCAAGTGGACGCAGGCCCCGTTGGCGCAGGAATCCACGGTGCAAGGCTGCGCGTCGTCACAGTCTTTCGCCTTGCCGCTGACGCAGCCTCCCGCTTGGCATGTCGCACCGAGCGCACAGGTGTTGCCGTCGTCGCAGAGCGCGCCGTCAGGGAGCTGCGTAGGAACGCACCCGTGGAGGCTATGGCAGACGAAGTCCAAGCAGGGACCCGGAGGCGCACCGCAGTCCTCGGGCGTCGTGCACGGCGGATTGCGACCGAGGATCTCGTCGACGACGTCGGCCGCCGCATCGACGGTTGCGGTGTCGACGATGGCGGTGTCCTCGGCGCCGACGTCGGTCGCCGTGTCGGCGGGGGCCGTGTCGGCTGCGGTGTCGACAGGCGGTACGACCGTCTCGTCACCGCCGCAGCCTGAAAGCGCGCTGAGCGCGCCGAAAAGCAGCGGAACGGCGAGCGCGAGCTTGCGCTTGCGGGCTTTTGGCGGTGGGCTGGCTGGGGTCCATGTGAGGTCACGGCACGGCATCGGCGGCTCCGGGGTAGGACCAAGCGGCGTTCTAGCTTGTCGCCCTGCGCTGACGTCGGGGGTCATCGAGCTGCGACCCGCCGGGTCTCAAGGCGCATCTTATCGCCTTGGCCCGATGTTCGCAGCCTGATGTGACAAACTCAACGTGTCATTTCGCTTGGCGCCACGTGTCGCTCCGTGGATGGGCGACGCATCCTGTGGACTTCCAAGCGGCAATGATGGCGTCCCTCAGGGACCGGTGATCGCGATGCTGAAGGTGCCACCCACGTTGCTCGTCGCGTCGACGATGATGTGCAACACGTCACCGGCTTTGGCTGCGATGGCCAGCACTTCCACGCCCTTGTCGCCGGTCTTGTCGGCATAGCCGAGGCAGCTTGCGCTGAGGGCGAGGCAATCCTTGGCGACATAGACGATGGGGTCCATGCCGCCCGTCCCTGTCACCTTGACGGTGTAGGTCCCACTTGCGCTGGCGACGAGGCGATACGCGGTGTTGGCCGCTGCATCGCCGAGGGTCTTGGGCGCGCCACATGCGCCCTTTGGCAGCGCGTAGCCGGGGAGGCCGAGGCTTCCTGATGCGTTGTACGGCAGCTCCTTCACCTCGACGGGCCAGGTGCAGGTGTCGCCAGGGGTCGCCGTCGGACAATCGGCCGGCTTGTCGCAGCGCTTGGCCTCGAGCAGAAACGTGCCGCTCTGCTTGCTGTAGCCGTCGACGGCGACAAAGACCGGCCGCGCCGCGCTCGCCTCGACCAGGAGTTGAGACTTCAGGGTCTGCGCCTTGTACGACGTCTGCAGACACGACATCGGCTTGGCGCAGTCGGTCAAGGCGTAGAGCTGGAGGTTGGTGCTCTGTTCCTTGAGCTCGACGAGGTAGGTCGCGGCCTTGTCGCCTGCGATGCGAAAGACCTTGTCTGGCGCCTCGTCGCCAAGATACGCGCCGGCGCCATTGCCCTCGCAGAAGGCCCAACCGTAGAGGTCGTTGCCGAGCCCGACCGTGGAGCCGTTGTGGACAAACGGCGAACCCGTCACTTCGACCGCCGAGCTGCAGGTGTCGCCCGCCTGACCCGCCTTGACGCAGCTGCCGGTGAACTGGCCGGCCATGGTCACGCCGTCGCAGCTCTGGCCGTCGCCGCACGCTTTGCCGCAGGCTCCGCCGCATCCGTCAGATCCGCATGTTTTCTCATAGCAATTGGGCACACACAGGCAGGTGCCCACGCTGCTGCAGTTGTACGCCGAGAGCAGCGGGCAATCCCCGCAGGTGCCGCCGCAACCGTCGGTGCCGCAGACCTTGCCTTGGCAGTTGGGTGTGCACTTCTTCACCTCGAGCGTGAAGTCGCCGCCTGCGCCGTCGGCGTCGACGATGATGAATGCGGTCTGACCCTTGGCGACCGCCGCATAGGATGGCCCAAGCGTGCTCTGGCCAAAGCCGAGCGCACCGGAAAGGCAGCTGTTCTTGATGTCGGCGCAGTCGGTCGCGACGTAGAGCGAGGGCTTGTTGTCGTAACCGCTCAGCGTCAGGGCGAGGGTCACGGCCTGGCCTGCGGTGTAGGCGTACACGACCTCGGCGCCGTAGAGGCCGAGCGAAGAGGCGTAGCAGGCATTGTCCGGCGCGCTCAAGTCGTTGTTCGCCCCGCTGGTGGTCCCGAAGTGTTTGAACGGCAGCTCGCCGACCTTCAGCGCGTCGCCGCACGTCTCGCCGGCCTTGCTCGAGGTCACGCAGGTGCCAGCGCCGCAGGTCTGGCCGCTGGCGCAGCTGCCACAAGAGGCGCCGCAGCCGTTGTCGCCGCACACCTTGCCCGCGCAGCTGGGCGTGCAGCAGCCCTCGACCGGGAAGCCGGTGCAGGCGCCGAGGAGGCAGTTGTCCGGGGCGGTGCAGGGATCGCCATCGTCACAGGCTGCGTCTTTGTTCGACGTGACGCAGACGCCGAGGCTGGGCTCGCACGCCCCCTGGGAGCAGGGGCCGAGGCCGATGTTGCAATCGAGCGGCGTGCCCTTGCAGACGCCACCGACGCAGCCATCGGCCTGGGTGCAGAGGTCGCCGTCGTCGCAGGGCTGGCCAACGGAGCAGCTGGCGTCGGAGGGCGCCCCGTCGCCGCCGACCCCATCGCTGCCGCCGGTGTCGCTGCCGGTGTCGCCGGAGGCGCCGTCTGAGGCGGACCCGCTCGCCGTGTCCACGTCCGATGTGTCCGCGGTCGTCGAAGCGTCTGCGCTGCCGGTGTCCGTCACGGCGTCGCTGACAAGGACGCCGCCGCCCGCCGCGCTGCCGCTCGGTGAGGCGCAGCTCGCGAGGATAAGGCCGAGTGCGGTCGCGTAGACGAGCAGCCCTGCGCTTGGATGGAGCCCGCTCAGGCCAAGGGAGGTGCTTCGCATGGGGCCTTGTCCTCGTCGGCGTGCATGCCGGCTTGCACCATCGGCGCCGCGGCAAGCGCCGTCAACGTCTTGGGCACCCCCTTGCGGGTACGCAGCGGGCGACACCTCGCCGCCCATCAGCGGCGAAGCGCGGGCGGTGGAGCGAGCGTTGGCGGAAAGCGGTGGACGAGCGAGGGTCTTGGGCGGCGACCAAAGTTGCGAAACTCAACAGGGCACAGGCGGGACACACTTTGTTTCGACACACTTTCCTTCTTGCGTGCAGGATGGGTCGTTGTGCTTGCACGACGCGGAGTTGGGCGTGTTATCGCAGCCCACCCCCTCGCCTTCTGTGCACGTGTCGGTCGTGCAAGGGTTGCCGTCGTCGCAAGGGTTCTGTGTCTGGGCTTTGCAGACTTTCTCCTCGCACTTTGCCGGCGGCGAGCAGAAGGAGCCCTTTGAGCATTTGGCCGTGTTGGCCAGGTGCGAGCATGCGCCGGAGTTGGAATCGCAGCTGTCGTCTGTGCACGCGTTTCCGTCGACGCAGGAGACGTTTTCGGCGCCGACGCAGACTCCTTCGAAGCAGGCGGACGACGGGCTGCACACGTCGCCATCGTCGCACTCCGGGTTCCCCGGCACCGGCGTATAGCTGCAACCCAGTTGGACGTCGCAGCTACCGTCCGTGCAAGGGCTTCCGTCGTCGCAAAGGCTAACGCCCTTGGGGAGGGCACAAGCATCCTGGTCGCAGAAGGTGAAGATCGTGCAAGGGTCGTCGTCGACGCATTGCAGGCCTGTCATGTTCACGTCGTAGATACAGCCGCCGGTTTCGGGATGGCAGGAATCGGAGGTACATGGCTTGCCGTCGTCGCATCCTTCTGGGGTGCAGCCGCCGCTGTCTTGCGCGTCCTGGTCGCTCTTCACGTCTTCGCTGCCGCCGGTCTCGGTCGCGTCGTGCTCGTCACAGCTCGCGTCGATGCAGTCGGCCATGGCGCTGAGCTGCTTGTCGTAGAAGTCGACGTCGTCGTTGCATGCGCCAATGACCGACGCCAGCGCGATGACCAGGACCAGCCTGTTCATGGTGCCTCCACCTGCAGACGGTAGGTCTTGCTCGGCAAGCCGATGGTCTCGTCGTCATCGATGGCGAAGACGCGCCAGAATGTGGTGCCGGGCGCCAGGTCCGCGGGCAGCGCCACCTCAGGCTTGGCGGTCTCGACCTCGCGCAGGCCGAGGCTGTGTTCGCCGTCGGTCGCGAGCGCCACGACATAGCGGGTTGCGCCGGGGACCGCGGTCCAGCGCAAGACCGCGCCCTGGCGAACCTTGCCTTGCAGCGGACCCAGCGCCTGTGCGCCCGGCAGGAGCTTGCGCACCTGGCTCGGCACGCCGGACGCGTCGACCCAGGCGGTTTCGCCCGCGTGGACCAACACAGTGCCAAGCTTGCCCTGACGGCCCTGAAGCTCGACCAAGCCCTCGACGGTCTCGACGACTGTGCGGCCCCGGCTGGCCAGCGCGACCCGAAAGGACGTGCCGCGAACGCCGGCGAGTGCGACTCCTGTGGCGATCTCGAATGCGCCGCCGCTCTGTGGCACGACGACTGCCTCGACACGCCCCTGCAGCAGCTCGATGCTGACGCTGCGCTTGAGCGATGCGTTCAACTCGATCGCTCCGAGCTTGAGCGCAGCGTTGGGCGCCATGGCCAAGAAGCTGCCGTCGGCAAGGGCGAGGCGCACCCGACTCTGCGGACCGCTGGCCACAACCTCGCCCTGCGCGAGCGGCGAGCCGCGACCCACGAGCTGCAGCGAGTCCAGCGATGCGCCTCGGAGCACCTTGCCGGTGACGTCCTGAACCATGGCCACCTGGCGTGCGGTCGGCTCGCGGTAGGCGATCTCAAGCGTGGCTTGCGCCGCGTGCGTCACCGTGGGCACGATGGTCGTGATACGAAGCGCAGGAATCCCGACACTTTCCAGCACCCGGCGCCACTCGCGTTCCGCCACGGTGCCCAGGCTGCGGTCTGCCTGCAGGACGCGCGCCGCCAAGGTCACCGACCTCAGCTTGGGCCGCTTGACCAATGCGGCTGCGATCGCCTTGGCGCACTCGAGGTCGGCCCCTATCAGCGGCGTTGCGGTCGGTATCGGCGATGCGAGCACGACCCGCCCACCATCCAGGCGCATTCCTTCGCAGCGATCGGCCGCATGGGCCTTGCCCGCGAGCGTGGATCCAAGAGCCATCAAGAGGCACGCGGCAACGCGCCAAGGGCCGAAGCCTCTCAACCGACGCTGGCGTTGTTGCAGGCCATTGTCACGCGAGTTGTTGCCCGGCCGCCGCTTCACTTGCCCACCTCTTCGCCGATGACCACCGGCTTGGCAGGCACCACGACGAGGTTGAACTCCACCCGCCGGTTGAGCGCACGCCCCTTCTCGTTGCGGTTGCTCGTCACCGGTACATCTGAACCATAGCCGGCAGCCTGCAAGTGATCGGCCTCGACGCCCTTGGCCACAAGCCAATCGCGGACCGATTCCGCACGCTGGCGCGACAGCTCGATGTTGCGCGCGCGTTTGCCGCGATCGTCGGTGTGGCCGGCGATCTCGACGCGTATCTGCGGATACTCCTTGAGCGCCGCCAGCAGCTTCTGCAGCACCGGCTCGGACGCAGGCAGCAACTTGGCCGAGTTGTTGGCGAAGACCAACCCCTCGATGCGGCCGACGCGCTCGAGCAGCACCGCGGGCAACAGGTCGGGGCAGCCGTCCTCATCGTCCCAGCCGTTCCGCGTCTCGCCCTCCAATGCGCAGCGATCTGCGCCGTCGAGCACACCGTCACCATCGTTGTCGGGGTCCGGGCAGCCATCGCCATCTTCGAATCCGTCTTTGTCCTCGGGCAACTCGGGACAGACGTCGTCTTGGCGTAGCAAGCCGTCGCCGTCGTCGTCACCGTTGCTGGCCAGGGCCGGCAGCGCTCCAGCGCCCAGTTTCTCGGGCTCGGGCAGCGCCTGGTCGGGCGGCGCCGCGACCAAGCCGCCATCAGCAGCGCGGGCGTACCGGGTGCGGTGGGCACGAACGGAGAGCTCCGGGTCCTCGGGGCAGCCGTCCTCGTCGCGTGCGCCGTTGACGGTCTCGGACTCCAGCGGGCAGCGGTCGGCGACGTCGAGGATGCCGTCGCCGTCGTCGTCGAGGTCGGGGCAGCCATCCTCGTCGGCGAAGCCGTCGGGATCCTCGGCCTCGTCGGGGCAGGCGTCGTCGGCGCGTACGATGCCATCGCCGTCATCGTCGCCTGGGCTCACCAGCGGCGGCAGCGCATCTTTGGCCAGCGGAACGGGCGGGTCGAGTCGCAAGAGGCGTGGATCCCGCGCCACGGCCGCGCCGGTTGACGCGGCCGCCGCGGGCTTGTTCGCGGTCGAGCGCAGCGTCGCCACGATCTCAGTGCCTTGCACGTCGTAGCCGTTTTGGTGGTAGCGGCGTGCGACCTCAGGGTCTTCTGGGCAGCCGTCGTCATCGCGCAGGCCGTTGCGAGTCTCTGGCTCGAGGGGGCAACGATCGTCGCCGTCGCCAATGCGGTCGCCGTCGCTGTCTCCGGCGATGGGCTCAGGCCCGGCAACGCGGGGGACCGCAGGGGTGCCTGGTTCCGCGCCGGCCCCAAACGCCCAGCCAAGCCCCACAGTTGCGCCCAAGTCGCGGGAGAAGAGCTGGCCTTTCACTGTCGAGCCCACCAGCGAGAGCCGCGCGTCGGCACGCAGGTGGAGCCCAGCCAAGAGGCGCACGCGCAGCCCGACGCCAGCATGGGAGCTCAGGTCGCGGTCCGTCAGGACGTCCGACGCCTCACCGCCAGGCCCGCCGCTCGCCAGCGTCTGGCTGACCGCGCCGCCGATGAGCACAAAGGGCTCGAATCGCCCGAACTTGGGCCCTGCACGCAGGTTCACGCGGGCTTCCAGCAGCGTCGCGGCGACGAAGCCAGTGCCTCCCTCTTCGACAACCGGCAATTCGGTTCGCCCCCCCAAAGCAGCGAGCTCCAGGTGCAGCCATGGACGCAGGCCGACGCCAAAGCGCAAGCCGCCGAGCAACGCGCCACCGCCGTGTTCGTGGAGACGCTCGGGTTTGCCGAGCTCGACGTCTGGGCCGAGCTGCCGCCACGCGGCGACGCCATCGAGCTCCCACGCCGCGGCAGGACGCGTAGCCACCAGCAGGAGGCAACCCAACCCAAAGGCCAGCAGCCGACCCGCCCAGCGAGGGCCTCTCGCGGAAGTGCCGCTGCTCAGCTTCGTGCCGCGCGACAGCGTTCCCCAAAGGGCCCCGGGGTTGGCGCCCAAGGGTCGGTTCGGCTCTTTGGTGATCTCGATCTTCAGCTCGCGCCTCGTCAGCTTCGGTCCGACACGACCGTGGGGATATCACCGGCACACCAGCGGTCGCCTTCAGCGCCCCTCTCAACTTGACAGGGGCTGCCGGCTCTTGGGCACGTTGACGCACGCGCGAACGCGGCGCAGGCCTTCGTCCGCACGCCTCCAAGGCGTCACAGCGAGGGTGCAGTGAGCGTGACAGCGCGCGTGCCTACGGTCAACTTGGGGGCGGAGCCTGTTGGGTCTCAGCGGGCGCGACCTCGGCAGCGGACGTTCCAATCGACATCGCGTTCCGTGCAAACGAGCGGACGTCCGCGCTGCTGGCCGCTGGCGCGCCGCCCTGGCTGAGGCGAGCCGCGGGGCTGCCGAGCGTTGCTGCGCTTGGCGCGTGCGGCTTTCCCTTTCCCTATCGAGGCGCGACGCCGTTCTGCACGAGCGACTCGGCCGAGCGCGTCGCCCCCGCCGCCTCACAACACCAGCAACCGTCGTCGCAGATAGCCCAGCTCCAGCGCGCTGAAGGCCGGCGTCTGGCTCAACAGCTCGGCCGCGTTGAAGCTGTCGCCGGTCTGCATCAGGTTCGGCCCCGCGGTGTCGAGGTGATGCTCGTCCTGCTTCTTGACCACCCAAGGGCCATCCACGCCGCCGAGCAGACCCTTGGGCGGCGGTCCCGGGGCGATGAGCCCGAGCGAGTGGCCCATCTCGTGCGCCGTCACCGCCGCGATCGCCAGGCTCAGCAGCCGCACCTCGAGCGCGAAGAGTTGGCCGCGCTGGCGCAGCGGGCCCTCAGGCAGCGTCGCCGGGTCAAAGCCCGGCGCCACCAAGGCGCTGTCGCCTGGCAGGGCGCCGAAGGCCGCGCCGCCGAGCAGGGGCAGGGCTGGCTGTAGCAGCGTCTGGACGATCGCCTGGGCGAAGGCAGCACGGACCATGGAGAAGGTAAATACGCCGAGACCATCGCTGCTGTCGTCATTGGCCTGCGCGTTGCGAAAGTCGATGGTGGCGAGCCCAAAGAGTTGCCGCTTGCCGGGCTTGTCGGGAGCGGAGCCGCCGATCGCCATCTTCGACAGCTTGCCGGCGTCGATGCTGGCCAGCGCCGGATCGCCTTCGACGAGGAGCTGCACCCGGACCGCCTCCTCCGCGGTTGCGCCGCCTGCGCCGTCGTGGTGGAAGAAATCGCGCAGCCACGCGACGATGCGTTCTCGGACCAGCGCGACGACGGCCTGGTTGAAGGCGGCGTCGCCCCCCTGAAGGCCAAGCGCCGCGAGCGTCTCGGCAAAGTCGACCTTGCCGTTCGGCGTGTTGGTGACGACGACGGTCACACCCTCTGGCAAGGTCAAAACGGCGACGCTGCCGATGTCGCGCGAGAAGGTCAGCAGCCACGGATCCGGCTGCTCGAAGGGGTCGTTGGCCGGCTTGCGCTCGACGACCGTCAGGCCAAGGCTGGCACTCTGGCTGCCGAGCGTGGCGGTCCACTGAACCGGCCCGGCATCGGCGCTCGCCGTCTCGACCAGCGCCGACCAGCGCCAGCCCGACTTGCCCTCGGGTTGCCACGCGCCTGGCGTCACCTTGGCCGCTGGGGTCGACTCCAGCGTCGGCGCTTGCTGCGGCGGGCCATCAGCCTCGGCGTGGACGTCGAGCGTGTAGCCCTGCGTCGGCACGGCCCAGCGCAGGGGGGCGCCCTTGGCGGTGGTGCCGACCATGGCCGCTGGCAGCCCCTCGACGCCGAGCCAGACCTTCGTGATCTCGGGCGCCGGCGCGCTGGTGTCGATGGGGCTGGGGTCGGCGTCGGCGGGCAGGCCTGCGACATCGGGCGTCGCGTCCTCGGCAGCGGGGCTGGTGGGAGCAGTCGTGGCGCAGCTGCAGCAGGCAAGCAGCAGCGCGGTGGGGGACCATCTGCGGACTCTTGGGCTGGGCCTCATCAAATCGCGCCCCTCACGTCTGTAGCCTTCGACGCTGCGCGCAGAACGCCTCTACGCGGCGGTCGCGATCGACAGGCCACGCCGCGCGCGGGCCCGCCACGCCGCTGCGCCGCTGGTGGAGCTCGATGACATCTGCGAGGGCCAGCGTCAGCGAGTCGCCGATGACCTGCTCGCAGCGAACCGGCCGGCGCCTCCGAAGGGGCCAGAGGGTCTCCTAGACAGCGAGCAATCGGGCCGACGGGCCCCTCGCGCTTGAACACAGGGCGCGCCGACCGCATCGACCCGCTCCTGCCTACTGGCACACGCCAGCCTTGCACGCTTTGCCGCCCCCACAAGGCGTCGTATCTGGCAGCGCGTCGTTGATGCAACCGGTCGCCGCATTGCAAGTGTCGGCCGTGCATGGGTTCTTGTCGTCGCAGACGACTTTCGTGCCCACGCAGCTCTGGGTGCCATCGCAGGCGTCGGCGGCCGTACACGCGTTGTTGTCCGAGCACATGAGGCTGCCAAACACGGTGGTGCACCCGCCGTTGGTGATGCACTGGTCGAAGCTGCACGGCTTGCCGTCGTCGCAGCCCGCCCAAGGCTTTTGCTGGCAGAGGTTGGATTTACCGCAGGTGTCGAAGCCCCACGCATCGGTCCGCAGCAAGCGCAGCCTCCAGAGGCTGGCGGAAGCCCCGCGCGTAAAGCCAAGCAGCACCAAGTCGCCGCTCGGCATCGGGCTGAGCGCGCGCAGGAGCTCATAGCTCGACGTGGAGTAGTTCCGCTCGACCCGCATCGTGCCTTCGTTGGAATAGCGCCACAGGTAGCTGCCCTCGCTCGACGCACCATCGATGCTGTACCCCGCGACCAACACGCCCCCGTCGGGGTGGGCCAGCAGCGCCTCGCCACTGCCGTCCTTCCCCGCGGCAAGGGTGACCTTCCACTGCTCGTTGACCGTGGCGTCGAGCCGCTGCAGGAACAGGTCGGCGCCATTGCCGGCGACAAAGCCGCTGACGTAGAACGAATTGTCGGCGTTGGTGGCGACCGCGCGCCCCATGTCGTTGCCGGCGGTGCCAAAACTTAGGGTCTTGAAGACCTTGAGGCCAGGCTCCACCACGGCGACCAACACGTCCGTGCCGCCGACCACGCCCGCCTCGCTCGTCGTCCCAGTGGCGACGATCTTGCCGTCGGGCCGCTGGGCCACGGCGCGCAGACTGGAGCCACCCGAAGTCGCAGCGGCGTTGTACACGTAGCAGCCGGCAGTGAACTCCAACGTGAGACCGCACGCGGTGATGAAGCCCGCAAGCGTCGACTGGTTGCCGGCCTGGCCGTGACCGGTGATGGCGATCGCCTGATAGCCGTTGACCATCGCGAACGCAGCGCCGTACGCGGTAGACGGGCCGCCGCTGGCGAAGTTGCAGCTGATGGTCTTGCTGAACATGAGCCCCAGGTTCTTGTCGAGACGCGCGATGCGCCCGCCCGTCGCCTGCTGACCGTTGCCGATGACGTAGACAGAGCCCTGCGCGTCGACGAGCACCTTGCGGACATCGCCGATTTGCGCCAGCGCCCACAAGTCCACGGTCTTGATGAGCTTGCCTGCAAAATCGTATTTCAGCAGGTAGCCGGTCGCCCCATACTGCGCGTCCGTGTAGACGTCGTTGGCCGCACCGCCCAGCACGGTCACCAGAATGCCGTCGTCGGCGACGGTCACGCTGGTCGGGTAGTTCTGCGCCCCTCCCAACGGCGCCGTGGTCGTCTCCCATAAGCGCGCGACTTTGCTGCTGACGCACACCTTGGCCGCGCACGAATCGTTAAAGGTGCATTGCTTGCTGTCGCAGGTCCCGGCGATGGCGACGTGGTCACAGCCTTGCACCTTGTCGCACGGGTCGTCGGTGCACACATTGCCGTCTTCGCAGTCTTTGAGTTTGGCCGGCACGCAGACCCCGGACTTGCATGCCTCGCCCTCCGTACACACGTTGCCATCGTCGCAAGCACCCACCGAGAGCGGGCTGGTCACACAAGTGCCCGTTTTGACGTCACAGCTATCCTGCGTGCAGGGCTTCTTGTCGTCGCAGTTGATCGTGCCCTTGCAGTTGCCGTCGCTACAGGCGTCGCTCTGCGTGCAGCCGATGCCATCGTCACAGGGCTTGGTGTTGTTGCCGTACACACACCCCTGCTTGGGGTCGCAGCTGTCGTCGGTGCAGCCCTTGCCGTCGTCGCAGTTCAAGCTCGCTGTCGCCACGCACAGCCCGCCCTTGCAGGTGTCGCTCGTGGTGCAGGGATTGCCGTCGGTGCAGGCCTTGGTGTTGTTGCTGTGGCCACAGCCGAGCTTGGCGCCGCACAGGTCGTCGGTACACGGGTTCTTGTCGTCGCATTGCGAGAGCGTGGTGTCGAGATGCGTGCACAAGCCGTTGGCCACATTGCAGCCATCTTGGGTGCAGGCGTCGCTGTCGTCGCACTTGCTCGGCGCGCCGCCCTTGCAGGTGCCACTCGCGCAGGCGTCGCCGGCCGTGCACTGGTTGCCATCGCTGCACGCTGCGCTGTTGGCTTTGGCGGTACAGCCCGCCTTGCTGTCGCAGCTGTCGTCGGTGCAGGCGTTGCCGTCGTCGCACACCTTCTTGGCACCGCCGCAAAATCCATTGGCGCAGCTATCTTGCGTCGTGCATACGTCGCCGTCGTCGCAGGCGCCCGACTTCGCCACCGTGGCGCAGCCGGTCTTGGGATCGCAGCTGTCTTCGGTGCAGACCTTGCCATCGTCGCAGGCCAGCTTGCCCGTTCCGGCGCACTTGCCGAGCGAGCACTTGTCGCCCGAGGTACACGCGTTGCCGTCGCTGCACTCGGCGGCGTTGTTGGCGTTGGTACACTTGCCGACGGCGCAGCTGTCGTCGGTGCAGGCGTTGTTGTCGTCACAGGCGCCGAAGAGTCCGATGCAGCTCCCGGCCTTGCAGATGTCGCCGGTGGTGCAGGCGTTGCCATCGTCGCACTTGGCGACGTTCGGCACAGCGATGCAGCCCTTGGTGCCATCGCAGCTGTCCTCGGTGCAGGCATTCTTGTCGTCGCACGAGACCGTGGTCGCGCCCGCCGCGCACTTGCCGCTCGCGCACTTGTCGCCGGCCGTGCAGACGCTGCCGTCGCTGCATGGCGCCAGGTTGTGCACGAAGCTACACCCGCTCTTGGCGATGCAGCTGTCGGTGGTGCACTCGTTCTGGTCGTCACAGGCCACCGCTTTGCCAATGCACTTGCCACCCTCGCAGGTGTCTTTTGTCGTGCAGGAGTCGGAGTCGTCGCAGAGCGCCACCAGCGGATTGTGAATGCACCCGGCCTTGGGCTCACAACTATCGACCGTACATGCATTCTTGTCGTCGCACCCCGCAGATTCCTTGGGCACGGCGACGCAACCAAAGCTCGGCAGACAACTGTCAGTCGTGCAGAGGTCGCCGTCATCGCATACTTGGCCGATGCCCCCGCCACACACACCGCCCTTGCAGCCCTCGCCCACCGTGCACAGGTTGTTGTCGCTGCACTGGCCGACCACCGCCGTGGCCGCGCACTTGCCGGTGAGGGGCTGACACGTGTTCTTGCTGCAAGCCGTGTCGCCGACCGAGGGGCAGCTGACCGCCGTCCCGGGATTGGGCTTGCACACCGGCACCTTGCTCTGCTTGTCGCAGTACAGCTTGCCATTGCACAGGTTGCCATCCTCGAACTTGGCGCAGTCACCGTCTTTTTCGCACACGCAGGTCGAGGTGTCGCTGACCTCGCAGATGCCGAACACGCACCAACCGCCCGCCGAGCAGACGTTGTCGTCTTCGCATTGGTTGCCCTGGCGCGCTGGCTTCATGCCACATTGGCCCGTCTTCTTGTCGCAGGTGTTGACCAGACAGGTCTCGTCGAACGCGTCCGTGCAGACGATGACCGTCGCGGGGTTGACTTGGCACTTGCCCGATTTCTTGTCGCAATACAGCGTGCCGTTGCAGACGTCGCCGTCTTCTTTCTTGGCGCAATCGGCGTCCTGCTGACACTCGCAGGTGTTGGCCGTCGCGATGCACTTGCCGGCGCTGCAAAAATCGACGGGCGTACACGGATTGCCGTCGTCGCAGACCGTGCCGTCCTTCGGCAGCCCGACGGGCGCGCACTTGCCGGTGAGCGGGTGGCAGCTGTCGACCAGGCAGGGAGGATCGTCGTCGGTGTTGCAGGCGACCACCGTCGCTGGATTGATGCGGCAGAGGGCAGCCTTCACGTCGCAGTAGAGGGTGCCGTTGCACACGTTGCCGTCTTCTTTGGCGGCGCAGTCTGCGTCCTTGCTGCATTGGCAGGTGTTGGTGCCGGTCGTGCATTGGCCGCTCTGGCAGGTCTCGTTGGGTGTGCAGACGCTGCCATCGTCACACGGCTTGCCCTCGGCGATGTTGAGGACGTAGCACTTGCCGTTCTTCGGGTTGCAGGTGTTCTGCTGGCACGCCGTGTCGTCGACGGTCTGGCAGCTGACGACCGTGACCGGGTTGATCTCGCACTGCGCGGTGGCCTTGTTGCAGAACAACGTGCCATTGCATGAGTTTCCATCCTCCAAGCCCTTGCAGTCGCCGTCCTGCTTGCAATAGCAGGTGTTGGTGCCGCCGAGGCAGAGGCCTTTCTCGCAGAAGTCGCCGGTCGTGCACTTGTCGCCGTCGCTGCAGGGGGTCTGCGGCGGGGCGACGATGAGTGAACAGGCGCCCGTCGCCGGAATGCAGGTGTTGTTTTGACACGCTGTGTTCTCATCCTCTGCGCACACGACGAGGGTCGCTGGGTTCACCTTGCAGGCGTAGGGCGCGCCCGCCGACTTGTCGCAGTACAGGCTGCCATTGCACAGGTTGCCGTCTTCGAACTTGCCGCAGTCGCTGTTGCTCGTGCACTGGCAGGTGTTGACGCCCGCCTGGCATTTGCCCTCGAGGCAGGTGTCGCCCGCTGTGCAGCTGTTGCCGTCGTCGCAGACGGTGGTGGCCGTCGCCGCGAGATTGACGCACCCGGCCAGGGGGTTGCACTTATCGGTGCTGCAAGGGTTTTGGTCGTCGCAGTCGAGTTGGCCGGCACCTTGGCACACGGCATTGCTGCAGAGGTCGCCGGTCGAGCAGGCGTTGCCGTCGTCACACTTCTGCCCGTCGGCAACCGGTGCGTACACGCAAGCGCCTTTGTCAGAGCACGTTGCCTGCGAACAGGCGGGTGGAGCGGGACAGTCGGCCACTGACGCGCACTGCGGCAACGCCACGGCGTCGGCTCCCGTGGCGTCTTGCCCGACCTCTTCGCCGGGCTCGGTCTCCGCGGCATCGGCGGCATCGGGGTCTGCGTCTGTGCTGGCATCCACGCTGCTGTCCGGCGCGACTTCGGCCAGGGCGGCAGCATCTTCATCGACGTCGGACTGCGTGTCCGCAGGCGAAGCGTCGGCGGCGACGGAGGTGTCGGCGGCGGGTTCGGTGACAGCGACATCGGCACAGCCGACACACACAGCCCATGCCCACACGGCCCAGGCTCGTGCGCCGACAGGAGGGGAAGTCACGGGAGCTCCTAAGGGGGGCGGCATGGAGGGCGCATGAGCCCACCGCCGCTCGCCGCTCTCGCCCCACCGCGAGGTCCGAGCGAGGCTGCCAGCAGGTGCGCTGACGGTCAACAGCGAATTCTCCACTCCAATCGCCTCGTCTCGACGCCAGTGACGGCGGAACCTACTTGGCGATGAAGGTCAGGTCCTCGCCCTTCGCCAGCGACGGGAAGGTCACGATGTCGCCGTCGAGCTCAAACGGCCGCTCGGGCGTGACCTTGAAGCTCTGGACGCGGTCGCCAAACTGCAGCGTCAACCTGGGCGCGGGTTGTGGCCCGACGACGATGCGGCCGCTGTAGCCTTGGGTCGGATTCCATCGCAAATCGCGGAGCCGCGTGTCGATTCGGCCGCGCCAGAAATCGAACACGTCTGCCATCGGCTCGACGCGCATGCCCAGGGATTTGGCCTCGCGGATCGAACGCCGGACCGCTTCGATCTTGCAAGCCAGGTTGGTGGGGCCGACGCCGACGCCAAAACTCGGATGCACCAGCTGCGTCACGATGCCGCCATTTTGCGCCTGGTTGCGCAGCGTGTTTCGCCACATGAGCATGAAGCGATTGTACGCATTCACCCGACGCGTGCGAAGCGAATTTACCCGGGACTGCATGGTTCGGCAATGGCTTTCCTAGCCACGACTCGGGCTTCATTGCTAAAGGTGGCGCTCGCCATGGTGCACGTCCGGCCCTTTGTAGCCCGGGCAGTCTTCC
>CANLIC010000022.1 GCA_947491025.1 Myxococcales bacterium
AGCGCCGCGGGCCACGCGGCCGAGCCCCTCCATCGCCTCGACCCCGTGCTGTAGGCGCAGCAGCCGCGGCACCCCGATGGTCAAGGCCAGCGCGACGGCGGCCAGCAGGGCGATGACCACGGCCACCTGCGCGCGGCTCGGTCGCTGCTCCTGCACCGCGGCTGAGGTCGCGATGCCGGCGGCCGCCTCCGTCATCACTTGCCTCCACCGGCGGGCGCGACCAACGCCAGCACCAGGCCATGGCCGGCGCCTTTAACCAGCAACTGCACAGGCTTGCCTGCCTCCAGGCCGGCCGTAACGGCGGCATCGCCGGCGCGGAGATAGACCTCGACCCGGGTTCCGCCGGGCGCCCCGGTGTGGTCCTTGCAGTTGAGCACGGCCATCGTCTCGGCGAGCGGCCCGTCGTTGGCGAAGAGCGGCTCGTGGTCGGCGGCGGGGCCGCGGCGGGGCCCGACAAAGGGCCGCACCATCGGCTCGCAGGCGACGCGCTTGCCGATGCCGGGCGTCGGATCGAGCGCCAGCGCGCGCCAGTCCAGGGAGGGTGGCGCGGGCACGGCGCCGCGCTCGATGGCCAGCAGCGTGGCCACGATGCGGCTGGCGTCGACGCCCTGCAGCTCGATCTTCAGCTCGCTGTCGGCCGAGATCTGCAGCAGCTCCGCGGCGCGGTTGGCCGGAACAAACAGCTCGACCGGCACATTGCCGCTGGCCGCCGCGCAGGCCAGGCGGGTGTGGCCGGCGGCTGCCGGCGCCTTCAGCAGCGCTCGCATCGAGGCGTCGCCGGGGGAGGCCGGCAGCGGGGTCGGCGCGATCAGCACCCGGCACGGCACCGACTTGCCGATGAGCGGCGTGGGGTCGAGCAAGAAGCTCCGCAGGGCGTCGCCCTCGCCGCCGGCTTGCAGCGCGCCCTTCTCGATCGCCACCAGCTTGCCGATCAGCTGGTTCTGCGCGAAGCCATGCAACACGATGTCGAGCTCGGTGTTGGCGCCGATCTGGAGCAGCTGCGGGCCCTTCTCCTTGGCGACGTAGAGCGCGACTGACACTGCGCCGCCCCGGGCATCCTCACAGCGCAGCAGGGCCTTGCGCGGCGCCAGATCGCCGCCGAGCTTCGCCTCGAGCGCCTTGTCGTCCTCGTCGAGCGGTGCGGGCAGCGCCGGCATGGACGCCTTGCAGCGCACGGTCTGGCCGTCGAGCTTGTCGGGCCACACCAAGGCGGAGAGCAGGTCCGGCTTGTCCTTGCCCGGGCCGGGCCGCCGCGGGCCCTCGACGATGCCGGCGAAGAGCGCGACCGGCTGGCCGCCGAAGCTGCCGTGGGCGCGCAGCGCGGCGACCGTGTCGCGGTCGACATCGAGCACGCTGCCCTTCTCGCCGGTCGGGAACCAGACGAGCACCGGGGTGGCCTTGAGGCCCTCTTCCGCCGTCTTACAGAAGAAGGTGGCCCGCCGGTCATCGATCTCGCCCGCGCCCACCGACTGCGCATGCGCAGCCTCGTTGCCCGCCAGCGCGACCGGCGATGGCGCCAGCAGCAGCTTGCAGCGGTAGGTCATGTCCTTGAAGTCGTCCGGCCTGGCGCCGAGGGCCACCAGATCGACCTCGCTGGCGCTGCTCGGCGACGCGGACTTGGCGGCAGCGGGCGGCGCAGGCGCCTCGGCCTTCGCCTCGACCGGGGTCGGGGCCGGTGGCGGCGCCGGTGGCGGATCTTTGCCGCAGCCGAGCAGGCCGAGCCAGAGCGCAGCGCACAAAGTGGCGCGACAAGGCGCAGACTGCCGGGCTCCGGGGGTTGGCATCGACATCAGGTCCTCCGACCGCGTGTCCCGCGGCGTCCTTGGCTGGCTTCTTCGTCAGGGCGTCGACGGGCGGCGCCGCGCGCGAACTGTGCGCAGTCTGTCCGCCCGAAGTCCGCTATGCACCGGCGGCGACTCGCGGTACCGGTGTCCACCCTGAGTTGTCCTGGAACAGGCGCTTGCAGCGAATCGTGCGCTGCTCGTCGAGCGTGAACCGGTGGAAGCGGTTGGCGGGCACGATGATGAGGTCGCCTGGACCGACGTGGACGCGCATCCAGCGATCCGCCGCGTCGCGCAGGTCGAAGATGCCGGCCCCCTCGACGACGAAACGGATCTCCTCGTCGGTGTGCAGGTGCTCACCGTAGAACTTGGCGCACAGCGCCTCGAGGTCCGGAGTGCTAGCGCCGAGGTAGACCTCGTCCATCTGGACGTAGCCGCGCTCGCTGCGGATCGCCTCCAGCGGTGCGGCGTACGCCGCCGGGTCGGGCGGCAGCGACCAATGCAGGATGCCCTCGCTGGCGAGGGCCGCGGCGTCGAGGGCGTGGTCGGGGGCGTCGAGCAAATAGGCGTGCATCAATGGACTCCTTGGCGCGTCGGCGGGGCTCAGGCCGCCAGGGCCGGCGCCGGCTGGCTGCGGTCATGGCGCAGGTGGTCGATGCCCGCGGCGTGCATGCGCACGACAGCGCGGCACAAATAGTCGAGGCACTCGGCTTGCGTCTTGGCGTGGGCGGCGTCGCGTCCCCAGATGTAGACGCCGTGGTTGCGGACGATGACGGCGTTGGCTTGCGGCCAAGCCTGCACCGCGGCGTCGAGGCGCTCCTCGAGCTCATGCTCCAGCGCCGTGTTGTCGATGACAGGGATGCAGTGCAGGTCGAAATAGCCCACACCTTCCAGGCCTTTCATCATTTCCAGGCGCGTAAGCGTGAGCGGCTCGCCCGGCGGCACCAGCATCGAGGCCAGCACCACCTCCAGGCTGTGGCTATGCAACACGGCGCCGGCGTTGCGATGACGGTAAGCCGAGAGAAAGAGCGGTGCGCAGGCGGTCAGACGCCGTCCCCCGCCCGGGTCCTGGCAGACGCGCCCAGCGGCGTCGACCTCGAAAATGTCGTCGGGGCGCAGTTTCTCTTTCTCGACCCCAGACGGAGCCATGAAGATGCGCTCGCCGACGCGGACCGAGATGCCGCCGCCGGTACCGCTGGCCCAACCGAGCTGCCAGAAGAGCCGGCAGAGCTCGCAGATGGTCTCTCTGGCTTGTACCTCGTCCATCGACTCGACCCCCTGGGCGACCCCGCCGCCGGCCGCGGAAGGTAGCACAGCCGCAGGCCGTCGACAAAGGCCGGGCGCGCTACGTAGGGGCCTTCTGGGGGGGCCACCCGCGCCGCAGCGGCCCGGCGAATGCCGGCCGGAAACGCAGCGAACACACTGCGATGGCTGTATGGTCGCCGAACGGGGTGCCGCCCCTGGTTTGCCAACCCCACCTGGAACGGGCACCCTCGCCGGCCATGTCTGTATCCCCCGACCCCATCTGCCCCCTGACCCCGCTGGCGCCCCTGCCGCGTCTCACCGCCAATCTCGCCGGTATCGGTGGGCGTTTGCGGATGCAGATAGAGGACTTCGAGGTCGAGGAGCTGCCGGCCTACCTGCCGAGCGGCACGGGCGACCACACCTGGCTGTGGATCGAGAAGCGCGACCTCTCTGGGCCCATGCTGCGGCGCTTGCTCGCCGAGCTGCTGCGCATCGACGCCGGCGATCTCGGCATGGCAGGCCTCAAGGATCGGCGGGCCGTGACCCGACAGTGGTTGAGTGTGCCGGCCCGCTCCGTCGACCCCGAGCGCGCCGAACGGGTGCTGGCCGGCGCGGCGCCACGGCTGCGCGTATTGCAGGCCAGTCGGCACACCAACAAGCTGCGGACCGGCCACCTCAAGGGCAACCGCTTCTGCATCCGCGTGCGCGGCGCCTCGGTCAACGCGAGCGGCTCTCCGGAGGCCGCCGTCGGTGCCCGCGCCGCTCTCGACGCCAAGATCGAGCGCTTGCGCGCGGTGGGCATGCCCAACTTTTACGGCGAGCAGCGCATGGGCCATGGCGGCGCGACGCTGGCCGCCGGCTGGGCACTCGGCCAGGGCCTTCAGGGTCGTGTGCGGGTCGCCACCGCTGACGGCGGCGCCCACCTGCTGCCGCTGCACGATCGCACGCTGCGGCGGCTGGCAGCGAGCGCGTTGCAGTCGGAGATCTTCAACCGCGTGGTCGCTGAGCGCATGGCGCGTGGCTGCCTCGACCGCGTGCTCGAGGGCGACCATTGCCGCAAGGTCGAGACCGGCGGCAGCTTCGTCACCGACGATCCCGCCCGCGAGCAACAGCGCCTCGACCGGGGCGAGCTTGAGATCACCGGCCCGATGTGGGGGCCCAAGATGCCGCGGCCGCAAGGCGAGGCGGCTGCGCTCGAAGCGGCCGTTCTGGCGGCCTCTGGCCTGGAAGAGGCGTCGTTCCGCCGCATCGGCCCGCTGGCCGAGGGCACCCGCCGGCCGCTGCGTGTTCGCCCCGAGGACCTTGAGGCCGAGTGGGACGGCGACGACGTCGTCGTCCGCTTTGCCCTGCCGGCCGGCAGCTTCGCCACGGTGCTGCTGCACGAGCTGCTCGGTCCGCACGCCTCCGAGGGCGACGCATTCGCCGCCACCGCCGACGACGAGTCGCCCACGGACGCCGCAGAGCCGGCGCTGGCCACCCTCGCCGAGGCTGGGCCGGACGCGGTGCTTTCTCATCAAGACGCTGCGTGGACGCTC
The DNA here is from genome assembly GCA_947491025.1 of Myxococcales bacterium. Classification (GTDB taxonomy): domain Bacteria; phylum Myxococcota_A; class UBA9042; order UBA9042; family UBA9042; genus SXNM01. Next base: position 4,562 of record CANLIC010000022.1, read on the forward strand.
AACGCCCCAATCGGGGCGCAGCGCGAGCTGGGGGCACCATGCGCCTGAACCTGGGCCTGCTCGAGTCGGGCTCACGCGGCCACACCTGGCGCCACGGCCGTGAGCTGTGGCGCGCCGGCAAAGTCGTGCGCCTCGCCCGCCGCGACGCTGAGGAAGACGGCACCGACGGCTACGAGGCGGTGGTCGACGCCACCGACAGCGAGCACGGCGACAGCGAGCCGGGCCGCCACCAGGTCGTGCTCTCGCTCGATTTCGCCAACGCCGCGATCGCCGTGCTCGAGGAGTGGACCTGCACCTGCAGCGCCGGCGAAGGCGCGTGCGCCCATGCCGTGGCGGCATCGCTCGCCGTGCGCGAGGTGCTCGGCCGCAGCGATGGCGCCGATGTCGCGGCAGACGCCGGCTGGCGCGAGCTGCTGGACCGCGGCCGCAGTGGTGGCGACACCGGCCGCACCTCCTGGACCTGCTACGACCTGACCCTCGGCAGCGCCGACGCCGAGACCGTCATCGGCGTGGTGCGGCGCAAGCGCACCATGGGCGATCGCGGCCAGGCCCGCGGCGGCACCGTGCTCGGTTGGACGCCCTCGCCGGTCGGGTCTCACGGCTACCGCACCGGATCGGACCCCTCGCGCAACCGCGACGACCTGATCCCTGTGCTCTGCGTCGTCAATCGGCACGACCTGCGGGTACGCACCTTGCAGCCCGGCTTTGTCGACGTCTTCTTGCGCCTCTTTGTCGATGCCGAGCCCTTCGCGCTGCGCATCGACGGCGAAGACGCCACGGTGGAAGGCGCTGAGCGCCCCGTCACGGTCTGGATCGAAGACGCTGCCGACGGCGGTCTCGAGGTGCGCGCCCGGCTGCACAGCCTCGCCGCCGGCGGCGACGACAGCGATCTCGTGCCCCTGCCCGGACCCGTGCCGTGGCTCTACCTGCGTCGCGAGCACGCGGTGGTGCGACCGCGCGCCAGCTCGACGCTGCTCCTCGAGCTGCTGCGCCGCCGCCGCGTCCACGTGCCCTCCGACGAGGTCGACGCCTTCTGCCGCGATGTGCTGCCGCTGCTGCGCACCGAGGCCGACCTGCGCGAGCGCTCCGAGCGCCTGCCGCCGCTGAAAATCGCCGAACCCGAAGCGCGCATCATGCTCGACGAGGTCGACGGCAACCTCTCCATCGAGCTGCGCTTCGCCTACCCGACGCCCCCTGGCAGCGCCGACGGCGACGCCGCCCTCGACGGCGAAGCCGGCGTCGAGCGCGACCCGCTCGGCCACTTCGTCTTTGAGCCCAACACCGGTCCGCGCATCTTCGCCCGCCGCCTCAGCGCCGACGGCAGCGCCGTGCTCTGGCAGCGCGACGAGGCCTTCGAGGCGCTGTGGGTCGAGCGCCTGGCCGACTCGGTCCACGCCGGCATCCCGGCGACCCTGGCCGTCGACGAGGCCCTCGACTTCCTGGTCGACGCCGTACCTGAGCTCGAGCGCGCCGGCGCCCGCGTCTATGGTCGCGACGCGCTGATGGCGCTGCGGCCGCACGGCCACGGCGTCACCGCCCACGTGCGGGTGTCGAGCGGCATCGACTGGTTCGGCGTGCGGGTCGAGCTGCGCGCCGGCGACGTCGAGCTCGATCTCGACGCGGTCCTCAGCGCCTGGAGCCGCGGCCAACGCAGCGTTCGCCTCGACTCAGGCGAGCTGGTCCGTCTGCCGACCGCGTGGCTCAACCGCCACCTGGGCGCCCTACAAGACCTGCGCGACCTCGGCCGCCGCCAGGACGACGGCGGTTGGCACATCGACGCCTTCTTGGTGCCTGGGCTCAGCGGCTTGGCTGCCGAAGCGGCGCCCGACGCCGGTTGGCAACGCCTCAACGGCCGACTGGAGGCGTTCAACGGCATCGAGGAGCGGCCGCTGCCGGCGGGCTTGCAAGCCGAGCTGCGCAGCTACCAGCGCCACGGCTTCGCATGGCTGTGCGCGCTTCGCGAGCTCGGCCTGCACGGCTGCCTCGCCGACGACATGGGCCTCGGCAAGACCGTTCAGACCCTGGCGCTCATGCTCGCCGACCGCGAGTCCGGCCGCGCCAAGCTGCCCTCGTTGGTCGTAGCGCCGACCTCGGTGGTGCAAAATTGGGTCGATGAGGCCGCACGTTTTGCCCCATCGCTGCGCGTGCTCCGCCTCGGCGGCGAAGATCGCAGCGCCCGGCTGGCGGCGTTGCAGGACCTCGAGCGCATCGACCTCGTCGTCACCTCTTACGCCCTGCTGCGTCAGGACGCCGAGGCGCTCGCCACCGTGAACTTCCACGACCTCGTGCTCGACGAGGCCCAGGCCGTCAAGAACCCGAACAGCCAGACCGCCCGCGCCGCCCGCGGCCTGCGCGGTACCCACCGGCTGACGCTCACCGGCACGCCCATCGAGAACAACCTCCTGGAGCTCTGGAGCCAGCTCGAGTTCCTGATGCCGGGCTTCTTCGGCAGCCGCGCTCGATTTGTCCGCCGCTACGGTGCGCTCGGTCCGGACGCCAACCGCAAGGGCTCGGGCGCCGAGCTGCGCGCCCGGCTGCGCCCCTTCGTGCTGCGCCGGCTCAAGGCCGACGTCGACAAGGAGCTGCCGCCGATCACCGAGATGACGCTGCGTTGCCAGCTCGGCGACGCCCAGCGCCGCCTCTACGAGCGGGTGCGCAACACCTACCGCTCGCGCGTGCTGGCCTTGGTCGACAGCCAGGGCATCGAGCGGTCGCGCCTCGGCGTGCTCGAGGCCCTGTTGCGGTTGCGCCAGGCCGCCTGCCACCCCGACCTGCTGCCCTTCGACGAGGCGCGCAAGGTCGGCGAGTCGGCCAAGACCAAGATGTTCCTGCGCGTGCTGGCCGAGCTGCTCGATGAGGGCCGCCGCGTGCTGGTGTTCTCGCAGTGGACGTCGATGCTGCGGATCTTGCGCGCCGAACTCGACGAGATCGGCGTGGAGAGCTGCACCCTCGACGGCAGCACGCGCGACCGCAGCGGCGTCATCGAGCGCTTTCAGCGGCCCGATGGACCGCGCATCTTCCTCATCAGCCTCAAAGCCGGCGGCGTCGGGCTCAACCTGACGGCGGCCGACACGGTCATCCACTACGACCCGTGGTGGAATCCGGCGGCCGAGCAGCAAGCCAGCGATCGCGCCCACCGCATCGGCCAGACGCGGCCGGTGCTGGTGCTGCGCATGGTCGCAGAGGACACCGTCGAGGAGATGATCCTGGCGCTCCAAGAGCGCAAGCGCGGCCTGATGCGCGACGTCATCGAGGCCGAGGCCGACGGCGTCAAGGCGCTCGATCGCGAGGATTTGCTGCGCATCTTCGGCATCGGCGGCGAGGAGCTGCGGCACCCGGAGGTGGGCCTTGGGCCCGTGTTCGAGGGCTCGGCGGCGCTGGCGACAGAGCTGGAAGGAGAGGAAGGCGGGCCGCCGGCGGTCGGCGCCGCTGCGGTCGAGGTGACCTGGCCGTGATCGAGACCTGGCACGTCCATGGGACGAGGAGGCGACCGATGACCAGAGGCAGCAGGAGCGATGTCCAGCGATGGCGCGCGGGCCCGTGGTTGGCGTTGGCGGTGGTCTCCCTCGCCACCTCCTGTTCGAGCGACGGCGGCGGAGGCGGCGGTACCACCGGGGGCGGCCTCGACGTCGGTGGCGCGGCCGATGCGGCGACGGGCAGCGACCAGTCGACCGATGGCGGCGTCAGCGACGCTGGTGCGAGCGCCGATGGCGACACGGACGCAGGCGACACCGCCACCGTAGACACCGGGACCCTCGACACCGCCGGCCTCGACGCCGCGGCTGGCGATGGCGCGACCACCGGCGGCGACACCGCGACGGCCGGACCGACGTTTGGCAAGGTCTGGAAAGAGGTCTTTGTCGCCCAAGGTTGCAGCGGCGCCTATTGCCACGGCGGCGTATGGCCCAACCAGGCGGCCACCTACAAGCAGCTCCTCGCCGCCAAATCCTTTGACAAAGCTTGCGCCACCGCCGCCCACGTCACCAAGGGCAAGCCCGCGCAGAGCCTGCTCTGGCTGAAGATGGACGCCGCCGCCAACCACGGCTGCGGCAAGAAGATGCCGCTCGGCGAAGCGGGGGTGCCGGCCGCGGCCTCCAAGCTGGTCAAGGACTGGATTCTCGCTGGCGCGCCGCAGTAAGCTCAGCCAACTGGGCGGGCGTGGATGGCGCTGCCGGGTCGGCCAGATGGCTGGCCGCTGGCCCGGGCTGTAGGAGCGAAGTCATGAGGGAAAGGCTCGGCGCGCACGGATTGGGCCGCGGGCGATGGCGCGTCATGGCCGCGCTTGCGTTCGCTGTGGCCTTGGCCATGGGCTGCGGACGCACGCTCCAGCCGCGCACCAGCAGCGCAGTCGACGTCAAGACCTGGGGCCAGGGCGCCATCGTCGACGCCTCTCGCGCCTACCCGGTCGCGTTCTGGGCCGACCCCTGCGTCAACCCGCCAGCGGTAGAAGTCGGCGGCGACTCGCTGCTGGTGTCGCATTGGCTGCCTTACCTCGCCAAGCGCATGAACGACGTCGCCGTCGCCACCGGCGTCTTCGACCAGCGGCTCTCCTCTTCGGAGGCCGGCAAGAGCGTGCTGTCGAACGAGATCTCTAATGGTTACTACGTCTACCGCTGCATTCCGGAATCGACCGCCAAGGTCGGCCGCGAGGCAGTTCGAATCGTGAGGCTCGTCCTGGAATCGGCGACGCCGACGCGCATCGCTGCCGACTCCGGCGTGCTGGTCCGCATCGGCGTCATCGTGGGGGCCAAGCGCTTCTCGTACCAATCGCAGGCAGCCGGCGTCCACTGGGACGTCGAGATCTTTCAAGAACTTGGCCGCCTGGTGATGTCGGATCCGGCCTTCTGGGCCGCTGCCGAGCACGCGCTCTAGAGCTCAAGCCGTTGCGGTTGGGTCGCTCTTGGCTCGCAGGCAATCGCCACGGGGGCCGGGCTCTGACTGGATCGCGCCCACCGCTTCCCGCCGCTACCCGGCTCGCTTCGCTCGGTGCCGCCGTCGCCTCTCAAGGGTCCGACGATGGCGGCCTTGGCCTTCGCTACAGCGCGCCTGCCGCGATCCAGGCCCGCACCTTGGCGATGGCGACCGTGTCAGGGCCGCCGACCTTGATCGCCATGTCGCTGATGGCGTCGCTGCTGCAGCCTGGCTTGCCGGCGACATCAAACGTGGCGCGGGCATCGGAGTCGATGGCTGCCATCAGCAGGCTCTGCTCGGGCTTGCCGGGAACGACAAAGGCGACGTCATTGCAGCCGGCGAAGTTGCCGGTGAGGCCCTTGGCGCCACCGCGCAGGGACGCCCGAGCCTTGTCCGCCGAGCTGAAGTCGAGGCTCGACTCGGTGCCCGGCACCGCCGAGGAGGCGGCGGGCGTGTGGCAGGCGCTGCACTTGTGGAGCCAGCTGTCGTAGGCCTGGGTGAAGTCGTCGCCGCCGTCCAGCTCAGGCACGCAAGCGACGAGCGGGGTGGCCGAAAGCGCGGCCAGCAACGCCAGCCCTGCTGAAGCGCGGAAGATCGAGGCGGCACGCGAGGGAATTCGGCCGTGGAAGGAGTGCGTCATTGCGGGGAGGCTCCTTTGCCGGTGCGGGGGCAGGCGAGCAGGGTCAGCGCCATTTGCAGCCGATCGCGCGCTGCGGCCCAGCGCGGGTGGCCGTGGGCGCAGAGCGCACGATAGACGCTCTCCGCTTCGGACGCCAGATCAATACGTGCGTTGTCGATGGCCTCCGCGGCGAGCACGCCTTGGAGGTCGTCGAGGGCGGCGGCTCGACCGAGGTGCAGCGCCAGCGCCGCTTCGACCAGGTAGACGCGCTCAGGGGGAGCCACGGTCCCCGTCGCGGCCGAGAAGCGGCGACAGGCGCGCAAGCCCGACCCCAGCGCCTGCATGGCGGCCCGCAGGTCGCCGAGCTCGGCTTGCGCGAGCCCGAGGTGCCACTGCGCCGCTGCGAGCGTGAGGTGGGCCGGGTCGGCGTCCTCACTGGGCGTCAGCGACGCGATTCGGCGCTGCAACGGGGCCAGGGCAGCGCGTGCCTGGCCGGCGGCGAGCAGCGCGCGGCCCTGGAGGCCGTCGATCAGCCGCAGCAGGTGATCGCGGCTGATGCGCAGGGCCGGATCGCTGGGCCTGCGCCCGAGCTCCAGGTCGTCGTCCTTCAACCGGGCGAGGCTGGCCCGCGCCGCGTTGAGCGCCTGCAGCGCCACCTCCGCTTGCCCAATCGCCACAGCCGCTGCGGCCCGGAGCAGCGACCGGCGCATCCGGTTGGCCTCGGCGATGGCCGCCTGCTCTCCCGCGCCCGGGCCGGCAGCGCCTCGGGCCCCGAGCGCCATGGCGCGGCTGGCGGCCTGCAGCGCCTCGGCATGCAGCCCGGCGTCAAAGGCGAGCAGCGCCAGCCGATCGAGGGCCCAAGGCAGCAGCGCCCGCGCCACCTCTGCCTCGCCGCCAGCGGTGGCGGTCGCAGCGTCGCAGAGCGCCACGGCCCGCCGCGCCGCCGCCACAGCAGCGAGGGACTCTCGGTGAGGGCTCGCTGCTCCGTCGATCGCCGGAGGGGCGACGTGCCAACGCGAGCGGGCGATGCTGAGCCAGAGGCCGATCTCCATGGCGCTGTCGGCGCGGGGCGACCTCAGGCGCTGGTCAAAGGCCAGCAACGCCTCGCGGTGGTTGCCGACAGCCGATTGCAGCAGGCCAATCGCGTGCCAGATGCCGCCCTGCAGCCGTAGATCTTCCGCCGATAGCTCGAGTGCCAGCCGGTAACGGTCGTGGGCCTGCACGGCGAAGCTGCGGCCCTCACCGCGCAAGAAGCGCTGGTGGGCGACGTGACCGCGCAGCAGGTGCAGGTGACGCCCGCTGCCGCCCGCCTCTGCCACGGCATCGAGCGCCGCCTCCGCCGCCTCGAGGTGACCGCGCTGCGCGTCCGGGTCGCGCGTCGTGGCCACGCGCCGCAGGGCAAGCGACGCGCGTAGGAGCCCGGCCGCAGGGGCGTTGGGCTGCTTGGCGAAGCGCGCTTCGACCTCAGCCGCCACCGCGTCGAGGTGCGGCCCGCTGCGCGCCCTGGAGGCCAACGCCGCTGCCAGCGTACCGGCCGGCTCGCCCTGGTTGGCGCCGCCGTCGCGCTCGCGCAGACTGGCGAAGAGCCACCCAAGCTGCGCCTCTGGGTCGTCGTCGATGAGGGTCAGGCCGAGCAGCACGCCCCGGCTCTCGGCGAAAGCGCCGCCGGCAGACGCGGTGTAGGCGCGCTCCAGCACAACCTGCCGGTAGACGTCGATCGCCAGCGCCCGCTCCGGGTGGCCGCGCGGCACGAAGCTCGCCCAGACCGTGGCGAACTGATAGAGCAAGTGGCTGGCGTCGCGCGCTGCAGCCCGCTCGAGCGTCGCCCGTACCAGGGCACGCCTGCGATCCAGGCCGCGTTCTCGGCCATAGATCGCGAAAAGCGCCGCGCGTACCTGCTCTTGCAGCGCCGCATCGGCCACTACGGACTCGCCGGCGACGCGGCCACCGGGCGGCGCCAGTGGCTGGAGCGCCCGCTCGACCTCCAACCGCAGCGCGAGCAAACCGCCGTCGATGAGGCTGCCACCCTCGGCCTTGCCGCGCCACGCCGCCAGCGCCGCCGCCCGGGCGGCGGCGCCCTTGCCGCGCAGCAGGCGCTGCACGAAGCGATCGGCCAGCTCCAGACGCTCGGCCTCGCGGATCGCGTAGGGGTCGGCGCCGGCCTCCGCCGCCCGCGCCGCCGCGCCTTCGAGGTCTTCCCGATCGCAGAGCGCCGCCATCCAGCGCAGCGCCACCTCGTCGCGCTGCAGCGCCAGCCAGCGGCCAACGCCGAGGCTCGCCAGGAGGCGCCACGCCAGCGCAGACGTCGCGACCGTGGGGTCGATGGCGCCAAGGGCTGCCTCCGCTCGCTCCTCACGGCCGAGCGCGTCTTCGATCGCGGCGATGGCGAGTCGGGCAGCGATGGTGACGTCTTCGGCCGGTGCGCCGAGCAGATCGTGCAGCGTCTTGAGCCGTGTCGCCTGCGCGCTGGCGTAGGTCTCGTCGCGCGCGCCGTGCTCCAGGCGCAGTGTCTCCGCGCGATGGCCGACCCATTCGAGGAGCGCCGTCGCGACACCGCGGGCCGCGCTGCGATCGGTTCCGGGGCGGATGGCCGGCGCCGCGTTGCCGGCCGTGGCGTCGGTCGCCTCGCCGTCCTTTGTCTCCGTCTCGCCGGCAGGCGTCGCGACCTTCTGGCTGCGCCCGAGGTAGAACGACGCAGCAGCCAAATCGTCGCGCTGCACGGCCAGTTCGGCCAGGCGCTGCCAGCCGTGGAGGCGCGCCAACGGATCGTGGGTGCGGAGCTGCAGGTGTGCGGCCAGCAGCGCGCGCGTACCCGCTTCGGTGGCGCCGTCGCTCGCCAGCAGGAGCCGCGACTCCGACCAGGTGCTGGGCACCACGCCCTCCAGCGGCAGGGCGAAGACGTCGAGCCGTCCCCGCACTTCGCAGGTGAACAAGAGGCGGTCGCGGCCAGGCGCCGGGTAGCGGCAGCTGGTCGCACCTGAGGTAAGCTGGACCGCGTTGTCGCTGCGCAGCGGGGGGTCCGCGCGTGGGTCGAAGGCGACGCGAAACAACACGCTGCGGTCATCGCCGTCGATGACCTGGTCGCCGTTGCTGTCGCCGAGCGCTTGGGCGAAGTAGAGCCACTTGCCGTCGGGCGAGAAGGCCGGGAAGCCCGTCGCCCCAGGCAAGTCGAAGCGCACGACGCGCTCTGCCGCCTTGCCCTCGAGGCGGCGCAGATGGAGCCCAGCACCGAGCTGCATTGCGAACTGGACGCCCACCGTCGTGCTGGCCCGCTCGACGGCGACGTAGGCGAGCCACCGGCCGTCCGGCGACAGGGCCGGCGTCGCCACGCTGCGCGGCAGGACGATGTCGGCGTCGGCCACCTTGCGGCTGCCATCGATCGGCACCTTGTGCAGCAGCATCTCGCCGTGCATGGCGGCGCGGGCGACGACGCCGACGTGAGCGCCGTCGGGAAAGAAGAACGCGAAGCTCTCGGCGGTGCGACCATCCCCAAGGCAACGCCGCTCGGTCATCGAGGGCCAGGCGCGCAAGCAGGCGTCACCGGTGGCGTCGTCGCGGCTCGAGAGGTAGAGCAGCCAGCGACCGTCGGGGCTGACCCGAGGCAAGCTGACGTCTGCACCCTCGTCGAAGAGCGCGCGCCCCGCTGCATCGCCGACTCGGCTCGACCACACGCTGGCGACGGCGTCACGGTTGCTGAGGTAGACGAAGTCGCGGCCATCGGGCGTGAGGCTGCCCAGTAGCTGGTCAGAGTCTCCCGCCGTCCAGCGCGCCGGCTCGCGCAGCGCGGCATCGGCGCCGACATTGCCGCTGGCCGGGGCGGGACCCGCCGCGGCTGCCTGGCTGGGGGCCCAGAAGGCGAGGCTGTAGACGGCCGCAACGGCCAGCGGCAGCGCCGTGCGGTGGCGAATTGCGCTGCGCAGGCGGAGGCCTAGGGACACGCCTTCTCCCGCCACTCGCCGGGCTGCACCTCGACCCAGCCGCCACAGACCACGCGCTCGAGCTGCCGCTGGCGCCAGGCCGCCCGCAACGTAGTCGGCGCTGTCTTCGGTGCCTGTCGCTCGAGCCAGGCCCAGAGCTGTTGCCGGGCGCGGTTGTGGCGCTCCACCAGCTGCACCACCTCGGCATCATCGACGGTGCCCTGGCAGTGCTTGGCGGTCGGCCGCAGCAGGCCGTCGAGGCCTTCGCCGATGCAGCGCCGCTGCAGCAGCACGTCGGAGCGGTCGGCGTCGGCGCGCAACGCGGCCGAGAAGCGGGTGATCGCGTCCTGGGTGGAGGCCGAGCGCAGGCCGGCGCGCTCCAGGGCCGCGCGACTCAGGGGCATGGGCTCCGGTGCGAGGGCGTCGCGCTCGAGCCGGGCCTCGAGGTCGGCGAATCGGCCCGCCGCCTCGGCCTCCAGGGCGGTGCGGCGGTCGACGACGAAGACGTCCGGTGCCCGCACGCAGGCGCCGAGCAGGCCGGCTGCGCAGGCGGCAAGGCACCAGCCCGCCCGCACAGATCGGCTTGCGCAGCGCCGGGCAGGGCGCCCCACGGTTGTGGCGTCGGGCGGCGGCGCACTCACGGTGGTGGCTCTCCCAGCAAGGGCACCGCCCAGCGCGCCATCATCGGCCCGAGCGGTACGCCGCGAATCTCATCGATGTGCACGAGTTCGGCAAGCCCGGCCAGCGCGATGTAGAGATCCATGAAACCATGGCGGAAGCGCAGCCGGACCTCATCGGGGTGCCCGAGGTTGAGCAGCAGGCGCGCCCGATTGGCCTGCACATCCTCGTGGTAGGGGTCGACGAGATCGAGCAGCCCGCGCAGGTGGTTGGGTGTCGCCCGCAGCAGCTGGGCGCGGCCTTCGATGGCGAGCCGCCACGGCCGAATCGCGATCGCCGCGTTGGCGTCAAACCGTCCCGGCTGGTCAGGCAGGCGCAGATCGGTGGCGTTGCCGCGCAGGGTCACTTGCGAGTCGGCGCCCTGCAGCTCGATCTGGCAGCTCCCCGTGACCTGGCCGCTGAGCAGGCGCAGCTCCATCTGGTCGAGCCGCACGACGTCGCGATCGATGCTGGCGTTGGCCGCCAGGGGCCCAAAGCGGTGGTCGCGAAAGCTGAGCTCGCCGATCGAGACGAAGTGTTCGCCACTGACGAAGGGGTGGTGATCGGCAAAGCGCCAACGCGACCAGGCGCTGCGCTCGCCGCCGCCCAGCGGCCGAATGCCGCTTTCGTCGACGCGCACGACCAAGGTGACGGGCATGACGCCGCGCACCTCGCGGACCGCGAGTCCAAGCCGCGCGTGCTGGGCCGAGACGCCATCGAGCTGGGGGCGCAAGGCCAGCGCGAACGTGCGCAGATCGCCCGACTCGACCTCAAAGGGCAGGCGCACCCGGCCGGCGAGGCGCACCCCGAACGCCTCGCCGAGCGCGTCGAGGTCCTGGCTCGCCTCGCCGCGCAGCGCCACGCCGCGGCTGCCGGGCACGCCGTCGTCACCCAGCGCGCCCAAAATAGCGTCGTCGCCGATCCGGTCGATGACGCCTTCGAGGCGCAGACCGCTTCCGCCGCCCTTGTTCTGGGCCACCATGCGCTCAACGCGTACGCGGCCGCGGGCGTCGATCTCGGCGGTGACTGCGGCGGTGGCGTCCTCGACCGCGTAGAAGGGAAGCAGGTCTTGCCGGAGCGAGCCGAGCTGCCCCTTGGCGTTGATGTGGGCACCGCGCAGGTCAACCGCCAGCGGCGCCGAGATCTCAGCCTGTCCACGCAACTTGCGCCAGTCGAAGGCGTGGGCCTGGACGACCGTGCGCAGCCGCTCCAGGCTGCCTTCGACCTTGGTGTGCACTTGGCCTGCCCGGACCTCGACCTCGAGGCGCCCACGCGCTTCGGGCGTGTCGGCGTCGAAGCCCGCGAGGTGGCAGCGCAGATCGCGGACGGTCCCTTCAACATCGGCATCGAAGTGCCAGCGCTGCGGCGCGGCGAAGAAAGCCAGCAGCGGCCCTGGAGCCCACGTATCCGGAGCAAAGATGCGCACGGCGCCTTTGGCGTTGGCCCCTATTCGCCCCAACTCGGGGCAGGGGGCCTCGAGGGCCAGCCGTCGCGCCAGCGCCCCCACCGGGTGCAAGGTCGTCTCAGCCTCCATTCGCCAAGGCTGACCCTTCGTTAGTGAAAGCGTGGCCGCAAGCGCCGGCTGGCCAGCGGCGTCCAGACGGACATCGGCGTCGAAGCCTTGGAGCGTCGTTTGGGTGCCTGCCGTGGCGCGCGTCGCCACCTCGGCCTGCAGGTGAAGCGGCGGCAACGTCGCGCTGCCGACCCGCATCCCTACCACCGCCAGCTTGACCTGCTGGGTCTGGCGCAGGCCGCCACCTTCTCCCTCCGCCTCCGCCAGCAGCTCCTCCAACGCCGCCTGCGTCGCGCCGTGGGCAGCGCTCAGACCCTGCAGGCGCAGTTGGCTGCGGTGCTGCAGCCGCAACGAATCCGGCGCCGGCCACGCCTCGAGGCCGAGGGCTGCCCGCAACCAGGCACGGTGGCCCTTGACGCGGCCGCGGGTCGCCGCCGCAAGCGCGCCGGCCGCGCGCAGCAGCGTTGGTGCCACCCCGATGTTCGCCAGGGCGCGCCGCAACGCCCCCACCTCGAGCTCGGCCTGCCACTCGACGGTGTCGGCGATGGTCAAGGTCGCAGCCGCCTTGGCGCCAGGGGCCGCGATCTCACCGCGTAGCGAGACGGTCAAGGCGTCGGGGGCGTTGGCCGCGACGGTGAGCTGGCGCAGGGCAAGCGAGGTGCGCAGCTCGTCGGCAGGCGAAGCGCCGGCGCTGACGTCGCGCGCGGCGGGTTCGCCAACGTCCAAGGGATCGCAGGCGGCGGCTTCGGTGCGCGCGCCTTCGCCCTCTGCGGCGAGGTCGGCCTGCGCCAGCATCAGCTGCGCGGTAGCCGCGTTGGCGCCGCGCACATCGAGGTCGTTCAACGTCGCCTCGGCGCGTAGCCGGCGAAGGCCAACCGGTTGGCCGCGTACCGCGAGCTGCGGGCAGGCCAGCGCCGCCTCGGCGCGCAGGCGTCGCATGTGCAGATGGATGTCGCCGGCCGCGAGCCCGAGCGCCGCCCCACCGAGCGAGACCTTCACGCTGGCAGTCCCGACCTCAAGGCTCGAAGCGAGGGCAGGGGAGGTCGCACGGAGCGAGAGGGCCTCGGCGACGCAGCCAAGGTCGAATCGCTCCAGACCCGCGGAGCCGGCGGTGACGTCGGCGGCGAGGTCCGCCAGCTCGCAGCGCAGGTCGGTCATCGTGCCGGCCAGCGGCAGCAGCGCAGCGTCTTGGCCGTGCAGCTCGAGGCGGGCGACCTGCAGCTGGCCCGGCCCCTCAGGCAGCGCCGGTGCGGCACCCCCGCCCGGCGCCGCGGAGAGCGGATTCGGCGCCGCAGGCGCGGCCGGCGGCGAGCGGGCGACCCACCGCGGGCCCTCCGGCGTCTGCGCCACCTCGACCTCCAAGGCGCCCGACGCGCCGCCGTTGCGCAGCGATCCGAGGGCGCCGGCGCCGGAGAGCGCCGCGGCGTCGACTGCCAGCGACAGGGCGAGCCTCACCGCCACCCGCGGCGGCGCTGCCGGCTGCCCAGCACCGGCCAAGGTGGCGCCGCCGAAGGCCCGCAGGCCCTCTACCGAGGCTCGCAGCTCGCCATCGGTGCCGGTGGCTTCGGCGGGCAGACCGATGGCGATCGCAGGCACGCCGACTGCGAAGGTGGGCAGCGTGAGGTCAAAGCGGGCGGAGGGTGCCGCGTGGGTCTCGCCGGTCGCCGCCGGCGCGCCAGGCGTCCACCACGGCCAGAGCGGCCACGCCGCGACGCTGGCCTCGGCCGCGCTCCCGGCGCCCAGCTTGAGCGCGATCGGGCCGACGGCGAGCTCGGCCGCGGCGGCGCGCCTCAGCAATCGAGCATCGGCCCGGGTCAGGGTCGCGGTGGGCAGGGCATCGCGCTGCGTCGCGTCGATGATGCTGACCTGCGCCGAGGCCTCAACGCCGAGCAATGGCAATGCCCACGCTCCGCCGAGCTGCACCGTGGCAGGCACGGCGTCAGACGCCCCCGGCGCGCCTTGCGTCAGCTCGACCTGCATCGTCAGCCACCGGGGGCTCGGTGGCGGGGTCGCGCCAGCGATGGTGCCGCTCGCCGTTGGCGCGTCGACGTCGACGCCGACTCCGATGCCAGCGCCAGGCCCGGCCGGCAGCGGCGCGACGCGCGCAACGATCAGGGCGTCTTGCTGCCAGGGCGGGCGCAGCGCGTGCTCGAGCCGCGCGGCGATGCCGACATCGGCCGTCGGCGGCGTCTTGCCGTCCATCGCGGCGAGCTCGGCCTCCAACCCTCTCAGCGCCGCGATGGCTTGCGCCGTCAAGACGTCGGCAAGCGTGCCGGCATGCACGCTGAGCCGCGCCGCGCCGGCGACCTGTGCCTTCCAGCGCGCTGGCGTCGCCAGGAAGTCGAGCTCGGCATCGAGCGCCGGCACCTTCGCCTCGAGCCGCGCCTGCGGGTCAGCGAACAGCGCCACTGCCAGTGTGGTCGGCCCGACGTGCAAGGCGTCCACAGCAGCGCCAAGTGGCTGGAGGGCGGTCTGCAGCCAGCGCGACGGCCGCAGTGGCTCCGTTCGCGGTGGCGACTCGGGCAGCCGCACCGCCCGCGCTAGAGAGCTACCGCCCTCGCCACCGAGGACCAGGCCGAGCGCGAGCCCCTCGACGTCGACGCGATCCAGGCGCCACTCACTGCGCGCCAGCACCTCCAGGCGCCAGCGCACCTCCAGGCGATCCAGGCGAAGCAGGTCGCCGACCCTGGCGTCGTCCGCGGCAGGGTGCCGCACCCGCAAACCATAGAGCGTCAGCGACTCCAGGCCGAGCGCCCCGTCCTCGAGGTCGACGTCCGCGCTAGCGACGCGATCGGCAATGCCGGCGATCACCCCCTTGACCAGCGGGTGGCCAAGGTTGCGCGCCGCCAGGACCCCGAGCAGCATGCCGAGCGCCGCCAACGCCAGTCCCAAGCGAACGAGGATGCCGAAGGCGCGGCGGGTTCGCGAGCGCGCCAATGGCGGCCGATTCGTCCCAGGCATCGCTTCCTGGTCCGACGCCGGCGCCGGCTCGTCGCTCGCACTCTGGGTCAAAGGACCTCAGCGACGACATCGACCACGAGCGGGCCCACGGGCGCCGCTTCTAGCCGCAAGGCACGCAGCCGAGGCCCGACGCAGTGTGCCCACGCCGCAAGCTGCACCTGCGGTCCCTGCTGGCTGTCCGGACTCGATTCGCTGACCGCTTCGGCGACACCGTCCGGGCCGACGAGCGCGCCGGTTGGTGTCACCGTCATGCGAAACGAGGCCCGAAGCTGGGTGCCCGGCGGGTGCGCACCGCGGTAGCAGCTCCCGAGCATGTGCTGCATTTGGGCCAGGACCGTGGACCGCGCCGCGAAAGTGCGCACAGGAGATCCAGCGTGCCGCCCCTCCGCGGTCGTCTGCACCGGCCGCGGCGCGCCAAGGGCTGCGGGCGGCTGCATCGTCACGGTCGGTCGCGGCGCGCCGGCGCCACCCCCGACGCCCCCCGACGACCCGACGCCGCTGCCTTGCGGGCCCGCCAGATGGGGCGGGAGGGCGCCTGGGGGTGTTTGGATCGCCGGCCCGCGGCGCAGCAGGCCCAAGCCGCCGAGGCCCCCGGCCATGGCGCGCGCGCTGCTGCCCGGCGCCTGCCCGAGGATGCCGCTTGCACCCCGAATCGCCCCGCCGATCAAGGGAGGCCCGCCGCCGGCGCCCATCGCCACGCGGCCCGAGCCATCCGTACCGTCGGCGGCATAGCGGCGCACGTCGCGGTGCAGCAGGCGGCCGGCCTCATAGCGGGCGACGTCGCGCAGCGCGCCCTCCTCGTACCAGCTCGACCACATGCCATGGCGACGGTCCTCGACCAACGGGCCAGCGGCGATGATCGCGCCCGAGGGCGACCAGTCGATCCATTCGCCCTCGCCCCGGCGCAGCGTGTTGCAGCCGAGCAAGAGGCCGCGATCGCTCCATGCGCACCAGGCGCCGTCGCGCAGCGCCTCGTCGTAGGCACCGTCCCAGCGCTTGTAGCCGCTCGGCCAGTGGCTGGTGAAGCTACCATGTCGCCTGCCGCCGCGGAACCTCACCCGTGTCTCAGGCGCTTCCCCCTCGCCCAAGATGACGGACGGGCCCTCGAGCAGCCCCGCCTCATAGCGCGCCTCGGCCCGGAGACTGCCGTCAGGCTGCCACCACTGCCACGTGCCGACGCGCTGCCCGCGCAGGACCCGCCCCTTCACCCGCGGCGTGCCATCGTCGTTGACCTCTCGCCACTGACCCGTCCCCTCGGCGTCGAGCACGCTGCTGCCGATCTCCCTGCCAACGGCGTCGTACTGCCGCCAAGGTCCGATGGGGACGCCGCCGCGCAGTTGCCCGACCATGCTGACCATTCCGCGGCGCCACGGTCCGCGGCCGATCGATCGCGCGACCTGCTCGGTGATCTCAAAGCGGAAGCGCAGGGCAGCTCCCTCGCCGCGCTCGAGGCCGTCCACGCACGTCAGGGTGCGGCGCGCCGGCTGCCCCAAGAGCTCCTCGAAGCCGTCGGCGGCCACCTCGATGAGGTACAGCTTGCTGCCCGCGGCGCAGTCCAGGCGCACGTCCTGAAAATCCTCGGCACCTACCGGCGCCGCCAAGACAAAGGCCGAGACCGCAGCCACCAGGGCAGCCACAGCACGCGGCACTGCGGCGCCGGGGCGCGGCCATCGACTCGCTGGCGTCTTTGGAGGCTGCGACATGGCGTCAGTCTAGCAGCATTGCGCCGACGCTGCGAGGGTCGTAGCCGCTCGGGCGCTCGGCTGGGGCAGGTCCGTGAGCGGCCAATCCACTTGAACAGCAGCACGTTGGCAGTGCCGTCCTCTGCTGACTGGGCTGCAGTGCGCCAAGCGAACGCGTGACCGGCCTCTGAAGGCCGCCTCTAGCCGACGCAAATCAGCCAGCGCGCAGTCACACACGCCGCTGGGGAGCAGCCGCAGCCGGCCCTGCCCGCGCGGCGATGATGACGCCCCCTCCCGTTGACAGCGCCGGCCTAGTGGTTGACCGTTACGCCCCGGACTCCCCTGCCGTGCCGTTCCTCGACCGGCGGCACCCGCGCCAAGGCCGGGCAGCGGAGCGTAGCGATCGGAAACGGATGCGTCTGTCCACCTCCCATGGTCTGGTGAGCCTCAACCAAGCCCGCGGCGATCGGCTCGTCGAGCGGTTCGCGCAGGATTGGCCGTTGCCCATCGCCCGCGTCGACCCGGCCGGGCCCCACGGCGAGCGGTTTCAGGTCGTATTTCGCGTCGGCGACGTCGAGGCCGAGTGCCTGCTCTGCGAGCTGGCGCCCGAACGCGAGGACGAGGTCGACCTGGTCCTTGAGTTGGTCATCGAGGCGCTCCACGACGCGATGCGTGGCCTGTCGCGCCAGCGGATGCCCGGCTGTCTGCTGCCCTGCGCCTCCCTGCGCGACACAGATGCCGGCGTGGTGGTCGGCCTCGCGCTCTTCTGCCCCCGCGAGCCGCTCCAAGACGATCAGCCTGCCCGGCTGCGCGACGCCTTCCTTGGGCTTTTCGCGACCTCGCTGGCCGGGGCGCAGCTGCCACCCTTCGCCTCCCGGCGGGTGGTTCCGCGTTCGCAAGCTGGCGCAATTCGGCTCGATGTCGCTTGGATCGACGGCCAGCCGCTGGTGCTCGGCTTGCCGTGGAGCGGGTCCCTGGAAGATGATCTGATCGCGTCGATCGAGCACTGGGCAGCCCTCGGCATGCGCGAGATCGCGTGGGCGCCGGCGGTGCCTGAGGACTGGTCGGAGTCGGAGGCCGAGGCCATCGTGCCGCGGCCCGCCGTCGCGCTGGCTGAGGTGCGCGCCTTCGAGGAGGCCGCTGACGGGGCGGTTGCTGCCCAGGCCGCCGACGTGACCGCAGTTGAAGCCGAAGCCGCCGCTGCCGAAGCTGAAGCTACCGAATCCCAGGCTGCCACCGCTGCCACCGAGACCGCCGCCGCAGCTGCCGAGGCCGCGGAGGCCGCTGGCCACGCTGCTGTCGCAGAGGCCGCCGCTGCGGAGGCCGCTGCTGCCGAGGCCGAAGCCGCCGCTAAGGCCCCTGCCGCAGAGGACGCAGCCGCAGAGGCCGCAGCCGCCGCCGCGGAGTCTGCTGCCGCTGAGGCTGCTGCCGCTGAGGCTGCTGCCGCTGAGGCTGCTGCCGCGGAGTCTGCTGCCGCTGAGGCTGCTGCCGCTGAGGTTGGTGCCGCGGAGTCTGCTGCCGCTGAGGCTGCTGCCGCGGAGGCCGCCGAGGCCGCTGCCGCGGAGGCCGCTGCCGCGGAGGCCGCTGCCGCCGAGGCCGCTGCCGCCGAGGCCGCTGCCGCTGAGGCCGCTGCCGCCGCCGCTGCCGCCGCCGCCGCCGCCGAAGCCGCTGCCGTCGAGGCCGCCCGCGTCGTGACGCTCGATCGCGCCGAAGCGCAGGCCATGGTCGATCACCTCCAGCGCCATGCCTTCGCGCGCCTCATGCGCATCGGCACGGATGCCTTCGTCGCCGAGATGATCGGCGCCGCCTTGGCAGCCGCCGTTCGCGCCGGCAGGGCCGAGGCCGTGCCCGCCGCGCTGGGGCCGGTCGGGCCCGCCACCGTCACCATGCGCGGCTTTGCCGGCGTCGAGCAGCTGATCCGGGGCGCCGATGGCGAGACCACAGCGCTGGCGGTGCGTGTCGAGTCCGGAGTCGACTCGCTCCAGCTCAAGGCGGCCCTGGCGCGACTGCAGAGCGGCGCACGGCGACGGGTCGTGGTCGACCTGCTGGCCCGGCCCGAGCTCGAGCTGCCAGGCTGGACGATGCTTCCCTTGGCGGCGTTGCAGCCACTCTTTCGCTGCGCCGCCGAGGTCGCCGCTGACGGACCGGTGTTCGCCGCCTGGGCCGACGCGGTCGACGACTGGGTCGATGTCGCGGATGCGATGGCGGTCGCGGTCCGTGGCGACGCCCGGGCGCTGCGGCAGCCCCTGCGCGAGGCCGAATTGCTCGCCGCATTCGAGCGCCGGCTCTTGCGTCAGGCGATCGACATCATCATCGACCAGCTCGCGGTCCACGGCGTGCCGTTGTGGCCGACGCCATTGGCGGCGGGCATCGTCGACGACGTCACCCGGCGGGTCCTGGTCTTCGATGCGCCCGTCGAGGGGCGATCGACGTTGGAATTCGCGATCGTCGACCCGACCGCAGGGTTCGCCAGCGGTGTGCGCTGGCAGCGCGGCTCGCTGGTCCTTTTTGCCGACCTGCTCTCGCCGCTGCGCCATGGCATCGTCAGC
This sequence comes from Myxococcales bacterium, assembly GCA_947491025.1. Lineage (GTDB taxonomy): Bacteria > Myxococcota_A > UBA9042 > UBA9042 > UBA9042 > SXNM01. The sequence goes on from CANLIC010000022.1 coordinate 23,371, forward strand.
GCGCAGTCGCGCGGGTCGCGCAGAAACGACTTCCTCTATGGCCTCGCCGACGAGCTGCGCATCGCGCGCTCTGCCGTGCGCGAGGGACCGACGGCGCCGAGCCGTTCGATCGCCATGGGCGACTTCGAGCTCTTCGACGGCCGCGGTTGCACCACCCTCATCGAGCGCTGCATTGAGACCATCTGGGTGCTCTGGGAGCGCCACGGCGCCCTCGATGTGCAGCCGGCGTCGATGGACTTGCTCTCGGACGCCACAGAGGCGCGGCGCTGATGCCCACCGCGGCCGATGCGCTGCTCGGCCCTCGGCCGACGGCGTGGCCCCTGCAGCGGCCCCCCGACCTCTCCGACGCAGCCTTCGAGCTGGCACAGGCCAGTGAGATCGCAGACCTTCACCTCGATTCCTTCATCTCGGCGCGCCTCCTTGGCTACGACCTCCGCCGCCGTCATGGGCTCGGGCTCAGCGGCGGTCGTTTCTTTGGTCAGCTCGACTGGCCCCGGGCGCTCGCCGGCGGCCTGACCCTCGGCATGTGGTCGCTCACCACCAACCCTTTCCGCACCGCCGCCGGGCGCTGGCGAACTTTCAAGCGCAATCTCGAAGCGTTCCAGAGCCAGATCGCGAGCTTCGGGCCCGATCTCCGCATCGTGCGCGACAGCGGAGAGCTCGACGAGGCGCGGGCGGCCGGCAGCCACGCTGTGTTGTTGGCGGTTCAGGGCGGCAACGCGCTGGAGGCTGCCCCCGGCGGCGTGGCCGATCTGCCGCGTGGCCTGATCTGGCGCGTCACCCTCGTCCACCTGACGAACAGCGCCTATGGTCCGACCAGCAGCCCCCTCGGCCTGTGGCGCCGCGGCGACCCCCTGTCCGCAGCCGGGCGGGCGCTGGTCGAGGGGCTCGATGAGGCCCGCATCCTGGTCGATGTCGCCCACCTGGGCCACCGCGCCGTGCGCGACGTCGCCGCCTGTCACGACCCCAGCTTGCCGCTCTGTGCCACCCACACCGGCGTCGCCGGCGTCACGCCCCACTGGCGCAACCTCGACGACGAGGAGCTGCGCCTCATCGCCGCCAGCGATGGCGTGGTCGGCGTCATCTACCAGGCCGCTTTCTTGCGTCGCCCGGGCGGTCCGGCCGGCATCGGCATGGTCGTTGAGCACCTCGACCACATCCGACGCACCCTCGGCGTGCGCCACTGCGCCATCGGCACCGACTACGATGGCGCCATCGTTCCGCCGACCGACGTCCGCGACGGCGCGGTTGGCTACCTACGGCTGATCGATGCGCTGCTGCGCGCCGGCTGGCGCGACGATGAGGTGCAGGCGGTGCTGGCGGGCAACACGTTGCGGGTGCTGCGGGCGCTGCGGCCGGCCGGTTGGGCAAAAGGCGGCGCACCCGCGACCTCGCCTCACTGACGCCGACGCCGATGCATCGCAGACCGGGCGACCGACCTGGCTGCCCACGGTCCCAGGAGCTGTTGCAAGGGTGAAGCAGAGGCGCGCTGCCCCCGGCCTTCCCTGCATCCGTCCGCGCTAGCTGCGCCCGTCGCCGCTGAGGTCGCTGTCCGCCGCAGCGTTCCCTGCCGCCGGCCCAGCCGGGCCCGCCGCGCCTTGGACGACCCACCAGGCGCCATCTTCGAGGTCGCCGCCGCGTCGGCCCTGACCGACCAGAGCGGCTTCGCGCGCACGGCGAACTTCGGCGGCGTCGGCCAGGAGCTGCTCGAGCTGGGCCAACATCGCCGCGCTTTCGCGCTCAAAGCGCTGCGCGTTGGCTTCGGCCACCGCCACTGACACGTCGCGTGGGGCGCGCAGCGCCGCGGCCAGGGTAGCGGTGTCGGCACCCGCCGCCAGCAGCGCTGAGGCGGTGCGCACCCGCTCGGCCTCGTCGGTCGTCTTACGCAGCGGCTGCAAGACGGCCTTGGCGACGAATTGCAGGGTCGGGTCTGGGCTGCGACGGAAGAGGCGCACCAACGTCGACGGTGTGCGGTTGTCGATCGGGTAGCCCGGGTGGAACGCCACGTTGTAGAACAGGGACTGCGGGAACGCGGCCTCGTGGGCCGTGCGCAGCCGAACGTGCAAGGCGTCAAAGCGCGGCGACTCGAGGTGGGCCAGCGCCGGCAGCACCAGCAGCGCCACCTCAGGCGGCCCGGCCTCAGCTGCGCCTGCTGCACGCTCGAGCTGCGCCATCACCCGCAGGATGCGCTGCTCGGACGCCACAGCGTCGTCGTCGGCCCAGCAGACGGTGCGCCACAGCTTTCCGGCGTCGCGGCAGCCGCGCGCGTAAGGGCAGGAGCGCCAGGACTCCACGACCTCGCGCAGGAAGCGATCGTTCAGGGCCTCGACAGCGCTGACTTGGGCAGCCTGGAAGCTTTCGGGCGCTGCAGCGGCAGCAAGCGCCGCGCCCGCCTTCGGCTTGCCATGGGCCGCTGCACCGGCCTGGCTGAGCGACCGGCTGGCAGGGCTTGCGTTGGGGTCAGGCGAGGACACGGCGCAGCCGGCGCGCGATCTCGTCCAGCTCTTCCGCGAGGATGCCGCAGCTCGGCGGCCGCGCGCTGGGGTCACGCTGCAGGCAGCGCAGCACGAGCTGCTCGAGGTCGAGTGGGATGTCTCTGCGGTGGTGGCGCAGCGTCTTCGGTACGTCCAGCAACACGGAGGCCAGCAGGGTCGAGACGTCAGGGCCCGAGAAGGGCAGCTTGCCGGTCAGCGACTGGTACATGGCCACGCCGAGCGAATAGAGGTCGGTCGACGACGACAGCTCCACTTGATCGCGCAGACGCTCGGGCGCCAGGTAGGCCGGGGTGCCGAGGACATGCTCGGCGTTGGTCATCGTCATCGACAGCTCTTCGGACTTGGCGATGCCAAAATCCATGATCTTGAGCCGTTGACCGTCGGCGAGCACGAAGAGGTTGTGTGGCTTGATGTCGCGGTGGATGACACCGGCCCGGTGGGCCGCGTCCAGGCCTCGGGCGGCTTGAGAGAAGAGCTGCGCGGCTTCCAAGGCCTCGAGCGGAGCCTGGCGTTTGCGCAGCAGGTCGGCGAGGTCGGTGCCGTCCAGCAGCTCCATGGTGAGGAAGCGGCGGCCCTGCCACACGCCGAACTCGTACGTCTGGACGATCGCCGGGTGTTGCAGGCGGCGGCAGATCCTCAGCTCATGGCGAAAGCGCGACAGCGACGACTCATCGGGCTGCTCGCCCTTGAGCAGCTTGAGCGCCACGTCTTCGTCGAGCTCGCGGTCGTGGGCGCGATAGACGATGGCCATTCCGCCGCTGCCAAGCACGCCGCGCAGCTCGTACCGGTCTGCGATCACGAGGTTGTCGGGCAGCACCGTCGACCGCTTGGTCCGCGCCTGCTCGTCGCTCGGCCGCGCCGTCGCGATCTGCGGCATGCCCGAAGGCCGGGACCCCGCCGCCGACATCCGATTGCCGTCCGCCTCGCCGCGTTGGGCCTGCTGGGGGCTCTGCGCCTGCGTCGTTCCTGGCTTCGCCGCGCTGGATGGGCGGTCCGTGCGCCCCGGCGGTTCAGCGGCGCTCGACGGTTGGCGCTCGTGGCTGCGCTGGGTCTGACGGGCCGGCTGGCCTGCCGATTCCGTTTCGGCCGACTGGCGGGACACCTCCGCCGGCGGTCCGACCCTCGGCTTGTACGCGGTGCGGGCCGCACCGGGGGCCGACGGCACACCGCTGACGCCGCCGTATTCGGCAGGGTCCACCGGGGTCCCGGTCAGCGAGTGCTTCTGGGTCGTCGGCTCGGGTCCGAAGGAAGCCGCGGACGCCCCGCCGACCGTCGGCGCGCCAACGACGCCAAAGGACACGCCGTCTGCAACCGGGCGCGGCGTCATCGCGCTGCTGACGGTCGACGCCGTCGAGACCGTCTGCACGTGCTTGGGCGAGAAGGACAGGGTGCTCTTGAAGCGGCGGGCGGCGCCGAGGGCGTCGACGTCGCCGCGGCCAGCGTCGCCCTGTCCTCCGTCTACCGCGGCTGGGCGCGCCGGTGCCGCTTGCTGGACGCCGCTGGCGCTGGCGACGCCGCTCGCCGGGCCTTGCCGGCCGAGGGCGGGCGCAGAGGTCGGGCGCGGCGGCGAACGCGGCGCAGTGTCGCGATCGCGGGCCCACTGCGCGGCGAGGACGGCTTCGCGCAGGTCGCTGTCGGCGAAGGGGCGTTCGAGGAAGGTGACACCCGCCAGGTTCGGAGCGTCCTCCGGGCGGCGGCCGACGACGATGGCTGTGGCTTCGTGGCGTTCGAGCAGGGGCTGGGCCAACCCCAACCACGCCAGCGCGCCGAGGGCGTGGGTGCGGTCGTCGAGGACCACCAACACGGCGCCGCGCTCGGCCAGGGCCTGCAACCCGGCGTCGCTGCTCGAGTAGCGGCTGACGTCGTAGCCTTCGCCGGCGACGACGGCGGCGATCGCGGCGGCGCTGGCGCGGTCGCCATCGATGACGATGGCGCGCTGCGTGCCTTGGGCTGCGTCTGGCTCGCGCGCGGCCACCATGGGATGTCTGCACCTCGGTCGCTGGCCCAGCCTGCCGCTGGCGGCGCGACGGACACCCGCGCCGGCTCCGAAGATGCCACCGATTGCCCTTCGGCGCCAGAGCGCCAGGAGCCCCCGATTCGCCGCCTTCGGGCCATCTCGTTGTTGTTGCTGCGGTCCGGTCCTCAACGTACCGCATGTACGCCTCCGGTCCGGTCCTCGCAACGCCTAGAGCTGGCTCCGAATTCGGCGGTCGAACGGGCGTTCGGTGGTGGATCCCGGGAGCGTCGCGCGGTGGCCGCCTTGTTCTCGCCCTGGCGCTACGACGGCGCTGCCAGGCCGACGACGCTCAGTCGCCGAAGACGTAGACCGGCTCCGGGTAGTAGCGGACCATGTTGTTCTGCCAGCACCACTGCAGGTGATCGCGCAGCAGTTGGTTCTTGGTCGGCAGGTCCAGCGCGGCCTTGAGCACGGTTAGGTGGAAGTCGACCCGCAGCGGTCGTTCAGGCACCAAGAAGCGCGTCGACTTGCGCGGAAAGAGCCGGCCCGACAGCGTGCGTTCGAGCACTTCCTGCTTGCTGAAGCGCGGCCGCAGAAAGAGCGCCTCCGAGGGCTGCGCGGCGAAGTCGCTGCGCGATCGCGAAGACGGCGTGTAGACCGCCCGCACCGAGCGGGCATCGAGCGCGTCCTCGACCTTGCGCAGCGCCCGGACGATGACCTCGATGGCCGGCTCCCGGGCGTCGGGCCGCACGCGCAGGCCGATCCGGCGGCCACCGCGCACCACCAGCGCCATCGCCAGCTCGCGGCCATAGACCCGGGCCCGGGCCTCGGCCTCGGCGTGGGCCCAACTCTCCGCCGTCTGTGAGCCCTGGCGCGGCACGTCGATCGCCGTGGCGTCGTCGAGCACCTCGATCGGCTCGTCGGCGACGGCGGCGCACATCGCTTCGATCGGCGGCGCATCGAGCAGCAGCGCGTCCCAGGACTCGAGGCGCACGTCCTCGCTCCAGTAGGGGCTGATGTAGACCAAGATGTCGGGCGCACCGAGGACCCGCAGCGCCTGCACGCGGTGCATGCCGTCGAGGACCACGTACTTGTGCCCACCCGCGGCCTCGGCCTCGGCGACGATGATCGGGTTCTTCATGATGCCGTCGTGCTGAACGAAGTCGGCGATGCGCTCGACCCAGCGATCGACGACGCCCTCGTGCACGTAGACATCGTCGAGCGAGACCACGGACAAGCGCTGAAAGACCTCAAGCATGCACGGCCTCCGCGAGCGGCGGGGCCCTGCCGACGCTCAGACGGTGCGAGAATAGCGCGCTTGGCCGCCGTCGAGGAAGCGGTCGAAGGCAGCGGCGACGTTGCGCGCCACCAGCCAGCCATCGCCTTGGATCGCCAGCGTCGACGCGTCCTGGCGCAAGAGGCCGGCCTCGAAGTAGGGGGCGAGCGCCTGCAGCTCGTCGGCGAAGGCTTCGTCGAAGTCGCCTTGCCCGTGGTCGGCAAAGCGGGCCGTCCACGCCGCCTTGTCGACGCGCAGGTCGCAGAGCAGGGCGGTGATGACGGCCCCGCGCCGCTTGTCGTCGTCGCTGCGCAAGTAGGCCCGGGCCCAGGCCGGGGTGCCGCTGTCGACGCGGGCGGCCCAGAGCGCGCGGTCGGTGGTGTTGGCGGCGTAGGCGTCGCCGACCTGCGCGATGGCCGAGGCGCCTATGGCCAGCAGGTCGACGTCGAGCGCTTTGCCGTCGCTGTCTTGCGCCTGGCCGCGATCGGTGTAGCCCATGAAGTTGCGGCCGAGCCGCCCTTGTCTGGCCGCGACCGCCAACGGATCGCTCGGCAGCGCGTAGTGGTCGAGGCCGAGCGGCAAGTAGCCGTGGGCGATCAGCTCCTCGCGTGCCGCCCACATCAGGTCCAGGCGCGCCGCATCGTCCGGGAGCGGCGTGCGCTCCATGCCGCGCTGGTGGGGTCGCAGCCACGGGACGTGGGCATAGCCGAAGACGGCGAAGCGCGTCGGGCCCATCGCGACCGCCGCCCGCACCGTGGCGCGCATCGTGCCGACGGTCTGCTGGGGCAGGCCGTACATCAGGTCGAAGTTGAGGCCATCGCGCGGTGCGCTGGCGGCGAGTTGGCGAGCGATGCGCTCCACCCGCGCCGCTGGCTGCGGTCGGCCGATGGCGCGCTGAACGCCTGGGTCGAGGTCCTGGACGCCCAGGCTAAAGCGCGTGAAGCCCAGCTCGCAGAGCGCCTCGGCGCCGGCGTCATCGAGGCTGCGCGGATCGACCTCGATGGACCACTCGCAGCCCGCATGATCGGGCAAGCGGGCGCGAATGCCGGCGCACAGGCGCGCAAGGTCGGCTGGGGCCAGCCAGGTCGGCGTGCCGCCGCCGAGCGCAACCACCGAGAGCGGCCGGTCGGCGCTGATTGGGGTGAGGGTCGTCTGCACGTCGAGCTCGCGCAGCAGGGTGTCGACGTACGCGCCGCCGAGGCTGCGATCGCGCGCGACCTCGACATGGCAGCCGCAGTAGAGGCAGCGCCGCTCGCAGAAGGGCACGTGGATGTAGAGGCCGAGGGGCCCGCGCGCGGTGGCGTAGGCTTGCCGCACGGCGTCGGCGTCGAAGTCGGCGCGAAAGTGGGGGGCCGTCGGGTAGCTGGTGTAGCGCGGCGCGGTGGTGGCAAAGCGGCGCACGATCTCGGCCGGCGTCAGCGTGGGCGCGTGTGTCGCGCCGACGTGTGGCGCGGTTGTCGCGGGCCCTAAGGTCATCGCGGCGTCCAAAGGGGCCGAAGTCGCTGCCATCGCTGAACCTCACGCGGCCTGCACCGCCCGGCAATGCGCCAAGGCGGACGCCTCCTTGCTGATGCTAGGCACGGCGCGGGCTTCGCCAAGGCCGCATCGACGGACGCCGGCTCAAGGGCAGCGCTCCCGGCTGGCGGCGACGGTTGCGGTGCGCTGACGGGGAGACGATGGTAGACCGGGCGAGCGATGGAGCGCCCGCGCGGCGCGTTGAGGGTGGCGATGAGCACGGCGACGAAGTGGAGCGAGGCCAGCAGGGGTGACGGCGCGGGTGCGGCGCCGACGCCCGACACCTTTCCGACGCTGCGAATCCGGCGCGATGGCTTCGAGGCCCGTGGCGACTACGCGGTGGCGCAGGCGCGCTACCTGCGGCCCGATCCGGTGCGGGTGGCGGCGCTCGACGCGGCGCTGCAGGCCGCCAACGCCGGCGTGGTCGCGCACTTCTACATGGACCCGGAGCTGCAAGGCGTGCTCGCCGCTTGCCGGTGGCCGCACATCCACGTCAGCGACTCGCTCGTGATGGCCGACAAGGCGCTGGCGATGGTGGAAGCCGGGGCCTCGGCGATCGTCGTGCTCGGCGTCGACTTCATGGCTGAGAACGCCCGCGCCGTGCTGGACGCCGCCGGTCACGAGGCGATTCCCCTGCTGCGCGTCAGCGCCGCGCCCATCGGCTGCTCGCTGGCCGAGGCTGCCGACAGCGCCGCATACCACGCCTACCTGCTGCAGGCGGCCGCCACCCAGAACGCCTTGCATGTCGTGTACATCAACACCAGCCTCCGCGCCAAGGCGCTGGCGGAGTCGCTGGTTCCGACGATCGCCGTCACCTCCAGCAACGTGGTCCGCACGGTCCTGCAGGCATTCGCTCAGGTCCCCGATGTCGAAGTCTTTTTCGGCCCGGATACCTACATGGGCCACAACCTGCGGGCGCTTTTCGCAGGCGCCGTCGCGCTCGGCGACGCCGCTTGTGCCGCGCTCCACCCCGCCCACGACGCGGCCTCCATCGCCGCGGCGATGCCCCGCCTGCACACCTTCGAGCAGGGCGCTTGCGTGGTGCACCACCTCTTCGGCCGCGAGGTGACGGCGCAGGTCGCACGCGACTACGGCGACGCCTTTCTGACCGCGCACTTGGAGGTGCCGGGCGAGATGTTCGCCCTGGCGGCGGCGGCGGCCCAGCGCGGCCGAGGCGTCGTCGGCTCGACGTCCCAGATCTTGCAGTTCATCGAGCGAACGTTGGCCAGCGGCGCCGCGGACGGGCAGGTGGCGCGCTACGTCCTCGGCACCGAGGCCGGCATGGTCACCCCCATCGCCCACAGCGTGCAGCGCTTGCTTGCGGCACGGCAGGGGGCCGAAGCGGTCGACATCGTGTTTCCCGTGGCGGCCGAGGCGGTGGCGGCGAGCGACGATCCCGCGCTGGGTGTGGTGCCCGGCGTCGCTGGCGGCGAAGGCTGTTCGACGGCCGGCGGCTGCGCCACGTGCCCGTACATGAAGATGAACACACTCGACGGCGCCCTGCGCGCCTTGCGCCTGCTGGCCGCGGGCGATGCCGCCGGGATGGCGCCGCTGCGCCCGGCGAACGGTGGTGCACGGATCGCCCTCCAGGACGTCGCTACCCTCGGCGTGCAGCCGATCGCGGCGATGCGGATCTACGGCGCGACAGGCGCCTTGCCGGATACGCTGGTCGCGCGGACCCGCTCGCGCCTCGCGCCGACGCCGACCTAGACCGCCGCGCGCGAACGCCGCCGCCGGGCCCTTGGCGCGCCGCTCACTCGATACAGCTCGCCGAGACGTTGCACACGCCGCTCACACCACACGGCGCCGTGCTGGCGAAGTTGTCGTGGGTGCACTTGCCGGTCTTGCCATCGCAGCCGTCGACGTTGCAGGCGATGCCATCGTCGCAGTCGACCAGGGACTTGTTGGCGCAGCCGCCGGCGGCGGTGCAGGTAGGGTGGCCAAAGCCGTCGGTGCGGGTCACGGCGACGCGGTTGTAGCTGCCGTTGAAGCGCCGCCACAACACGCCGTAGCCGCCGTCGGGCAGATCGACGACCCGCGCCCAATTGCTGCCGAACCCGGCGATGCTCGGGCCGAGGCCGCGCTCGAAGTGCGAGACGCCGGTGTCGTAGCGCATCGAGACCAAGAGGCCGCTGTAGTTGGCGTTGTCCTGCTTGCCGCCCACGGCCAAGATGTGGCCGGCCAGCGGGCGCACGGCGACCAACGCGACCCCATCGGGCGAGCTCGGCGTCTTGGACCACAGCGTCTGGCCGGACTTGTTGACCCGCCAGCGCCAGCTCGTCACCAGCGCGCCGTCGGCCGTGGCCTGGCCGACGACGACCGCGCCGCCATCGGCGATCGGCGCGACTGCGTAAGCGATGACGTCGCGCCCGGCCACCGCGGCGCTGGCCTGGTAGAGGGTCGCGGCGGTGGTGGTGATCGAGGTCAGCCGGCCCTGGCTGTTGCCCGACACCGGCAGGGTCGTCGCCAGGAGCAAGCCGTCGTCCAGGCGGGCGGCGGAGGCCGCGTAGGCGCCGACGGTCGCGCGGGCGAAGGTCACGGTCGCTGCCGACGTGGCGCTGCTCACCGACGCCTTGGTCAAGCGCCGGACGCGGATGGGGCCCGTGAGCGCGGGCGTGTCATAATGTACGCCCCAGGCGGCGCCGGCCGGCGTGCGGTGCATCGCCAGCGCCTTCTCGTCGCAGCTGGTGAGCGCGCAGTTGTTGTAGTCGAAGTTCCACTGCGGTGAGCGGATGGTGAACGTCGCGCGGTGGCCGAGCTTGCCGCTGACGAAGGCGTCGCCGGCACGCACGCAGCCCGGCACGCCGCCCGGCGCAGCGGGGATCGCTTCGACGCTCTCCTGGATGCTCTCGTCGAGCGCCGCCATGTTGTTGCAGGCTGCCGACGGCGCGGTGTTGGTGTCGAGCGGCAAAGGCCCCTTGTCCACGGGCAAGCAGAGCCGCGTTGGCGGCAGCGTGTTGCCGGCGCTTTGGTAGTTGAGCCAGCAGATGCCCAGCTTGTCGTCGGCGTAGGGCTGCGAGAGCAAGCTGATGCCGATGTCGCTGACGGTGGTGAAGAGCCGCCCCTGCTCATCCTGCTTGCAGGCGCCGGCGCTGCACACCGCGCGCGACGAGCAGCCGTTGTTCGGGTCGCAGGCCAGGGCGTCGGTGGCGAGGTGGGTGCAGCCGGTCTGGCCATCGCAGCCATCGCGTGTGCAGGCGTCGCCGTCGACGCAGGCGTCGCTGGTTTTGCCGATGCAGGCGCCCGCGGCGGCGCAGCTCTCGTGGCCGAACGCGTCGAGGCGCAGCACGCGACCGTAGCTGGTGCCGCCCTTGGTCTCGCTGGCGGCGACGAGCAGGTTCTGTTGGGCATCCACGGCGAGGCCGGCGAAGCGCCACGCGGCACCGACGATGGAGCGGCTCCAGACCAGGTTGCCGCGGCCGTCCATGGCGCCAAACGCCACGCCGGTGTCGGACGCCAAGACGCCGCCGAACGCCAGCCACTCCTCGCCAAGCCGGGCAATGCGGGTCGGCTCGCCGACGAGCTTGGTGTCGAAGCGCAGCGGGTTCACGCCCTGCGCGTCGGTGCGCTCAAAGAGGCCGTCGACGATGTCTGGGCTCTGCTCGCGCAGGCGGCCCCGCACCGTGCGACCGCTGCCGTCGCGCGCCAGCACCTGGCCGACAAAGCCCTCCTTGCCACCGAGGTCGTCGGTGTTGAGCCCGTAGATCGCCTCAAGCGCGCCAGGGATGACCGTGGCGCCGCTGGCGCTGATTCGTGCAGCGGTCGCCATGTTGTAGATCTTGTTGGCCGCCGTGGTCGCCCGCAGCGTCGCCGTAAAGTCGAAGTCGATCGTGCCATTCCACCGCAAGTCGCCGCGATCGATGGTGGTCGGACCCCACACCTCCGCCGGCACCCGCAGCCACTCGCTGGCCTTGCTGCCATCGACCCCAGCGATCACCACACGGAACACTTCGTGGGCCGCGGTCTGGACCTGCCCATCGAGCGTGGCGCCTTTGGCCACCACCGGCGCCAGCGCCAGGGCGATGGTGCCGTTGGCGTTGGCGCTGACCGCGAGCACGCGGCCAGCGGCGCCGGGGTTGGCGTTGCCTGGCACCGCCCAGGCGAGGTTGGCGCTCGCAGCGGTCCAGAGCGTCTTGCCGGCGCTGTCGAGGCGGCGCAGGTCGGCGCTGATAACGCCGTTGGCCAACGCGAGGTCGGACGCCACGACGAGATCGTCGCCGACCGCGGACAGCGCCACCGCCGCGGTCTTGTCGCTGGCGACCGCCCCAGCGAACTCGACGCTCCAGCGCATCCGCTCGGCGAGCAGCGTGGCGTCGTATCGGGAAACAAACGCCTTGTTGGTAGTCGCAGCGTCGCCGACCTTGGCGCGGCGCTGGCCGGCGACGCCGACGTCGCGACCCGGCAGCGACGCGACGTCGCGCAGGACGGTGAAGCCGGTGGCGGCGCCGATCGCCGGCAAGTTCGGCGCGGTGGGCGTGCCGTAGAGCGTTGGCAGCGTCGCCGGCTGGCAGGCGCCGGCCTTGCAGACCGCGCCGATGTTGCAGCTGGCGTCGTCGTCGCACGCGCTGCCATCGGGGCGCTTCGTTGTCGCGCAGGCATAGTCGTTGTTGCCCTTGGCCACGCACAGCGCCTGCTCGCATGGGTTCTGGGACGCCTGGCAGTTGACCACCGTGCCCGCCTTGCAGATGCCCTTGCCGTCACAGACGTCGCCGGCCGTGCAGCCGTCGGCGTCGGCGTTGCACAGCGCGCCGGCCTTGATGGCGACCGGGGCGGTGCAGTTGCCGGTCTTGGTGTCGCAGCCCTCCGACGTGCATTCATTGCCGTCGTCGCAGGCCTTGGCGACGTGCTTGCAGCCCGTGGCCGGGTCGCAGGAGTCGACGGTGCAGCCGTTGCTGTCGTTGCAGGGGTTGCCAGCGCCACCGCCGCAATTGCCGCCGCCACAGACCTCGTTGACGGTGCAGGTGGCGCCGTCGTCGCACGGCGTCCCGACGGCGACCGGCTGCAGGGCGCACTTGCCGGTCTTGGCGTCGCAGGCCGCCTTGAGGCACGTCGTGTCGTCCACCTTGCTGCAGAAGACCGAGGAGTTCGGCAGCGCCTTGCAGGCCGGGGCGGCGCCGGTCTTGTCGCAGTAGAGCAGACCGTTGCAGAGGTTGCCGTCGTCCTTGGCGGCGCAGTCGGCGTCGGCCTTGCACTCGCAGGTAAAGGCGCCCGGGGCGCAGGCGCCGAGCTTGCAGGTGTCGCCCTTGGTGCAGGCGTCGCCGTCGTCACAGACCGTGCCTGGCGATACCTGCGCAGCCTGACAGCCGCCGGTCTTGGGCTGGCACGTGTTCTTGATGCAGGCGGTGTCGTCGACGTTGGGGCAGGTGACGATGGAGTTCTCCTTGACCTTGCATGCCGGCGTGGCGCCAGTGGTGTCGCAGAAGAGCGTGCCGTTGCAGAAGTTGCCGTCTTCCTTCGAGATGCAGTCCGAGTCGCTCTTGCAAGCGCAGGTAAAGGTGCCGGCCGCGCACTTGCCCTGGTAGCAGCTGTCGCCGGCCGTGCAGAGCTCGCCGTCGTCGCACTTGGCGCCGGTCGGCAGGTCGATGAAGCCGCAGAGCCCGGATTTGACGTTGCAGGTGTTCTTGCTGCATTGGGTGTCGTCGACGCTTGGGCAGCTGACGACCGAGTTCGGCTTGGGCTTGCAGGCGGGCGCGGGTCCCGATTTGTCGCAGATCAGCGTGCCGTTGCAGAGGTTGCCGTCCTCCTTGGAGGCGCAGTCGGCGTCGACCTTGCACTCGCACGAAAAGGTTCCCGGCACGCAGCTGCCGAGCTTGCAGACATCGCCCTTGGTGCACGGCTCGCCGTCGTCGCAGAGCGATCCGGGTGCGGCGGCGGTCGGTTGGCAGGCGCCGAGCTTGGGGTTGCAGACATTCTTCAGGCAGGCGGTGTCGTCGACGCCCGGGCAGACCACGACCGACTTCGCGTTCAGCTTGCAGACCGGCTTGCTGCCCGACTTGTCGCAGTAGAAGGTGCCGGTGCAGAGGTCGCCGTCGACGTCGATGCAGTCGGCGTCGGCCTTGCACTCGCAGGTGAACTTGCCCGTCGCGCACTTGCCCTGGGCGCAGCTGTCCCCCGACGTGCACGCGTCGCCGTCGTCGCAGGGCGTGCCGCCGGGTTGCACGACATAGCTGCACTGACCCGATTTGGGGTTGCAGGTGTTCTTGGAGCAGGCGGTGTCGTCCACGCTCTGGCAGGTAACGACCGTTGCAGGATTGACCGCGCACTTGCCGGCGACCGGATCGCAGTATTGCGTGCCGTTGCACAGGTTGCCATCGTCCTTGCTGGCGCAGTCGGCGTCCGTCGCGCAGTCGCAGACCTTCGCGCCGGGCTTGCACACCTTGCCGTCGCAGACATCGCCCGTGGTGCACTTCTCGCCATCCTCGCAGCCAAAGGGGCCGGGATCGGCCGCGTTGCCGGCGGAGGGCGGCGCGAAGAGGCAGAATTGCGCGACGATGCCGCCGCCGAGGTCGACCGCCTGGCAGCCTATTTGGTTCACCGCCGCGCGGGCGTAGACCTCGCACTTGCCCGAGGCGGGGACGCAGACGTTCTTGGCGCAGGCGGTGTCGTTGACGGTCGGGCAGGTGACGATGGTCGCCGGGTTCAGCTCGCAGCCGCCGGTCTGCTTGTTGCAGAACATCGTGCCATTGCAGAAGTTTCCGTCCTCTTTGCCGGCGCAATCGGCGTTGGTGTTGCACTTGCAGGTGTCGGTGCCGGCGGTGCAGGCGCCGCCGACGCAGGTCTCGCCGGTGGTGCAAGTGTTGGCGTCGTCGCAGGTCTTGCCCTCGCTGGTCGCGCTCAGCTTGCAGGTGCCGAGCGCTGGTACGCAGGTGTTCTTGAGGCAGGTGGAGTCCGCCTGGTCATTGCAGTTGATGACGGTCGCCGGGTTCGGCTTGCAGGTGCCGCCGTTGTCGGTCTTGTCGCAGAATTGGATGCCATTGCAGAGGTTGCCGTCGTCTTCGCAGTCGGTGTCGATCTTGCACTTGCAGGTGTCGGCGCCGCCGCTGCACGCGCCTTTTAGGCACTGATCGCCCTTGGTGCAGGGATTGCCGTCGTCGCAGGTGCCGCCATCGGCGACCGGCTGCGACTTGCAGGCACCGGTTTGCGGCTCGCAGGTCGCGACGCTGCAGGGATCGAGCCCCTGTTTGCAGGTGATGGCCGAGGCCGGCTTCGGCCGACAGCGGTAGGGCGCCACGGCCTGATCGCAGTACGAGACGCCGGTGCAGAGGTTCTCATCGGCGTCGGGGCAATCCGCGTTTGACTTGCACTCGCAGACCGCGACCGCGCCCGGCGCGCAGGCGCCGAGCTTGCAGTGATCGCCGCTGGTGCAGGGATCGCCGTCGTCGCAGTGTAGGCCGTCGAGCGCCGGTTGCAGCGCGCAGGCGCCCGTCAGCGGGGCGCAGGTGGCGCGGACGCAGGCCGTGTCGTCCTTGGGGTCGCAGGCGACGACGGTCTTGGGATCGACCTGGCAGTGGCCGCTGGCGACGTCGCAGCGCAGCGAACCGTTGCAGGCGTTGCCGTCGTTCCAAGGCGCGCAGTCGTCATCGCTGTCGCAGCCGGCGGCCGTCGTGCCCCCGCCCCCGGCGCCGGTGTCACCGCCGACGAGGCCCTCGCCGTTGCCCCCGCCGCCGGTATCCGCCGCGACGGCGGTGTCGGTGCCAGCGTTGCCCGACTCGGTGCCGCACGCCGCGATGCAGAGCAGAAAGATCGCCACTGAGATGCGAAAGGTGCGTTCCATCGTCACTCCCGGTCGCCAGGCGGCATCACGGCGATTCAACCCCGCTACTGCCAACATGCGGCGCCTCTAAGGCGCCAAGCCATTGTGGCGGACTCCGCTGGTTTTCGCCAGCGAGAGTTGGCCGCAGGCGCTAAGGCGCGCTCGCCTGCAGGGCCGCTTCCGCCGAGCATGCCGCGTCGGCGCAGGCCCGGAGAGGTCCCAGCGGCGCCGCAGCAAGCGCCTCTCTCGCGACCGCCGCCGACCCACAGATCGCTTGACCGCCGCGGCGCCACCCTGGCAGCCTGCGAGCAGGCACGGTGAACCGAAAGATGAGGCAAAACCCCCGACCAGGAGTTGCCCGCCAGATGCGTAACCCTTGGCAAGTTCTAACGTCTGCTGTTGCCTCGGCTCTGTCGCGACCCACCCCTTCGCACGAAGGCCGCCGTGGAGCTGCGTCGCGCCGGCTGGACAGGTCCTTGCCGACGCTGCTGGCGCTCGTAGGGCTCACGCTCGCTGGCTGGGGCTGCACCGTCGACGGCAAGTGTCAGAAGGGTTGGATCAAGGACGTGGACGGTTCATGCAAGCCCCTCGATTGCGGCTGGCGCATGATCGCAGTGGACGGTGAATGCGTGTTCGAAGCCTACAAGTACCCAGATGGCGGTGACGCTGGCCAATGTTACTTCGACACGTACACCGGCTACCAGGCAGAGACGATCGACGGCATCTGCTACGTCACGGACCGGGATGCGGACGCCGATCAGAGCTCCGACGGGGCCGGAGTCGCCAGCGACGCAGCCGACGGCCAAGCGCTTGAGACCGTGGGCGAAGTGATCGAAGACGCAAGGGGCGCACAGGACGCGCTCGACGCGGATGTCGCGCCCGTGGCCGTGCCCTGCGTCGACGACAACGACGGCGGCTGGATCTGCGACGACAAGGTGAACTGCACCGAAGACAAGTGCGATCTGGCGACCAAAACCTGCACCTTCACGCCCAAGAACTCGGGTTGCCACGACGGCAAGCCCTGCACGGTCGACCACTGCGTGGCAAGCGGCACCAGCTTCACCTGCACCTACGACCTCGTCACCGGCGCCTGCGACGACGGCGACGCCTGCACCGGGCAGGGCACCTGTCTCGGCGCCACCTGCGTCGCGGAGCCGCTGAATTGCAACGACGGCAACCCCTGCACCACCGACAGCTGCCAGTCCGGATGCCAGCACCTGGTCCACGACGGGGCCTGCGACCTCGACGGCAGCGTCTGCACGCCAGACGTCTGCGTCGGTACCGTCTGCACCGCCGGGGCGCCCAACGCCTGCGACGATGGCAGCGCCTGCACGCTCGACGCCTGCAACGCCGTGACCGGCTGCAGCTCGACGCCCCTCGCGGCCGGGACGGCCTGCAACGACGGCGCTGCGTGCACCACCGGCGATGGTTGCACCAACGGCGTCTGCGCCGGCACGCCGCTGAGCTGCGCGGCGGGTCAGACCTGCATCGCCGGCGCTTGCGCCGTGCCCAACTTCGACTGGGCCCACTGGAAGCCGGTGGCAGTCCCGAGCGGCTTCACCGTCGTTGGCGACACGGTGAGCCACGCCCTCACCGGCCGGGTCTGGCAGCGCGGCGTTGCGGCCGACACCCTCAACTTCGCCGAGGCGGTGGCGTACTGCGAGGGCCTGGCTTTGGCCGGCCACAGCGACTGGCGCCTGCCGACCGCCGTCGAGCTGATGAGCGTGCTCGACCTGACCGTGCTCGGCGGGGGGGCGCTGATCGACGCCACGGCGTTTCCCAACACGCCGGTGGCGGCGTTCTGGTCCGGAACGGCCTGGGGTGGCAGCGGCTGGAGCGTCGGCATCTCCTTCGACAACGGCAACGGCGGGCCCATCGAGGCCACGTCCAAGCGGCACGTGCGCTGCATCCGCTGAGTCGGCCCGCACCGCAACGAGAGAGGATCTCCGCCATGATCAGCAGCTCGCGCACCAACCGGACACGCTGGCTCGTCGCCGCCGCGCTGCTGCTCAGCCTGCCGCTGGCCTGGGCGGCGGCACCGACGGGCAAGTTCACCGCCGGTACTGGCTTCGTGGTCGACAACCAGACCGGCCTGACGTGGCAGCACCCGACCAGCGGCGGCCAGATGAGCTACGTCGCCGCCCAGACCGCCTGCGGCGACCTGGTGCTCGACGGCAAGGACGACTGGCGGCTGCCAACCTTGCAAGAGCTCTACTCTTTGGTCGACTTCAACGTCGTCGGCCTCGCGGCCTACATCGACGCCACGGCCTTCCCAGGTACCAGCTTTGGTCAGCATTGGACTGCCACCCAGGCGCCGAGCAAGCTCGCCAGCAGCGACCGGTTTGCAGTGGCATTCAACAGCAATTACGGCCCCGTCCACAACACGCTCTCCATCAGCTTCTCGAGCGCCTACGTGCGCTGCGTGCGCTGATTTCCTGCCCTGCCGGTGATGGCGCGGCGGGCCCCGGGCGGGATCTTGCGCATCTTCTGGCGGCTGCGCCGCTCCTTTCGGCTCAGAAGGCGCCATGGCCACGTCGCAGTGGGGTCGCTCTGAGGCCGAAGTCTGGCGACGCCGCGTCACCGCCTCAGCCGTCGCCACCCTTGGCGCAGGGCGATGGCGCGGCCGATGTGGCGGCGAGCGACGCCCCAGTTCGGGCAGCGAGGCCGCCGCCGCCAGCTCCCCAGCCGGTCGCCGTGGCGGCTCGCGACGACAGGCGCCGAGCGACCACGCCCCAATGGGCCCGGCGAGTTGTGCATCAGGAAGCGTCGCGCCAAAGCCAGCAAGATCGGATCGTGACATGGCGGCGACTTCGGCGCGCGAGCAAGGGCCTGAAGGCCCAGGAATGGCAGCGCTATTACGAGCCTCAGCGACGCCGCCGCGGCCGGCGAGGACAAGCCGGGACCGAGTCGAATTCAATGGCCTTGGTACCAGCGCCGCGAGCTCCCCGACGCAGCGGTAGGGGAGGAAGCGCTGCTTGGCGAGCATGGCGGCAGCGCTGTTGAGGTGTCGCACCGTGGCCAGCCTCGCGAGCGAACCGTTCGCCAGCGAGGGACTCAATTGACGGACCTCCCTCGGCCCCCTAGCGTAGCGACCTGACTAGGCTCTGCGGTCACGAGGTCCAATGCGGCTCTTGCACTATGTCGAGTTGGAGAACTTCAAGCGCTTTGGCGACCGCCAACGCATCGAACTAGACCAGCCCGCGGTCCTCATCGGCCCCAACAATACGGGCAAGACCAGCGTCATTCAGGCGCTCGCGCTCTGGAGCCAGGCCGTCCGCGCTTGGTACGCGGCGCGCAAGGACTCGACCGCGACGCAGCGGACGGGCATCGCGCTCAACCGACTCGCCATCGTCGCCGTCCCGGTGACGCGGACGCGGATGTTCTGGCACCGAGCCCGCGTGCGGAAAGGGAACCTGGATATCCCGATGATCATTACCGTCGGGGTCGCGACCCCTGCCGGCGTGCGGTCCCTCGCCATGCGTTTTCGCAACCAGGGCAATGACCTCGTGTACTGCGAGCCCTTGGAGGGCGCGGACGTAGACCCCGACCTGTTGCGCGTCGCCGCCAACATCGCGGTCGAGTTGCTGTATCCGATGTCAGGCCTCGAGGTCGAGGAGCCGGTGCTGCAGCCAGGGCGGATCGATGTCCTACTTGGGCAGGGGCAGACCGCGCAGGTGCTGCGCAACCTCTGCCTGCTCTGCTATCGCAACAGCATGGAGGATTGGCGCAAGATCCAGCGGCTGATGGCGCGCTTGTTCACCGTCGAGCTCTCCGAGCCGCACGAGACGGTGCGCGGCAGCATTGGCCTCCATTACCGCGAACCCGACGTAAGCGAGCCGCTCGACCTCTCGTCTGCCGGCCGTGGCTTCCAGCAGATGCTGCTGCTGCTGGCATACCTCTACACCCACAAGCGAAGCGTGTTGCTGGTCGACGAGCCAGACGCGCACCTCGAGATCTTGCGGCAGCGGCAGGTCTATCTCTTGCTGCGGGAGATCGCTACCGACAACGACGCGCAGGTCGTGCTCGTCACCCACTCCGAGGTCATCCTCGACGAGGCGTTGGACCGCAACTTGACCCTCATCCTCGACGGCAAGGCCGATGACCTCGCCCAGAAGCAGGACATCCGAAACAGCCTGAAACACTTCGGCACCGCCCACTACGTGCGCGCGCGCCAGGCTGGTTACGTGCTCTACATCGAAGGCAGCACCGACCTCGCC
The DNA here is from genome assembly GCA_947491025.1 of Myxococcales bacterium. Classification (GTDB taxonomy): domain Bacteria; phylum Myxococcota_A; class UBA9042; order UBA9042; family UBA9042; genus SXNM01. Next base: position 42,584 of record CANLIC010000022.1, read on the forward strand.
ATGCTGCGCGCGCTCGCCGAGCGACTGCGCCATCCTTCGGCAGCGGTGCTGGACGAGCGCGTCAACGCCTTCTATGTCCAAGACAACTACCCCGACCGCCACGACGACGCCGAGTTCGACCGGGTCGAGGGAGGCTTCGGCATTCCGCCCAAGAAGCACTTCGACGGCCTGCGTGCGCTGGTGCCTGGGCTGCGCGGCCTCGCGATTCTCGACAGCGACGGCCGTCGGCGCCTGAACGAGGACTACGGCGCGCTGGTGATGACCTACTGGCTGCGCTATGAGCTCGAAAACTACGTAGTTTCACCTGAGGTCCTGCGCGCCTACGCACTGTCCCGCTGCGACGATCTCCCGCTCTTTGGCGGCTTCCGTGACGACATTCGCGCCGCGCTCGACGATACCGTGCGCGATGACGTCTTCGATGGCGACCAGGAGGCGTTCGAGACCTGGAGCCAGGCCGAGCCGCGGCAGGCGCGCCTGATCTGGACCAAAGCGACGGAGAACCGAAAGCTGAGCGCGGTGGCGGAAGCGTACTTTCGGCGCCTCGCGACGCGGACGCGGCAGCCGATGTTGCTGCGCAAGGGCGAGCTGCACCGCCTCGTGCAGTGGCTCGAACCCGACACGCTGCCGGCGGAGATCGCGGAAAAGTTGGCGCGGGTGCAGCGGCTGATCGAAGGGACATGAGGCCTGCGGCGGCGGAGCGGGCGGGGCGTCGAGGTCGGTCCGCGCCTGGCGCGCAAGGATGGGAATGCGATGGCAATTGGCGCCGCGCTGCGCGCGCCAGCAGGTAAGCCTCGCTGGCCTTGAGGAGGTGCGGCGCGGCGAGGCGCAGGGCGTCGAGGCGCAGCTCCAGGATGGCGCCCTCGGCGTCGAGGCTGGCGCAGACCAGCGGCGCGGCGGGCGGCGCGTTCACGCCTCTTCCTCGCGGTGGCGCTGCCACCCGGCGCGTGCCGACGGTTTCATGACCTCGGCGAGCACGCTGTCGTCGAGGCGGCGCCCGGCGGCGATGGCGCGGCGGTAGGCGAGGAAGTCGACTTCGCGCTCGGCGCGGTCGCCGAAGTGGAAGGCCGGGAAGCCTGCCGCCGCCTCGGTGTTCATGTTGAGCGCCAGCCACGAGCGGTTGCTCTCGCCGTTCTGCTGCCAGTGCTCGAGCTTCTTCTTGCGCAGGCTCTCGAGCGATTTGCGGGTGCAGTCGGGGAAGGTGTGCGCCAGCGCCGTGACCATGGCCTCGACCTCGCGGTCGAGCAGCGACAGGTCGATGGTGCAGGCTGCGGCCTCGGCCTTGGCGGTGGCCAGCGCCGCGCCGCTCTTGCTCTCGCCGTAGACGATGCCGCCGAAGGCGTCGACGTAGCGCTCGGTGACGACCAGCGGGTTGGCGACGAAGCTGCCATCGGCGCGCTTGTGCACGGGGGCGATGGCGTTGAGCACGCCGAGGCGCAGCGCCTTGTGCGCCGACCATGGCGCGCCGCAGAGCACCATCGACTCGGCGGCTTTGGCCCAACCGACGAAGAGATGGAGGAAATCGGTCGAGCCGCCGTCGGGGGCCGAGCCGTGCAGCGGGCCGGCTTGACCGAAGCGGGCGTGGTCGCCGGCGACCGAGAAGTCGCAGGCCATGCCGATCTCCTGCCCGCCGCCGATGCGCATGCCGTTGACGCGGCAGATGACCGGCTTGTCGCAGGTCAGGATCGCCGTGACCATGTCGTTGAAAAGCCGCATGTACTGCAGGTACTCGTGCGGTCGATTGGCGTAGTAGGTCGCGTACTCGGCGGTGTTGCCACCGGTGCAGAAGGCGCGGTCGCCCGCGGCGGTAAAGACGACGGCGACGCAGGCCCGCTCGCAGCTGGCGCGGCGGAAGGCGAGGATGATCTCCTTGACCGCGGCCGTGGTGTAGCTGTTGAGCTGGCGCTCGTTGTCGAGCCAGATCCAGGTCTGGTGCAGGCCCTCGGCGACTGCGCCGGCGCGGTCGTGCACCGGGCGATGCTCGTAGCGGATGTGGCGCAACGCGACGCCCTCGACCAGCTCGTGGTTGTGCAGCTCCATGGCCAACGATGCCTCCGTCGCCGCCCCCGCGGCCTCATGACCGGCGGAACCGGCCGTCGCCCCTAGGGGCAGAGCACCATGCGGCGGCGCAGACGGTGCGCTGCCATGTCGTCGAGCACGCGCTGCACGTGGCGCAGCTCGCTCAGCTCGGTCGTGCCGCCGATGGCGACATCGCCGGCAAAAATCGCTTGCAAGATGGCTGGATAGGACTCGACCGGGCAGCCCCAGGTGCCGTGGACGGTGGCGTCGAAGGCCATGAGGTTGCTCCAGCGCAGCTCGATGCGCGCCGGCGTAAAACCGACCTGGACCAAGGTCGCGCCGCGCGCCAACAGGCCGAAGGCGGCGAGCTGCCCGTCGGGGGTGCCGCTGCACTCGAAGATTTTCCAGCGCAGCGAATCTGGCGCGTGGACGGCGGCGAGCCCATGCACGCGCTTGCGTAGCGCCTTGGCGTCAAGGTCGACGGTGACGCAAGGCTCGAAGTCGCCTAGGCCGCTGCCCATGCCGCCGACGAGGTCGAGGCGGGCGGCGTTGACGTCACAGGCGATGACGGCGGCGCCGCGGGCGCGGGCGATCTGGCTGACGTAGCCACCGACGCCGCCGCCGGCGCCGAGGACGATGGCGCAGTCGCCCGCTGTGACGCCTGCGCGCGCGACCGCCTGCTATGCCGTCGAGACCGCGTCAGCGACCACGGCGAGCAGGCGGACGTCGAAGCCCTCCGGCGCGTCCTGGATCGGCACCAGCGGCGCTGCCGGCACCACCATGTGCGAGGCGAAGCCGCCGTGGATGTCGTTTCCGGGCATGCGCTGGCCCAAGCAGGCGTTGCCGCGGCCGGCGGCGCAGAACGCGCAATTGCCACAGGGCAACACGGCAGGAACCAATACGATTTTCCCGAGAAGCGCCTGGCCGGCCGGCCCGGCCTCGATGACACGGCCGACGACCTCGTGGCCGAGCACCAAGGGCAGCGCGTGGTTGGGGCGCACGGAACCGTCGGCGTAGCCGAGGTCGGTGTGGCAGACGCCGCAGGCGAGCACCTGCACCAGCGCCTCGTCGGCTGCGAGGGCGCCGATCTCCAGTGCGCCGCGCTGCAGCGGCTGGCCAGGGCTATGGAGGAAGTAAGCGTCGGCTTGGATGGGCGGCATCGCGACCCCTGCGTTCCGACAGACAAGGCCCAAGGTCGACACTTGCAAGAGCGACGTGGCTGACGGTCGCCGCACGGCAGATCAATCGGGCGGCGCGTCGGCGAAGACGTCGGCGGAGACCTGCAGGGCCGCGAACGAGGGAGCGAGGGCGGCGACGGCGGCCCCGACGGCGCGCTCATCGCCGTCGGCGACGACGACGCGGGCTTTGGGCAGGGGCATCGAGAACACCGAGATCTCCCGGCCGCGTACCGAAAAGACCTGACCATTGACCCCCGCGGCGGCGTCGCTGACGAGGTAGGCGGCGAGGGCGGCGACGTCTTCGGCGCGGGCGCGGCGCAGGCCCTCGACGCGGTCATCGCTGGCGCCAGCGCTTGGGATCGAAGCCGTCATGCGCGTCCAGGCAAAGGGGGCGATGGCGTTGGCCCGCACGCCGAAGCGCGCCATGTCGAGGGCGATGCTGCGCGTGAGCGCGACGAGGCCGAGCTTGGCTGCGGCGTAGTTGGCCTGGCCGACATTGCCGATGAGGCCCGACGTCGACGTCATGTGGACCAGCGCGCCTCCGCCCTGAACGCGAAAGCGCTTGGCGAGCGCTGACGAGAGCAGAAAGCCGCCCTGCAAGTGCACGGCGATGACGGCGTCGAAGTCGGCTGCTTCTAACTTGTGGAAGATGCGGTCGCGCAAGATTCCGGCGCAGTGGACGCCGAAGTCGACCCGGTCGAACGCCATCTCGGCGGCAGCGACCATGGCCTCGGCGTCGGCGGCGTCGGCCACTGAGCCGGCGTTGGCGATGGCCCGACCGCCGCCAGCGACGATGGCCTCGACCACCTCGGCCGCCTTGGCCGCGTCGCGACCGCCACCGTCGAGGGCAGTACCGAGATCGTTGACGACGACGGCGGCGCCTTGGCGGGCCAGCTCTAGCACGACGGCGCGACCGACGCCTTGACCCGCGCCGGTGACGATGCCGACCTTGCCGGCCAGGGGGGCGGCGCTCGCGGCGCTCATGGCACGACGCCGCCGGCCCAGCGCGCCACCAGGGCCTCGCCGAGCGCTTCGAGGCTGACGCGGCGTGCGGCGTGGGTCTGCTCGAACGCGTCCATGGCGGCGTCGAGCTTCTTGTGGCCGGCGGCGTCGATCTGCTCCATGGCCATGACGTAGAGCAGCTGGTCTTCCTTCTGGATGTGGAGCCGCAGCAGCTCGGCGAAGCCGTCGGCGGCGTCGATGGCCGACTCCCGCACCTCGTCGCCCCAAGGCTTCGGCACCACGCTGGCCTCGCGCAGCGTCGCCATCAGCGCCCGGCCCATGTCGTGCTCGTGCATCATCACGGCGATGGGCCCGCTGTGGCGCGGCATGCCGCTCTCACACAGCGCGACAAAGAGCATATCCTCTTCTTTGCCGTGGTGGTGCGCGTCGGTATAGTCGCCGACGAAGCGGAGGAAATCCTCGACGCCGACGCCGTCGCACTCGCGCCGCTCGACGGCACCCGCCCAGCCGTTGAGGGCGTCGAGGACGGCCTCGATGCGGCGGTGTTCCGTCATCAGTCGCTCGATGAGTCGCATGCCAACCCCCGGGCGCTGAGGGCGCCTGACCCGCAAGCTAGGCGTCGCTTGCAAGGGCGTCGGACGATTCGCAGGTCGCGCGCCGGTCTCGCCGACGGAGGGGAAGGACGACGACGCGCAGCGCTCGACCTTTGGGATGGCGTTGCCTTCGCTGTCCTTGGGGCGGCCAGAACTTCGCACGCCGTGGCCGCGGTTGTGGACGGAAGTCGGCGCCCGCTCAGCCCATCAGCGCGGCAACCTCTTGCACGCTGCGCCAGTTGCGCTGGGTGAAGTTGCAGCCGAGCGCGCGCTCGAAGACGTCGATGGTCAGCTTGGACTTGCCGAGGCCCCCCGGCGTGTGCAGGTAGAGCTCGCGGCCGATCGCCTCGCAGCGGTCGTCGCCAAAACGGGCGCGGTCAACCCTGTCGAGCGCGGCCGAGTCGAACGCAGCGTCGGCGAAGTAGACGTGCAGCCGCGCGGGATCGGCCTCCTCGGCTTCGAACGGGTGCGCCCCTAGGATGGCGAGCAGCTCGTGCCGCTCACGCACGATGACGCTGCAATCAAAGCCGAAGTCGGCCACAATCGCCGCTGCGATGTCCGCCGCGGCCTGTCCGGCGCTGCCGCTGCCGGTGCAGACGACGTTGCCGCTCTGCAGGTAGGTCGCGACTTCCGAAAAGCCACGGGTTTGCAGGCTGGTCCGCAGGGCCGCCATCGGCAGCTTGCGGTGGCCACCGACGTTGACGCCGCGTAGGAAGGCGGCGAGGCGCAGCGGGCTCGGGCTTGCGGTCATCGGGGCTCCCGTGGCGCGGCGGCGTTTGCCGACGGGGCCCCTCGGGCGGCAGGCGCCGGCATCACAAGCTGTGCCGTCACAGGCAGTTGTACCAGGTGTTGATCTTCCAGTTGCCGTACTTGCAGTGGTACTGGTTCACGTAGACGCAGCAGGTCGGATAGTCGCAGGTGATGACGCAGTCCGGGCAGCAAGGGCTGCCTTCGGGGTAGGGCGCGCTCGGGCAGCTGCAGGCGACGCCTTGGCAGTGTTGCGGGTCGTAGGCGTTGCTGGCGTCGGGAGGCAGCAGCAGGCCGTCGATGCAGGTAGCGCCGCCGTCGCTCGGGGGTGGGTTGGTGTCGGCAGCGGTCGCGTCTGGGGCCGTGTCCTTGGCGGGTTCGATGGTGTCGGCGTCGGGGAGGGCGTCGGGGGCGGCGTCGCTTTCGGAATCGGGAGCGGCGGCGTCGAGGCTGGCGTCCGTTGCGGCGTCGGGCGTGGCATCGGGGGTGGCGTCCGGTGCCTCTGCGACGTCGGCGTCGGGCGGAAGATTGGGAAGTTCGGGGGTTTCGGTGGCGTCGCTCGCACTGATGGCGTCGGCGGCGTCATCGCCGCTCTTGATGTCCGTGGCGCCAGCGCTGTCTGCGGACGCAGAGGCGTCGTCGATTTCGGCCGCGTCTTGGCCGCTCTTGCCGTCCTCGGCTGGGGTCAGCTGCATTGCGTCGCTGGTTTCCTTCGTGTCGGCGGTGTCGGTCGCGGTCATCGCGGCATCGGCGTCTTGGCCTGGCGTCAGGCCCGGCTGGGAAGCGCAGGCGGCGACGACGAGGGCCAACCCGGTGAGCATCGCATCGAGGTTTCGGGTCCGCGTCCGTGCCATGATGGGCTCCCTGCAGTGGCGATTGCGCGGCGACGCCTGGCCGGGGCGGGGCCTCGCGTCGTGGGGTAGCGTGGCATTGGCTGGGGCGGGCGTCTATGCGGGGTTGGGGGCGTGGCGGCGGGCGAGTGGCGTCGGCGCGCCTTCAGGCCTTCGCTTGAGGTTGCCTCGGCCGTCGGTGCCGGGTTGGGCGAGGGGGGGCAGCGTGCGCGCCCAGGTGGGAGCGGCACAGTTTGGAGCGTGCGATCCGGCCGACCAGCAGAGCGCATGAAATCGGCCGGCGGCGGCCCGCGCGCGCGGTCGCAATTCTCTCCCACGCTCGCGGCCCCCTCTCCCGCCCACTAGAAGCCAGCCACAGGCGCCTTCGGCACCGCGAGCCCCTGGTCGCTGGCAGTCGAAGCCAAGGAAGCGCCGACGATCGCACAGTCCTCGCGCAACCAGGTTCCGCCGCCCTGCTTGGCGAGGCCGTAGATCCCGCCCCGCAGCAGGGTCGCTTGCAAGAGAACGCCGACGGCCGCGTCGACAAGCACGCCCGCGCGCTCACTCTCGAGCACCAGCGAGCGCCGCACCTCGACCGCGCTCTGACCGACGGCGACGAGGCCGTCCGCGAGCACCGCCCCCAGCCCGAGGTCGGTCCGCACCAGCGGTCCCAGGCGCGTGTTGCGAATGACGCAGTCGGTGACGACGGCTTTGGCGTTGTCGACCGCGATCCCTGTGGCGAGGTTCTCTGCGACGACGCTGTTGCGCAGGGTCAGCTCGCTCTGCAGCGCCGCGTAGACGCCGTGACCGCCGCCGCCATCGCTCTTGCGCGCGCTCGTCATGTCGATGCGCACGCCGTCAGCGACGACCTGGGTGCCTGGGTGCGCCATGACCAAGCCGACGCTGCGATTGGAGAGCGCATGCACCCCAGCGAGGGCGACCCGAACGCCCGAGACCACCGCGAGACCAAGGCCGAAATCTCCCGAGGCGTCCGGGCGTCCCCCCTCCACGCGCACGTCGGCCAGCTCGACTTCCCCTTTCGCCTCGCCTCCCAGTCGAATGCCGCCGCCTTCGCAATCGCGCACCCGCAGACCCTGGACACGCCCAGGCGCGCTCTGCAAATCGACGCCGATGGCGAACGGAAGGCCCGGCATCGGGTCATAGACGCGGCGCACATCGACCTCGGTCAACACGACGCGCGACGTCGGCGGGCACGAGTCACCGATCTGTACGTACAAGCCTGACTCCGCCACGTCTTCGATCTGGGTCCTTCGCACGGTGACGGAGACACACCCTACTGCGAGAATCGCCTCTGATTGCAATACTTTATTGGCATGACGGATGTCTCGAATGATCACCCAATCGAGCGACAACGCGCTCCCGTCGTCTTCGACCCAGATGCCGAAGCCGACGGAGTCGACGACCATCGACCTCCGGATGTCTGCGCTAGCGCCTGCTCGGACATAGACACCGACGCCTGGCAGGAGGACATCGCCGGAGTTCAAGGTGCGTATGCCGTAGATCGACGCAAACTGGAGCTTCAGGGAGGACTCCTTGTTGTCCGACCGAATGGCGACTCCCTCGATGCCGGTGATGCGCACGGCCCGCAAATCCGCGACGGTCCCGGTGCCGATGAACGCTCCTTCGGAGTACGAGGTGTCGCTCAGGGTCGGCCGAACGCCGTCGATCAGCAGGCGCTCGGCCGTCAACGTGCTCTTGGAGGATGCGAACAGGCCGAATTCCCGCGTGCCGACGAAAGCGACGCGCCGGAGCTTCACCGTGGCGCCCGGCTCGGCGCGTAGACCCGCGCCGCCGAGGGCTGGCACGCCATTCGGGTTCGTGGCGTCGACCAGCAGGTCGACCGCGTCCAGCGTGCTCGAGACGCGGATGACGATGGCGTCGCCGTGGGTCCCGCGAACACGGACCCGCGCGAGCGTGACGTTGCCGAGGATATCGACGAAGATCCCCTCTGCGTGCTGTTGCTTCGCATCCGGCAACACGTCGTCGATGAGGCAATCGTTCAGCACGGCTTGGGTGCCGTACGTCAACGAGATCCCCCGCGAGATCGCGCCGGTGACCCGGACGCGCTCGAACACCAAATCGGCCGCGCCCTCCGCCTGGATGCCGCGCGTGCCACCCTCGAGCTGCAGGCCTCGCAGCACGCTCCCCGCGGCCTTGCCCTTCATCTCGACATTCGGTTTTCCGACAACCCCTTGCAAACGCACGGTCTTTGCGCAGCGGCCGATGAGCTTGACCGGCTTCGTCAAGAAAATGCCACCTGCGTAGAGACCATCGGTGATGGCGATGGTGCCTCCCGACGTCACCGCTTCCAGCGCCTCCGCGAGCTTCTGGAAGGGCGCCTCGTGGCTCCCATCCCCGCCGGCGGGTGCCGCGGCGTCGACGAAGACGACCCCAGGCCCCGGCGCGACCGCGTAAGGAGCAGCGCCGCAGTCCGTTGGGGATGGCGCGCAGGCCGGCAAGGCGTCGGCCGCCGGCGTGTGGACGGGGTCAAAGCCGTCGGGGCAGGGTCTCTCTGGCCCGCGTAGCGGTCGGCAGGTCCCGGGCGCGATGGGATCGGGGGCCTCGCCCACAGGGCAGCCCATCTCGCCTGGGCCGCAGTCGCGCGGGGCCGCGTCGGGGCCGTCGGCGCACCAGCGCGGCGAGGGCCAGCTTCCCTCAGGCCCGACGCTCGAGCCTGCGGCGCGGCAGCCACCCGTGGCGGCCGGCACCTCACCAGCGGCGCACGAGACGGCCCCAGGGGCATTGCAGGCCGTGGCCTCCAGGCGACAGTCGTCGTCTCCCAGCTTGCACGGCGCGGCGGCGTCATCGATCCACCGGCTGCACCAACGCGGCACGCATGCTTGCAAGGCGGCGCCGGTCAGCGTCGCGCAGCTCGACGGTCCGACCGCGGCGCAGGCGCCATCCTCGACGCGGGCCTCGCCGGTGGGACAAGGCAACGCCTCGGCCGCTGTGTCGGCGTCGCTCGCGTCGGGGCCCACGCCGGCATCAGCGACTGGAGACGCGGCAGGCGCAGCGCACGCGACCAACCAGCCAACCGCAGCCAGCGCTGCCCATGGGCCTAGCGCGCCGCGCATGTCTCCCACTGCGCCCCTCGAATCATGCGAGTCTCCGCCAGGGTCCGACCGCAGGCGCACCACGGCGCCATGTTGAGCAGGCGCCGGCCGAAGTCGCCAGCTTAGCAAGGGTCAAGCGCCCGCCGCCAGCCTTGGCCGCTTGGTGCCGAGTGCCGGGTGTCGTGTACGGCCGTCGACACTCATTTGCGCCTCAACCGGGCGCCACCGCCACGCTCGGCCCACCCGATGTGCCCAATCGACCGACGCCTACGGTGCTTCGGTTCCTGGTCTCGACGGCGATGAGGGTGAGCCAGTGGGGGCGACGCTGCCTACCCGCCACGTCATCCAGTGGCTCCTTGAGCCGTGTTGCCTGCGGGCTTCGTCGTCGCCGATGCGAAGTTGTGCGGGAGCGACCCCCTTGGCGACGCGCTAGGAGAAGAGGCCGGCAGCGGCGGGCCGGTCTTTTCCTCGCGCATCTGCGTGGGTGAGCACTTGGACCTCTCGCTTCCACGCCGACTGAATGCGCTGCAGCCACGGGCCAAGGCCGCCCCGGGCGGGTCGCCTTCGCCGATGCGCTCGAGCTGCTGGCTCAGCGGCGCCGCGTCGACGGCCGGATGGAAGTCAGGCGCGGCCGGCCGACATGAACTGAGGCAAGTGCCGGGACGGCGCCCACGGCTACTCGGCGTCGGCCGGCCGACACGACTCGGGATCGACGGGCTCGGGGTTGAGGCCGAGCGCCTCGATGTGCGCAGTGTCCCGAAACATCGCGTCGTGCAGCGCCCGCGAGCGGCCGTCGAGGTCGGCGCGCGCCACGATGCCAACGCGCGTCCGGTAGCTCGCTTGGGGGGACAGGGCGCGCAGGTCGGGCGGCGGCTCGCCCTGGTGCTCGGGCGGCGCGATTTGCCGCAGACCCGCGCACTGCCAGCACGCGCCCTGCTTGTTGACGAGCGCGCACAGCCCGTCGAACCGTTCGGCCAGGGCCGCGCGCCCGGCGGCGAGGTCGTGGCGGAGCTTGGACACCGACAGCCCGGCCACCTTGGCCGCCTCGGCGTTGGCGAGGCCTTCGACGTCGCGCAGCACGACCGCCGCCTGCTGCTCGGCGGGCAGCGACCGGCCCATGCACGTAAAGCAGTAGGCGATGTGCTCGGCGACGTCGAAGCGAAAAGACGGCCCTTGTGCGGCGGCGACGATGCCGCCGGCCATCGCCTCGTCGCGCTGACACGCGGCCGCGTGCAGCAGCTGCGCGTCGCTCCGCCATCGCTTCTGCGCCCGCAGGTGGTCGAGCGCCGTGCGCACGCCGATGGCACAAAGCCAGGTCGAGAACGCGCTGTCGCCGGCGAACGAGTCGTGCGCCCGCCAGGCCTTGACGAGCGTGTCCTGCACGATGTCGTCGCAATCGCTCGGGTTGCCGACGAGGCGGCGGATGACGGCACGCAGGCGCGGACGCGCCGCCTCGATCTCGCGATCGAAGGCGGCGCGCCGCTGCGTCTGCCCCGCGCTCTCGGAGGAGCTGGCGGCGGGCATGGAGACCTCCTACGCCGCGGTGGCGACAAAGCTCGGGCGACCCTGCCACCAGCGCAGGACGCGCACCAGGGCAGGGCGGGCGGCGAGGCGGGCGGCGCCCTCCTGTTCGCGCGCGTGCCAGGCCAGCATCGGCACGATGGCGAGGTCGGCGAGCGTCGGCCCGTCGCCGACGAGGAAGGTCCGTCCCGTGTACGCCGCGTCGAGCGCGTCGAGCCCGGCGTCGCGGGCCGCGTCGTCCGAGCCGTGCACGACCGGCCGATAGAGGTAGTCGACCGCCGCGCTGTACCACTGCAGGACGGCGGAGCGGGCCTCGGGCGCGTCGGGCAGCAGCCGCACTCCGGCGCCCATGGCGTCGGCCCACGCGCCGATGGCGAGGGACTCGAAGCGCAGCAGGCCGTCGGACGTCTCGAGCGCCGGCATTTTGCGGAAGGGGTGGACGCGCGCGTGCTCGGGCTGGCCGAATGCGGGCATCTGCACCGCGTGGTCGACCCCGCGCTCCAGCAGCGCCATGCGGGCCGTGCGGGTCCAAGTGCTCATCGGGTGGCCGTGGATGGTGACGGACATCGGTCTCTCCTGTCTGGGCGCCCGCTGTGCGGGGCCGGTCGGTGGCAGGACGCGGAGGTCGCGCCCTTCTGACAAGTGAGACGTTGGTGGCGCGGAAAGCTGCCAAAGTGCTGACTACAAACCGTTCCCGATACTTGTCGACCGAGTGCTGGGGCGCCGACAGTTTGGGACGACGTCCTGCGACGGTCCATGGACACGGCGCAATTTCCTTTGCGAGCGCCCGGCTTTGAGCGTCCTTGGGTCGGCCTCGAGGCCCTTGATCCTACGGGGACCTCGCGAAACGACTCCGGCGGGAGCGCTTGCGCCTTTGGGTCCTGACTGTGGGTCTTGCCGATGCGCCGACCGAGTTCCACGCACCCCTATCGCCGGCAACCCGCCCATTCGCCTCGCGCCCCGGCCCTGCGATCCGTACAAAGCATGGAGTACCGTCGCCGGCCCACCGAGGCGCGCCCCTACGCCCAACGCGCCGCCATCGCCCCGAGTCCACGATGCGCTCATGCCCGATGCCTCGCTCGCCTCGCGTTGCGGCGGCCGCCTCTGCGCTCACGCTCGCCGGAGCGATCTTGGCAGCAGTCCTGGGAGTGGCCCGACCGGCCGCGGCCTGCGGCGGCTGCTTCTCGCCCGTGCCGCCGGCCAGCCCGCAGTGGGTGTTGCAGAACAAGGAGCGCGTGCTCTTTGCCTACGACGCCGGCAGCAAGTCCTCGACCGTGTGGATCGAGGTCCGCTACACCGGCAGCGCCAGCGAGTTCGGCTGGGTCTTGCCCCTCCCGAAGCCGCCCAAGGTGGGCGTCGGCACGTCGCTGTTCTTCGATCGCCTCGACGCGGTGCAGGGGCGCCGCTTTGTCCGCAGTTGGCGGCCGGCGGAGAACTGCAGAGATCCCCAACTCGGCTGCCTGCCCCTCTCTTCGGCGGGAGCTGACGCCAGCGCGGGCGACTCCGACAGCGGGGGCGGTAGCGACTTTGGGAAGCCCGAACCGGCGCCACCCAAGGAGGTCAAGGTCCTCGACGAGGGCAAGACAGGGCCCTACGACTACCTCGTCGTCAGCGCCACCGACGCCAAGCCGCTGCATGATTGGCTCAAGGCCAAGGGCTACAACACGCCTGACGCAGCGGTGCCGATCATCGCCTCGCATGTCGCCAAGGGCGATGTGTTCGTCGCCATCAAGCTGAGCAATGGCGCCGGTGTCGACAAGATCCGCCCCGTCGCGCTGACGATGCCGGACGCCGAGCCCTGCGTTCCGCTCCGCCTGACCTCGATCGCCGCGCAGGACGACATGGAGATCATCGTCACCCTGGCTGGTCCTGGCCGCGCCGTGCCGAAAAACCACCTCCACGTCGAGCTCAACCCGCTGCGGCTCGCACTGGCGTCGGTCAGCAGCACCTCGCCACGGCCCAGCAACTACGACAGCGTGCTCGCCACCGCCATCGACGAGGCCGGCGGGCGGGCCTTTCACATCGAATTCGCCGGCAAGGCCAGCGCCGACGCCCTGCTCGGCGACGCCGCGCTCGCCACGAAGGAGCTCGCCAAAGTCGACAACGTCCTGGACTTGGTGCGCTTTGTCCTCGAGCGGCCCAACGGCGCCTGGCGGCATCCCGACGTCGTCGACGAGCTCTACGTCGGCGGCCAGCTGCAGCAGGCCTTGGCGCCATGGATGCCGAACAGCGCCGGCGCCGCGCTCTCGATCATGCTGACCTGCGGCGAATATTGGGCGCAATTCGCCTGGAAGCCGCCGGCTGGCAAGGAAGCGTGCCTGCCGAAAGGAGCGCCGGTCGGCCTCTCGAGCCAGGTGCTCGCCGGGCGCCCGTTCGACGGCGTGGCGGCCGCGAAACACCTGCATGAGAAGCTCTTCGACCCCATGACCGCGCTGGCCAAGCTGGTCGCAGGCGCCGAGCGCACCACCCGGATGGTCATGCGCATTTCGCCGGCCGAAATGGACCGCGACCCGGTCTTCGCCTACTCCAAGACCCTCCCCGACGTCGCCGCCGATGTGCCTTTCGAGGTAGGCGATGTCTGCAGCGGCGGCTGGTTGCCCGCCGACGCCGTCCGCCTGGTCGTGCCCGGCCACGGCTCGTGGGTCCTCGGCGGAAGCGGAAGCGACTGGAACAACGCCAATGACCCGCGCTTCAAGGGCGCACCTGCGGCGGCGCTCATCAGCCTGCTCGACGAGACAGGCGCGCCAGCTGCCATCGCCAAGGCCGACCTCGCCTTGGTCGACGAGGCCATCAAGGGCGCCAAGCCGGGCGCGCCCTCGCTGCCGACGGCGCTGGTGCTGAAGCCGGCGACGGCGTGGCAGGCGCCCGAGAGCGAAGCGGAGGTCAAGAAGCTCGGGCCATGGTTCGCGCCCGGCAACTGCACGCCCAAGCCCGGCTGGGTCAGCGGCCAGCAGGCGCCGGCGGGGGCGGTCCCGGCGCCCTTGCCAGACATCGAGGTGGTCGGTGGCGACGGGATTTCCAGCGACGGCGGCGGCCTGTCGAGCGATGGCAGTGACCCGTCGGGCGCCGGCAGCGGCGGCGGCGCTTCAGACGGCGGCCGCGACGGCGGTGGCTGCAGCGCCAACCTAGCGGCAGGGCACGGGCTCGGCGCCGGATGGTTGCTGCTGGCAGCGCTCGCGGCTGCGGCCCTGGCGAGACGGCGCTTCGGGGCGGACTCGCGGCTGCGCTGAGTCAGCCGATAGGGCGTCGCTACCACCCCGGATGGAGCTTGAACATCGACGCCGGCGGCAGGCGCCCTGTCGCCGTCCCCACCAGCCAAGACGCCATCTTCTCAATGACGTCGCGCAGCTCGACCGCCTCGGCCCAGCGCTTGGGGATGGCCTTGGCGCCAAAGCGCGCGCCGAGGAGCTGCCCGGTGATGCTGCCGGTGCTGTCGGAGTCGCCGATATGCGTCACCGCCAGCGACACGGCGTCCTCGAACGCCTCGACGGCGGTGGCGCCGCGCCTGTGCCAGGCCTCGGCCAAGAGCGCGCAATAGAAGGCGATCGCCAGCGCCTCCTCGCCGACCCAGCCTTGGCCGAGCGAGGTCGGAATGCGCGCAGGCCACACGCCGCTGGCGATCGTGCGTTCGGCCTCGACCCGCGCGTTGGCGAGCGCCCGCGGCGTCTCGAGCGCCTTGGCGCCGCCTTCGATCACCTCGGCGCGCTGGCTCAGGGCGCGGTCGGCGCGCGATGCAGCCTCAGCCAGCGTCTCGTCGCGCAGCAGCCCGGCGACGCAGCAGGCGAGCCAGCCCGCGCTGAGGTAGCCGCTCGGGTGGCCATGGGTGTGGCGGGCGCAGTCGGCGCCGATGCCGAATGCCGACTCCCCGCCGACGTAGATGCCCACCGGCGCCACCCGCATGACGCCGCCGCAGCCCTTGCTGTCGTTGTCGGCGAAGGCGCCGAGCTCCTTGGTCTGTCCGAGCGCCGTGAGGCAGGTGTTGCCCGGCGCGCGGCGCTGATGCAACGCCTGGATGCCCATCAGGTAGCCGTCTGGCGCGTGCGGCAGGCGCCAGGTATGCGCTTGCGTGTAGTACCAGCGCAGGATGCCGTGGTGCGGCCCCGACGGCCAGTGGAGGGTGCCCTTGAGGCAGCCGCGAATCCAGCCGCGCAGCAGCCCCTCGGCGGTGAACAGCGTCATCTGGGTGTCGTCGGTGATGGCGCCAGCCGGGGCCGAGCCCGCCTCGAACTCGCGCACGCCGCGCGCGCCAAAACGCGTCAAATCCCGCTCGTCGGTGAAGAACTCGATGGGCGCGCCGAGGGCGTCGCCACACGCACCGCCGAGCAGGCAGCCGTACGTCCGCTGGTAGAAGTCGGTGTACGTCATGCCCTCCGCCAGGCGCTCCAGACCGCTGCGGTTGGCGTAATCGCGCAGCCACTGCTCCTGCGCTGCCGTCTCGATGGCGCCGGGGCGCACGGCGCGCACCGCGGCAATGGCGTCCGTAGCGAGCTGATCGAGCGGATCGCTTTCGTAGTACGTCTTGGGGATCGGGCTGCGGTCGATGAGGATGCGCGCCGCCAGCAAGCCGGTGCGCCCGAGGCCGCCTTTGCAGTGGATGATCACCTTGGCGCCAGCGTCGAGGCGGCTGGCCAGGTACCAGCGGGCGAGATCCCAGCGCTCCTCGAAGGCGGCATCCGGCACGCCGCCGTCGACGATCGGCAGGTGCAGCCAGCCCAAGAAGCGCGTGGCCGCCGTCTCCCCCAACTCGGTGACGCCCAGTGCCTCGAGCTCGTGCTGCTCCATCAAGGTGATGATGGCCACGGCATCCCATGCCGCGATGTCATCGATGTCGATGGCCAGGTCGCGCGCCCAGGCGCCCGTCTTGGCGTTCGGTTGCTGTTTGCCGGGGCAGAAGGTCAGGCCGAGGGTGCCGCCGCCGGGCAGCCGCAGCTCGGCGATCTCCAGCGGGTGGGTGGTGCTGTTCCGAACGGGCTTCGCGGCGTGCTTCGAAGGCTCGGCGGCCTTCGTCGGGGGCTGGGTGGGCATGGCCTTCGCTCCTGTGCTGGGTCGCCGCGGATGGGCGTCGACACCCTGGAGGATGGAGCGACCATGCGACAGCCTGTGTCGTATGGCCCCCGCTAGCGCCCGCTCAAGGGCGACACGTCGCGAACTTCAGCTTCGACTCCGCCTGGCGCAAGGCGGGCATGTCGGCTTCGCGGGCGAACACCGGGAGGGTGCCAAGCGGCGCCGGCCGCGTGACGCTCTTGCCGCCCACCACCGCCTCGCCGGTCCAGACGTCGAACCAGGTCCCGGCCGGCAGGTAGAGCGTGCGCGTCGTCGCGCCCTCCTCGAGGACCGGGGCGACCAGCAGGGCATCGCCGATCATGTACTGGTCAGCCAGCCCGCGGGCCTTTGGATCGTCCGGAAAAGCCAGCACCATCGCCCGCAGCAGGGGCGCAGACGTCACGGCCGCTTCGGCAGCCAGCGCCTCGAAGGTCGGGCGCAGCGCGCAGTGGATGAAGGTGAACTTGCGGAAATGCGCCGTCGTCTCGGCGTCTTTCTCCCACGACCAGTTGTTGAGCTTGTCGGCGCCCTCGTGGGTGCGCATGACCGGCGTGAAGGCGCCGAGCTCGGTCCAGCGCATCCAGAGCTCCTTGGTGCTCGGCTTGCCCTTGGCGAACCCGGCGATGTCGTGGGTGACAAAGGGCTGGCCGGAGAGCCCGAGGTTCAGCACCGCCGGCACGACCGTCGGCAGGCCATCGAGCTTGCTCCAGTTCGTCTCCTGGTCGCCGACCCAATGGATCTGGGCGTAGCGCTGCACCCCGCTGTGGCCGGAGCGGCCGATCCAGGCGAAGTCGTTGTTCGGCCGCTCGGCGTCCGCCGCCATCCGCGCGGCGCGGTTCCAATCGACCGGGAAGCTGTTGCGGCGCTCGATGGGGTCTGAGCCGTCGGTGTGGTGGCCATCGACCGGTACCCACTCGCCGAAGTCGTGCATCCAGCCGTCGACGCCGTAGTCGCGGATCATCGCGCCGAGCTCGCCAGCGATGAAGGGCAGGGTGTCCGCATCGCCGAAGTCGGGGTGGCCATCCTTCTGTGGCAGGTTGGGCACCAAAGCGTCCTCGTAGACCGAGCCATCGGCGTTCTTCACCAGCATCCCACCCTTGGCCATCGCCGCGAAGCGATCGGGCTGAACCTCCTTGGGGATGAAGGGGTTGGCGTAGACCAGGAACTTGTAGCCGCGCGCGTGCAGGCCATCGACGAGGCCCTTGAAGTCGGGGTAGAGCGCGTCGGCCGGGTTGGCGATGAGGAACTCATCGGGCTTCCAGACGTAGTGGACGCCGAAGCCGCCATCGAGGTTCTTGCGGATGCCGCCCCAATCCTGCGCCCACAGCGCCGCCACCGGGATGCCCGCCGCCTCCAGCGCGTCCGCCTCGGCGAGGACCTTGGCGCGGCCACCCTGGGTGCCGATCCAGAGCTGGTAGGCCCACGATGGCGGGGGCTTCGGCCGCCCGAGCAGGTCGCCGAGCTGACGCACCACCCCGAGCGGCGTCGGCCCGTGCAGCACGCGCCACGTCAGCGTCTTGGCGCCGATGACCTCGATCCATGCCACGTCGGCGTCCTGCTTGCAGAGGTCGACCCGCACCCGCTGGTGGCCATCGAAGTGGACGCCCCAACCGCGGGCGTCTATCCAGGTCGGCATCGGAAAGTAGACCGAGTGCGCGTCCCCGACCGAGACGCCGCCGCTGCCGTCGCGACCGTTGCCTTGCTCGTTGACGAGGAGCTCGAAGGCCTCGCCGCGCTGGTCGAGCGCGTTGTATTGCTCGCCGAAGCCGAAAAAGCTGGCGGCGGCGTCACATCGCACCGGGATGGCGTAGGAGTCCGCCGTGCCGGTGGTCGTCACCGAGAACACCGTGAAGTGCTCGCCGTCGACCTGGGCCTTCAGCTGCGCCGAGCGGTCGGAGGTAGCGCTTTTGAAGAGCAACTGCGCTGAGCTGCCATCGGCGCTGACACTCAGCGTGCCGGCCTTGAGCTCGTCGCCCTGCACGTCCTTGTGGATGAACTGCAACACGCCGACGCCGCTGCGCTCCGCTTTGAACGCGCGGGCCATCACGCCGCGCGCTGCGAGCCCGAACAGCGCGCTGCCACCGTCGGCGGCGCGTACCTCGAGCGCGCCGTCGCTGGCCTGCGCCAGCCGCACCTTGCGCCCGTAGGCCCAATCGCCGGGCTTGGGCGCCGCATCCTTGGTCGGGTCCGCGTCGTCCGCGCAGGCCGTCAGCCCGCACAGCGCCAGTGCAGCGAGTCGTCCGAGGCGCGCTGTCATGGTCCCTCCCGCTGCGCGTGCTGCGCCGGGCGGAGACTTTAGCACCGCTGCGCGGCGTTCGGCTATGTCAGCGGGCGTGGCGCATGACCTCCTGTCATCGCGTCCCATTCCACCCTGTGGTATCGAGGCCGCATGGGGCTCTACCTGCAACGCTTCGACTTTGGCACCGAATCCCAGGTCCCTGACCTCTCCGAGATTCGCCGCGAGGCCATCTCCCGCTTGGGCTCCGACGCGGCCATCGAGGGCATCGAGGTGCGCGGCGCCGTCGTCGAGGTCCGCACCATGATGGACCCCTTCGCCCACCTCATTCTGCCTGCCATCCTCATGGAGCGCGGCGGTCGACCCCTCGAAATCGGCGGCGGCCCAACCACCCTCGATATCCCCGAATGGGCGCATGGGCGGCTGAGGGACCTGCCCTGGCTTGAGCGTTTTCGGATTCGGCACCGGTGGTGGTCCTGGCTGATCGGCACGGCCCGAGGTCCACGGCGGAGCTAGTGCTTCGGGGCACAAGCCGATTGCTTTCCTGCACCTCGTCGGCGCCATGAAGCTTCTCGCGTCCACGAAGCGCTTGGCGCCTGGGACGCGCACGCCCCGGCGGACCCCCGACGCAACCGCGCCCGCGATAGGTCATGACGAATCGAAAGGAGCCTCGGCCACGCGGTCGCGGGCCGCTCAGAAAGCGCAGGTCGCGGCCATGTAGGTCAAGATGACGAGGCCGCCGTTGCCACCGCCTAACGCGGTGCCGCCAGCGCCCGCGGCTTGCGGCAAGCTGGTCGCGTCTTTCCAGGTCACGGCGCCCAGGCCGCCGAGCCCCTGCGACCCCTTGCCGCCGTCGGCGCCGGAGGCGCCACCGGCGTGCGCGAACTGGCCGTTGGCCCCGCCGCCGCCGCCGCCGCCGCCAAAGCCGCCGCCGCCGCCGCCGCCATGCGACGAACCTCCGCCACCCTGGCTGCCGGTGCCGCCAAAGCCGTTGAAGACGTTGGGCTGACTCGCGCTCTGGTAGCCGTGGCCGCCGGCCAAGGAGCTGCCGTCGCCACCTGGGCCCTCGGCGTTCGGCGTCCCGGCCCCGCCCGCGTTGCTGCCCCCGCCGCCGCCCACGTGCCCTTGGGGGTCGTTGCCGCCATTGCCGCCGTTGGCGATGAGGGTGCCGCCAACCCCGCCGATGATCGCGCTGCTGCCGCCGCCGCCGCCGACGCAGTTCAACGTGCCGCCGCCGCCGCCGAAGTAGCCGCTGGCGCCGCCGCCGCTGCCGCTGCAGCCGCTTGCGCCGCCGCCACCGCCGCCGGCGTAGAGTGTGAGGCCACCGCTCCCGCTGTCGATGACGAAGACGCCGCTCGCGCTCGCGCCCGCCGCGCCGCCCGCCGCGCCGCCAGCGCCGCCGCCGCCGCCGATCATGGCGTATTGGACCGACTTGCCGACGAGCGGTGCCAGCGTCTTTGCGTCGACGAGCAGGCTCGACGTCACCACGCGCACGCAGGTGCCCTCGCACGTGCCGCTGCCGTCGCAGACCTTGCCTGTGGCGCAGCTGACTCCCTTGCTGGCCGGTGTCGTGACGCAGCCGGTGCCCTTGTCGCAGGCGTCAATGGTGCAGGGGTTGAGGTCGTCACAGACAACCGCCTCGTCGCTGCTGCAGATGCCCTTGGAGCAGGTATCGCCCTTGGTGCAGGCGTCGCCGTCGTTGCACGGAATCGCCTCGGCGAGCGCGGGCGGATGCTGGCACCCCTTCGTGCCGTCGCAGAGATCTTGCGTGCAGATGTCGCCGTCGACGCACGACTTTGGCGCCGCCAGGCCCGTGCCATTGACGGCGCAGGCGAGGTGGTTGAGGCCGAGGCAAGCGCCGACCGTGCAGACCGACGGGTGGCACTTGTGGTCGGCGCCGCAGCTGTGCGACGCCGGGCAGTCGGCACTGACGTTGCACGGAACGCAGTACCCGAGGCCGACGGCGCAGACCGCCTCACACGGCTTGTCGGAGGTGCAGCTGACCTTTGGGATGCAGACCTGCGCGAAGCAGGTCTCGCCGGGGTCGCAGGCGCCATCGCTGAGGCAATCGACGCAGTGCTTGGTCGCGACATCGCAGACTTGACCGAGTCCCTTGCAGTCGACGGAGCTCGCGCAGAGCTTGCCGGCGACGCACGCCCCAGCCGTGCAAATAGGCGTCGCGCCGCTGCAGTGGGCGTCGAGGGTGCAGGCGACGCAGATGTGCAGCGTCGGGTCGCAGACGCCCTTGGCGCAGTCGCTGTCGCCGATGCAGGCGGCCTTTTGGCACGGCAATGCGGTGTGGCTGCAGGTGCCTGTGGCCTTGACGCAAGCGTCGGCGGTGCAGGCGTCCTGGTCGTCGCAGTTGATGGCGATGGCCGCGCACAGGCCCGCGGCGCAAGCCTCGGTCGTGCAGAGATCGCCGTCGGTGCAGGCGCCGCTCATCGGCTTCTTGCTGCAGCCGCTGGAGAGGTCGCAGGCGTCCTGGGTGCAGGCGTTGCCATCGTCGCACGCGGCAGCCTGGGCTTCGTGCTTGCAGACGCCGGCGACGCAGCTATCGACGGTGCAGGCGATGCCGTCGGTGCAGGAGACCGGAACGCAGGCCGTCGCGGTGTCCGTCGCGTCCGCGTCGTTGGCGGCGGTGTCGGATCCTGCCCCGTCGGCGGTGTCGGCCGCGTCCGTGTCGGCCTGGGCCGTGTCGTTGACGGCGATGTCGGATGCGCCCGTGTCAGCATCGGACGTGTCGGCATCGGCAGCGTCCGCATCGGCCGTGTCGGCTTGGGTCGTGTCGGCATCGGCCGCGTCCGTTTGGGTCGTATCGGCATCGGCCGCGTCCGCTGGGTTCGTGTCGGCGATCGTCGTGTCGTTGTTGGCGGTGTCGGCGACGGTCGTGTCGCTGCTGCCCGTGTCGGAGGCCGTCGCATCCGTGTCGGCCACGTCGCCGGGTTGTGCGTCGCTTGGCGTTGCGTCTCCTGGGGTCGCATCGTCCGAAGCGCCGTCTGCAGCCTGGACGTCGTTGGCGTCGGCGTCGGCGAGGGCCGCGTCTTCGGTCTGGGTGTCGCTCGCCCCGGCGTCTTCCAGCGAGTCGCTCGCGGTGTCAGCGGTGTCTGCGTCCTTGGCATCGCCGGCGCCACCGTCGGTGGTCGCGTCGCTCGCGTCGGTCACCTGCGCGTCGGCGCCACTGCCGCCGGCGTCGGTGCCGTCGGCGTCGGTGCCGACGCCGCTGTCAGTGCCTTGGAGCGCGGCGTCCGTGCTGGCATCTGCCTTGCCGCCGGCCGCATCGAAGCCTTCGTCTTCGCTCAGCAACTCCGCGCGACAGCCGCTCCAAAGAACGATCGCGGCGATCATCGCGACGTGCGTCCGCCGCCCGGTGGCGGTGCGGCGACTCAGGGTGTCACGCGCTTCTCGAGAGCGGTCCCGGGTGGGGCGCGTCGACGGTCGCGCGCCATGGCAGCGCGCAGCGTTGGGTTGGGGCTTGTCATGGGCATCGACTTAGCGTCCTGCGCGCGTCCGCGGCGAAAGAGTGGGAGCGGCGCAGGGTTGGCGCGTCTCGGCGGCGCATGGCTGCCCGTCATGAGCCCGGACCGACATCCGCTCGCCTCCGTGGCCCCAAAGCCGAGGTCGAGGTCAGCCTGCCAGTCCACCCGCTGACGGTCAACGACAACGCCGTGTGTCGAGACGGTGCGCCGGACGCGGCCGCAGCCCACGAAAAATCAGCCTCTCACGCAGCGCGTCCTTCTACCGACCACACCCCACGCCATCGATGGACCAGGGCGCGATGGGCGGGGCGTGGGCTCTCGCTGCCCCTGTCGCATCGTGCGCGACCGCGCTTGGCTCGACATGACCGCGCGTTCCGAACGGTCCGTGCGCCCTCCGGCCAATGTCACCCGCCATCCTTCATGGCGCGACTTGCCGCCAGCGCCGTGCGCGTACCACCAAACCCAGCACCAACACGACCCAAAGCCCACCGAGCCCGTTGCCCTTCGCGCCCGGACGCGCCCCCGCGCTGCAGCCGCTGTCCCGGTTCTGGACAGCCGCCGTGCTGGTGGCGACGCCCGTCGCGGAATCGCCAGCGCCGAGGGCGTCAGCGCTCGGGGCGTCACCTCCGCCGACGTCGAGGCCGCCGACGTCCCCAGCCCCCACATCACCCCCGCCGACCTCGCCAGCCCCCTCATCCCCTCCACCGATCTCAGCGCCAAGGTCGTCGCTTGCGCCGACTTCAGTACCCGCTGCGTCGCCCGCGCCGATGTCAGCGCCGCCCGCGTCGGCCCCGCTTGCGTCAGCGCCGCCCGCATCGGCCCCGCCGGCGTCGGTGCCGCCCCCTGCGCCTGAGCCCCACCCCGGCGGCGCGATGGCAGACGCGGCGCAGCTGGCCTCGGCGAGGTCGGCGGCGCCGTCGCAGTCGTTGTCGCGGCCGTCGCTGCAGGTCGCGAGCGCCGCTGCCGCTTCGACCGCGCCCGGCTTGACGGCGGCCTCGAGGTCGTCGCAATCCCCACAGGGGCCGCTGGCGACACAGCCCGGAACACTGCAGTCGGCGAAGCCGTCGCCGTCGGCATCCTTGCAGGCGGGAGCGCCCGGCGCGCACTGCGGGTCGGCGCCATCCTTCAGACCGTCGCAGTCGTTGTCCTTGAGGTCGGAGCAAGCCTCCTTGGCGCCGAGGAACGCGGCTTTGTCGAGTGTGGCGCAGTCGGCGATGTCGACGACGCCGTCGGCGTCCGCGTCGGAGGCGACGAGGGCCGCGAGCGTGGCCTTGGCGGTGTCGACACGGTAGGTCAGGACGCGGCCAGGCCAGACGCTGTCGTGCGCGGCGAGGTGAACCGTCTTTGCGGCCGGCTTGCGCACGGCGACACGCAGCGTGAAGGGCCCAAAGCCGGTGCCGACGACGGCGACGTCGTAGCTGCCGCTGGCGCCAGGCACCCTTACCTCTTTGCCGCCCGACTCGGGGTTGACGGGGGGCGCGCTCGACGAGACGTCGTTGGCGGCGCTGATCTGCGCTGGCGCGTAGCTGGCGCCTGGCAGCGTGTCCAGCAGCGGCGTGTCGGCGCCAAGGCGACCGATGCGTTGGCCGCTGGCGTTGGCGACGACGAGCTCCGCCGGCGACAGCAGCCGCACCGAGAGCGACGCCTGGGCGACGGCCGGCTCGAAGACACGCCAGGTCATAAAGGAGTTGGCGTAGTCGTCGACCGAGGCGCCGTAGCCGGAGTTCCAGGTTGCGTCGACGAGGTCGTCGTGAGCCGACCAGCCCGGATCGGAGATGCGGTAGGTGCCGATCATCTCTTTGGCCGACGTGGTGTGGATGCCGGTGGCCTGCAGGCCGCTCGTCGACGACTGCACGAAGTACAGGGGACGATAGCCGGTGGCGGTGACGAAGTGCGGATGGGCGCCGGTCCGAACGCTCAGCATCACCGGCAGTCCGCTCGCGAGCAGCGCCTCGACCGCGTCGCCGCTCACCGCCTCTGTCGCGGTGGGCACGCGGTACGACATGGCCGTGCCCGTGGCGGTAAAAAAGTCCGCGACCGCGTCCCAATCGACCAGCGTGTAGAAGCCGACGCCGTCGCCCACGTCCACGGCGCCGAGCGCGTCTTGCACCGATCCGAGGTAGAGGCCGTTGCGGCACGGAGCGCCATTCGCATCCTGCACCCGCACGTCGCTGAACTGCGGGTGGTCGAGCAGATGGCAGGCCGTGGCCGAGAAGACGTGCACCCCGCCGGTGCCCTGCAGCACGACCTGCGCCAATGGGCCGCTATCGCCGAGCACGGCGGGGTCGTCGCTGCCGTAGAGGTAGGGCCCAAAGAGCTGCGACTCGGCGCAGGCGTTGGTCGCGACGTTGCAGCCGTTGCTCTGCAGCTCGACGAGGCCGCCAGCGCTCAAGCCGGTGGCGCCGGCGGCGGTTGCGACCGCCAGCTTGCAGCACATCTTCGCGGCGGCGTTGGCCGACTCCGAGCCCAGCGACGCGCTGCACCAAGTCGAAGCCGCCGCCAAACCCTGCGCCGCCATGAACGTACTGCAGCGCTGCCCGAGTTGGGCGGTGTAGGCGACGATGGTGGCGACCGGCCTGGCCTCGACGTAGCCACCCGCCCCGCGCAGGTAGTCGTTGAGGTCGCCTGGGGTCTTGCTGACGCCCGCGAGGTAGTTGCCGGCGTTGACCGCTCCGGTCATCGCGCAGCCATAGACCTGCAACGTCTTCTTGCGGCCGTAGCGAATGCCACCGATCTCTCGGCCACCGTAGCGCTCGGTGCCCCAGGGCGCCGACGCCTGGTTGAGGTTGTCGACGCCGGCGCCGTTCTTCTGCAGCTCGAAGTCGCGCTCCAGCGTGATGCCGTGCAGTCGCAGGCTGTGGTAGACGTCGGTGACGCCGTCGGTTTTGCCCTTCAGCAGCGTGTGCTTGAGGTAGGCGCGCACCTCGATGCCGATGACGGGCTTCTGCAGGCCCTCGTGGCCGAGCTCGATGGTCAGCTTGTCGGCGTAGCAGGTCGTGCCGCCGCCGCCGCTGCAGGGGCCCGACCACAGCGCGTGGCCGGTGTCGGTGCGCGTCAACACCTGCTGGACCGGCGTCGCCTTCCACTTGCCGTTCACCATCACGTCCGTCGTGCAGCCGGGGCAAAACGACGGGTCCTGGATGAAGTTTCGGATGTTCTCGCTGACCTTCAGGGTGGTCTTGGTGATGGTGACCGCGCCGCTCGCCGGGTCGAGCTGAAAGACTTTGACGTCGCCGATCTCCTGGCCCGCCTTGTCGTCGGTCATGTTGACACCCATCAGCATCACATGGACGTGGGTGGCGCGCTGCGGCTGCCACGCGCCCTCGGTGCCGAAGGCGTAGCGCACCCAGGTGTCGTTGACGCCATCGCTGCCGGGGGGGCTCTTGGTCTTGGTCTGCAGCAAAATCGCCGAGCCCGGCGTGGCCGTCGGCACGGGCAGGGTCGAAAGGGCCGCCGTCGCCGCGTACGACCACGGCTTGTTGTGCCAGGCGTAGACGCCGGTGGCGCTCGAGGCACCGCCGGTGTGGATGAGCGTGCCGGCGTAGAGGTTCAGCGTGTAGCCGTTCTGCACCGCGCCGTCGGGGTAGGCGCTGTGGCCCTTGCCGTTGGCGACGTCGTCCGGCAAGCCGTTTTTCGCCTGGATGTCGCCGAGCTCGACGTGGAGAACGCCGCCCTTGGCCCAGGTCGGTACGCCGCGCTCTTGGGCAACGGCCACTGCAGCGAAGAGCGCCAGCAGCGCGGCAAAGAGGGCTGAGAACGGTCGCATCGTCGCCTCCAGGCGGAGACAGCCTCGTCCACGCCAACCCATTTGGAGCCAAGAAGGGCGAGCCGCTGCCTTCGCACGTGCCCGCTCTAACGATCAGCATGCCACCGCACCCGCCCTCGACAAGAGCGAGGAGGCCGGCCCTTCGACGGGATGGAAGATTCGATGCCGGCCGTGCCGCTTCGGTGGCCCCGCCGAGGCCGCGCCTACTCTGCCCCCTTCGCCAAACCCGACACCGACGGGCCAATAAGACCCCCGCGGGCTAGGAGATCGGCACGGAGTCCCGACGATGTCACGGCAGCGGCAGTAGAAGTCGATTCCGCATCCGCTGCCTTCTGTCGTCCCCAGGTGGGCCGTTTCGGGCTCTACGTCAACGGTCGCCGCTGTAGGTCCCCAAACGCACCGACCAGGCCCAGCAAGCAAGCAAGCCGCGCCGACCGGCCCTACTTGAACAACACGTTCACGCAAGTGACGTTGTCGTTCTCGCTCCACTCTTGCTGAACCTCCGTGTGATCGACCCGGACGCACGCATAGACGTTGCCAACAGCCCCATATTTGACGTTCGGCACCTTCATCGACTTGTTCTGGCCGATGGTGACCGCTCCGACCGCGACGCCGGGCCCAAAGACCTTGACCTTGGTCTGGTCGTAGCCATTGATCGAACTGAAGTAGGTGATCGCCGTCAGCGCCGGCGACCCATCGGCGTTGCCGTTGTTGTTGACGGTGAAGTTGAACTCAAGCAGGGCGTTCTTGTCGAAGCTGGAACCCGGCTTGCCTCCAAACATCAGGGTCAGGGCCTTGGGCGTCAGGTTCGGCTGGGTCTTGTAGGTGACGTCGAGATCCGCCTGCGCGCTGTCGTTGGCGGCCTCGGCGTTGGGGGCCGCGTTGGAGACCTTGGCGTGGATCGTCCACTTGCCGCTGGCCTTGACCGGCAGCCCCTTGCAGGTCGTCTTGAGCGCCTTGGTCTCGCCCGGTGCCGGCAGCGCCATGTGGGGCGAGCCCGAGCAGGCGCCGAGCGTGTATTCGAGGCCCTTTTGGTCCAGCGTGCCGTCGTCGGTCAGGTAGAGGATGACGTTGGCGGGCTTGGTCAGCGCGGCCTTGCCTAGCAGCGTGACGTTCCAGCTGATCTCGACGGCGCTCTCCGACCAGCCGAGGGTCGCCGCGGCGGGGCTGACCTTGAGGTCGCTCAGGGCGACGTCGGCGCAGCCCTCGACGCCGGTGTGGGCGCACATGCCCTGGCTGCAGGCGTCGGTGGTGCAACTCGAGCCGTCGGCGCAGTCGCTGGCGCTGCTGCAGACTTTGCAGAACGCGATCGGCTGGGTCGAACACGCCGCCGTCTTTGGATCGCAGAGGTCGAGGGTGCAGGGGTCGCCGTCGTCGCAGACCTTGGTCCCGACGCAGGCGTTGGCCTTGCAGGTCTCGTCCTTGGTGCAGCCGAGGCCGTCGTCGCAGGGCGCGCCCTCGGCGAGGGCCACGTGCCCGCAGCCCTTCTGCTTGTCGCAGCTGTCGGCGGTGCACAGGTCCTTGTCGTCGCAGATCAGCGCGGTGCCGGCGCAGTCGCCCTTGCCGGTGCAGATCGTGGCGCTGGTGCAGGCGTCGCCGTCGTCGCAGGCCTTGCCCACCGAGGTCGGCGGCACGGACGCCGTGCAGAGGCCGGTCTTGGAGTCGCACGTGTCGAGGGTGCAGGGCTTGCCGTCGTCGCACTTGGGCTTGGATTGGCAGGCGCTGGCGACGCAGGTGTCGATGGTGCAGCCGACCGTCCCGGGCGGCATCGGCCCGGCACACGAAACCCCGTCTGCGAGCGCGCTGTGGCTGCAGGCCTTTTTGCCGTCGACCACGCCGCAGGCGTCGGTGGTGCACAGGTTGCCATCATCGCAGCTGCCGCCCGGGACGACCTCGTCGGTGGCGCCATTGCAGTCGTTGTCGACGCCGTCGCAGACCTCGTTGGCGGGCGACGTCGGCTGGCAGGCGGGAGCGGTGTCTGCGCTCGCGTCTTGGCTGTCAGCGCCGGCTTCGCTGGTGTCGGGATTGTCACCGTCCGGGGCGCTGGCGTCTGGGCCGTCACCGTCGGAGGCATGCGCGTCTTGCGCGACATCGTCCGGGGCCATTCCGTCGCCCTCAGCGTCGCCTGCGCCGACGTCGTCCGGCGCTGCGGTGTCGGCGTTCGCGCCGTCGCTGAGGTGCGCGTCGTTGGTGGCAACGCCGTCTTCCTCGTCGCCATCGGGACCAACCCCGTCGGCTGCGTTGGCGTCAGCGCTCGTGGCGTCGTGCGCAAGGACGTCAGCGCCTGGGTCTACGCCCGCGCTGCCGCCCTCTCCGCCGCAACCAGCCAG
The DNA here is from genome assembly GCA_947491025.1 of Myxococcales bacterium. GTDB lineage: Bacteria > Myxococcota_A > UBA9042 > UBA9042 > UBA9042 > SXNM01. The sequence goes on from CANLIC010000022.1 coordinate 70,357, forward strand.
CGCCAGTGCGCATCCCCACAGTCCAAAACGCCAAGCTCGTCTCATCGAGGCCTCCGAAGGGTCCGGCGCGATGCGGGACCATGAGGCACCGTAGTCCCGCGACCGCGGGCGCGGATCCGTCTCAGGTCTAACAAGGAGGCCCATCGTGGCGCAGTACAGGGCCAATGGGTCTTGACCAGTGCATCGCGACGACCGAGCGCCGTCGGTCGGACGCGGCGTGCGGCGTGTCCTGTGGCAACGCCCGCGGCGCGTCAGCCGCCACAGGCTGCGGCCAGACCGGCTCGATCGGGCCTTGGGGTGGGGCGCCGGGGGTCTTCAGGTGTGGGCCTGTGTTTCCTACGCCCCGGGCGCCGCGCTCTACTCGTAGCGCCGGCCGCCGACCTCAAGCCAGCCGCCGGCCCGCCGTCCGGCCGGATCGTGGTGGGTCCAGTGCAGCACGCCGCCTTTGGCGTTGTAGACGAAGGCGCCACGAAAGCCGACCAGCGAGCCCGTGCGCACTGGCGCGCGCGGGGCGAGGTCGATGTTGTGGGCCACCAGCACCGTGCGCCCGTCGCCGACGTCGAGCAGAAAGCGCTGGTGCTGACTGCCGTCGCGGTCGTCGGGCAGCGACCTGCGCACCGTGGCCCGGCCTTGCAGCCAGCGCTCCTGCGCCCGCTCGGCGATGGCTTGGTGCAGCGCGGCGAGGTCTGGCGCGTCGTCGAAGGCGCCCGGGGCCCTCTCGGCCGGCGTGCGTGCCGCGGTGGCGGCCGGGGACGTCGATCGCGGCGCATCTGCGCGCTCGCAGCCCGACGCCAGCACCAGCAGCAGCGCCGCCTGGGCGCGCCACCTGGGGACGACGGCGAATGTGGAGCGGCGGGGCGGCAACTTCGACATGGTGGCTCCTCGGCGGACGCTGTCTCACGATGCCCGCGAGCGCGCGCCGCGTCACGCTTGGCCTATCGTCCGCATCTGTAGGATCGAGGTAGGTTGCAGCTTCGTGACGCGATTGGCAGGGTGCCGGCCGGCAATTGGTTGCCGTCAGGAGCTCCCATGTCTGTCTCGTCGCCTTCCCCCTCGCTCGGCAACGCCCGGTTCCTCCCGCTCGCGCTCGTCTTCGGCCTGCTGCTCGTCGCTTGCGGCGGCGAGGAGGGCAGCTCCGGCGGCGCCTCCGGAGGCGCGGCTGACGCCGCGAGCGACGGCACGGCAAGCAACGACGGCACGGGCGGCAACGACGGCACGGGCGGCACCGACGGCACGAGCGGCAACGACGTCAGCACCGAAGACACGTCGAGCGGCGAGGATACGGCCACCGCGGACACGTCGGTCGCCGAGGACGTCTTGGGCGCTGAGGACACCTCCGGCACCGCGGACACGGCGACCGAGGACACCGCCGCCGCGGACACGGCGGTCGCTGAGGACACCTCCGGCACCGCGGACACGGCTGCCGAGGACACGTCGAGCGACGACACGACCGCCGACACCGCCGACACCGCCGCCGACACCGCCGCCGACACCGCGAGCGACGACACGACGGCCCAGGACACCACGCCCGTCTGCTCCCCGACCGTCCCGCCGACCGAGGTCTGCGACGGCGCCGACAACGACTGCAACGGCCAGACCGATGAGGGCAGCGCCATCTGCGCCTCGAGCTCGGCCTGCGCCGCCGCCGTCTGCGCGCCTTGCCCCGGCGGCAGCTGCGGCGACAGCAAGGCCACCTCGGCCTGCCAGCTGCAGCCGGCCAACGAGGGCGGCGCCTGCGACGACGGCAACGCCTGCACGGCGGCCTCGGTCTGTGCCAAAGGCGCCTGCACCGGCAACGCCGCCTGCGACGACGGTGTCGCCTGCACCACGGACGCGTGCGATCCTGGCAAGGGCTGCAGCCACACAGCCAAGGCCGGCGCCTGCGACGACGGCAACAGCTGCACCACCGACGTCTGCGACCTCGCCATCGGCTGCACCCACACCGACGCCACCGGCAAGGACGGCGGCGCCGCGCCCTGCGACGACGGCGACGCCTGCACCGGCGGCTCGGCCTGCGCCGCGGGCGCCTGCGTCGGCAACCAGGTGCTGGCCTGCGACGATGGCAAGGTCTGCACGGCGGACAGCTGCGACAAGCAGAAGGGCTGCGTCCACGCGGCGCTGAGTGACGCTGAGGGCAAGCCAGCGCTCTGCGACGACGGCGATGCGTGCACCAAGGGCGACACCTGCGCTGCCGGCATCTGCAAGGCCGGCGGGCCGACGTGCAACGACGGCGACCTCTGCACCACGGACGCCTGCGACAAGGGCAGCTGCAGCAACACCGCGATCTCAGGCTGCAAGGCCTGCACCGTGGCTGGCGACTGCAACGATGGCAAGACCTGCACCACCGACAGCTGCAAAGCCGGCGTCTGCGCCTGGGCACCGATCTCCGGCTGCGTCGGCCAGACCGACTACACCGCCAAGGCGCTCGACATCACACCCTTGCCGATGAGCGTCGGCGGCAGCGCGACCTTCACCCTGACGGCGCAGAACCTTGGCGCCGCGCACGGCGGCACCGCCGCGACCAAGATGAAGTGGGACGTCTACCTCTCGACGGACGGCGCGATCGACGCCAAGGACGTCAAGGTGCTCTCACGCGTCTGGGCCGGCTACAACATCGGCAGCGTCAAGCCGGAAGCCACCGACAAGCTCGCGATCAATCTGCCGGCGGGCACGAGCTTCCAGCACAAATTCGCCTGTGTGCGCCTGATCTACACCACCGACCCGAACCTCGCCGACAACGACCTCTGCGTCGCCGTCACGGTGCAGGGCGGCGAAGCCGGGCTGGTCGCGATGCAGGCCGGCAGTCTGGTGCAGGTCAAAGGCAACGACGTCGGGTCGAGCTGGACGCTGGTGCTCGCCACCGACAACCCGGGCAACGCGGTGGCCGGGACGACGATGGAGGTCTTCATCAGCGCCGACGGGACCCTCGACAGCAAAGACGTGGCGCTCGTGCCGCAGGGCGCGTTCCTCCCCGGCCCGGCCATCCCGGTCGGCCAGGGCAGCGTGACCTGGAAGTTCGGCCTCGGCAGCTTCAACTCGACGCCAAAGGGCAAGATCTGGGTCTGCCTGCGCGCCAACGCCACCACCGCCGCCAGCGAGACCAACCCCAACGACAACGTGCTCTGCGGCCAGGTCGAGGTCGACAACCCGGCCAACCTGCACGTCGACGCCACCGGCTTGTCGGGCCAGGGCGGGCCGCTGCTGCCGACGGGCCTGGGCGTCAAGCCCGGCTTTGGCGCCTACGACGTGCCCTGGGGCGCGGAGCTCGGCTGCTCGCAGCCCAACCTGATCAACGCCTCGACCGGCAACGTCGACACGCCCTTCGCCGCGCGCTGCTTCGTCATCTGGACCAACAACAACGTCAACATCAAGACCGGCACCTTCGACCAGGCCGTGTGGTCGACGTCCTGGACGGTGTCGACGCCGATCTCCGGCGCCGCGGCTGGCTGCTCCAACTGCTGGGGCAAGGCGAACATCGCCTCGACGACGGCGGTCGCGGCCAAGACGCCCATGGGCGGCGCGCATCTGCTCTGCCTCGAGGTCAACCACGACGGCGCGGTCTACGAGATCGACAAGCAGAGCAACATCGGCTGCACCCCGATCAAGCTGGTCGGTCCGGACCTGACGATCTCGAGCAAGGACAGCGCGCTGCCGACGACGCTCAAGCCCGGCGCCGCCGCGACCTGCCGCTTCACGCTGCAGAACGTCGGCACCACCGCGATGGCTGGGGTCAAGGACGTGCACAAAGGCCGGCTGCTGCTGTCCAAGGACGGCGCGCCCTCGTCGGACGACGTCGTGCTCTGGGAGCGGGTCGAGAACGGCTGGACCAGCTACGGCAACGGCACGGGCAAGTACTCCATGGCCCTGGACGTCTTCAAGCCGGACATCCCGTTCACCCTGCCGGCCGACGTCGCGCCTGGCGCCTACCACCTGCTGCTGGTGGTCAACGCCGACGGCAAGCTGCTGGAACCCCCGGCCAACAACGCCTGGGGCGTGGCGGTGACGGTGCAGCAGCCGTAGCGACGGGGAGCGATTTGTCACGTTCGGCGCGCTTTTCGGGGCCACGCTCGCCACATCAAGGCCTCCGAGGGGGCTGGCGCGATGCAGGACCATGAGCCATGGTCATGCCTCGACCACGAGCGCGGATCCATCAAAGGTCCCACAAGGAGGCCCATCGGGGCGCGGTCCAAGCCCGGTTGGCCTTGGGCAGGGGATCGCTACGACCGAGCGCCGTCGGCAGGACGCAGCGTGCGGCGTGTTCTGTGGCAACGCGCGCGGCGCGTCAGCCGCCACAGGCTGCCGCCAGCCCGGCTCGATGGGGCCTTGTGGTGGGGCGCTGGGGGGCAGATGTGGGCGTGGGATTGCTACGCCACGGCGTAGCCAGACATGATGAGCCTCGGTAGCCCCTGGTCGTGGACCCGCCGAGGCCGCTCCGCCCCGAATCCCGTGCGCCCGCAGCCGAGCCAGCCCCGTCATTGTCGCTGGAGCCCTGCCGCAAAGGCGCCTGGCGTTGGCCCTTCATGTCGACGTTGAAGCGCCCTGGTCCGAGCCTAGATTTTTCAGGCCTTTGCCCGGCTTAGGGCGGAGCTAGCCTCGGTCGACGTGTCGTTGACGCTGCCTGGAGCGGTTGGCACGCTGGGTCAGAAGTCGGCGTCGGGTGATAGCCGTGACATGGCCCGGGCCAGTGGTTCTCGTGACCTCCGCCCTATCCTTGGTTCGACGGCGGGAGGGCGGCGGCGCGATGGCGGGAATCTCACCTTGCCCCATAATCTGGCGTGCGACGCTGCTGGCGGCGGCCCTCTTGGCCGCGTGCGGTCCCGAAGCCAAGCCTGCCGACGACGCGGCCCAGCCGACCGACAGCGCCGATGGGGCGACCTCCCAGGACACGGCGGCATGGCAGCCGAGTTGCCCAGGCGGTATCGGCTGCCCTTGCTCGAACCCCGCAGATTGCGACGCAAAGCTCTGCCTCGAGACCCCCGCCGGGATGCGCTGCTCGGCCTGGTGCGACGACAGCGCGTGCCCGCCAGCCTGGGCCTGCAAGGGCTTCAAGAGCGGCGGCGACGCGACCGCCTTCTGCATCCCCGAGGGCGGCTTGCTCTGCCGGCCCTGCGACCAGGACCTCGAGTGCCAGGCGGCTGGCCACAGCGGCGCCCTGTGCGCGGCGTATGGCGATGAAGGCGGATTCTGCGGCCTCCCCTGCGTCGAAGACCCCGACTGCCCACAGGGCTACGGCTGCCGCCAGGTGTCTTCGCAGGGCGGCGGCGCCCCCAAGGGCCAATGCGTGCGGACACCGGCGGCCGGCGCATCCGGATTCGGCGCCTGTGGCTGCAGCCCCCACGCCGCCAGCCTGGAGCTCTCGACATCGTGTGGGGTCAGCACCGGTGAGGGGCTCTCGGCCCGTCACTGCGCCGGCAGCCGGGTCTGCGGCAAGGCGGGCTTGGGGCCCTGCGTCGCCTTCCAGGGCGCCCAGGCACAGTGCATCGATGAGCAGTGCCGCGACCCCAAGTCGGGGCTGACACGCCCTGACGGAACGCCGTGCGACGATGGCCGCGGCTGCACCAAGCACGAAGTCTGCAAGCTCGGCACCTGCCAGGGAGGCGTGCAGCAGTGCCCGTGCGAGCCGGGCTTCCAGGAGTGCGGCACGCTCGGCGCCACGAACCTCTGCAAGGGCCCGCAGGCCTGCACCGCCAGCCCGGTGGGTGCAGCGCTGCCCTTCGTCTGCACCTCCAACAGCGCGCTCGCCGTCGACTGCGACGATAGCCTCGACGAACCCTGCCAGAAAAACGCCTGCGCGCCGCTGAAGGGCGTCTGCAGCCTGACGCCGGTCGAGCTGACCCAGGAGATCTGCGACCTGGCGCCCGGGGCCGACGGCAAGCCCGGCTGTCGGCGCGAGACGCTCACCAGCGCAGATCCCCAGAAGGTCGGCCTGCCCTGCGACGACGGCCTGGCCTGTAGCCTCGGCGACAGCTGCGGCGGTGGCGTCTGCACCGCCAAAGACGCCGCGGGCTGCGGCTGCAAAACAAACGCCGACTGCCCTGATAACAAAGACCTCTGCGACGGCACCCCCTACTGCGACTCGTCCGGCGCGACCTGGAGCTGCAAGGTCAACCCCAGCACCGTCGTCCTCTGCGACACGAGCGGCGACAGCGGCTGCCAGGTCACCGCCTGCGACATCAGCAGTGGCGCCTGCAAGAAGGGGCCGGCACCGCAAGGCAAGGCCTGCGACGACGGCGCGCCGTGCACGACGGGAGACGCCTGCGGCGCCGATGGCGCTTGCGTCCCCGGCACCTGGACCTGCTGCAAGGCCGATACCGACTGCGCCAAGCAAGAGGACGGCGACGCCTGCAATGGCACGCTGTATTGCAACAAGGCGCTCGGCAAGTGCGAGCTCAACCCCGCCACCGTCGTCACCTGCGTCAGCGTCGACGACACGCCCTGCCGGGCCAACCTCTGCGACCCGCCGACCGGCGCCTGCGCGATGACGGACCTCGGCAACGGAAAGCTCTGCGACGACGGCGACGATTGCACCGACGGCGATGTCTGCGCCGCCGGGACCTGCAAGGGCGGCAAGGACATCTGCGACTGCGGCAAGGACGCGGACTGCAAGGCCAAGGACGACGGCAACTTCTGCAACGGCGACTACTACTGCAACCTCGCGGTCGGCAAGTGCAAGCCGAACCCAGCGACGGTCGTCGCCTGCCCCTCGGTCGACGACTCCGACTGCCGCAAGAACACCTGTCAGCCCAAGACCGGCACCTGCAAGCCCGTCGACCTCCCCGCCGAGGTGACCTGCGACGCCGACGGAACCGGCTGCACCCACCACGACGTCTGCGACGGCAAGGGCAACTGCCTGCCCGGCACCCCGGTCTGCCAATGCCAGAGCGACGCCGAGTGCGGACCCTTCGAGGACAGCAACCTCTGCAACGGCACCCTCTACTGCGACAAGTCGGGGCCCTCCCCTATGTGCCGAGCGAACCCCAAGACCAAGGTCCAGTGCCCAACCGGGGACAACACTGTGTGCGTCAAGAGCCTCTGCCAGGCTGCCAGCGGCAAGTGTTCGCTGCAGAGCCTCGCGGCCGGCTCCTTTTGCGACGACGGCGACGTTTGCACCCTCAACACCACCTGCAACGGCAAGGGCACCTGCCAAGGCGGAATCGGCGTCTGCGTCTGCAGCAAGGACACCGACTGTGGCGCCGACGACGGCGACCCCTGCAATGGCAAGACCGTGTGCGAAAAAGGCCTCTGCGTAGCGCAAGGTCCGCCGGTGTGTGACGACGGCAACGCCTGCACCGACGACCTCTGCGTGCCCAACAAGGGCTGCGTCGGGCTGCCCACCGAGGCGAGCTGCACGCTCGGCGACTTCTGCTCGGTCGGCGACGCCTGCAACTCTGGCGCCTGTAGCGCTGGCAAGGCGGTCGTCTGCGATGACATCGCCAGCTGCACCCTCGACAGCTGCAAGCCAGGCAATGGCTGCATCTATGCCCCGACGGCGCCTTGTGGCGATGGCCAATGCGGTTGCGGCGAGCACAGCGGCAACTGCGCCAAGGACTGCCCGCCCACCTGCCCAGCCGGGGCGCCTCTGGCCCTCGTCTTTACCTTGGGCCCTAGCGACGGCATCGCCGGCCTCCCCCTGCCCAAGGTCGAAGTCGCCGTACGCGACGCCAAGGGCACGACCTGCGCTGGCGCGCTCGGGACCATCAGCCTGGGCCTCGAGCCGGTCGGAGCCGGCGGAGCGCTCGCCGGCACCACCACCGCCGCGCCGGTGGCCGGCGTCGCCACCTTCACCGCCCTTGAGCTGGCCAAGGCGGGCACGGCCTGGCGATTGCGCGCCAGCAGCGCTGGCGTTGCTCCAACACTGAGCGCACCTTTCGCCGTCGCTCCGGGGGCGGCTGCCAAGCTCGTCTTCGTTCAGCAACCGGTCAGCGCCGTCGTCGGCGTGGCCTTGGCGCCGCCGCCGCAGGTGGCTGTCCACGACGCCGGCGGCAACCAGGTCATCGTCGCCAGCGGCACCCTGACGCTGGCGGTGGCCACTGGGCCGGCGGGCGCGACCGTTCAGGGTGGAAGCGCCAAGATCGTCCAGGGGATCGCGACCTTCGATGCCCTCAGCTTCAAGCCGTCCGGTACCTACACCCTGACCGCGCAGGCCGGCGGTCTGACGAGCACCTCCGCGTCATTCGCTGTGGTTGCATCGGCACCTGCCGCGAAGTACTCGACGGTCAGCGCAGATCCGGCGCCCGGCGTGGCCGACGGCGGTGCCGGGGTCGCCCTGAAGGCGATGGTCCGCGACGCTGACGGCAATCCGGTCCCTGGTCGTGTGGCGGTCTTTCAGGCGCCCGCCGCCGGCACCAAGGCCAAGCTGACGCAGCCGGCACAACCGACGGACCTCAAGGGTGAAGCGCTTGGCGCATTGGCCACGACGGAGGCCGGCAGCATCGAGGTCAAGCTCCTGGTCGATGGCGTCGAATTGGCCTCGACCAGCGTCGCATTCGTCGCCGGGCCCCCGTTCGCCGGCAAGTCCTCGTTGACCGCGAGTGGCCCGAGCGTAGCGGATGGCAAGACTCCGCTCGATCTCGCCCTCACCCTGGCCGACGCCAACGGCAACCCCGTGGTGGGCGCGAAGGCGACATTGACCGCCAACCCGGTGCAGGGCATCACCTTCGAGCCGGCCGCCATCGTTACCAACGCCGCCGGCAAGGCCAACGCTCAGGTGCGCTCAAGCGCCCCGGGCAAATTCGCCATCCAGGCGACCGTCAACGCCCAGGTCGTTGGCTCGACCGAAGCCGTCTTCACCGCCGGCGCGCCGGTCAAGCTCGTTTTTACGTCCCAGCCGCCGACGGCCGTCGCCGCGGACGGTGCGGGCTTCGGCGCCAAGGTCCAGGTCCTCGATGGCGCTGGCAACCCCGTGGCCGCCGAAGGCATCGAGGTCGAGCTGACGCTCAAAGGCTCGCCCGCCGACGCCCAACTTGAGGGCAAGACCAAGGTCGGTAGCGTTGCGGGGAGCGCGACCTTCGCGGGTGTGCAGCTCCGCAAGGCTGGCTCCTACACCTTGGTTGCCAGCGCGCCCGGGTTGACGCCGGCGACCAGCGATTTCATGAACATCACACCCGGCAAGGCAACGGGGCTGGCTTTTGTGCAGGGCCCAACAGATACGGTCGTGGGGGCGCTGATTTCGCCTACGGTCGCCGTCGGCCTCATCGACGCCTACGGCAACCCCGACGCGCAAGGGACCGCCTCCTTGACCCTCTCTATCGAGGGCAAGCCGGCCATCTGGCCCACGGGGACGGAGTATTCCGTCACCGCAAAGCCCTCGGTGCCGGCGCTCTTCCCCAACCTCCGCTGGCCGGCGCCCGGCACCTTTCAACTCCGCGCCACGACCGCAGGGCTTGACCCTGCGCTCAGTGGGAACTTCACCATCGTCGACCAGACCTTTCTGGAGGTCTGCAACGGCAAGGACGACGACGCCAACGGCAAGACCGATGAGGGCTGCGACGTCGACAAAGACGGAGTCTGCAACGCCTACCAGACCATCGCCGCAGGCGCGGTGTGCGCCAAGGCCGGCGGCGACTGCAACGACGCCGACACCGCCATCGGCCCGGGCGTCGCCGAGGTCTGCGACGGAATGGACAACGGCTGCACCCTCCAGAGCGCCAGACCTGACTCAAAGTCGAAAGTTGCGCAAACGTTGAGCTAGGATCGACGAATGCCGTCTCGCAGGCGATGCTGGCCTTGCGACAACCCCGCGTCCGGTACACCCGGGCGCCTACGGGACGGCGATGACGACGTTGATGCAGAACG
>CANLIC010000023.1 GCA_947491025.1 Myxococcales bacterium
CTGAATCGTCCTGGACATCTGCAAGCTGGCATGGGTCTCCGCGTCCGCCGCCGCCAGCAGCGCGAGGCCCGCGCCGCCGTGCAGCACCACCACTTCGTCCGCCTCGGATTCGCTCGCTTGCGCTGCGGGCTCTTCGCGCTGCGTCGGCGCCCCCATCGGCAGGCCCAAGTCCAGATTCACGCTGGCTTGCTGACCGTCGCTCCGTCGCTTCCGATCCGCCGCCCACACTCGCCGCAGCCATGCGTCGCTGTACAACGCTCGCGCGCCGAACAGCTCGGTCAGCGATCGGCGCGCCTCGACACATGAAATCAGCGGGTTGGCACGCCGGAGCTGCGCGGCCACCTAGCGCATCGCCGCGGGCAACGGCGGCGACTCAGGCGCCACCCGACGGTCGAGCAGACGCTCCCAAAGCGGGCCATCGCCCGCCTCAACTGCCTGCCGCCAATGCGCAAACGTTGCCCGGTGCGTGCCCTCGCCATGGTCCCGAATCGCCTGCCGCCGCGGCACTCCCTGCGCCAGCGCGGCCTCGACCGCGGCGTAGATGGCCGCGCGTCGCTCAGCGTCGCGCACCACTTCCTGCCAGCGCAGCGCGCCCAGCCTGCGTTGCAGCTCCTGCCCCTTCGCTGTCGTCGCGTAGGTGTCCGCCATGTCCTACATCCGGGCTCGAGGCCCCAGGCGCAGTGGATCGCAGAACTGTCGAGAAGTAAACGGGTGATCGCGACAGCGCCGCGCCATCTGGATCGCGTTGGCGGATTGCTACGTAACTGATCCCGGCGGCAGAGATTCTGCCGTCACCAGGTCGGGCGGCCGAGGTTCCTTCTGAGGTGATCGTGACCGCGCAAGCCTAGACCCCCAAATCCGATCCTCGCCCGGCCGTCATGGCCGCCCTGGTCGTGGGACGCAACCACGGCTACGCTGCGCGGCCCCGCCGGCGTCGCCCGGCCGCTCGCGGAGCCCGCCATGGACGCCCCCACGACCCTACGGCGCTTCACCCGACAGCTGTGGGGGCCGCTGCTCATGGAACCTGCCGCCGGCTTGGCACGTGCCGTCCGCTACCTGCCCCGCCTGCGGCCAGAGGACCGCGGCGTCGACGTTACGCCGGATCTCGCCTACGGCCCCGACCTGTGGCAGCGCTACGATCTGTACCGGCCGCGGGAGCCGAGCGGGCCGCTGCCGCTGCTGATGATGATCCACGGCGGCGGCTTTCAGTTCTTCGACCGCCGCAGCCACTGGGGCGTCGCCACAGCGTTTGCCCGGGCCGGCTTTGTCGTCGCGAGCGTCGAATACCGGCTCGCGCCCCACCGCTTCCCGGCTCCACAGCGCGATGTGGCCGCTGCGCTGCTCCACCTCGTCCGGGTCGCCGCCGACCACGGCGCCGACGCCCGCCGCACCGTCCTCGCCGGCGAGTCGGCCGGAGCCAACCTCGCGCTCGGCCTCGCCCTCTGCTGGACCTTGCCGCGCCCTGAGCCTTGGGCCGCCGCCATCGCCGCCGCAGACTTCGAATTGCGCGCCATCTTGCCGGCATGCGGCTATCTCGACGTCACCGAGCCCGGCCGCCACGAGGTGTACTGGCGCAAGCGCGGCCGGCCGCTGCACCCAGTGGTGGCGAGCCGCATTCCAGAAGTCAGTCGGGCCCATCTACCGGACCATTCGCCGCCCTTGCCCGAGCACGCCTTGGCCAGCCCGCTGCGTCTGCTCGAGGCCCTGGCCAAAGGTGAGCACCCGTCGCCTCTACGGCCGCTACCGCCCGTGCACGCGCTCGTCGGCGCGGTCGATCCGGTTCTGCACGACACCTTGCGGCTTGGCGCGGCCCTGGAAGCGCTCGGGGTCGACCACGAGGTCCCGATTTATGCGGACGCCGGTCACGCCTTTCACGCGTTGCCCTGGCATCGGCAGGCCGAACCAGCGTGGCGCGGCCAGCGCGCCTTCTTGCGCCGGGTCCTGGGCGCCGCTGACGCTTCGTGAGCCGCTACGCAAGACCGTGCCAGCCGTCCCGCGGCGATGCTGCCCATGCGGCTGCCTGCTTCGCGGAGCGTCCGCAGGGCCCCAAGCCGAGGCGAGAAATCGCTGCGCACGTCGTGCTCTGTAGCCCTGAATGGCCCACACGGCACCGGCACCATCGCCCGGCCCGGTCAGCTCCGAGTTACGCGTTGCGCGCTCAGCCAAAGCGTCCGGCATGGCCGAAAGCGATGGCGCGCGCCAACTTCTCGCCGTTCATCCCCGGCAACGCCGCCGCCAAAGCCGCCTCGGAGCGGGCGTCGACGGCCGACAACAGCGTGTTGTCGCTGCAGATGCAGGCCCGCACGCCGAGATCCAACCAGCGCGGCAGGTCGTGGTCGGCCGGCGCCGCGATGGCGCCGACGTGGACGTTCGAGGTGATGCAGGCCTCGATGGTCACGTCTTGGCGGATGATGAGCGCCAGCACCGCCTCGTCGCGCAGGAGCGTCGTCCCGTGGCCGATGCGCGAGGCGCCCAGGTGCTCGACAGCGAACGCGATCTCCGCTGGCGGCCGCCCTTCGCCTGCGTGAATGGTGACGCCGAGGCCAGCCCGACGCGCAGCCTGGAACGCCGGCGCGTAATCGGCCATGCCGTAGCGATGATGCGGTGCCGGCCCGCCAGCCAGGTCGACGCCGACCACGCCAGGACGCGACGCCGCCAAGGCCACCAGCGCTGCCAGGGCCTCCGGCGCCTCGCCGTAGAGCGCGCACAGCAGCAGGCCGGCCCGACCCTGCAGGCCGGCCAGCGCCGCGTCCACCGCAAGGCCCCATGCAAACGGTCCGCTCGGCTCGCCGGGCGCTACGCCTTGGTGCAGCTGGGGCGCGAAGCGCAGCTCCAGGGTCGTCACACCCTCATCCGCCGCGTCCTCCGCGATCTCCGCTGCCACCCGCTCGATGGCGCTCGTCGTCTGCAGCGCAGCGGTGGTGATGGCAAAGCAGTCGAGCGCCGCCTGCAGGCCCATGCCGGCGACAAAGCGCGGCACCTGCGTCAGCGGTCGCCCCGCCAGGGCCGACAGCTCCAGCAGCGTCGCAGGCCGCATCGAGCCGTCGAGGTGGCGGTGCAGGTCGGCGAGGCCGCCCGCCGGCCTCAAGGCCCGAGGCGCGAGAGGCAGCGCGCTCATGGGGTGCGCTGGAAGCTGCGGCTAAACTGGACCTTGCCGTCCTCGTCGATGAACTCGCCGTAGAAGGTGTCGCCCTTGATCTCGACCCAGAGGAAGCCCGCCTTGTCGGCGTCTTGCCAGTGGAAGGGGTTGAACTCGTAGCCGCCCTTCGACTTGGTCTCGACCTCGGTGGTCTTGGCGCCGCCACCCGAGATGAGCAGCTCGACGTCCTTGCAGTGCTTGGTGCTCGAGGCCTTGTTGAGCCATTGCCGGCCATGGTCGTGGCCGGTGATCAAGGCGTCGAGGCGTCCGCAGACCAGCTTCTCGTAGGCCGCTTTGACGCCATTGCCCGACGCCACCGGGATGATGCCGCAGAGCTGCGGGATCGGCGCCGCCTTGGCGCCCTCGTAGCAGCCGACGTTGCCGTGGGGGCCGTTGCTGCGCATCGGGTGGTGGGCAAAGGCGATTTTCCAGTCTGCCGTGCTCGCCGAGATCGCCTTGTTCATGTCGGCAACTTGCTGATCGATGATGAAGGCCAGCACGTCGCCGTAGAGCAGGCTGTTGCTGTCGAGCGCGAAGAAGTGGACATGCGCCTTTTGCTGGTGCCACCACGCCTCGGGCAGGTGGAACTTCGGGTTCTTCTTTCCGTACTTGATGTAGTGATCCTTCTTGAGGAATTCCGCGCCTGCGCCGCCGGAGCCATAGTCGTGGTTGCCGAGAACCACCCAGAAAGGCGCCTCGACCGTCGCGTAGGGGTCCTCGAACTTCAACTTGAATTGCTCGTCGTTCTCGTCCTTGACCCCGGTGTCGTAGAAGTTGTCGCCGAGGTACAGGACGAGATCGCAGCCGCTCTGCTTGCACTTGTCGCCCAAGGCCTTGCCGACCTTGTATTGCGTCGGGCTGCCGGTGCCGGTGTCGCCGAGCGCGGCGAAGCGCACGACCTTTTCGACCTGAGGCCCGCTGTCCGGCGCCGTCCCATCCGCCGCAGCGTCCGGCGCGGGTGGACCCGAATCATTCGCCGCGGCGTCCGAGCCTGCAGCATCGGTGGTCAAAGCGTCGGAATTCGTCCCGTCGGTCTTGGCGCCATCGGCGGTCGCGCCATCGGCCGTCATCGCGTCCGTCTTGGCAGTGTCGGCGTCCGCCGCAGCGTCCGCCGAGAGACCGCCTGCGTCGTGGCCGGGTCCCGGGTCGGCGACGCCGAGCCCATCGTCGCTCGCCCCGGCATCTACGGTGGCTGCCACCTCGCCGACGTCCTCGCCATCGGGCTCGGCAGCGCCGCCTGCGGCGTCGCTGACAGGCGCCGCTGCGCCGCCGTCGGCGGCTCGGTCCGCCGCCCCCCCGCCCGCGCCGTCTTGACCGGGTCCGATGTCATTGCTTGCGAAGAGGTTGCCATCGCCGGCGGACCCGGAGCTTCCGCCAGTGTCCACGGCTGCTGGCGCCGCTTGCTCGGGCTCGCTGCAGGCCAGCGTCAGCGCCGCGAACGCGCAGAAAGCAGATCCAAGATGGCGAAAGAGCCCCAACTGGATGCGAAACATGTGCCCCCGAAACGCGCCAAGCGCCTTCCCGCCAAGATAACGACGGGGCCACCACGCGGCAAGCGCAGTTCGACGGTAGGCCCGCGCGGCCCACAGGACGCGGGCGTGACCGAGGAGCCCGTCTTGCCTAGCGCGCGGTCGCTGCGGCCCCAGCGGCGAGTCGGGCCGCGGCGGCTGGGTCAGCGGCGCAGCGGAAGCCAAAGTGGGAGATCGGCTGGTTGTCGGGGACATAGGGACGGCGGTAGGTGCCTGTGGCGTAAGAGGCGTCCCAGTACCAGCTGCCGCCGCGCAGCACGCGCTCCCGGCGACCGGAACAGCCTCGGCTGCCGCCGCAGGGTCCGCGTGGATCGATGCCGCGGCACGCGTCGCCGCACTTGTCGTAGTCCGCATGCCAGTCGGCGACCCACTCCCAGGAATTGCCGATCAGGTCGTGGATGCCGTAGCGGTAGGCCGGCCGCGCTGGCACCTCAAGCGTTCGCCCGACCGCGGCGAGATCGGCGCGTCCGGCCTTGGGCAGGCCGCAGCTGCGGCCGCGTTCGTCCTCGATGACCGCGCGATCGCAGGTCACCTTGGCGTTGCCCCAGGGGTAGAGCTCGCCGTCTGGGCCCCGCGCCGCCTTTTCCCACTCCGCCTCGGTCGGCAGCCGCTTGCCGACGGCCTCGCAGTAACGAACTGCGTCGAACCACGTCACCGCAACCATCGGCTGCCGCGCACGGTTGAAGTCGCTGTAGATCGGCTTGACGGAGCGGCAGCGTCGCTGGCGCACACAGGCGGCGTAGTCGGCGATCGTGACCTCGAGTCGGTCCATGTAGAACGTCGAAACAAAGACGCGCATCGCCGGGCGCTCGTTGCGCGGCCCATCATCGCGGCCCCGAATCATCGGCCCGCCCGGTACGCAGGCCATGCCCGCCACCTCCCCGGCGAGGCAGGGCACGGGCGCCGGTGCCTTGTCGGGCCAGGAAGGCGCCGGGCCCGCTGAAGCGCCGGCCGAGGGCGAGGCGGCGACGGATGCGGCAAGGGCCGCCGGTGGTGCCGTTGCGTGCCCAGCCTTCGGAGAGGCCCATCGGTTTCGGGCCGGCGCGGCCGTCGCCGTGCTGGTGGCGCCGCACAGGGCCAGAGCAAGCAGGGCAAGACGGACGAGCGTGCCTTGGGCGCTGAAGGCGGGGGAGGAGGGGCAGAGGTCTGGCACGCGGTGCTCCAGTCGACGCGGTCCCAGCAGCGCCTGCTGGCGAGCCTAGGTTCGCGTTCGTCGCATCACAAGGGCCGTTCAGCGTTGCCGGTAGCGGCGGCAGGGTGGACACCAATGCCGGGCAACTCTAGGCTGGCGCCTGTGTCTACAACGACCCGCGTCGCGGTCGGAGGGGAACATGGTGGTGACTCAGAGGCAATCGGCAGGCCACAGCCTCCGCAGCCGCATCCTCGGCGCGCTGGTGCTGGTCGGGGCGTTGGCGAGTCCGGGCCTGCTTCAGGCGCTGCCGTCGACGATGCTCTTCGAGGGCGCCCTGCAGTCGGGTAGCGGCCCAGCGACCGATGGCGCGTACAGCCTGACCTTTGCGATCTACGAGACCGCCAACGCCCAGATCCCGCTCTGGAGCGAGGGCCCGCTCGACGTCCAGGTGGCCAGCGGTCGGCTGCAGGTCGCCCTTGGCGCCAACAAGAGCCTGCCCGGCGCCGCCCTCGGCGCGGCGTCGGCGCCGCACATCGGCGTCAAGGTCGGCAACGAAGCAGAACTGCCCCGAATGCCGCTGCACGGCGTCCCCTTCGCCCACGTGGCTGGCGGCCTCGCCTGCACCGGTTGCGTCAGCGTCGCCCAGCTCCTGTTCGACGGCGACATCGACCTCGGCGGCCACTCGATCAAGGCCAAGAACGTCACGCTGTCTGGCGACCTCTTCGCCAAGAGCGTGACCGCGCAGAGCTTTCTCGGCGACGGCAGCAAGCTGACCGGCATCGCCCAGCCCAAGGGCGCCTGCAAGCAGGGCGAGGCCGTTGTCGGCATCGCCGCCGACGGAACCCTGCAGTGCGCCGCGGTCGCTGGCGGCGGAGGCGGTGGCGTTGTGCTCGGCGGCAAGCTCACCGACGTCATGGTCGAGGCCGCGGCGCCACCCGGGCTGCCGATCGCCATCCCTGACAACACCGGCGTCGAGGCCGTGGCGGTGGCGGCCTTCGGCAAGAGCGGCGTCGCCGAATCGATCGCTGTGCAGGTCTCGGTGGCCAGCACGGACCTCAGCAATGTCCGCTTGCAGCTGCTACCGCCCGACGACAAGGCCAAGGGCCTCATCCTCTGCGACCCCTGCGGCCTGGCCAACGCCAAGTCGCTCGATGTCACCTACGACGCTAAGTCCAAGCTGCACACCGGCAGCCTCGAGGCCTACGTCGGCAAATCGCTCGAGGGCACTTGGACGCTCAAGGTCCTGGACACCGCCTTCTGTTCACCGCAAATTCCCGGAAACAAAGAATTGTGTAACGTAGACAAGCTGCTCGACGGCCAGCTGAAGGCCTTCAGCGTCGCCGGCAGCGTCACCTCGACGCAGTCGGTGCGCGCGACGGGGACCTTTCAGTTCGGCCTCTTCACCGACGCGCCCTTCCCCTGCACCTTCTCCAAGAAGGGCCACGCCTTCTTCGAAACCACCGGCGGCCAGCTCCACTTGTGCGACGGCACGGCCTGGCGCGAGGTCGCCACCAAGACCCTCTGCGGCAACAACGTCGTCAACGGCGACGAACAATGCGACGACGGCAACGGCAGCGACAACGACGCCTGCACCAATGCCTGCAAGAGCGCAGTTTGCGGCGATGGCAAGGTTCAAAGCAGCGTGGAGCAGTGCGACGACGGCAACAAGGTCGACGACGACGCCTGCTCCAACCTCTGCAAGGCCAAATTCCAGCTCGTGACCTTCACGCCCTGCAACGCGGCGGGCCGACTCGGCCCCAACCAGAACCAATGCGACGGCGCCTACGCCAACACCAGCCTCGCCGGAAAAGTGACGGTGCAAGGCGGCATCCAGAACTTCACCGTGCCCTACACCGGCTCCTACCTCCTCGAGGCCTTCGGCGCCCAGGGCGGCGCGGCGCCGAGCGCCCTAGGCGGCAAGGGCGCGCGCATGCGCGGCGTTTTTGCGCTCAACCAGGGTGAGACGCTGTGGATCCTGGTCGGCCAGGTCGGTGGCGACAGCCAGAGCGCCGGTGGCGGCGGCGGTACGTTCATCGGCGTGGGCAACTCGCTCGCCAACGCCAAGCCGCTCTTGGTCGCCGGCGCCGGTGGCGGTGGGCGCAGCTCGTCTTGGGTCGGTGCCGGCCTCCCAGGCGTGACCGGCACCAGCGGCACCGCGGGCGCTTACGCCGGCGGCACCAACGGCAACGGCGGCGCCCGCCAGAACGGCCCGAGCGGCGGCTTCGCCGGCGGTGGCTACTACACCGACGGTCAGCAAGGCGGCGCCAGCGGGACCTCAGGCTCCGGCTTCGTCAAGGGCGGCGCTGGCGGCGTCCGCCAAGACAACGGCGCCAACCTCTGCGCCGACGGCGGCTTCGGCGGCGGCGGCGGCGGCATGCACAACAGCAACCAGGGCTCGGGCGGCGGCGGCGGCTACTCCGGCGGCGGCGCTGGCCACGACGTCGGCCCGGCCGGCTACGGCGGCGGCGGCGGCTCCTTCAACGGCGGCACCGACCAAAGCAACACCGAGGGTGCGAACTCGGGCAACGGCAAGTTCACGATCGGTCCTGGCTAGTTGGGCCTTCGGCCGCACCCGCGGCGATCGCTTGTGCTTGACTTATAGGCTGGACGTGCGATCTCCCCCGCCAGGGAGCGAAGGTCGGTGGCCACAAGCGGCCGCTGCCACCCGGCGGAAGCGACATGCATCCTGGCGTCGACGACACCGATGAGGCCCTGCGCCAGCTGAGCCTCGAGCTGCACGCCACCCTCGAACGCCTCGACCCAGCGCGCTTGCGCAGCCACTCCAGGGCCGCGGCGCGCGAGGCGGTCCGCTCCCTCGCCGTCCGCGCCTCGGCCGTACGCGATCGCCTCGCCACCGCGACGACCGCGACCCGGCCAGCGCTGGTCGCCGCCTGTGACGATCTCGTCGCGGCCGATGCCGACGCCGACGCCGGCAAAGACCTGCCCGCCGTCCGCGACCGGCTGACTGCGGCCTATGACGCCCTCGGCCGCGCCCTGGCCAAGCGCACCATCGCCACCCCGCGCAACCGCCCGACCAATTACCTGCGCAACCTGTACCACGTCGGCAACGGTGTCGCGATCTTGTTGCTCATCGAGGTCCTGGTCGACCGGACGGGTATGCTGGCCGTCGCCACCGGCTTCGCCGCCTCGGCCTGGAGCTGCGAATTCCTGCGCCGGCGCTCGCCCGTCATCAACCGCCTGGTGATGCGCCTCTTTGGCACCGTCGCCCACCCGGACGAGCACTGGACCATCAACTCCGCCACCTGGATGACCACCGCGCTCCTCATCGTCGCCACGTTGTGCCCGCTCGCGGCCAGCGCCGTGGCGGTGGCCGTCCTCGGCTTTGCAGATCCGGCGGCGGCGCTGATCGGTCGTCGCTTCGGCTCGCTTAGGCTCCGCGGCAGCCGCACGCTGGAGGGGACCCTGGCCTTCTTCGGCGTCGGCACCGCCGCCGCCGCCGCGGCGCTCACCCTTTGGCACCCCGCGCTCGGTGTCCACGCGCTGTGGGTCGCCGCAGCGGGCGCCCTGCCGGCGGCGTTGGCCGAGCTCTTCGCCGGCGACCTGCGCGTCGGGAGCGTCACGCTCCACATCGACGACAACTTCGCGATTCCGGTCGCTGCCGCCGCTGGTGCTACCGCGGCCCTCGCGCTGCTCGGCTAGCCGACGCCGCGCCTCGGCGCGGTCGATCTTGGTCCGCCGAACGGCCGCGATCGCTGCTCGCCCTGGCCATCGGACGTCGGTGGCGACCATCATCCGCAGGCCCTGACGTCGGGCAAAGCGACGGCGATCTCGTCGATCTTGCAGCCGACAGGCCGATTCGCTTCCGCTTGCCGACGCCGCGCTCGCCATCCGGCCTTGCATCTTGCCGTGCGCCCCATCGCCTGGCGCCTCGCCGGCGCACCTTGCCATCGCCCGCAGAGCGGCTACCCTGATGGCGTGGGGTCTACCAACAGGAGGCCACCCGCCATGACTCGTCCCGCGCTCCGCCGCGGCGCACCCGCGCCGACGGCCACCCCCTCCTCCCGCGATCCAAGCGTGGCCTTGCGGCCACCATCGGAGCCGCCGCCGCCCAGCGCGGAGGCCGCCACGCCATTCTACGGCGGTGGGCCCGGCCCGAGCAGCGCAGGGCGCGCCGACGTCGGTGCCCGCCGGCCGACGCTGGTCCGCACCCATCACCTGCAAGAGCAGAAGGCGCGCGGCGACAAGATCGTCGCTGTCACCTGCTATGACGCGACCTTTGCCCGTCTCGTCGACGGCGCTGGCGTCGATGTCGTGTTGGTCGGCGACTCGCTCGGCAACGTCATCCAAGGGCAGGGCTCGACTTTGCCGGTGACGCTCGACGACATCCTCTACCACACCCGCGCTGTTGCCCGCGGACTCCAGCGTGCGCACCTGGTCGCCGACATGCCCTTCATGACCTACTGGTCGGCTGAGGTTGCGCTGCCAAACGCTGGTCGACTGCTCGCCGAGGGCGGCGCCCACGCCGTCAAGCTCGAAGGTGGCGCCGAGGTCGCGGGCGTCGTTGCGCGCTTGGTCGCGGCCGGCATCCCGGTCATGGGCCACATCGGCCTGACGCCGCAGTCGGTGCACGCCCTGGGCGGCCATCGCGTGCAGGGCCGCGGCGCCACCGCCCGGGCGCGGCTCTTGCGCGACGCGCGGGCGCTGCAGGACGCCGGCTGCTACGCGCTGGTGCTTGAGGGCATCCCGCGCAGGCTGGCCGCCGAGATCTCCGCCGCGCTGCAGATTCCCACCATCGGCATCGGCGCCGGTGAGGGCTGCGACGGGCAGATCCTGGTCCTCTACGACATGCTCGGCCTGAACCCCGGCTTCAATCCGAAATTCCTGAAGCTCTTTGCCAACCTCGGCGACGAGGTCGCCCGCGCAGTCGGCGCCTACCGCGACGAGGTCCGGGCTGGCAGCTTCCCGGCGCCGGAGCATGGCTACGAGGAGGAGCAGACGCGGCGGCCCGCCCTGGCGGTCGCCCGGTGAGCGCGGCCACGCCGAAGCCCGTTCTGGAGGCGCCCCCGGACGTCGCGCGCCTGGAGGGACAGGCGATCGTCCACGAACCCGGGGCATTGCGGGCCCTCCTCCAGGGGTGGCGCCGTGGTCGCCCCGGTCTTCGCGTAGCGCTGGTGCCGACCATGGGCGCCCTGCACCGTGGTCACCTCGCCCTCTGCGCCCGCGCCAGAGAGGTGGCTGACGTCGTCGTGGTCAGCGTCTTCGTCAATCCGGCGCAGTTTGCCCCGCACGAAGACCTCGCCAGCTACCCGCGCACGTTGGCGGCGGATTGCCGCGCCCTCGCCGCCGAAGGGGTCACGCTCGTCTACGCGCCCAACGCGGTCGACATGTATCCCGAGGGCTTCCAGACCACGGTGGCTGTCACCCAGCTCGCAGCGGGCTACTGCAGCCTCAGCCGCCCGCACTTCTTCGGCGGGGTGGCGATCGTGGTCCTGAAGCTGCTGAACCAGGTCATGGCCGACGTCGCGGTCTTCGGCGAGAAGGACTGGCAGCAGCTGCAGATCGTGCAGCGCATGGCCCGCGACCTCGACCACCCGACAGAGATCGTGGGTGCGCCGCTAGTCCGCGACGATGACGGCCTCGCCCTCTCGTCGCGCAACGCCTACCTCGACGCCGCGACGCGTGCGCAGGCGCTGGCCTTGCCGCGGGCGCTTGCCCGGCTGCAAGCGCAGGTGGCGGCAGGTGCGCGGGACAGCGAGGCCCTGGTCGCCGAGGCATCGACGGCGATCCAATCCGCTGGCGGCCAGGTCGACTACCTCGCGATCGCCGACCCGACGTCGTTGCAGCCGCTGCGCCACATCGACCGGCCGGCGCGGGTCTTGGCGGCGGTGTACTTTGGCAAAACGCGCCTTCTCGACAATGTGGCCCTCGCCAGCGGCGCTGCCTCCTGACGCCCGCGGCCGTCCCCGTCGACGCCCAAATTGCACCGATGCACTAGGGCCTTCTTGACGCATTCGCTCGCGCTTTCCTATCATACGGCGCCTTCGGCCGGGGCCAAGCGGGACTCCCCGCTGTTCCGCGCCGAGGAATGCTTGCATCCTTGGGGGTTGCAAGTGAGACCGCGGCGCTCGCGGGGTGGCTTCGGCCAGTCCGCCGTCCGGGCAGATGGGTTCTCCGCTCTCGCAGGGCAGCTGCAGGTGGACCCCCGAATCGTTGGTTCCAAGTGGGGCGGAGTCCGGCGCGCCGCCGGGCAGAAGGGAGAGACGACAGATGAAGTGGCAAAGCACGATCCTCGTAGCCTTGGCGTGTAGCGCCCTGGGCATGGCCTGTACGGGCGGCAGCACCAACACCGGTGGCGGCGGCGGCGCCCTGCCCGACACTGCGGGCGGCGCAACCGATACCGTTGGCGGCGGCGGCGGTGGTGACACCGTGACCGGCGGCGGCGACGCCACCGACACGGGCAAGCCCACCGACACCGCGGGCGGCACCGACGGCTTCACCAGCGACGGTGGCGGCGAGACGGCCGGCGACCCCTGCTCCTGCGCGGGCAAGCAATGCGGCTTCATGAAGGGCTGCCCCAAGACCTGCGGCAGCTGCCCGCCCGG
Source organism: Myxococcales bacterium (assembly GCA_947491025.1). Classification (GTDB taxonomy): domain Bacteria; phylum Myxococcota_A; class UBA9042; order UBA9042; family UBA9042; genus SXNM01. The sequence goes on from CANLIC010000023.1 coordinate 12,364, forward strand.
CAAGAAGTGCGTGTCGAACCAGTGCGAGTCGACCACGACCGTCGCGCTGAAGAAGTTCGGCGAGTGGTGCGGCCCGACCAAGGACTGCCAGCCGCCGCCAGCCGGCACGGCCAACAACAGCCCCGCGGCCGCTGCCTTCGTGCAGTGCCTCAACGCCCAGTGCGAGACCGACGTCTGCTCGGGCGACATCTGCACCAAGGCCTGCAACGTCAGCCTCGATGAGAAGGACAACGCCTCCGGCTCCGCCGGCCCCGACGGCATCGAGGACGACGGCGCCAACAGCGAGTGCGCCGACGCGGTTGAAGGCCCCGAGGGTGCCAACTTCAAGTGCATTCAGCGCCTGCCGGCCGCCAACGTCCGCCAGGGCCAGTCCAACGCAATCTGCATGTCCTCCAGCACGTGGAAGGTCTGCACCAAGGACGCCGACTGTGGCGCCAACGACGCCTGCCGCCTCTACTACATCTCGGGCAATATCACGCTGCGCTGCGGGCCGAAACTGAAGAACCTCGACAAGTCGCCCGGCACCCCAGTTGCCAAGACCTGCAACAACAACCCCGTCACCGGCGATGTCTCGATCTGCGCCTCTGACTTCTGCCTCGGCCTCGGCAGCTGCTCGGCGTTCTGCACCGAGGATGCCGACTGCGTCTCGGACGTCGGCGCCTGCAAGGCCGGCAAGTGCCCGGACGGCAACGCCTGCACCAGCGACGCTCAGTGCAGCTCCTGGCGCTGCCGCAAGGGCGTGCAGCTCTACGGCGATATCCCCACCAAGTTCAACCTCTGCTTCCCCAAGAACTGCGAGCTCGACGCCGACTGCAAGAGCGACCAGAACTACTGCCGCATCTTCTACAACGGCGTGCAGAGCGCCAAGGGTGAGCCAGATCCCGAGGACGCGACCAAGGTGCTGCTGCCCGCTTGGTCCAACATGTGCGTCGCCAAGCCGAAGAACGGCGCCAAGAAGGGCGAGGCTTGCGACCCGTACACCGCGGACGACGACAAGACCTTGCCGGCCTGCGGCGTCTTCCTCTGCGACGCTGGCGTCTGCGGCGCCGTCTGCAAGGCCGACAGCGACTGCCCGAGCAACATGACGTGCGGCATCTCCGAGAACCCGCTCGACTTCGACGATCCGCCGGATGACGTGTACGACTACTACCTGCCGCTCAAGATGTGCAAAGCGACCCCGGGCAAGTCCGGCGCCTGCGACAAGAAGAGCGACTGCAAGGACGGCAAGTACTGCAAGTTCATCCAGACTCCGGTCTCGCTGCCCAAGGACGCCACCCCCGTCGACTACGGTTCGGTGTTCAACGGCGCTTGCATTGATCCCGACAAGGCCAAGAAGAACTTCGGCGACCAGTGCGGCCCGGCGTCGACCGAGACCGGCATGGCGAAGGTCTGCCAGTCTGGCATTTGCCTGAACACGCAGAACCAGCAGGGCCAGCCCCAGCCGGGCTACTGCTCGGAGTACTGCGGCGGCGGCAAGTCCGATTGCCCGGCCACAGTCACGGCGTACGGCCAGCAGTACAAGACCATCTGCCGCGCCCTCTTCTGGGGCTGGAACAGCACCTCAAAGCCCTACGACGACATCTACGTGCCGCTCTGCCTGCCGACCGGCACCAGCAACAGCCTCACCGACTGCTCGGCCACCAAGGCCTGCACCGGCAACACCGAGGCGTGCGTCGGCTTCAGCGTGGCCACTGGCCCGGACAAGCCGGCCAAGGTCGAGTACAGCTGCATCAGCGTCGCCAACGCGCCGACGCAGGCCAACCAGAACCCGCCGCAGCCGACCAAGAAGGTGGGCGAGGCCTGCAAGCTGGAGTCGGACTTCGGCGAGTGCCTCACGGCGTACTGCCTGGAGGACGTCAAGGCTGGCGAGGGCTACTGCAGCCGCACCTGCAACGCTGACAGCGACTGCGGCTCGGGCATGGTCTGCGACAAGGGCTTCATGTCGATCCCGCGTAGCGACCCGACCAAGGCCGGCTACATGCCGCTCTGCAAGAAGGTGAAGTCGTGCCTACCTTGCGTCTACGACTTCCACTGCGCGGGTGGATACAAGTGCACCAACCTCGGCGGCACCGGCACGGCCGCCAATCAGCGCTGCGCGCCGCCCTGCAAGAGCGACGCCGACTGCGCCAGCGCCGACAGCGGCGCTACCAAGTGCACGCCGGCCAAGGACGCTGACGGCACCGAGCTCGGCCACAAGGTCTGCGCTCCGTCGGTGACCTTCTGCCAGTAGCCCACACGGCTGCGACCTGACGCTCGCGCCCCGCCGGAGACCTCTCCGGCGGGGCGCGGCGCTTTTGGGGGGCGCAGCGCCACCAACCTCGACGGCGACGTCGGGTCAGGCGCGGCGTCGGCCGCCCAGTCGCGCCCAGAGGCCTCGCTCGATGACACGTCGCGTGAGCCGCTTGGTGTGCCGCAGCAGAGGTCGTCAGCCGAGGCGCGGCGTCAGCCGTGAGATCAGACGCGGCGCCGGCCGCTGCCGCGAACGTGATCGAGCGCCACCACGTGCAAGTGGGCGCCGCCGCTGAAGCAGTCGGGGATCGCGCGCCCCTCGCGTGGCTGCAACGTCAGCGGGTGGAGCAGCAGCAGCGCGCTGCCCTCGCCGCAGGTCAGGGCCAGCTCGCTGCCGTCAAGCGCGAAGGCGACACCGCGCGGCTCGCGAAAGCCGGTGGCCACTTGCAGCGCGGTCGCGCCGTCGATGTCCCAGCGGCTGACCTGATGGCCGCGCGGGTTGGTCGCCACCGCCGTCCTGCTGCCACGGTGGATGGCCACGCTCAGCGTCTCGCCGGCCATGGCCGCGACCTCGGGACCTTGTGCGCTGCGCAGCCTGGCTTCGTCGCCTGCCTCGCCGCGCCAGAAGGCGATGCCGCCGTGGACGCCTGTAGCGCCGGCCTCGAGACCGTCGCGCGGCGCCGACACCACCACGGCGCGGTCGTCGCCGAGCAGCGCGACGTGGCCGGCGTTCACCAAGGCGTCCGACAGCAGGAGCCGCCGCACCGCCTTGTGGCTGCGCAGGTCGATCCAGCAGAGGTTCGGCGCCGTGCCGCTCGCCAATGTCCCGCCGCCGTTGGTCACCACCAAGTGGCGCTGGTCCGGTGCCAGGTGGAGGTCGTGCGGCGAGGCGCCATAACTCGGGAGATCGGCCTTCCAGGCGAGGGTGTTGCTGTCCCGGACCGCGACCACGCCGCGCAGGCTGCCGTCTTCGACGTAGGTCTCGGTGCAGAACAAGAAGGCGCCGTCGCGGTTGAACGTTCCGTGGCCGTAGAACTGGCGTCCTGGCCGAGCCGCGACCTCGGCGACGACCTGGCCGCGGCGCAGGTCGACGAGGCAGCAGCCCGGGCCCTTCTTCTCGAAGATCAGGCACCGGCCGGCGTCGCGCGGGTCGACTGCGTAGCCGTGGCCGTAGAACGGCACAGCGAAGGTGCGCGCGATCAGCGCCTGGGCGTCGAGGTCGATGCAGGTCAGCAGCGTCTGACTTCGCCCGGCGCGATCCACCGCCTCGTCGGTGGCCAGCAGCGTGCCGCGCACGATGGGCGAGGTTCCGGCCGTGTCGCCATGGATGGCGGGGCCCTGCGCTGGCGCCGCGGTCGCTGCAGCGGCTGGAGCTGTGGACGGTGGCGCGGGCGGCGGCCCTGGCGCCGCAGATCTGGCGGGGGCGGTCGGCGGCGACGGCGCGGCGCTCCTAGGCTTGGTCTTGGCCTGCTCGCGGCCGCAGCCAGCGGCGCCCGCCGCGCCGAGGAGGCCGATTCGCTGCAGCGCAGCGCGGCGATGGAGGGCCCCCTGGCGGCCGCGCGGGCTCACGGCCAGTGGTCGCCGAAGCAGATGCCGACCGAGCGGCAGGCCCGCACCACTTGCCCCTCGGGGTCGACAAGATGGGTGTGTCCGATGGCGTCTGCGATCGGCACGCTGCCGATGGAGGTTCCCTGCAGCGCGACCATCTCGCCCCAGCGGCCGGCAGCCACCAGCTCCACGGCGTGGGCGCCGAAACGCGCCGAGATGATGCGGTCGTAGGCGCCCGGCGACCCGCCGCGCTGGAGGTGGCCAAGGACGGTCGTCCGCACCTCTGGCGCGCCGCGGTTGCGGTCCCAGCCAGCGGCAAAGCGGGCCTCGAGCTCATCTTGCAGCCGCGCGCCTGCCCCGCCGAGTCGAGCGTTGGTGCCGACCCCGGCGTGCTTGACGTAGGCGGCCTCGCCTCCGGCCGGGAAGGCCCCCTCGGCGACCACGATGAGCGTGTAGTTGCGCCGCTCTTCGGCCCAGCGGCTGCGGATCTTGGCCAGCACCACGTCGACGTTGAAGGGAATCTCCGGGATCAGGATGGCATGCACACCGGCCGCCAGACCCGAGGCCAGCGCGATCCAGCCGGCGTCGCGCCCCATGACCTCCAGAATCATCACCCGATCGTGGCTCTCGGCCGTCGTCTTCAGCTTGTCGAGGGCCTCCATGGCGGTGGTCACCGCCGAGTAGAAGCCGAAGGTGTTGTCGGTCGCCGCCAGGTCGTTGTCGATGGTCTTCGGCACCCCGATGACCGGGACGCCTTTCTCGCTGAGCTGATGGGCGATGGCCAGTGAGCCGTCGCCGCCGACGACGATGAGGCCATCGATGCCGAGCCGCCGCACCGATCGCACCACATCATCGCTGCAGTCGCGCTCGGCGAAGCTGCCATCCTGCTGCTGCACCCGATACCGGAACGGGTTGCCACGGTTGGTGGTGCCGAGCACGGTGCCGCCCTCGCGGTGGATGCCGCGCACGTCGGGCAGGGTCAGCTTGCGCACCGTTCCGCCGGCGATGAGGCCGTCGAAGCCGTCCTCGATGCCCAACACCTCGATGCCGCGGCCGAGCGATGCCCGCACCACGGACCAGATCACGGAGTTGAGGCCGGGGCAATCGCCACCGCCGGTCAAGAGGCCGATTCGCTGGGTCATCTCACCTCCACTGCCGATAACAGGGCCGGATTCTTGGCCGCCTTGCCAGCGGTGCTAGCTTGGCGGCGCGGCCCCGTCTCGGCCGTGGAGGATGGCGCACATGAAGGCCCTGTACAACAAAGGCGCCCCCCCGCTCTTCGACCGCTTCGGAGTCGCCGTCGGCGCGCCCATGACCAGCGCCCGCCGCACGATGCGCGCCCGGCTCCGGCTTGGCCTCGCCCTCTGGCTGTTCGGCGGCGTGGCGTTGCTCGCCACGGGCTGCGCTGCGCCCACCGCGGGCTTGTGGAGCGGCACCGCCGACTTCGGCACCCTTGAGGCCCGCCCCATCGTGCTGTCGCTGCCGATCGAGCAGCCCGACCAGGTGTTGAGCGGCGTGGTCGAACTGCGGCTCGCCGATGGACCGCAACGCTTCACCATCTGCCGCGGCCGCGCGCGCAACCACCGGATCGAGTTCGAGATCGACTGGACGCACCATGACTGCCAAGCCCCCGCCGGTCAGACCCCAGACCGCAGGATCTTGCGCGGCACGTACGGACCCGGCCTCATCGCAGGCGTCATCATGCGACCCGTCGCCGCTGGCCAGGAGGAGCAGGTCGGCTTCTTCCGCGCTTACCGCGCCGACGCCGGCTGAGCTTTAGCCGACCGGCCGCGGCCTCAAGGCGCCGCGGATCTCTGGCGCCCTTCCCCAAACCGCCAACCTGGGCCAAGATCTGGGCCACCGACGCCGGCAGCACGCGCGGCAGGAGGCAGCGATGGCCCTGTTCCAGACACCGCCGACGCGTCCTGAGGACCTGGAGCGCTGCAAGCCGCTCGCCACCGGGCCCGATCAGGTGCTCGAGATGGACGAGGTCCAGTGGTACGCCGAGGTGTACCGCGGCGATGACGTCCCGCAGCTCACCGCCCGCGCCGTCATCGTCGGCTCGCTGCTCGGATTCCTGCTCGCATTCACCAACCTCTACATCGGCCTGAAGACCGGCTGGGCGCTCGGCGTCGCGATCACAGCGTCGATCTTGGCCTTCGCCCTCTGGCGGGTTGCGCTGGCGGTCGGCATCGCCCGCACGCCGATGACCATCCTTGAGACCAACTGCATGCAGTCGACGGCGAGCTCGGCCGGGTACGCCACCGGCGGCACCATGGTGTCGGCGATCTCGGCGCTGCTGATTCTGTCGGCCACGCCTGAGCGTCCGGGCGGCGAGCATTTGCCCTGGCCCGTGCTGGTGCTGTGGACCCTGGCGCTGGCGGCGCTCGGCACTTGCATCGCGATTCCGATGAAGCGCTCGATGATCAACCGCGACCGCCTGAAATTCCCCTCGGGCACGGCCGCCGCCGTCACGCTGCAGTCGCTCTACTCGGAGGGCCAGGAGGCGATTCGCAAGGCCCGCGCGCTGGCCATCGCCGGCGGCGTCAGCGCGATCTTTCCGCTGTTGATCGAGCTGAAAGTGCCGAAGCTGGCCGCCCTCGTCGGTCGCAAAGAGGACGGCACGCTGCTGCCCGGCGATCTCCCCATTTTCAACTACCTTGGCCTGCCTGCCCGCGGCACGCACCTGGTCGACGGCAAGGCGGTGCCCAACACGCCGTCGGACTGGACCCTGACCTTCGACCTCAACCCGGTGATGATCGCGGCCGGCGTGCTGGTCGGTCTGCGCGTCGCGACGTGGATGACTGTCGGCGGCCTGGTGCTCGCCTACGTGCTGGGCCCGATGGCGTACGACACCGAGTGGACCAACGCTTCCGGTCAGGTCGTGCGCGCGGCCACCCAGCCGTGGAAGGCCTGGCGCGAGATCGGCATCTGGTTCGGCGTGCCCATCCTCGTCGCCTCGGGCATGGTCGCCTTCGCAACCCAGCTGCCGGCGCTCGGGCGCGCAGTGTCGAGCATGCTCGCCGGTCGCGGCGGCGACGACGACCCGCGGGTGGCCGCTACCGAGGTGCCGCTGCGCTGGTTCATTACCGGCACGCTCATCTCGGGCGCCGCGGTGGTGGCCATCGCCGCCATCGAGTTCCACGTGCCCGTGCTCTACGGCATTTTGGCCGTGCTCCTGACCTTCGTGCTGTCGCTCGTCGCCTGCCGGGCCACCGGCGAGAGCGACATCACGCCAGTTGGCGCCATGGGCAAGCTCATGCAGCTGACCTACGGCGTGCTCATTCCCCAGTCGACGACGGCCAACTTGATGACGGCCAGCATCACCGCCTCCTCGGCGGGCTCGGCAGCCGACCTCCTCAACGACCTCAAGAGCGGATACCTGCTCGGCGCCAATCCGCGGCGGCAGTTCGTGGCTCAGTTCCTCGGCATTTTCGCTGGCACGGCCGCGACGGTCATCGGCTTCTACTTGCTGGTGCCGGACGCCACGGTCATGACCGGCAGCCAAGGCGTGACGGCGGCTTTCCCGGCGCCCTCTGCCCAAGCCTGGAAGGCGGTGGCCGAGGTGTTCAAGAACGGCCTCGCCAACATGCACCCGATGCACCAGACGGCGATGGGTTGGGGCCTTGGCCTCGGCACCCTGCTCGGCGTGCTGGAGCTGCCGCAGGTGCCGGCCGCGGCGCGCCGTTGGCTGCCGTCGGCGACCGGGCTCGGGCTCGGCTTCATCCTGCCCTTCCAGTACCCGCTGGCGATGCTCATCGGCGCCGTCGGGGCCGAGCTTTGGACCCGCGCGGACGAGAAGGGCGCCGAGGCGTTCTCGGTTCCGGTCTCCGCTGGGGTCATCGCCGGGGTCTCGCTGATGGGCGTGCTCGTCGCGCTCTTCAACAACTTCGCCGGATGAAGTCAGCAAGGCCGACGGGAAGGCAACCATGAGCGCGTCCATTCAGCCCGGGAGCGTAGCGGGCGTCGGCGTCGCCGCTGTCGCGAGCCTTGCACCCGGCCGGTCCTTCGTCCTCGACCTCCAGGCCGAGGCCGAGCCCTTGGCGCGTGCGCTTGGCGCGTTGCCGCCTCTCCTCGACGACGAGCGCGCCGCCGCGATCGCGACCTGGCGCGGCCGGATGATCAACGAGACCATCTCGGCCCGGGTGTTCGCGGCGTTGCTGCAGCAGGCGCTGGCGGCCGGCGTCGACGGCCCCTGGCTCCGGCGCATCGGCGACGCCATCACCGACGAGCTGCGCCACGGCCGGCAGTGCGCGGCGGTGGTGGTGGCGCTCGGCGGAGTCGCTCGCGCCGAGGTTACCTGGCTGCCACCCGTGCCCGAACACGCCGACGCCGCGCCGGTTGAGGCGCTGGCCCGCAACGTCCTCTCGGTGGGCTGCCTGTCGGAGACCGTCGCCGTGGCCCTCATTGGCGCCGAGCGGCTCCGCACCGGGCCCGCCGCGCTGCGCGAGACGCTCAGCAACATCCTCGCCGACGAGGTGCAACACAGCCGGCTCGGTTGGGAGCTGCTCGAGGCGCTCCTGCCCCGCCTGGACGCCGCCGCCCGCGCCCGCCTCGACGCCTACCTCGAGGTCGCCCTGCGCCACCTCATCGCCCACGAGCAGGCCCACCTCCCTGCGGTCGACGCCGTCCCGAGCGCCGCCGCCGAGGCGGTGGGGGTCTGCTCCGGCGCCGAGGCGCACTCGCTGCTTCGCGGCGCCATCGACGAGGTCATCTTGCCGCGGCTCAGCCAGCTGGGGATCGCCGCGTGATTCAGCCCAGCGTCAGCGTGCAAACCGGAACCTGCCGGCAGCTGCGGTGTGGCCGACGCGGCGGGGCCTGCTGCCGATGACCCACCTCGAACCGACGGCGTGGGCCGCCCTGCGCCCGTTGTGCTGGGTTGAGATCGACGGCGAGGCGCTGACCGCCAACGTGCGCACCTTGGCTGCCCGCGCCCGCAGCTTCGGCCGCCAGCCCCTGCTCGCGGCAATGGTCAAGGGCAACGCCTACGGGCACGGCCGCCTGCTCGCCGCTCGGGCTTTTCTCGAAGGCGGCGCCGACTGGCTCTGCGTGGCAGACGTCTTTGAGGCCGCCGAGCTTCGCGACGCGGGCATCAGCGCGCCGCTCTACAACGTGGTCGCGACGCCCACCGATCACGCCGCCGCCGCGGTCGCCCTCGACTTGCGCATGGTCACCGTCGACCTCGAACCTGCCCTTGCCGCCGCCGCCGCGGCCCGCGCCCAGGGCGGCGTCGCCCGCCTGCACCTCAAGCTCGAGACCGGCACCCACCGCCAGGGCCTGGCCTTGCCGGACCTGCTGGCACTGGCGACGCGGCTGCTCGGCGAACAGGGCGCCCACATCGAGGGGATCTGCAGCCACTACGCCGATGTCGAGGACACAACCGACCACGCTTTTGCCCAATCACAGCGGCAGCGCTTCGACGCCGGCTGCGCCGCCCTGCGCGGTCTTCTGGCGCAGCACGGCCGTGACCCCGACGCCTTGCTCAGCCACACCAGCAACTCCGCGGCTTTGCTGCTCTGGCCCGAGCACGAGGCGACCTTGTTGCGATTCGGCATCGCAGCGTTTGGGCTCTGGCCATCCAAGGAGACCTCGCTCTCGGCCCAACACCTCGGCCAGCGGCCGATCACGCTGCGGCCGGCCCTGACGTGGAAGAGCCGAATCTTGCAGATCAAAGAGGTCGAAGAGGGCGGCTACGTCGGCTATGGCCGCACCTTTCGTGCCCTGCGCCCGACGCGCCTCGGTCTGCTGCCCATGGGCTACGCCGATGGCTACGATCGCCGGCTCTCGGGCCGCGGTCAGGTCTTGGTGCGCGGTCGGCGAGCGCCGGTCGTCGGGCGCGTGGCGATGAACCTCGTCGCCATCGACCTGACCGACACCAAAGGCGCCTGCGTCGATGACGAGGTGGTCCTGCTCGGCGGCCAGGAGTGGCCGGGACAGGAGCGTGCGGAGATCCGTGCTGAAGAGATGGCAGCCTGGCTCGGCACCATCCACTACGAAGTCACGACGCGGATCGCGGAACGTCTGCCGAGGGTTCCAACAGGGACGTTACCCCGATGGCGCTGACCGCAACGATTTTTCGCGTCGATCTCGACCTCTCTGACGTCGACAGCAGCGTCTACCGCCAGGAGTCGCTGCGCCTGGCGCTCCATCCGTCGGAGGAGCCGGCGCGCCTGGTCGCCCGGCTGCTCGCCTACTGCCTGTGCTGGCGCGAGGGGCTTCAGTTCACCCGCGACCTCGCCGAGGCCGATCAGCCGGCGCTCGCGGCCCACGACGATACGGGTCAGCTCGCCGCCTGGGTCGAGGTCGGAACCCCCTCGGCCAAGCGCCTGCACAAGGCGAGCAAGGCCGGCGCCGCCGTGACGGTGATCACCTTTCGCGGCGCCGACGATGGCCTCGAGGCCCTACGGCGCGAGGTCGCCGGCCAGACGGTCTATCGCAGCGAGGCGATCTCCGTCATCGCGTTGCCGGTGTCGTCGGTCGCGGCCATCGCTGCCCAGTTCGGGCGGTCGAGCGCCTGGACCGTCATCGTGGTTGGCGGCGCCCTGCAGGTGCTCGTCGACGGCCACTCCTTCGAATTCGAGCCCCGGCGCGTACCGCTCTTTCCGTAGCGCAAAACGCCCGCCGTTGTCGTGCACCTGGCCGGATCGACAAGCTTTGCGCCTGCAGCTCCGACTGCGTTGCGTCGGCGCCAAGCCGGCGTGAACCATTGCTGAGCTTCGCGCGTCCTAGCTCCCACCGGGTTGCCCACCGGAGGAGGCACACATGGCCGCCGACACCCTTCGCACCCTCCACCTTCCAGCCCTCGGCGCGGCACTCGTCGTATGCGCCGGCGCGCTCCTGCTCAGCTTGGACGCTCAGCCGCTCCGCTTGCGTTCGGCCGACGGCGAGGCGAGCGGAGCCTTCGAAGCACGCGACGGCAGCGGGCTCATCGGCGGGGCACGGCAAGCCTCGGGCTTCGTCGGTGCCCGCGAAGCGCCGGCGGCAGCGGCTGAGAACCCGGCCTTGGAGCGCGAGGTCGCCGACCTCCGGCTGCCCGGCGCCCTGCCGCCGCTTTTCGTCCCGACGGAGCTCCCGCGCACGGCGCGAGAGGAGTCCGAAGCGCTCATCGACGAGCTGGCCACCGCCTTCGAACGGGCCGTCGCCGTCCTCTCCAGCCTGCCGCTCGACTTCCAAGGCGATCCCGCCCTCGCCCAACAGGAGGCCGATGCGATCCGCAGCCTCAGCCAAGATCTCGCGCGCATCAAAGCGCGAGCCAAGGCCCTCGAAGGCAAGCTGTCGAGCAGCGACGAGGAAGCGCTGACCGCCCACGCCGGTCAACGGCTCGGCCCCTTGCTCGAGCAGCTCGGCGCCCTGCACCCGGCCGCGATGGAGCGCCTGTCGCGCGCGCTGCGAGACGACGGCGACGACGCGTCGAAAGACCAGGACGTGCCGGAACCCCGCATGCCACCGGAGATGGCGCAGGAAGAAATCGAGATGTCAGCGCCCGAGGTGGACGACGTCGCCGAGGACATCATCCTGCGCTGATGGGATGGGCCTCTCGGTGCGGCCGCGGCGTACGATTCAGCGGTTGGCGCCGGTGCCTTGCATCGCGCCGGCTTGCGCCAGGTGGCGCTCAAACGACTCGGACAGCACGTCGACGTCCTGCAAGATCTGCTTGACGTCGAGGGTGTGGAACACATCGCCCTGCCGCAAGATCCGCCCGCCGCCGACGACCAGCTCGACCTCGCTGCCATCGCTGGCCCAGATGAGGTTCTCGACAACCGAGCCCAGGCGGGTCGGCACCATGTTGGGTCGCGTGACGTCGACGACGATGAGGTCCGCGCGCATGCCCACGGCCAGGCTGCCGGCATCCATGCGCAGCATCTTCGCCGCGTCGACGGTGATCATCTCGAGCACCTGCTGGGCTGGCAGCAGCTCGGCGTCGCTGTGCAGCGCCTTCTGGTACTGCGACGCCAGGCGCGCCGCGGCGAGGATGTTCTGATTGTCAGCGCTCCCTGAGCCATCGGTGGAGATCGCGACCGGGATGCCGCGGCGCAGCATCTCGGGGATCGGCGGCATGCCCGAGCCGAGGATGGTGTTGGCCAGCGGGTTGTGGACCACCGACACGCCGGTCTCGGCCAAGATCTCGAGATCTCGCTCGGTGCAGTGGACCTGGTGGGCGACGACCGTGTCGCGGTCGAGGACCCCGATGCTGTGGGCGTACTCGACAGGGGTCTGGCCGTAGGTGCGGCGGAACCACGCGGTCGTGCCCTTCTCCTCCGAGCTGTGGCAGTGCAGGAGCGTGCCGTGGCCGCGGGCCCAGGCCTTGAGCTCCTTCAGCATCTCTGGCCCGTTGCTAAAGAATTGGTCGGGGCCGGGGATGAAGCGCACCAGCGCGCTGTCGCCGTGGCGCGCCAGGTAGCCGTCGAGGCGGGCGGTGGCCTGATGCGGCGTGTCGAGCAGACGCTCGACGTAGTGACGGTCCTGGCCTCCGACAGCGATGATCATCTGCGTGCCGGCGGTCTCGGCGGCCAGCGCGAGATCGTCGCCGAAGTACTTTGCAAAATTGCAGTGGTGCACCATCGACGTGGTGATGCCGTAGCAGAGGTCGTCCACCCGGGCCTTGAGGTAGGAGACCAGCTGCGGTGAGCGGCCGAGGCGCTCGATCAGGGCGTCGCGGTGGTCGTGGAGAAAGCCGGTGAACGGGTTGATCACGCCGTCGAGCCAACGCGTCAGCGGCATGTCCTTGCAGATACCGATGATGGGCGGCTCGTGGTCGTGGCCGTGGCACTTGACGAAGCCCGGCATCAGGACGCCCGGGTGCTGAAAGAAATCAGACAGCTCAGCGACGCCGCGATGCACGCCGCGGTCTGTCAGGACCTGAAGCTGCGTCCCGAAGGACGCGATGAGGCGTTCAGCGACCGTGGGATCGAAGGCGCCGACCTCGAGGAGCTTGCCCTCGCGCCACAGGGCGTAGCCGTCAGCGATGCGCGTGGAGCGTCCGACGGTGTCGGCCAGGGGCAACAGATAACGCGCCCGCACCAACGCGGGCAGCCGCGGGGCGAGCGCTTCATCTTGGCGGGCTGGTCGCGCGTCACGCACGGATAGGGCCATCGTCTCCCCCTCCGGCATTGCACAGCAATGCCTGGCGCGAGCGTCGGTGGCGCGACGGTGTGTGTCAATCGCCATGCGCCGGCGCCCGAACGTGACTCGGGCGCCGGCGCGAGGAGCGACTCTCTACCGGACGTGCGGGATGGCCGCCACGACCATGCCCTTGTTGTCTCGGATGGCGTCGTAGGCGGCGCCGCCCTTGCAGAAGATGGTCACCGTGTGGGGCGAGTAGAGCCCGCCGGTGAAGCTCTCGGCGATCCCATTGAGGAAGCCGTTCTCCTGCTCGATGCGGGCCCAACCCTGCGGGCAGACCTCTTCGAGGCTCAGCGGACCGCTCAGGTCGACGAGGCCCATGACGGCGCCGTGGTACCAGCGCTGGTTCCACATCGCGGCGGGGGCACCGCCGGCGTCGCTGCCGTCGATGAAGGTCGCGTGGAAGCAGCCCGTGGCGCTGACCGCGAGGACCGCAGCCAGGCAAAGGCGAGAGAGGGTGTTGAGTTTCATCGCGACACCTCCACCACATCGCGCAGCGTGCGCGTCTCGACCCGGCCCAGAGCGTCTTCCATCGCCGCGGCGATCACCCGATCTTGGGCGTCGAGGGCGAGCACGACCCGCTGGGGCAGGCCAGCGTCGGCGCCGCCAGCGGCGCAGACGAAGGTGACGGTCTTGGGTGCCCAGATCCCGGCGGTCAGGCTGCCGAGGAACATGTCGCCGAAGCTGCGGCGGTTGTGGATGGACGCGACGCCCTGTGGGCACACTTTGCGGACATCATACACGTTTTTGCCAACGAGACCGAAGAGGAAGTAATGCGACGTTTCGCTGTGAACCTGGCCGGGCGCTGCACGCGTCACGTAGGACGTGTTGTAGCATCCAGACAGAAACACGACTGCGAGCACGAGCGCGGCGGCGGTGCGACGCATGCTGTGGACTCCTTCGTGTGGGTGACCCCCAAACGCGGCCCACGCCATTGTGGGCTGCAGCGGGCGACCTGTGCTGAACGTGGGAGGGTAGGTCCCAATGAAAGTCCTTGTCAACTTGGTAGGAACGGGTGAACGCGTGCAGTGGAGGTCGGCGGCCGCCGCCTGCCCATGTCCACAGGGTCGCGCCGCGCCGATCTTCACCTCAGACACCGTCACGGGCGCGCCCGGTTTCAACGCAAGAGAGGCACTGCGCAGCGCGCTGCGGTCAAGGCGGCCTCTTCGTAGCCGGCGTCGAGGTGGCGCAGCACGCCGAGCATCGGGTCATTGGTCAGCACACGTTGCAGCCGCCGCGCCGCCTCTTCGGTGCCATCGGCGACGACGACGACGCCTGCGTGCTGCGAATAGCCCATGCCGACGCCGCCGCCGTGGTGGACGCTGACCCAGCTGGCGCCCGAGGCGGCGTTGGTCAGGGCGTTGAGGAAGACCCAGTCGCTGACCGCGTCGCTCCCGTCGGCCATCGCCTCGGTCTCGCGGTTGGGGCTCGCCACAGATCCGCAGTCGAGGTGGTCGCGGCCGATGGCGATTGGCGCTTGCACGGCGCCGCTGGCCACCAGCTCGTTGAATCGCAAGCCGGCGCGCGCCCGGTCGCCGAGGCCGAGCCAGCAGATGCGCGCTGGCAGGCCCTGGAAGGCGATGCGCTTTGCGCCCTCAGCCAGCCACTGCTGAACGCCGGCGTTGTCCGGAAAGAGCTCCGCCACCGCGCGGTCGGTGACCGCGATGTCCTCTGGGGCGCCAGAAAGCGCCACCCAGCGAAAAGGCCCCTCGCCGCGGCAGAAGCGCGGTCGAATGTAGGCGGGTACAAAACCTGGGAACGCGAACGCCCGGTCATGGTCGAGCCCCGCCACTTCGGCCTCACCGCGCAGGTTGTTGCCGTAGTCGAAGACGTGGACGCCGTCGTCGACGAACGACGCCATCGCCTCGACGTGGTGTCGGATGTCGGCGCGGGCGCGCGCCAAGAACGCGGCGGGGTCGGCGACGCGCGCGGTCGCCGCCTCCGCCAGGGTCATGCCTTGCGGGTGGTAGCCGACCAACGGGTCGTGTGCCGAGGTCTGGTCGGTCAGCAGGTCCGGCAGCACGCCGCGTTGCCGCAGCCGCGCCAGCAGGTCCAAGGCTGTTGTCTGCACGGCGATGGACGTCGCCTCGCCGGCGTCGCGGGCTCGCAGGGCGCGGTCAATGCCATCGTCGAGGTCGCGCGCGCAGACGTCGAGGTAGCGGGTCGCGAGGCGGCGTTCGATGCGGACCGGATCGACCTCGGCGCAGAGCAGTACGCCGCCGGCCAACGCTGCGGCCAACGGCTGCGCTCCGCCCATGCCGCCGAGGCCTGCGGTGACGCAGAGCCGGCCGCGCAACGGCCGCCGCGGGTCGAAGGAGGGATCGGCGCCGTAGTGGATGCGGCCGGCTTCGGCGAACGTCTCGTAGGTGCCTTGCACGATGCCCTGCGTGCCGATGTAGATCCACGAGCCGGCCGTCATCTGGCCAAACATCATCAGGCCGCGCGCTTCGAGCTGGCGAAAATGCTCCCAGGTCGCCCAGCGCGGCACCAGATTGCTGTTGGCGATGAGCACACGCGGGGCGTCGGCGTGGGTTTGGACGACGCCGACCGGCCGGCCCGACTGCACGAGCAGCGTCTCCTCAGGCCCCAGCGCCCGCAGCGCCCGCACGATGCGGTGAAAGTCCGGCCAGCTGCGTGCCGCCCTGCCGATGCCGCCGTACACCACAAGGTCCTGCCAGTCCTCGGCCATGTCGGGCTCGAGGTTGTTGTGCAGCAGGCGCAGCGCTGCCTCTGCGGCCCAGGTCTGGCAGGTGCGTGTCGGGCCGCGTGGCGCGCGAAGCGGCGCTTGGGGGCGCTCCGGGTGGTCGCGGTGGCTGGGGGTCGCGGCGGCCATCTTGTGCTCCGGGCGGGCCGGCGGGGCGCGGCCCAAGGTCCCGCGGCCGCTCAAGTGGCGCCGACAGCGGGGCGGCGGCAGCCTAGCGCCGGGCATCGGCCCCGGCAATTCGTGGCCCGCTCGCTGCCCAGCCCCACCTTCGTCGTCGCGCCGGGCGGAGGCCTTGTCCTCAGCCCGATGCGCTTCCGGGCCCAATGTCCCGGTGGATCGCGAAGTTTTGGACGCCGTACCGATCTTGCCGTATCCCATAGGCTCGTGGCCGCCGTCGCGCCCATGGCCACCAGGGAACCGACGATGAACGCAGAGACACCGCGTCCCGACTGGGCGACCATCTCGTCACCCGACACCTCGGCCCTGACCAGCAATGCATTTGGCCGGGAGCTGTATTTTCGGCCGCTGCGCCATGGCGGCACCGACCTTGCGCCTTTGCAAATGAGCGTGCGACTCCGGATGCAGGGGCGGCAGCAAGAGGTGTCCTTTCACAACCTCTCGCAGAGCGGTGTGGCGGTCCTCTGGCCCGACGGAATCGGCCTGCCCAGCCGCGACACCGTGATCGACGAGGTGGAGGTGCGCGCGGATGGTCAGGTCGTGGTGGCGGCGCCCGCTCGGGTCAGCTCGCTGCAGGGCCTCAACATCGTTGGGCTGGAGCTGCAGGGCCGCATCGTCGCCATCGACGGCCTGATGGCCGCCCGCGACACGCGGGTCTTTGCCGCGGCGCCGCCAGCGGAGGGCTTCTTTCCAGACGGCGCTTGGGCCGGCATCGGCGAGGAGGTCTTCAAAGGCCGGGTCGCCGAACTGGCGCTCATGCTGCAGGACGCTCGGGTCCGCTGTGAGGCCTACGAGGCGGAGCTCGGCTGGGACCGCATCCACGCGCCGAGCGACTCGCTGGCGCACCACGCCATCGTTCGCTTCGTCGCAGAGGAGCTGACGCCCAAACTGGTCCAACAGATCTGCGCCATCGACGCGGCTCGCCGCGGCGCCGACCCGGATCACGACGACGCCATGCGCGCCTTCGCCCGTCGCCTGCTGCACAGCGACATCGTCAGCGCACCGATCATGCGCCGGGCGCTTGAGAAGCCCCTCGGCTATCCCGGCGACTACGAGGTCATGCGCTACATGTACGAGCGCCAGTTCGAAGGCAGCACCCTGCTGTCGCGCGCCCTGGCCCACGCTTTCGTTCACACGCCGCCGGCGCGCGCCGTGCGGGCCCGCAAAGACATGATCCGCGTCGAGCTGCAGCAGCTGGTGCGCGACCTCGCCCCTGCCGGTCGGCCGGTGCGCTTGCTCTCGATCGCAGCCGGGCCGGCGCAGGAGGTGTTCGAGCTGCTGCGCGACGCCGACGATTTGCCGGCGCCCGTCGACATCGTGTTGTTCGACCAGGAGGTGAGCGCGCTCGCCTTCGCTTATGGCCGACTGCGCGGCGTCGTCGAGCAGCGCTGGCAGGGCCGCGCAACCGTGACTTACCTCCACGAGGGCATCAAGGCGCTCATCAAGAACCCGGACTTCTTCCACGGGATGGGCACCTTCGACGGCGTCATCTGCTGCGGCCTCTACGACTATCTCCCCGAGCGGGTCGCGGTCAATCTGACCGCCAAGCTCTTCGCCGTCCTCGGCGATGGCGGCCGGCTCTGGATTGGCAACATGACCGGCCACAACCCAGGTCGGTGGATCATGGAGCACCACCTGGAGTGGTTCCTGCTCTACCGCACCCACGCCGAGATGATGGACTTCGCCAGGCGCGGCGCACCGTCCGCCCAGATCGAGCTGATCGAAGAGGTCACGACCGTCAACCCGTTCGTGCGGCTGACGAGGACCTGAGCCGGTGACCGACACCGACCTGCGCGATCCGGCATGGCGGGCCCGCTTGCTGGAGCGCAACCGCCGCGGCGCCCGCACCGCGCTCGTCATCTCGGCCGCGCTCTTCCCCATCTTCGGTGGCGTCGACTGGCTGCTTGCCCCACGAGAAGCGCTGCCCCTGCTCTGGGGCACGCGCGCGGCCCTGATGCCGTACATCCTATGGATGCTGTGGTCGCTGGACAGGCCGGTCTTCGAGCGTCACTTCGTGCTGCTGTCGGCGATCCATATCTACCTCGCCGGTGCCTCGATCTGCGTGATGACGACGGTCCTGGGCGGCCTGGCGTCGCCCTACTACGCGGGCGTCAACCTGGTCCTGCTCGGCGCTGGCCTGCTCTACCTGTGGCCCCTGCGCGCCGTCTTGCTGACCTACGGCGCGGTCATCGCCAGTTGGGCGTTGCCGGCCCTGGCGCTCGAGCGCGTCGAACCGCTGCAGACCGCCGCGTCCAACACGCTCTTCTTGGTCTCCACCGCGATCATCGTCGGCGCTGGCCAGGTCCTCGCCTACCGCGCCGACGTCCAGCAACACCGCACTCTCGTGCAGCTGGCGGCGACCAACGCCGAGCTGGCCACGGCCAACGACCGCATCGCCGACGCCCACCGCAACGTCGAACACGCCCACGCCGAGCTGAAGAAGCTCGATGAGTTCAAGAGTCAGCTCTTTGCCAACATCACGCACGAGCTGCGCACGCCCTTGGCGATGATCCTGGCGCCGATCGAGATGATGATGCAGGGCGATCTCGGCCCGATGAACGAGACGGCCCAGAAGACCCTGTCCTCGATGATGCGCTCCGGGACCAAGCTGCTGAAGCTGATCAACGACTTGCTCGACCTGACCAAGCTCGAGGAGTCCCGCCTGCAGCTCTACGTTCAGGAGCTCGACCTGGTCGCCTGGCTGCAAGTCCTCGTCGGCCAGGTTCGACCGCTCGCCCAGCGCAAGGAGATCGAACTCGAGCTGGTCGCGTTGTGCCCGCAGGCCTCGGTGGTCGTCGATCCCGAGCACATCGAACGCGTCTTCGTCAACTTGCTCTCCAATGCCGTGAAGTTCACCCCGCAGCACGGCCGAATCACCGTCGAGGTCGACGCCGACGACGCCGAAGTGCGCGTGCGGGTGCGCGACACGGGCGCGGGCTTCGCACCGGACGTCGCCGAGCGCATTTTCGAGCGCTTCTTCCAGGTTGACATGGGCGGCACGCGCAAGTTCGGCGGCACGGGCATCGGCCTGGCCCTTGCACGCGAGCTGGTCGAGTTGCATGGCGGCACCATTCGCGCCGAGGGCGAGCAGGGCCAGGGCGCCATTTTTCATGTCGCGTTGCGCCGCGGCAGCGCCCACCTGGCGGACGACGTGAAGAGCCGCGTCAGCGCCGGCGCCGAGGCCGATCTCTCCACGGTGCTCATGGCGACGGCGGCGATGCCGCGCAGCGAAAGCTACCGCCTGCTGGACATCGCCGAGGCCACCGAGCGCCGCGTGCTGGAGCGCGACGCCGACGAGCACCAGCGCAGCCACACGGTGCTCATCGTCGAGGACACCCCCGACGTGACGCGCATCATTCACCTGGCGCTGCGCCGCGACTTCAAGGTGATGGCGGCGCCCGACGGTCTCAAGGGGCTCGAGCTGGCCCTGCGCCATCGGCCGGACCTCATCATTACCGACCTGATGATGCCGGGCATCGACGGCCTCGAGCTGGCGCGGCGGCTGCGCACCGATCCGTCCACTGCCGATACGCCCATCATCATGCTGACGGCACGAGGCGCGGTGGAGGACCGCGTGGCAGGCGTCGAGTCCGGCGTCAGTGTTTACATGCCGAAGCCCTTTTCGGCGCGCGAGCTCGTCAGCACCGTCCACAACCTGCTCGGCATCCGCGCACGCCAAGCCGAGCGCCTGCTCGCCGGCCGCATGGACTCGCTCGAGGCGATCGCGGGCGGCATGGCGCACGAGATCAACAACCCGCTCAACTACCTGCAGCAGGGGCTGGCCGTCATCGAGCGCGAGCTGGAGGTGCTGGCGCCCGCCGCCGCCGATGCCGGGAGCGACCCCGCGCGGCAACGCTCTCGCGCGCGCGTCGAGCGGATGTTCCAGAGCGCCCGGGCAGGCTTGGAGCGCATCTCCAAGGTCGTCGAGCTGATGAAGCGCTACAGCCGCGAGGGCTACGCCCGGGTGGCACAGCCGCTGCCCTTGCGGGCGGCGATCGAGGACGTCGCCCACGTCGTGCGGCGTGCCGTGGACGCCGCGGCCGAGGTCGAAATCGAAGTCATCGGCGAGCCGGCGGTGGTCGCGGTGCCCGAAGAGCTGCACCAGGTCTTGACCAACCTCATCCAAAACGCGCTCGAGGCGGTGGCCACCGTCCCCCAGGGTCGCGTCCTGGTGCGGTGCTGGCGCGAGGGCGATGAGGTCTTGCTGCTCGTCATCGACAACGGCATCGGCATGGACGAAGAGACCTGCCAGCGCGTCTTCACGCCCTTCTACTCCACCAAGGGGCCGGGGCGCGGCATGGGCATGGGCACAACCATCACCTGGCGTGTGGTGAATGCCCTCGGCGGCAAGATCTCCATCGACAGCGAGCTCGGGCAAGGGACCACGTTCCGCGTCACGCTGCCGGCCGCCCCTGAGATGGGCCATGACGTCCCGGCCCACGAGCGCCTGCTCGGCTGAGCGTTCCGCTGCGCCCGTGGAGCGGCTACGATGGGCGCCGAGGCCGCCGCCCGCCGGGTGCAGCGCCCTGGAGTCGACGATGCAGGCCCAGCACCAGCGGTACCGAGGCGCCAAGAGCGCGGCACGAGCGCCGCGCAAACGGCCGAACCGTCCCGCACATCGCAGCCTTGAGATCGCCGTCGCGCTCCTGGTCGCCGGGGTGGCGCTGGTCGGCTGCGGCGAGCCGGCCGCGCCGGCCAAGGGCGGATTTATCTGCCGCGAGACCCTGACCAACACCTGCGTCGCCTGCCCCGGCAAGGCCGTCTGCGTCGACCCGATTGCCTGCACCGTCGTCCCCTGCCATCAGGGAGAAGTGGCGTTCCAGACCGGCGATACCGCCGCGGGAGGGGATGCTCTCGCGGCCGACGGCGGTGACGCCGGCGCGGCCGACGGCGGCGACGCTGGCGCGGTGGACGGCGACATCGGCGCCAGCGACGTCAGCGACGCCACGCTCGCCGACGTCGGCGGTCCTGGCGATGGCGGTGACGTCAGCGTCGACGGTGACGGCGCCGGCGACGCCGACACCGGCCCCATCGGCTGTAGTGCCGGCAGCAAGGGCTGCTACGACACCCTCACGCCCGCCCTCTGCGTCGGCGGCGAGTGGCAGCCGACCGCCGCTTGCGCCGCTGGCTGGGCCTGCAAGGCAGGTGGCTGCGCCTGCGCCGGCGAGTGCGAGGCCATCGGGCAGAAGACTTGTCACGTCGGCAAGGTTGAGGCGGTCAAGGCCTGCGAGCTCGACGGCGGCGGCTGTCTGCGTTGGAGCGTACCCGTCGCATGCGCGCCGGATGAGCTGTGCCAGGGCGGCCTGTGTCAGAAGAAGACCACTTGCACACCGCCCTGCCCGGTGGGTCAGCTCTGCAGCGCGGGCGCTTGCAAGCCCGATCCTGCGGCCTGCAGCCCGGCTTGCGGCGTCGGCCAGGTCTGCGACGCGGGCGCCTGCAAGGGCACCCTGACGTGCGGCCAGGTGATGGCGTGCATCGAGCAGTACGCACAGGGTCCTAGCGACCAGCTGACCATCGACGGCTGCCTCGCCAAGGGCTCGCCGGGCGCCATCGCGCAATACAAGGCGCGCAAGGCCTGCATCGCGCTCGCCTGCCAGACCCTCATCGATCAGGGCAAGATCTATGAAGCCTTGCTCTGCGTTTACAGCAAGTGCGCCGTCGAACAGACCGCTTGCACTGGCGCCGGCAGCACCGACTGCAGCGGGCTCGGCGGCTGTCTCTCGGGGTGCGGCAGCTCAAGCGTCTGTACGAGTGCCTGCCACGGCAAGGCCAGCATCGACGCCGTCCAGCATTGGTATGGGCTCTTGCTCTGCGGCGAGCAGCTCTGCGGAGGCAAACAGGGCGACGCCTGGGCCCAGTGCACAGCCAGCAGCTGCCAGGCGGCCTATCAGACCTGCTTCGGCAGCACCGGCCAAGGCGGGCTGAGTTGCGGCGGCATTTTGAAGTGCGCCGGCGGGTGTGGTGGCAGCAAGGACTGCGCCCAGCAGTGCAAGGCCCAGGGCTCTGCAGCCGGCCTCGCCGCGCTGCAGGCGCTCTTGGCTTGCAACGACAAGTTCTGCGGCGCGGTGTGCGCCAGCGGCACCCAGCAGCAATGCGATGGTTGCCTCAGCTTCTACTGCGCCAACCAGTTGCAGGCCTGCCAATAGCGCTCGGCGCTTGCCCGGCGAGCCCACTCGCAGGTCGTGGCAGCATCGTGGCTGCGTCGCCGCTGCGTCGTCGCGCCGTCGCCGCGCCCTTCAGAAGCGCAGCAAGGTCACCTGGGCGTGCCCGCGCCAGACCTGCACTTCGATGTCGACCTCGCCGTCGACGATGCGGCGGCTTACATCGCGCGTCAGCGCCTTTTGAAGCAGGCGGCGCAGCCGCTCGCGCTCGGGCTCTTCGCCGAACAGCGAATCGATGGTGTCGAGCGCGTCGCGGTGGCTGCCGTCGTGGACGTTGATTCGATCTTGGAGCAGGACGTCCACCGCGTTGCGTAGCTTGGCGCCGTTGCGGCCGCGGTGGTCCATCTTGTGGAGGTGGGCGCGGTAGCTGACCTGCGGACGTCGCGTGTCCGGGTCGCTGTCGCCGGCGGCGGCCGGATCATCGAGATCGGCGGCCGGCGTGCCCGGGCCTGCGCTGCGTTCGTGCGTCGGTGCTTTGGGCGCTGTCTCTGCGCCGGCCGGCAGCTCGAGGGAGGGCTGCGGGGGCGGCGGCGACACGGCGAAGTCACTGGCATCAACCAATCGACCGCGCGACTGCGCCTCCGTCTGGGATTTCCGCCACAGGTAGGTTCCGGTGACGCCAACGAGCACCACCGCCAGCACCGCCCAGGCCAGCCAGTTCGCCATCGGCGCCCGGCCAACGGTCGGCGCGACCGGAGCGTTCACAACGCCCGCTGGGTTGGCCTGTTGGGCCTGGCTGGCGCGGCTGCTCGCGCTCGGGACCTCGCGGGCGGCCGGCGTCTGCGCGGCGCTCGGCGCCTGTTGGGCTCGCGGTGCCACGCGCGACGGCCGCGCTGCAGGTGGCTCGAAGGCCGCAGCCTCCAGCGCCGGCGGCTCAACCGCCGCGGGCGACTCTGGGGTGCGCCGCGGCGTGTAACCGCCCAGTGGCGGGGAGGAGCTGGTACCGACGCGCCGCGGTCCGAGCTCGTGCGGGTGCCCCTGCTGCTGCACCGCCGCCAGCACGATCGCCGCCGGATGGTCGCTGGTCGCTATCGCGCGCTGCCCAGCGTCGATGTCAAGGTCGGCGTCAATCGTCTCATCCTGGGTCTGGCCGTCACGCCGTGGCGACATCGGTGGGGGGCCGCCGACTCGCGCGCCGCTGCTCGGGTGCCGCCGAGGCGGCATGGTTCGGTGCGCGGCCTCGTCTCGCGCCAGGCTCTGGGCGAGCTCGATGAGCTCATCGCCGCCGAGGACGCGGTCGAGCAGCGCGATGACGTCGCGCGCCCGCTGCGGGCGGTCGTCGGGGCGCTTCTCCAGCATTGCGTGCAGCAAGCGTTGGAGGCCGATCGGCGTCTCCGGGGCCGCGCGACCGATGGGCGGCGGCGCCTCGATCATGTGCATGCTGGCAAAGCGGATGAGCGGATTGCCGCCTGCGCCCTGGGGAATCTCGAAAACCGGCCGTCCGGTCAGCAGCTCGTAGCCGAGGCAGCCGACGGAGTAGAGGTCGCTGCGTGGATCCGCGTCGCCGCTCCACTGCTCGGGCGCCATGGCGTGCGGAGTTCCGATGGCCCCTTGGGTGCCGGCCCCGCTGCCCTCCAGCGAGCGCGCGACGCCAAAGTCGACGACCTTGACGAACTCGTCGTCGCCCACCTGATGGCACAAGAAGATGTTGGCGGCCTTGATGTCGCGGTGGACGATGCGGCGAGCGTGTTCGTGGGCCTCCCAGAGCGCGAGCAGCACCTGGCGGATGATGCGGGCCGCCCGCTGCCAAGGCACTGCGCCGTGGCGGTCCAGGTGGTCCTGGAGGGATTGCCCTTCCAGGAACTCCATCACCAGGAAGAGGAGGTCCTCGTCGGCGCCGAAATCGAGCACACGCACGGTGTTGGCGTGGCGTAAGGCCGCGGCATTCTGCGCCTCCAATGAGAAGCGCTTGATCGCCGTCGGCCGGCTGGCTCGGTCCGGGATGAGGACCTTGACCGCGACCAGCCCACCGGTCTCGACGTGACGGGCGGCGTAGACCGCGCCCATGCCGCCTGAGCCCAGGTGCCTCTCGACCTGGTACTTCCCGCCAACCAGGCGGCCGATCATGGGATCGCTGGTCTCGAGCACCGCCTCATGGAGGGTGACCAATCCGTCGATCGGGCAGATCGCCGCGGGGGTTCGGGTGCCACACTGGGGACAAACACGCATCGGACGCAGACTGTAGCAGAAGCGACGCTGGCTGCCAGCGGCGCCCATGGGCGCTCATGCTGCTGTGCCCCAACCGTACGTCGGGCCCTGGGGCTTGTGCGCCCTGCAGCCAGAGGGCAGCCTCGGATCGCCCCGCACCCCGGCAGGGATGGCCTTTCCGCGGAGGATGTCGTGCTCATCGCTTGTGGACTCTTGCTGTTAGGCGTCGTGCTGCTCGTCGTAGGCGCCGATTGGCTGGTCAAAGGCGCAGTCGCCATCGCCAGCCGCGCCGGCGTCAGCCCCGCAGTCGTCGGACTGACCATTGTTGCCGCCGGCACCTCGACGCCCGAACTGGTCGTATCGGTCAGCTCAGCGCTGAAGGGCTCGTCGGGCCTCGCCATCGGCAATGTCGTCGGCTCGAACATCTTCAACATCGCCGCGATCCTGGGTCTCTGTGCGCTGGTGCGCCCGCTCTCGGTCCCTGCCGATTCGGTCCGCCTCGAGTGGCCAGTGATGATGCTGACCTCGGTGCTGATGTACCTGTTGTCACGCGACGGCTCCCTCGACGCGCTCGAAGGTGTCTTCTTCTTGGTCCTGATGGTCTCCTTCACTGGCTACATGGTCTGGGCCTCCCGGCGCAGCAGCGCGATCTCCGAGGTCGGTCAGCACGTCAGCGCCGAGGAGACCGCTGCGCCCGTCCCAACCATGATCGCTGGCATCGGCTGGACTGTGCTCGGCGTCGCCGTCTTGGTCGGGGGTGCCGAAGCCCTGGTCCGCGGCGCGGTGGAGTTGGCGCGCGGAGCGGGCATCTCAGAGACCATCATCGGGCTGACGGTCGTGGCGGCCGGCACCAGCCTGCCCGAGCTCGCCACCTCGTTGGTCGCCTCGTACCGTGGCAAAGACGACATCGCCATCACCAACGTGATCGGCTCCAACATCTTCAATATCCTATTTATTCTCGGCGTTACCGGCGCCATCGCCCCGCTGCCGGTGTCGGCGGAGATCCTCGACCGCGACACCCTGTGGATGATGTTCACCGCCGCCCTGCTGCTGCCGCTGATGCGCACAGGCATGCGGATCACGCGCGGCGAGGGCGCGTTTCTCCTTGCGGTGTTCTTGGGCTACCTGTGGGTCTTGGCTCAGGCGGCGATGGCTGGCGCCTCTTGATGCGTCACTCGTAAGCCAGCGGGATGCCGAAGGTCAGGCCGATCGCCGAGCCGTTGGCCCCGAGGCGTCCCTGCAGCCCGAGCTCGGTGCCGCCCTCCTCGAGGCGGTAGCGCACACCCAAGGCCGCGAATTCGCCGTTGCCGTCTTGCAGGTCACCGCCAATGCCGACGAAGCCGCGCAGCGCGGGCTCGTGGTCATCGGGGTGGGCCGGCAGGCCGAGGCCGGCGCCGAACTGCAAGACCGTCGGTCGGGTGTCCCACTGGCCATCGGCGAACGACATGCGCAGGTGGATCGCCGACGGCCCAAGGCGCAGCGCGAGGGCCGGCAGCGCCAGCGGCACCCGGCTCTTGTTGCCGAGCGTGTCGTCCTCGAAGCGAGCGCCCGCCAAGGCGCCGAGCCGCAGCCCCAACCACCGCCAGTCGACGCCGATGGTCGCGCGGGCATAGGCGAAGGTGCGGCTGGTCATGACCTGCGACTCGTCGACCTCCTGTTGGCCCGGCGCCGGCGCGTTGTGGGCGAGCGCCTCGCCCTTGCGCGACTCGATGGTGAGCGCGCCGTCGACGGCCGTCACGAGGTCGCCGCCCAAGGCCCCGAGCCGACCATGGCGGGTGTGCAGCCGCATCAGCGCGTCGCCGTGCTTGACCTGAACCACCCGACCGCCGCACACCGGGACGAACTCGTACTGACCGCCGGTGGCTTGGACCTCCAGGCGCTGGCGCGGCTGGGTCAGGGCGCCCAGCAGCCAAGGCAACACCACCATCAGCGTGCACAGCGCCACGAGCCGCGGATTCATCGTCGCACCTCTGCGGCCGCGCGCGAGGGGGTCAGCGGGCTGCGCGTTCAGGGCGCCAGGCCAGCGAGCGTTGGCCGCGCAGCACTTGCCACAATGCCACGGCCGTCGCCGCGACCGCCAGGGCTGCGTAGCCACAAGCGGCGCCGACGCGCCCGGCGAAGCGGCCCAAGGGGAGGCGAACACCCAGCAGGTGCGCAATCCCAATCGTGAGCGCCGCCGCCACGGAGAGCAGCCCGACGCGACCGCAGAGCGCCCACGCCGGCTCGCCCGCCACGGCGAGCGCGACGAGGCCGGCGAGCGCGGCCAACGTCGGCAGCCAGATCAGCCAGCGCGTCAGCTTTGTGGTGATGAGCAGCAGCAAGGGCAAGAAGGCGCCAGCTCGCCACAACCGTTGGAACAGCGGAGGGATCGACACCAGGCAGAGCCGCATGATGCGCTGACGGGCGCGCAGCTCTTCGCCCACGCCCGTGCGCGGATCTTCGAACGCGATGGCGTCGGCGACATAGGCCGTGCGCAGGCCCCGTTCGGCCGCCAGCAGCATCAGCTGCAGATCGGAATTCATGTTGGGCAGATAGCGATCGAAGCAGGCGGCGCGAACTGCCGAGCAAGCCCCACTGGTCGAGACCTGCTGCGCGGCGAGGCCGCCCGCTCGGCGCTGGCCAACCACGAGGCGCTGGTAGGCCGCGAAGCCCTCCACCACGCCACCCGTGCGCGCGTGGTAGCAGACGCGCCCGGACACGGCGCCGATCGCCGGGTCCGCTGCGGCTGCCTCTGCAAAACGCAAGAGCACATCAGGCTGCCACTCAGTGGTGGCGTCGGTCAGCGCCAGCCAGGCGCCGCGCGCGCTGCGTGCGGCCTCGAGCACGGCCGCCTCCTTGCCGCGGTTGGGTTCGAGCTCGATCAGCGTCAGCGGGCGGTCCGCAGGCGAGCGGTGCTGACAAGCGCGCACGATCTCGGCCGTCCTGTCCGTGGAGCCATCGGAGACAACGATGACCTCGATTCCACCGTGCGGCGCCTCGAGGGCCATCAGGTTCGCGATGCGCGCCTCGATCGAGGCCTCCTCGTCGCGCGCCGCCACCAACACCGAGAAGGCGGGGCGGTTCGCGCCCAGGGACTGCCCAGGCGGCCAATCGCCGGGCGCCATCGGTCGACGGGCCAGCGGCCGCCCACGCCACAGCCTCCGCAGCAGCCTCGGCCCGGCCAGCATCGCCAACAGCCATAGGGCGGCCGCCGCCAAGAGCCCCAGCCCCGCTCCGGCCGCCGCGCTCATGGCTGCGCACCCCCGGCCTTGGCTCCAGCGCATGTCATCTGCAAGCCCATGCTCGCGGACCAGGCGCAGGACAGGCGGTCTCCGCGTCGCCGACGCATCAGGGTTCGCCTGCCGCGTCCTCGGAGCGCGAGCCCGCCCGCCCGGCCTTTGGGCTCCTGGAGATCGGGCACAAGACCGAGGGCGCGACGGGACAACATGCGCTCCGAGCCTCGCCGCGCTAGGGGGCCGCGGTGTTGGCGATGGCAACGAAGGCGCGGCACGGCTGGCCGCGGAGCGACGGGCACGGCGGCGCCGACTTGGCGGCGGGGGGCAGGGTCACGCCCTTGAGCCGTGGCAGCAGCACGCTCGAGGGGTGGCCGGCGTCGAGGGCGATGTCGACGTGGCGCTGCGCCCCCGCCGGCGCCGGCGGCAACAGCTCGAAGCGCCAATCGACGCGCGAGTCACCCGGTGTGTCGATGGCAATCCGGATCTTGGAGCCCTGGCGAAAGACGTGGCCGAAGCCGGCGATCGCCACGCGCAAGGGCGTCCACTCGCCCTTGGGCAGCGGCTTCTCATCGCCCCCGCGGAGCGTCGGGCTGGGGAACAGCTCGGTGCTCGCCTCGGCGTCGAGGGCGCGGTGGCTGGCGCGCAGCCAACCATGCTGCACCAGCACCTCTTGGCCGTCCGGGCGCACCTCCGAGAGCGTCACCTCGAGGTCGGCATCGGTTTGGCCGACCGTATCGCCGGCGCTCGCCGACGGGCGCACCCAGAGGTCAACGCTTCCGGTGCCCGCCATCAACGTGTCTTCGGCCAGCGGCGCACCGACGAATGCGACGACGTCGCCGGCCGCGTCTGGGCGCCAGTCCCAGGCCGGCATGGCGTGGAAGATGCCGTTGCCCTTCTTCAAGATCCCGCGCTCTCCCGCCCCCGGGTCGACGCGAAAGCGCGCTGCGCCGCTCGTCTGGCTCGGCGCCGTGGTGGCCAGTCCGCCGTCGGGCTGCAGATAGAGGCGCAAAGGTGAAGTCGGTGGCGGCCAGTCGGCGAACGCCAGCCAGAAGCGCGAGACCGGCTCGCCAGGCTGCGCATCGCCCTCGCCCGAGCCCACCTCCATGCGCAGCTGCAGCGATGGCTCCTTCTGCCACTTGGCCAGGGCGGCGGCGTGGTCGGCGACGCCGTCCCAGCGATCTGCGGGCAGCCCGGAGCTGACGCCGAACACCTGAAGCGAGAACTGCGGCGCCAGCAGTGGCAAGAAGCCGCCCAAGTTCGGCTTGCGCTTGGCGACGTGCAGGTCGAGGAAGGCGATCGCTTCGGCGAGCACCTCCGGTGAGAATCCGTCGGGGTGGACCCCATTGCCAAGCAATATCCGAAGATCTTTCACGTTCTTGAAGCGATTGAGCAGCGACACGAAGAAGGGGCCGGTCTGCTCGTCCTGCCACTGGCACGACAGGAAGACCGGGACCTCGATCTCGTGCGCGAAGCCGCTCGGGCTCAGCGCTGCCGCCAGCGCGGGGTCCTTCCACGCCCCGGCCCGCGCCTGCGCCACGTTGTCGCGCCGCTGGTCGTGCAAGAGCTGGTTCTCTTTGCACGTCTCGTCACCTGCGTCGACCTGCCCTTGCTCCCAGCCCTGGCCGTACGCGGCCGCCTTGCTGAGGACATTGTCGATCCATGCCAGCGCGAAGCCCTTGTTGAGGATTCCACCAGGCACCAACGTCGTGCGGCTGTCGCCGATCACGCTCATCGGCACAATCGCCGCCAGCGAGGGGGGCTTGGTGCGCGCGACGAAGAGCTGGCTGATGCCGGGATAGGACAGGCCGGTCATGCCCACCTTGTGATGCATCACGAAGGGTTGCGCGGCCACGGTCTCGATGACGTCGTAGCCGTCGAGCTGCTGCAGGGTCTCGAAGTAGTCAAAGGCGCCGCCCGAGCAGCCAGTGCCGCGGATGTTGACGCTCACGGTGGCGTACCCAGCGACGGCCATCAGCAATGAGGTCGGATCGTTCGGGGCGTCGCACAGCACCGGCAGGCTGCCGCAGAGCGCCGCTTGGTCGCCCTTGACCACCTGATTGCCCGGTCGGCTCGGCGCGTAGCCAGAGTAGTTGACCACCGTTGGATAAGGGCCCGCCTCGGCCGGCCCGGGCAGCGACACGAAAGCCGACAGAAGTGTGCCGTCGCGGGTGCGGATGTAGCCGAAGCCCGGCTTGAGCACCTGCGTCGCGTAGAAAGACGCCGGGGGCAAGCTCTCGGCCACGCCGAGGACGTCCAGCGGGCCGCTACGCTCCTCGGGCGCGGGCAGCGATGCCACCACCCGGTACCCTTTGCCCGGCGCTACGTCGCGGAACACCAGGCTGCCGCGCTTGTCCGACGAACCGTTCTGCACCGCTTTTCCGCCAGCATCGCGCAGCTCGAGCCCGCGATCTGCCCCGGCGTGGGTCACGAAAACCTGGCCGACGCTCGCGCGCGCCGTGAACGAGGCGTTGCCAGGGTCGACGACAGCGCCATCGGCGCCGCCATCGGCCGCCGCGCCGTCGCTCTGGGCGTCGCCCGCGGCGCCGTCTGCCGCGCTCTGAGCGTCGTCGCCGCCGCAACCGCTGAGCGTCAGAGCCAGCCCGAGCGGTGCGACCAGGAAGCAGATGGCCCGCGTCGAGCGCCAGGTCTTCTCGATGACAAGCTCTCTCACGCGCTTCCCTCCGCAGGAGGCAAGGTCGGGCTGCGCGCCGCCATCGTCGGCCGGCGCCGGGCGCCGCGCGCTCGCCGTGGCCCGCCGACGCCGATGCGGTGCGGGGTCGAAACCTTAGCCTTGGCGGCTTCCCCTGGCAACGGCCGCGGTCTGGGCGCGGCTGCCGGGGTCGGCGCCCAACCGCAGCGCGTCGTCGACGCGTGGGCTCGCGGGCGGCCAAGAGCGCCCGCCTGGCAGGCCCAGCGGGACTAAGCTGTCGCTTTGCGATGTTTGACACCCAGCGGCGCGCCACCCAAGATCGGCGGTGGGCGGTTGCGACGCCCGCGCGTCTGCCTGCCACCGGAGAGCCATGCTCAGCCACCGCATCCGCCTGCACTTCGCCGCTGCTGGGCTCTGCCTTGTGGCGCCAAGCGCTTGCAGCCGGTCCGAACCTGCTGCGACGCCACAGCCCACGGCCGCCGCCGCTGCCGCCTCGGCTGCGCCCGCACCTGCCGCGGAGGCCGAGGCCGGCAAGGCGACCACAGGACACCCGAATTTGCCGGGCTTTGTGCGGCCGATTGGGCCGGTCGCAACCGTCAATGGCCGTGACATCGCCGCCGACCGCTTCAACATCGAGTTCGACCGCCTCATCGGCAAAGGCGTGCGGATCCCCACCGACCGCATTAAGGCGATCGCGCGCAACATCTTGTCGCGCCTCGTCGACGACGAGCTGCGCCTGCAAGCGATCGTGCGCGAGAACATCGCGCTGACCGAGCCCGAGTTCGAGGCCGCCTACAAGGAGTACACCAGCCGCTTTGTGGACGCCGAGGGGCGCTTCGACGACGACCAGTTCCGCGCCACGCTCGAGCGCAACCGCATGACGGTCGACGAGCTGAAGGCCCAGGTCCGCAGCGAGCATCTGGCCCGCAAGCTGGTATCCAAGCTGGGCGTGGTCACCGTCGATGACCAGGAGATGCGCGACTTCTACGACCAGAACCACTCGGCGTGGGTCGAGGACGAGTCGCGCGACGTGCGGCCGATTCTCCTGCCGATCGCGAGCGGCGGCCCCGAGGTCGAGCAGGCCGTGGCCAAGAAGGCGGAAGCGCTGAGCAAAGAGCTACGCGACGGCGCCGATTTCGAGCTGACGGCAGAGAAGTACGGCGACAAGCCGCGGGCGCCGATCCACCTGCTGCGCGGCAGCCCGGAGAGCGAGCTCGCTCGGGCCGCCTTTGAGCTCAAGGTCGGCGAGGTCAGCCCGCCGGTGCGGACGCGCTGGGGCTATTTTGTGCTCCGCCTCATCGAGAAGAACGACTCCCGCGTCCGTCCCTTTGAAGAGGTGCGCGACGAGATCCGCGAGCGCATCCGCGAGCGCAAGGCCTACCTCGAGGGCATCCGCATTGTGCGCGACATGCGCAAGGATGCCGAGATTATCGAGAAGCTTCCCTTCTAGTCGGCGGCTGCAGCCAGATCTCGACCCGGCCGCCTCGCCGCTGTTCGACGTCGCAGCGCTCCCCCAGCCGCAAGCGCAGGCTCGGCCCTGCGGTGTCGGCGACAATGTCCTCCGCGACGATGGTCACGCCTTGGCGACCGCCGTCGCGCCGGACCACCTCTGCGCGCAGCGCCTCGCCCGCCGGCGTCGTCGCGGCGTCCTTCGCAAACGATCGGCACAGGGCCTCCGCTGCTGACGCTGACAGAGGAAGGCGATCGCCCACCATCGGCCCGAGCGGCACGACCAGCACGCGCCCGCCCTCCCATGGGAAGTCGACGGCGGCTGGCGCGCTCACCGCTGGATGGCGGCGCCGCGCGGCGCGACGATGGCGTCGACCCAGGCCCGCGACGCCAGGGGCGCTGCGAGCGCGCGAGTGTTTTCGTGGACGTGGGCCACCTTGCTCATTCCGACCAGCGCCGTAGTGACGCCGGGCACCGACCGAGCGAACTGCAGCGCGCTGTGCACAGCGGCGCCAATGCCCTCCGGCGGTACCTGCATCTCCGACATCATCGCCGGCAGCGAATCATGGCGCGTGAGCTTGCCTTGCCCAAGCGCCGCGGACCCGAGCACGACCATGCCGAGGTCGGCCGCCACACGAAGCAGCGGTGCGTCGCCCTCGGCGCCGTCCTGGTTGGCCAGGGTGTGCGCTTCGGGCAGGTGCAGGTTCACCGGCACCTCGATGGCGCGGAAGCGGTGGCGCACCCCGCCCACGTCCTCGGCCAACGCCCACAGCTCGCGCAGCGACAGGTAGTCGCGGTCGGCGCGCGCTGCACGCAAGCCTGGCCACGTCGAGACCCCGTAGTTGCGGACCAGTCCGTCTTCTGCCGCCCGCTCCATCGCCTCGAACGCCCGCCGCATGCGGTCGAGGAACGACGCCCGGTCGACCTCCTGCAGCTGGCTCTCCGGGTTGTGGATCAGGTAGGCGTCGACCATCGGCAGCCCGAGCTCGTGCAGCGACTCCTCGAGTGTCGCGCGCAGGTAGCCCGGGGCGATGCAATGGCAGCCGCAGCGCAGTTCGTCCTCGCGCGCTAGACCGCGGCCGATGGTCCGGCTGCGAAAATAGGCGAGCGGATCCTCGGGCTTGCCGCGGTCAAGCGGCACAAAGCCGGCCTTGCTGACGATGAAGAGCTCGCTGCGGTGGACCTCGCCCATCGCGAACAGCTGCTGCAACGCCGCGCCGACGACGCGCTCGCTCCGTCTCTGCCGGTAGTTCGAGGCGGTGTCGATGACGTTGATGCCGAGCCGCACCGCCTCCACCAACGCGCTCACATACTCGGCATCGCCAGCGTCGTCTGGCCGGCCGAGGTAGGTGCCGATGCCGATCGTCGACAGCTGGAGCTTCTGGACCGTCCGGTACGCGTCTTCTGCCTTGCCGGCGCCATGGCGCTCGACGAAGCGGCGCGTGCCTGCCTCGCTGGCGTGCTGCGGACGGCTGACCAACTCGCTGACCAAGGGACTCCGGCGCGCCGAGCGCGGGCGCCGATGCGGCGCGCGAACCTGCAATTAGGACGCAGAGGCCGCCTTGCGCAAGGCCGCCATCGAATCCTTCACGGCTTCGGGCCCCTGGCCGCCGCCGAAGATCGCCGAGCCGGCCACGAACCAGTCGACGCCCGCTTGGTACGCGGCCCCGATCGTCTCGACGGTCATGCCGCCGTCGATCTCGATTCGCAGGGCTGGCTGGTGATCGCGGCGCCAGCGGTCGAGCCAACGCACCTTGTCGAGCGTGCGCGGGCGAAAGCGCTGGCCGCCGAAACCGGGGTTCACGCTCATCACCAGCACGAAGTCGAGATCGGGCAAGATCGGCTGCAGCAGCTCGACCGGGGTGTGCGGGTTGAGCGCGACCCCCGGCCGCATCCCCAGCGCGCGGATCTGCGCCACGGTGCGGTCGAGGTGCCGGCAGGCTTCGAGGTGCACCGAGATCAAGTTGGCGCCCGCCTTGGCAAAATCGGCCAGCAGCGCGTCGGGATCTTCGACCATGAGGTGGCAGTCGAGAGGCAGGTCCGTCGACCGCCGCAGCGAGGACACCACCGGCGGTCCGATCGTCAGGTTGGGGACGAAATGGCCGTCCATCACGTCCACATGGAGCATGACGTCGCCGGCGGCCGGGCCAGGTCCCGAAGCGGCCGCATGCACGGCAGCGGCGGCGTCGGCCAGCCGCGCGAAGTCGGCGGAGAGGATGGAAGGGGCAAGGGAGACTGGGCGGCCCATCGTGCCTCGCGGGGCGTGCATCTCGCACGCACCCCTTAGGGATTCTTGGCGTTGGGCGTCGGCGCGTCGAAGGCGCGTAGTGCGCTGCCACCGTCTGGGCTGCGGCCCCAGGACGCGCCCTCGAGACAGTCGCCTTCCTTCCAATCGAGCTGGTCGAGCAGGAGCCCGTCGCTGCCGAAAAAGGTCAGCGCTTCGGAGCTGCTCAGCCCCTTTTCGATGACCGGGTTGCCGAAGCCCTGGTCGTTGAAGAACACCACGAGGTAGCCAAGCGCCGGGATTTTGGTCCCCGCTGGCAGCGCCATCGCTTCGTCGAAGGTCTTGCTCTTGCTGTCGATCAAGCGCGCGCCCGAGAGGTCGACCGCCTCGGCGCTGCCATTGAAGAGCTCCGCCCAGTCCGAGCCGATCGGGTTGAAGCTGCCGTCGGCGATCGCCGCGCACACGATCTCGTTGAGCACGACGCCGGCCTGCGGCGGCCCCCCGTCTCCGCCATCGCTGGCGCACGCCGCGAGGCTCGGAAGGCACAGCATGGCCAGGACCCACGCCGTCGCTGACAGTGATCGCGTCGCAGCCACGCTTCGAAAAGGCTCGGCCATCTTCACTCCCCGGCCGCCTTGGCGTCAGCGTCGTCCGCTGCCGCGACTTCATTCGGCAGCAGCAGCAGCCACTGGCGTGGCAAGAGACCGAGCGCCTTCGCCTCGCCAAACCCAGCGCCGCGCGCCTCGGCGATGACGGTCTCGGCGTCGATTCGCTCCTGCATCGGCGGTCCAGGCAGCGCCGCGTCTGGCTTGTGGCCGGCGACGACCAGAACGCCGCCGGCCTTCAGCCTCGCGCGTATCCGCTCGAGAGAGCCGACAGGCTCGGCGAGTTCACCGTATGCGTCGATCATCAAGATCCGGTCGAATAGGCCCGTGCCCGGTAGCTCGCCCTCGGCCACCGCGTGGACCGAGACGTTGCTCAGCTTGCTTGCCTGCACCCGGCCGCGCAGCTTCTCGACCACGTCGGCCTCGAATTCGACCGCAAAGACACGACCCTCTGGCCCGACTGCGGCGGAGAGGTGTGGCAAGAGATAGCCGTCGCCGCTGCCCCAATCGACCACGACGCTGCCCGGCCCGACGCCAGCGGCGGCGAGGAGCTGTGCCGGCAGCTGCCAGTTGTCGCGCGCCGGGTCTTCGGCCAGGGCCTCGATGCTGGCCCGGGTGCGCACCTTGCCGCGCCGGGCGCACCCACTCGCCAGCAGCGCAAGCGCCAACGCGCAAAGGGCGCACCAGAGGGCCGGCGCCGTGCGAAGCCAAGCCTCACCCGCACGCCGCTGGGGCGACACGACAAAGAGGGGACTCGCTAAGACCACGTCGAACCTCCTGCGATCGCAGTGTGCCCGAGGCCCGCCGCCTCGGGAAGGGCGCGCCGGGGTCCCGTTGCACCGATGCAGAAGATGCCGCGTGACGAATCGCTGGCCGGGTTGGGACGGTTTGTGCCATCCTGCCCAGCGCTTGGGCTCACCATGCCCGCCGACAGGAGCCGCCGATGTCCCGCCCGCAGCTCAACCGTGCACAGGAGGGCCGCTACCCGGCCCTGGTCGCCATCCTGAACCGCCGCCGCGAGGTCTTTGGCCTCTGCGACCGCGAGCTCGCCGAGCGTACGGCCAGCCGCTTTGGCGCCAGCAAGAACGTCAGTCAGATCCACCGCATCCTGCACCTCGACAGCGGCACGCGACAGGCGTACGCCGAGCAGCTCGCCAGCGTCGTCGACGTTGGGCGGCATGTCGCTCGATTGCTGATCGAGTTCGAAGACGAGCTGCTGCCGCTGCGCGTCCCGGAGGCGCCGCCGACGCTCGATCAGTGCAGCGAGGTCCTGCACGCCTACGAGCGCGACGAGGACATGTTCGCGCTGCAGGGCGCGATGCGGCTCTACGAGCAGAGCATGGGCCGCAGCGACCCAGAGAGCCTGCGCGTGCGCGCCGACATGAGCCTGCTGATCGGCAAGCTGGTGCGTTCGCACGGCAAGTACCCCGGCTTCATCGATGACGCCTTGCGCTTCGTCGACGACAGCGTCGATCTGCTGATCGAGATCGGCGAGCTCGACGGCGCCGGTCCTGCTGGCCACGATCTCGACGCCGCCCAGGTCGCCGCCGAGATCGAGCGCGCCACCATCTACCGCCGTCGCGGTCACCTCGACTCGGCGCTGCGCGTGCTGGAGGACTGCCGCAGCCGATTCGGCACCATCCTCGCCGCTGATGCGCGGCTCGATGGCAAGTGCTGGCATGGCTTCGGAGACTTGCACGAGCAGAAGGCCGTCATGGCCGGCGACCGCGGCGAGCGTCACGCCATCGCGGCGCGCAACGCCTACCTGGCTGCGCTCGCCGCCTACGATCGAGTGGGCGACGACCGCTGCCGCGTCGACCGCCACGCCGTCATCACCGACCTCGCCGCCCTCGACCTGCGTGGCGGCGACGCTGTGGCGGCGATCGCGCGCCTCGACGCCTTGGAGGCTGAAGGAGAGTTGGCGCCGACCGTGCAGGCGCGCTGCGACAATCGGCGCGCCTGGGCGGCCCTCAGCGTCGGTGATGAGGTCGGCGCCCAGCGCATGGCCAAGCGCGCCGCCGCTTCGGCGACCGCCTCGGGCGACGCCCTGCTGATGGCGATGGCCGAAGCGTTGCGCGAGGCGACCTACCGCTCGCTCGGAATGCTGCAGAAGGCCGAGGTCCAGCACGAGGCGCTGCTCGAGTGGGTTTTCCGCGACGGTGTGCGCCACGCCGAGGTGCTGCGACCGATCGTGGCCCGGGTGCGGGCCGAGCGCGCCGCGTTGCCTGACGGCAAGGTGCCGGATTGGGCGCTCCGTCTGGGCTGGCTGCTGCGCGCGTCCTGGCTGCAGGCGTTGATCGCCGTGCTGGCCATCGGCGCCGCAGGCTGCGAGGCCGCCCTGACGGCGGCCGGCGCCGAGTCCAGCGGTCGGCGCGAGTGGGCCGTCGGCGTCGGTGTGCTCCCGGACAGCGCTGGCACGGTGGACGGCGCCCCGCCCGCCGAAGGCGTCGCAGAGTGGCACCACGCCGCCATCAAGCCGCTGGCGCTGCATGAGGTCTCCGACCCGAAGAGCGACCCGAAGAGCGACCCGAAGAGCGACCCGAAGAGCGACCCGAAGCATCCCGGCGTGCAGCATGATGAGCCCGCCGGCAGCGACCCGAAGGACCCGGCTAAGGCCTGCACGGCGAGCGACCCGAAGGCCCCCGCCGCGAGCGACCCGAAGGCGCCCGCCGCGAGCGACCCGAAGGCGCCCGCTGCGAGCGACCCGAAGGCGCCCGCCGCGAGCGACCCGAAGGCGCCCGCCGCCAGCGACCCGAAGGCGCCCGCCGCGAGCGACCCGAAGGCGCCCGCCGCGAGCGACCCGAAGGCGCCCGCCGCGAGCGACCCCAAGGCACCGGCCAAGAGCGACCCCAAGGCGCCCGAAGACAAGTTGAGCTGCGCCGCTTGAACGAGGGTCGGTTGGCGCTCAGCCGCGAAGATCGTTTTGACTTCGCGATCATCCCTTGCAGCCTCGAGAAAGCATGGGATCTCCCCGGGGTGCACGGTCCTCGGGCAGCCCGACTCGCGTACCGCAGCCCGCTCTTCGTCGCTGCCCAGCGCCTCGCCGCCGCCCGCGCGGAGCAGACGCTCATCCTATCGGCGCTGCACGGCTTGATGGCGGACGAGCACTTGGTGCCTGGCCCCTACGATGTCACCTTCTCGCGTCCGGAAGATCCGGTCGTCCAGCCCGCGACGCTGCGACGCCAAGCCGAGGCGCTTGGCTTGTTGCGGCCCAGCGCGAGGGCGCTCTACGTCTTGCCCGACGACTACGCCGCCCGGCTCGTCGAGGCGATCGGCGAAGGCGCGGCCTCGTCACCGAACCTGCTGCGCGGCATCGCGTTGGCCGATCTCGCCGCGATGCGGCAGTGCTGCATCGAAGCGCTTGAGGGCGCTATCGACGCTCCGCGCTAGGGCCTCAGCCTGCGCTCAACCGCAAACGCCCGAGTCGGGTGTACTCCGAACCCTCCGGCCGAAGCTCGCTGCGAAACAGCTCCACCGCACGCACAGGGAACGTCTCGCTACGGTAGAGGCCATGGCTGGCGAGCCAGGCCGCCAACGCCCCGTCGTCCGCACCCCGCACCCGACCTACCGTAACGTGCGGTCGCAGTCGCTCCGCGGTCGGTGAGATCCCTTGCGCTTGCAGGCGCTTGTCCAGGGCCGTACGCAGCGCCTGCAGCGGCGTGTCGTCGCGCACGCCCGACCACAGCACCTTTGCGGCGCCGCGCGACGGAAAGTGGCCCACCCCCTGCAGCTGAAGGTCGAATGGCGCGACCGTCAAAGGCCGGGTGTCGCCGACCAGCGCCTCCGCCACGGCCAACGGCACGGCGCCGAGGAATCGCAGCGTCAAGTGGACCTGGTCGGGCAAGGTCCAATGCACGCCCGAAGGGCCCCATTGCAGCGTGCCGATGTCGTCGATCACCGCGTCCGAAGGGACGATGGCGTAGAAGAGCCGCAGCCCGGTCATGGCGCCGCCGCCGGCGTCAGCCGCCTCACCGGCGCACGCTTCACGTCCCGCCGCCATGCCCAATCATCGCCAGCGCCCTTGACCGAGCTCCAGTCACACCTGGCGCCGTCGACGCTACGCGCACGCAACAAAGCAGCTTGACGCTGTCGGGCGGCATGCGCGGGCCTGACGTCGAGCTCGGCGCGCCGGGCTTGGGCGCGGCTGACATGGCGAAGGCGGCGGTCGCAAGGGTCCGGTTTCACGCCTTCGAGCTTGGGATTGGGGCCCATGGGCGTCAAGGCTCGGCCCGTGGGGCGGCGCCGACCTCTCTTGCGTGGCCGTACCCGTCGGGCCAAACTGGCCGCGCCGGCCTTCGCGCGCTGCGTACCACCGTCCCACCGATAGGTTGACCTGCAGATGGCCTACCCAACCGCCGCCCGCAGCCTCTGTGACCATCTGCTCGACGTGCACAATCCCGCACCCCACGCAGGCGCGGCGGCCCGACGCGACGTCTCCCTCGCCATTCAGGCCGTGCAACGGGAGATGCTGCCCATCGCCCGTTCGCTCGCGCACTCGTTCCGGCGCGATGGCCTCGACCCCACCGATCTGGTGCAGCAGGGCTTGATCCGGCTCACGCTCGCCGGCCCGCTTCGCGGACGCGCCGACGCCCCGACAGACGACGCCGCCGCTGGGCGCTACCTGCGGGTGGTGCTCAAGCGGTTGGCCATCGACCACAGCCGCCGCAAGCACGCCGATCCCTTGGCGCAGTCGGCACGCATTCAGCCCGGTGATGACGACCACGCCCCCCTCGATCCCGCCGACCCGACGCCGGACCCCACCGAGCAGCTGGCTGAGGCCGAGACTCAGCAGGAGCTCAAGGCCGCCATCGCCGACGCTGACGCATCCCTCGACGCGCTCACCCTTCAGGCCTGTCAGGCGCGCGAGGCGGCACGACGTGGCACCGGACCGGCGCTGGCGGCGACGCTTTCGCAGCTGCAGGCGGCGGCAGAGGGAGGGCTCGATGTTGGCGTCTTGGCTGCCCAGGAGTTGAGAAACGCCGGCGGAGATCCAAGCGATAGCGCTGCATTGGCTCGGGCCCGCAACGCCATCGACGCCCGTTTCAAGCGTGCCCGCCAGGCGTTGCACGACGCGCTCGCGGCCCACCTCGCCGCGCTGCCTTCTGCGTCGCCCTCTCCCGTTCGCAGCCTGCTAGAGCTACGGCTGCATCGGCGCACTGCGCTGCAAGGCCAAGGCCCGGCGTCAGAGGCGACCGCGACCAGACGTCCGCAGCCAGGGCCGCCCTCCAAGCGGCGCGGAGGGAGCGATGTCTGACGTCTACGAAGGGTCAGCGGCAGCGCGGCTGCAGCGCCTGCACGCCGAGGTTGCGTCGCCCGCGACGTTGTTGCCGCAGGCTGCGCGCGGCCACGGGTTGGCGGCCGACCCCGGCCCGGCAGGGGCTGCGGATTGGCTGGCGCGGCTCACGTCACAAGCACTCGACGCCGAGGCGCTGACCCTGCCGACCGCGCTCGATGGCGCCTTGGGAGCTGCCTTCGGGCTCGTCCGCTTGCAGGTGGCCGGCTCTCCCGGGCAAGCCGTCGAAGTCACGTCCCGCGACGGTAAGCCGCTCGACGTCGACGCAGCCTCCGGCGCCGCGTTGCCAGTCGATGGCCGAGGCGCTTGCTGGCTGGTGAAGATGGGTCCCGAGCCGTGCGCCATCATCCATGCCGACGGTATCGGCGTGCAGCTGCGCCTCGAACCGGCCAGCGGCCTCTGGTTGGCGCCGCTGCGGCTGCGGACGCCCGCGATCGACTTGCAGCATGCGGCTCCGGCATCGGCCAGCCTGGGCGGCGCCTACGACGACGTCTGCGCCGAGGCCCTCGCGCTCTGGCCTGCCGGCGCCGCCGCCCACGCGCGCTGGATGGACATCCTGCGCCTCATCGTCGGCGATCGCTGGAGCGAGCCGCCGGCAGCCGCAGAGATGATAGCGATGCTGATCGCTGGCATCGAGCCGCCTGCCACACCGGTGGACCGGTGGCTCTGGGCGCTCGGGGGAGGCGGCCGCGCAGAGCTCCGCCGCGGCGCTTTGCAGATCGCGGCTGGGCTCGCCGACCTCCCCGCCGCCGAACCTGCCGACCGTGCCGCGTTGGCTCCCGTTCGCGCCGCGCTCGAGGCCCTCCGGGTCGCCCTGGCCCGTCACGATGGCCTCTCCGCGCTCGATTTGCAGCTTGCAGCGCTCGACCGCGCCCTGCTGACCCGCTCGCCCACCCCCATCCGCGACGCAAGGTGGCTGCCCTTGGAGCGCGGCTTGGCGCCGACCGCATGGTGGGTAGGCGCTGTCCGATGAGCGCCACGCCGGCGCTGCTCGCCGCCCGGGCCGCCGGTCGCCACCTGTCCATGACCGAGAAGCGGCTCTGCGAACAGGCGCTTGCTGCCGGGCCCTGGCTGAGCGCCGCCCCTGAGAAGGGCTCGGCGCCCGGCGTCGTCTTGCTGCTCGTCGCCGACGACGACCATGGCGGCGCCAGCGCCCTGGTCTGGGATGCACACCCGGCGCTGCCGACGACGCGGCGGCCAGCCCAGGTCGCCTTCGGCCCCGAGTCCTCGGATGCGCTCGGCGCCGCTTGGCGCGCCCTGTCGGAGGGGTTGCCGATGCGATGGGGTCGCTTCGCCGCACCTCTGCCACGCCCTGAGCCGGCGCAGCGCCTGCTGACCTGGCGCCGCCCCGACGTGCCTGCGATCGCTCCGGCCGACACCGTCGATGGGCCGTCGTTCGGCCTCGCGTTCGCCCTCGGCCTGGCCTCAGCGTCGCTCGAGATCTCCGTGGCACCCGACGTCTGCGCCCTCGCCGCGATCAGCACCGACGGCGCCGTCACGCCCGTCGGCGGCTTGGCAGCAAAGCTCGGCATCGTCGCCCATCTGCCAGCGCTGAGACGCCTGCTCGTCGCGCCCGAGCAAGCCGCCGAGGTCGAGGTGCAGCTGCGGCAGGCGCGACCCGAAGCCCCCGAGCTACAGGTCGTGCCGGTGCGCAGTGTCGCCGAAGCGGTCGAGCGGGCCCTCGAGATGCCGCCCGCCGCCGCGATCTCCGCCCTCACCGACGATCCCTCGCGCCGCGAGGCCTGGGTTGAGGCGCTGTTTCGCCTCTGCCTCGATGGCCACGACCGCGTCCGCCACTGGCCGCCTCTGGCGCGCGCCGCCGCCGCTGCGGAGCAGGCTTTCGCCGACCGCTTGGACCCCGAGGCGCGCTGGCGCCTGCAGCTGGCCAGCGCCATCGCGCACCGCCACGGCAAGCAGGCGCGGCCGCTCCCCGACCTCGCGCCGCTGCTCGATTGGCCGCTGCCACGACGGCTGCTCGCCTTGGCGCACGCCGTTCAACACGCCGCCGACGTCGGCGCCCCTGACGTCGCGACCCTGTCGCCCACCGTCTTGCCGCTGCTGCGCGACGGCGATGACGCCTTCGAACCGCACTGCCGCCTCGCCGGGGCCTGGGGCCGACTGCTGGCGGCGCAGGCGCGTCCGCACGACGCCCTGCGCTGGCAACGATTCGCTGTAGAGCAACGCCTTCGCATCGGCGCAGAGGTGGGGATCTCCCAGCCCCTTGCCGAGATGCTGCGCCTCGGCGGCCTCTGCCGCGACCCGGCTGCCGTCGCTGAAGCACGCGCCGCCCACACCCGGGCCACGGGCCTGGAGGCCATCCGCGATACCGACCGGCCTTACCTGGCGCTGGCCGACGCGCTGGCCACGGCGGGTCTCTCAGAACCCGGCGCCGCAGAGGTGCTGCGTTCGCTCCTCACCTCGTCCTCGGCGCCGCTCCACGTTCGGCTCTCGGCTGCCCGCCACTTGCTGCGCCTGCGACCCGAAGACGCCACTGCTGCGTCGTGGCTTGCCGGCGCCAACGTCCCGGCCGGCGCCGAGGGCCATGTCCGGCTCTTCTCTGCCATCTCGGGCCTCGACGCGGTGGCCGCCGGCGCAGCGA
This sequence comes from Myxococcales bacterium, assembly GCA_947491025.1. Classification (GTDB taxonomy): domain Bacteria; phylum Myxococcota_A; class UBA9042; order UBA9042; family UBA9042; genus SXNM01. The sequence continues at coordinate 54,489 of CANLIC010000023.1, forward strand.
GCGAGGCCGAGGTCCCGAACCTCATCGCATGCGCTCGTAAAGAGCTGCCCGGCACGCTCGCCCACCTTGAGCAGGCCGCTGCTGACGCCGGCCCCTTGCAGGGCCGCGCCCTCGCCGTGTTGGTCGCCGATCACTTTCCGTACTGAACCCGAAGCCGTTGCATTCGGCCCGGTCCTGCCTTGTCCGCGACGGCTGTGGCTGCCAGGCGCCGGCTTGAGCTCGGACTGCGATTCCAATGCCTTCGCGCCCGGCTCGCCGCGGTCCTCGGTCTTGGCGGGTCCAACTCGGCCGGATGAGGCGTGAGCTCCGGCCACCGCGTGGCAAGGCAGCGCTGACGCCCTACGCCTACATTTTGCCCATCGACGTCAGTGGCAGCGGACCACGAAGTCATCGAGGCGGATCTTGACCGTGCCGGACCCCGCGCCGATGGCGGCAAAGCGCGGGACGTGTTTCCGGCCCAGCACCCCTCCGTGGTAGGGCACTTGCCACTGCTGCCAGCCCTTGGCCGGACAGGCATCGACGGCGTCAAACATCTCGACCGGGCCAAGACCTGGCTCGAAGGTCTGCAACATGCCGGAGATCTTCTGGTACATCACGTGCATGTTCAGCACCTTTGTTGGGCAGCTGACCGCCGCGCTCTCGATCGAGGTCCGCATCAAGATGGTCGCCCCCGCCACGGGCGCGCCCCACCGCAGCTCACCCAGCGGATTCAGCTTGCTGTAGCCCTCGGCCGGCTCACTGCCATCGAAGCTCAGCGCAGCTACGAAATTGCTGCTCCCTGGCGTCTCGGGCTCACGGGTCCAGGCCGGCATGCCCGGGTCGGGGAGGTTCCACCACGACGCGAAGTCCGCCGCGTCGTCGAAGCCCTGCTCCCAGCAGGCGTAGCTGCACTCGCCGGTCAGCGTGACCGAGTCAAACTGGAAGGCCCCGGCAGCCAGGCTCGTGTTCCCAGTCTGGACCATGAACTCGAGATCAAGTTCGGTGCCCGCTGCCTCGCCGACGTCAAAGCTGTAGGTCTTCCACGACGGCTGCGCCTGGCACAGCTCGACCAGCACGGTCTTGCCGAGCGTCACCTTCAGGCGGTCCTGGCCGCAGGTTCCAGCGCCGGCCTTGGGCGCCCGCACCGCGAACGAGAGCACGCTGTTGGGTCCGGGGATCAGCTTTGGCATGCGGAAGGTCGCGATCTGCGACTTGCCTCCGGGTGGTTTGCCGTTCCAGACCGCGCTCATCGCGCCCTTGCCGATGTGACCGCCGGCGGCAGTCGCGATCCAGTTCACGAACTTCGGCGACGTGGACTGGATGCGCCACGCCTGGGCGACCACCGTCGACGGCTCGGCGTACGCATAGCCGCGATGCTCGAAATCGGCAGCGAGGCATGCCGGACCACAGGCGCCGGCGACGCGAATCCTGTCGACCTCGACATAGCCGGCGACGCCCGACTTCTTCGGCACCACGACCTTCAGCTCGAGGTCGATGGCGGTGCCGGCCCAGCCCGACAGGTCGAACACCGCGCGCTGCCAGCCCTTGCCCTGCGGCGCTCCCGGCACCGCGCTCTCCGTTTGGGCGCTCGACTCGCACGTCTCGAAGTGCTTCTTGCCGTTGGCGACGACCATGAAAGCGTTCGACTTGCAGCCGGCGCCGCTCAGGTTGCCCCGCCACCAGAACTCCATGCGGGTCTGGACGCCCGCGTGGACCGCCAGTCGTCGCAGCAGAATCGACGAGATCGCCGAGGAGCTGTATCCGCCAGCGCTCGCACCGGTCCAGGAGAGCACCCAGCGGCCATTGCCAGCCGAGTCGTTGCCGGGCTTCCACTTCGAAGTGAATTCATCGTCCGTGATGGTGACGACCTGCGCCAGCGACGCTGGCACGTCGGGGTCGGCCAGCAGGCAGGTGGCGCAGCCGGCGAGCGGCGGAAAGAGGCAGCCCGCGGGACCGCATTCGTCGCCCGTGCACAGGTCGCCGTCGTCACAGACGGTCTTGAGCCCCGCCGTGCACGTGCCCTTTTGGCAGCTGTCCGAGGCGGTGCAAGCGTCGCCGTCGCTGCAGGCCGTGCCCGACGGCGCGTCGTCGTGTGTGCAGCCGAGGCTGCCCTTGCAGCTGTCGACAGTGCACGGGTTCTCGTCGTCGCAAGGGGCACCAGGCTTTGGCTTGCAGGCGCCAGTCTCGGGCTGACAGACCTGCTCGAGGCAAGGCGCGCCGGGCACTGACGGGCAGACCTTGGGAGGGATCACCGGCTTGCACTGCTTGCCCGTCGGCGTCGCCACGCAGGCGGTACCGCCGTTGCACAGGTCGCCATCGTCAAACAGGATGCAGTCGGCGTCCTGCAGACAACCGCAGATGTTCTTCGGGTTGGTGCAGCTGCCGCCAAAGCACTTGTCATACGACGCCGGCGTACAGGGGTTGCCGTCATCGCACGGTGAGTTGTCCATCAACGCCTGGTAGCTGCAGACACCGGAGCCGACGCAGTAGTCGTGCGAGCACTCGTCTCCGTCGTTGCAGATCAGGGGGTCGCTGTTGCAGTTGCCCTGGGCTTTGCAGATGCCGCCCGCCAGGCAAATGCCGCCGACGCAGGCCGCGCCAATGACCTTGGGCTGGAAGACGCAGCCATCCGCGCCGCAGTCGTCCAACGTGCAGGCGTTACCGTCATTGCAGACCACCGCCATGCCGATGCAGATGCCTCCGCCGCAGGTGTCGGTGTTGGTGCATGGGTTCTCGTCGTCGCAGGGCGCATTGCCCGGCTGCGGCGCCAAGGTGCAGGTCTTGGATCCCGGCTCGCACAGCGATTGCCAGCAGGCCTTGGACGGAACCTCCACGCAGTCTTCGTGGGTCACGCAAGGCGCGCCGAGGCCCCCTCCTAACCCAACGCCGCCAACATCCGCAGTGGCGTCCTTCGTGCCGTCCGGCACCTCGCCGACGTCGCCACCTGCTGCTGTATCTGCGGTGTCCGGGGTCGCGGCGCCATCTGCCTCGTCGGCGTCGGCCGCTGCATCGGGTCCGCCTACGGCGTCGTCCGTTGGGCCCGTGTCGCCACCATCGGCGCTGTCAGCCGTGGCGCCGTCAGCCGTGGCGCCGTCAGCCGTGGCGCCGTCAGCCGTGGCGCTGTCAGCCGTGGCACCGTCGTCGTCCGCTCCGTCCGCGACCGGGCTGCTGTCGGCGCCTACGTCACCGCCTTCCAGAGCGTCAGCCACTGCCGATGTGTCGGCGTCGCCGTCGCCGCCCGTTGCATCGAGGGCTGCGTCATGGGCCGTGGCGTCTTCTTCAGCCGCCGGCTGGCCGCCCTCAGCAGACGCGGGCGGCTTGACGACGCAAGCGCCCAGCGTCGCAACCATTGCCGTCCCGATGACCAGCCAGCGCATGCCCTGCCTCGACCGGGCGTGCACCGCCCAACCAAGAGGCTACCTCGCTGATTCTCCAACCGCGTGAAGCTAGATGATGACACGTGAGAACCCAGGCCTGTTTTTTCGGGCCCGCCGGACGGCCAAATTAGGGCGCTGCCGCAAGCGGGTAGACCGGCGCCGCGCCGCGCCGCAGCCGCACCAACTGGTTCGCCCGCACGGCCGGCACCTCTTGCACCGTCGCCCCCGTGTTGGGCCATCTTATGCGTATCCGTTCGATATCACAGGAATCTCCCAGTCCGAAGTGCAGCGACAGGCCGTTCTGTTGGCCGAAGTGGCCGTACCCGCCACCCAGCTCTTGGATCTGTGTGACGCCGCCCGCGACAACCTCCACCCGGGCGCCGATGGCCGAAGCGTTGGCCGCGCCGTCTGTCGTGGTCGCAGCGCCCTCAGCGGCGCGACCGTCGAGTTCGACCGCCAACCAGTTGCCGCGGCCGCCTTGCCCTTGCCGCAGGGTGTTGCGCCAGATGCGCACCCGCTCGTCGGGCGGGCAATCGGCGCCGCTCCCGCCGCTGCAACGGGCCCTGGAGCTGCCGACCACGAGGTCGAGGTCGCCATCGCCGTCGAGGTCGACCACGGCCAGCCCGGCGGCGCGAGGGTGGTCGGGGGCGGCGCTGCTCGGCAAGGCGCTGAACGTGCCGTCGGCCTTCTGCAGCCAGACAAAGAGCCGCGTATCGGGGTAGTCCGAGCTGGCGATGACGAGATCGAGTCGCCCATCGAGGTCGAGGTCGGCGACGGCGCCGGAGATGTCGCCCTCGTTCCAGGACAGGCTGAGCCAGGTGCGCTGCAAGCCGTTGGCCGACGGCGAGATGTGCGCAAACACCGGGATCTCCCCACCCTGGTTGCGCATCACGTGGGTTGGATCGCTGGAGGGGCCCACATCGGAGTGCACGATGTTCCACTGCACGGCGTCGAGCCGGCCGTCGCGGTCGAGGTCGGCGCACTGCAAGCCGGCGGTTGTACCGCCGAGGCGCCACGGTTCGCGGTCGGTGCCGTGGTTCCAGCGGTATTTGCCGCCGAACGCCTGCTTGAGCTGCGCACAATTCACCTGCGGCTTCGGACAGGAGTCGCAGTCAGCCGCCTTCGGATCGTCCTGGCAATGGCACTGCGCGTTCCAGTTGCTGCGCCAATCGTCGTCGTCGTCGCGCGAAAAGCCCGACACGAACTTGGCATCGCTGTACCGGCTGCCGCCGTCCAAGCCGCCGCCAAGCCACAGGCCATTGAAGTAGCGGCCATAGCTGGTGGTGTAGAGGTCCGGGTGGCCGTCGTCGTTGAAGTCGCAGGCGCCCGTGCCCCACGTGTTGGGGTGCGCGGTGCCGTCGGCCAGCGCCTTGAGGGTGGGCGCCACGGTCTTGAGGCCCTCGGCCGCGCTGACGTCGACGAAGGCGCCTTTGCCGTCGCCGGCGAAGAGCAGGTCTGCCGTCGCCGCCTGTCCCCACGTTGAGTAGCCGAGCCAAAGGTCGAGGGCGCCGTCGCGGTCGTGATCGACCAGCGTCGCCGAGGTCAGCGCCCGCCGCGCCGCGCTGCCGAGCGGACTGGCGTCGCCGAAGAGCGTGAACACGCCCTTGCCGTCGTTGGCCAGCCACTCGGAGTGGTCGAGCGGATCGCCCGCCTTGTCCGCCGTGATGAACATGCCGCAGAACACATCGACATCGCCGTCGTTGTCGATGTCGCCGCCGACGGCGATTTGGCACGGCCGGCCGCCGGCGCCGCCGCGTGTCTGCAGCAGGCCCGAGGCGACGGTATCATCCACCAACTTGCGGTTTCCCTGCTTGTCCAGGGTGTTGCGCAGCAGCACGACATGCCGTTGCGCCGGGTCCTTGGGGTCGCTGCGCACGCCGACCACGTTGCGGCGCACCAACACCTCCGGCAGGTGGTCACCGTCGAGATCGACGGCAGAGACGCGGATCCCCAGCGGCCGCTGCGGCCCATCGAGGCCGAACTCGGCGCTGGCGTCGACAAAGAGCGCCGACTTGCCGTCCCAGCCGCCCGGCGCATGACAGACCCGCGGCGGCGCCCCGGCGAAAGGGTCGGCAGCGGCGTCTTTGGCAGCGTCTCCCGCGATCTCTCCGGCCGTGTCGGCGTCTGCGCCGACGTCTTCAACGACCTCGAGGCCGCGCTGGCCATCTGCCGCGCCAGCGGAGAGCCCCGAAGAAGCCGCCTCCGCGCAGCCGCAGCCGAGCAGCCACAGCCCAACCAGGCAGCCGCCCGCGCCAGTCACCCTAGTCATCGCCCTCTCGCTTGGCTCTTGTTACGCCTGCGCGCATCGAGACGACAGGCAGCGGCGGCGCTTCGTCGCAGCAGGCGGTCGACTCGGGGTCGCCGTGCACGGCGCTCGCGTCGACGCCCGCTGGAGAGAGGCGGCCCCCAGCCATGCCCGCGCCGTGGCCATGCCTGTGCCCCTGACCGCCATGCGCGTGGCTGTGGCCGCGGTGGCCGTGGTCGTGGCCGCCGTGGCCGTGGTCATGCCCGTGGTCGTGGCCGCCGTGGCCGTGGTCATGCCCGTCGTGGCGGTGGTCGCCGTGATCGTGGCCGCCATGGCGATGGCCGTGGCCGCCCTGGCCCGCGCCCTCCGCCTGCGGCAGGACCGCTGCGAGGAACGCGCGGGGCCCGGTGCGCCAGACCGAGGCCGCGAACAAGGCCGCCATCGCCAACGCCGCGACCGCACCGAGGGTGCCGCCCTCCTCGTCGTGGTGGTGGCCGCCGGCGACGAACCCGGCGGGGAGAAGGGCATCCAGGCCCCAGCCAGCCAGGGTCGCCAGCAGCAACACCAGCACGCCAAAGCGGATGGCGACGCCCCGGCCATGCAGCTCGCGCAGCAGCCCGAAGGTGGTGACGTTGGTCGCGGGTCCGGTGAGCAACAGCGCCAACGCCGCACCCGGCGAGACGCCATGGGCGACCAGCACCGCCACCATCGGTGTCGCGCCCGAGGCGCAGATGTAGATGGGCAGGCCGATCAGGGCGCAAGCCAGCACCTGCGCCGCCGACGGGATCGCCGCGATGGACTCGGCGTCGAGCAGCGGCTCGGCGGCGGCGGCGATCAACAGGCCGACGGTGATCCACGGCGCTGTGGCGTCCACCACCTCCCGAAATCCGAGGCGCAGCACCTCTTTGTAGCGAGCCGCCGCGCCGACCGATGGTGCGGCCGAATCGGCAAGCGGCGCCGCGTCGACGGGCCGGATGGCACGGCCGAGCGCCCACCCGACCGTGACCGCCACCAAGGCGGAGGCGACCACCCGCGCCAACGTCAACTCGGGGCCGAGCAGCGGCAAGGACAGCAGCACCGCGTCCAGTCCGATCTCCGGCGTGGCGACAAAGAAGCCCAGCGCTGCCGCCGGCGGGGCTCCGCGCACGATCAAGCTGCGGTAGACAGGCACCACGCCACAGGAACAGAGCGGCAGCGGCAGGCCAAAGGCCACGCCGCGCATCGCCTCGCGCAGCGCCCCGCCGCCGCGGAGCCAGCGCACCGCCGGGGTGGGCAGCAGCGCGCCCACCAGCCCTGCCAACAGGTAACCGAGCAAGAGCGCCGGCGCGCTCGCCTGCGCCAGGGCGACGAAGGCGTGGAGCGCAGCATCGAGCGCGTCGTGCTGGTGACCCGCGCCGTGCCCGCTGCCATGCCGGTGGTCACCCACGCCGACGAGCAGCAACACCACGCAGAGGCCGCCGAGCGCGCCGACACTTGCCCAGCGCTTGGCTGCCGGATGGGGCGGCAGCGCCTCGCCGCGGTGCAGGACGACGTGCAGCAAGGAGCCGCCGACCAACGCCTCAAAAGCGCCGATGACCGGTGCTGCGGCCGCGGCCTGGACAGGGCCGGCGGCGAAAAAGCCCACCGCCGTGCCGGCCGCCTCCGCGCAAAGGGTCACGATCGCCGCCGCCAGGCCAAAGCGTGGGCGCACCAGCCACCACAGCGTCAGGCTCGCCGGCAGGCGGTGAACCACGACCGAGAGCGCCAGGCCGGAGTCCGCAATGGCGTGGCCGCCGCCGCCCGCAGCCAGCGCCGCCCCGTCGGTCGCGGCGTGCAGCAGCAGCCCGGCGCCTGCAAGCGCCAGCGCCACGCCGTGGACGCGGCCCGCGGCGGCGTGCAGCGCCCGCTCGAGCCGCGCCGGACCGACCAGGCCGACGGCCGCCAGCAGCAACGAGGGCCAGCCGATGACCTCAAAGGCGTGCGGTAGGACCTCAACCGCGACCAGACCCAAGATCGCCGTGACGACGAAGCCGTCGACCGTGTGCAGCAGCCGTCCGCCGCGCGACAGCCTGACCAGCAGCGGGCCAGACAGCGACGCCAACAGCCCGGCGGCGAGCCAAAGCAGACCGGGGTTGCCCGACGTCGCCTCCGCTGCGCTCAATTCGTGCCGCCCGGTGCTGAACTGCCGCTGTCGATCGCCTCTCCCGCGGCCAGCGATCGCCCGTGCCGGCGAATCGTCGCGATCATCGAATAGAAGCCGTTGCGGCGGTTGACGCTGACGTGGCTGCCGAGGTCCAGACGCTCGAAAAACCCATCCAAGTCGAGGTCGACGATCTCCGTTGCGGTGCGACCGTCGTAGAGCAGCAGCGCGATCGCCACCAATCCCTTGGTGATGTGGGCATCGGAGTCGGCCTGAAGGCGCAGGCGGGGGCCGTCTGGACCCGGCTCGGCTGAGGCCGCGAGCCAGACCCGGCTGATGCAGCCCGGTACCAGGTGGGCGTCGTCGTGGAACGCCGGGTCCATCGGCGCCAAGTTGCGGCCGAGGTCGATGATGTAGCGGTACCGGTCCTCCCAGTCGTCCAGCATCATCATGTCGGAGGCCAGCTCGTCGGGGGTCATGTGCGCCCCTGCGCCGGCTGCCTCGCCGCTTGGGTCGGGGTGGCGCCCGGTGATGGCTTGGCCGCGTCCGGCGCACCTGGCTTGGTGCCCGGGCCTTTGGGCGGCTCCGGCGCCTTCGGCTTGTCGGGGTCCGCGGGCGGCGGCGCCTTCGGCTTGTCGGCGTCGGCCGGCGGCGCGCTCTTGGGCTTGTCCAGCGGCAAGGGGCGGGTGCCGCCGAGCTCGCTGGCAAGCGCGCGCACCGTGATGGTCACGTCCAGGTAGGTGATGCGGTAGCGGTGGTCCTTCTCAACCGCCGCGAGTGACACCCGGGCCTCGCAGCGCTGCTGCTGGCAGCCTTCGCAGTCACCCTTGCCCTGCCACCGGCAGTGGACCTCCACCGTCGCCGGCACCCGGCGATTGCCGCGCAGGTCGACGACATCGGCCTTCTTTTCCGCGTAGTCCAGCGAATAGCCGTAGAAGATCACGGTCCGGCCCTGCAGGTCGCCGCCGTTCTTCGGGTCACTGTCGGTGGTGTGGGGCGGCATGAGCGCGGCGGCGACGCTCGTCGCCCCCGTCACGGCAAGAAAGGCCACGATCTGAAGCGATCTCCTCGACATTTCAGCCTCCCGTGCCGCGCCATCTGCGAGGTGCCCCGGGCACCATCGCCCCGTCGGGCCCATGTTGCAGAGCGCGGGCGAGTGGTGCAACCACACGTTGACGGCCGGCTGTCGGCAGCGCCGTGTATCGGTCCGCGACCGTGCCAGTGCTCCCCGCTGCGTAGTGCCGTCAGCCGAGCTGCGTCGCGTCCTAGGAGGGGCTCCCGCCGGTCTCGGGTCCGCCGAGGCCGCCACCGCCGGCGACGAGATGACCGATCGCCGCAAGCTCCAGCCAACCGTGGAACGCGACCGCGTGCAGGTAGCCTACGCGGGCCTCCGCCGGCGAGACCACAAGCGCGAGCAGTGGCAGGCCGATGGCAGCGAGGGCGATGGCCAGAAAGAGTGGCGCTCCGAGCGCAGCAACGACGCCCCGCACATCGGCGGCGAACGGCGTCGGGACCCGCCGCGGCGACCATTGCTGCGGCAGCCATCGCAACCATGCGGCGTAGTGCACGGCCTGAGCGATGGCGAACGAGACCGCGACGCGCATCGACCAGGGGTAGGTGCAATCGGGGGCCAACTGCGCTTCGAGGTCACCCAGTTGCAAGCCCGTGGCTGGCGCCGAGAGGCCGCCGAGGCCCGCCAAGACGCCATCGAACGCGCCTCCGAGCAGCGCCCCTTGCACCCCGAAGAAGGTCAGGGCCGCGCCGGCGACCAGAGCGCGCGCGGGGAACGCATCCGTCGCCCGGCCAGCCGCGTCCGCGCGTCCCGCCTCGCGCCAGCCAAGCAGCAGCGCCCACCCGGGGCCGACGAGGTTGTGGCCATGGGCAAAGGCCAAAAGCGCCATCTTCGGGGCCTGCCAGGCCGCGGCGAGCGCGACGCCGAGGAGCAACAGTGCCGACCAACGTCGCAGGCGCACGCCTCCGAGCCAGAGCGCGGCCGCCACTGCTGCGGCACCGAGGGCGAGCTCACTCTGCAGCGGCGACACACCCGCCGGCAGCTCGAGCGGCGCGCCGACCGCCAGCGCCAACCGCTGCAGGGTCATGAGCCCGAGCAGCACGCCGACCAGCGCGAGGGCGCGCCGTGGCCACGGCACGCGCGGCTGCACGACGAAGTAGCGCAAGTCCGACGCGACGTGGGGCACGCCGAGCAGCAAGGGTCCCAATAGGAGCAGCCAGAGCGGCGCCGCCAGCGCCACAGCGGTGACGGCCAAGACCTGCAGCGTGGCGAGAGCGCCGAGGCGCAGGGGGCGGTCCCGCATCAACGCGCGACCGGCGGCGGTCTTGGCCAATGCGCGCAGCACAACGCGGCGCAGGGCATCGGCGCCCATGTTCCGTCGTGACCACGCCGCCGCTGCCGTCACCGCACCCTCCGCAGCCGTCCGGGCCTACCGTGGCGCAGCGGTAGCCGGGGCGTCAATCCGTGGGTCCGCCTGTCGCTGCGGACCCCTCGGTGCGCCGCGCGGCAATGCCCTTGAATGGCCTCGGCGCATGGCGCACCCTGCGGCGCCGCGGCCCTGGCGCCGCCGAGGTAGCGAGCATGGCGCAGGCCTCTAGCCCCAATCCGAGCGACGTCGCAGCGAGCTGCGGTGAGCCCAGCGCCCCGCCGCCCGCAGGCGCCGGCCCCTTGCGCTGGCCGACGGCGATGGAAGCGCTGCGCCTGCGCTGCCCGCTCTGCTGGCGCGGTGCCATGTTCGCAACGCCCATCCGGATGAACCAGACCTGCCCGGACTGCGGCCACGTGTTTGACCGCGGGCACGGTTATTTCCTTGGCGCCATGATGTTCTCGTACGCGCTGGTCGTGCTCTGGCTGACGCTGCTCGTCGTCGCCCTGCGCGTCGCCGGCCTCGACTGGACCCCGGCGCTCGTCGCGTCCGCGCTGACCATCCCGTTGGTGGGGCCGCTCGTCGCCTTTCCCTATTCGCGGCTGTGGTGGGTCACCATCGAGCGCCGCATGTTGCGCCGTGGCGAAGAGGCCGACAGCGCGCTGCGCGCCGAGCTCGCACGGCGGCGCGAGGCAAAGGACGCCAGCCCATCGAGCGGCCACAGCCAACAGCCCGAGGAGGCGCGGCGATGAGCGGTCGCAATCGGCTCGGCACCGTCGCGGCGTTGGTGGCCCTCGGACTGCTCGGCTTCTTGCTGTGGGCGGCCTGGAACATGACCGGCGCGCCGTCGTCGGCATCGGGCGAGGGCGAGTCCGTCGCCGCCGAAGACAGCGCCCTGCTCGGTCGGGTCCTCGACCCCGACGGCAAGCCGGTCCCGGACGCCGAGGTGGTGGCGGCGCCAGCGCGCGGCGGCAAGCCGGTGCGCACGCGGACCGATGCGAAAGGCGCCTTCGCTTTCGGCGCCCTCGCTGCCGGATCTTGGCACATCGACGCCAGCGCAGAGGGCCTCATCAACCCGGGACCGCCGGAGCGGCGCGCGCTGCGGGTGCTCCTCGACGACACCAGCGCGGTCGAGGTCGACCTGCGGCTGCGGCGGCCGGCGACTGTCCGCGGCCGGGTTCTGCTCGGAGAGCAGCCGGTGGCCGGCGCGACCTTGCGCGTCGCGGTCGCCGAGTCGCACTCCCTCGCTGGCACGCTCAGCAGCTATGAGCTGCCGGCCGGGGTCAGCGACGCTGCGGGCAACTTCGAGCTCGCTTTGCCGCCCGGGAGGTTGCGCCTCATCGCCAAAGGGCGCGGCGATCGCGAGGGGGCGAGCGACGAGCTCGTGTTGGGCGACGGCACCGCGCGCGAGGGCGTCGTGCTTCAACTCGGAGGTGAGCGGCGCGCTGGCGCTGAGCTGCGTGGCGCGGTCCGCGGACCGGCCGGACAGCCGCTGGTCGCGATGGTCGAGGTCTACATCGAGGGCGGCCAGTCGCGCGCGGTGAAGACCGAGGCCGACGGCAGCTTTCGCCTCGGCGCCTTGCCCGCTGGGACGCTACGGGTCCGCGCAGCCGCCCGCGGCTACGGTTCCCGTGAGACAAAGGTCACACTCGTCGACGGCGAGATCAGCCAGCTCGAGATCGTGCTCGGTGGCGGCGGAGGTCTACGCGGCAAGGTCGTCGATTCCGGTGGGCAGCCGGTCGCCGGCGCCACGGTCTTGCTGATCAAGGGCAGCTTGCGCAGCCAGCTCCTCAGCGAGGCCGACGGCACCTTTCAGGTCGACCGGCCCGAGCTGCTCGGGGACGACGCGACCGTGCAGGCGCTGAGCTTGCAGTACGCCGACTCCGAGGTGGCGGTGGCGGTCCATGAGGGGGAAGTCACGCTGACCTTGCGGCAGGGAGGCGAGATCCGCGGCGTCGTGCAAGACCACGAAGGCAAGCCGGTGCCAGGGTCGATCGTCAGCGTGCAGGGCTGGGCGCCCATCGACCCCGATCCGTTCTCTCCGCAGTTCGTACGGCCCGACCGGGTGGCCAACGAAGAGGCCAGCTTCCAGCTCGGGCCTCTGCGGCCCGGGCGGTATCGCCTGCGCGGCGAAGCGCCGGGGCGAAGCGCCAAGCTGGTCGACGACGTCGTGGTCAGCTCCGGCCAGTTGACCGACAACGTCGTCATCCGGCTCGGCGTCGGCGGCACCGTCGAGGGCCAGGTACGCGACACCGAAGGCCAACCTGTGGCCTCGGCGCGGGTGATGGTCTGGGAGCCTGGGGCGGTGCTGCCGCCCAAGATGGACCGCAGCGACGGCGAAGGACGCTACCAGATCCGCGGTGTGAGCCCGGGTCGTCTCAGCATTCGCGTCCAGCACGAAGAGTACCTGACGGCCATGGAGTCAGGCGTCGAGGTGCAGGAAGAGCAAGTGACGACCCGAGATCTCTCGGTCCGCAAGCGTGCGGAGGGCGAGCGGTTCTCCTTCCAAGGCATCGGCGCCACCTTGCGCGAGGAGGGCGGAGCCATCGTCGTCGGTGGGCTGATGGAGGACGCACCCGCGCGCGCCGCCGGCGTCCAGGCAGGCGACCGCATCGTCGCCGTCGATGGCAGCACCACGCTCGGCATGGCGATGTCGACCGTCGTGGAGCGCATCCGTGGCGAGCCGGGCTCCACCGTCCTGCTCGACATCGAGAGGCCGGGCAGGGGCCGAGTCGTCATCTCGGTCCCGCGTGGCCAGGTCGTCGTCAAGTAGCGACACGCCGCAACAGGTTGATTTACGAATCAGATCAGTCCATTGCGATTGATTCGGCGGCAACTGTGCCCATGGCAAGGGGCAAGCGGGTCGCGCTGTGCTCCCTGCACATTGGGCTGGCCGATTCGGTCAGGACCGCCAGATCCCCGATGCCATGCGGGCCAGCGTCGCGGACGCCCACAGGTCATAGCGGTCCTCGGCGATGGCCGCCCGGGCCTCACGGGTCAGATCTTGGAAGAACCAGAGGTTGTGCAGCGTCATCCACAAGCCACCGGCCACCTCGCCCGCCATCCACAGGTGGCGAATGAGCGAACGTCCGACGGTCTGGCACGCCGGGCAGCCGCAGTCCGGGTCGAGGGGGCCGTCGTCGGCAGCGAACCGGCTGTTCTTGATGCGCAGCCCCCCATCGCGGGTGTAGACATTGCCGTGGCGGCCGTTGCGACTCGGCAGGACGCAGTCGAATTGGTCGATACCAAATCCTATGCAATGAATCAGGTCTTCTGGTGTTCCGACGCCCATCAGATACCTCGCTTTGTCGGCCGGCATCTGGCGGGCGGTGTGGGCGCAGATCTCGTAGGTGACGTCGGTTGCCTCGCCCACCGAGAGGCCGCCGATGGCGAAGCCTTCGCAGCCGTCCCGGGCGCAGATCTCCTCGACGTGGCGGGTGCGCAGCGCCGCGTCGATGGCGCCCTGGACGATGCCGTAGAGCGCGACCTCACCCTTGCGTCGACGCGCCAAGAGGCAGCGGTCCAGCCAGGCCGTGGTGCGTCGCATCGCCGACTCGACAAAAGCGCGGTCGGCGCCAGCCGGCGGACATTGGTCGAAGGCCATCATGATGTCGGCGCCGAAGAGCTCCTGCACCCGCATCGCCTCTTCAGCGTCCAGGCGCACCTTTGCGCCATCGAGGTGGCTGCGGAAGACTACGCCCGCGTCGGTGATCTTGGCCTGGTGGCCGAGGCTGAAGACCTGGAAGCCCCCAGAATCGGTGAGCATCGGACCCTTCCAGCCGGTGAAGCGCTGAAGACCGCCAGCGGCCGCGATGCGCTCCGGTCCTGGTCGCAGCAACAAGTGGTAGGTGTTGCCGAGCACCATGCCGGCGCCCATCTCGCGCAGGTCGCGTGGCAAGACGCCGCCTTTGATGGCGCCCTGGGTTCCCACCGGCATGAAGGTCGGCGTCGGCACGCTGCCATGCGCGGTGTCGAGGCGGCCAAGGCGCGCGCCGGAGCGGCTGCACACGTGTTCGACACGAAAGGCGTAGCTCAACCTGCCACCTACAATCTCGCGATCATACGACGAGAACAGTCTGTTGACGCGTATCTATGGGCGCCAATGACATCGCCTCACACCCAGGCGATGACGTCGTCGACGCCCTTGTAGCGCTTGCCTTCGAGCTCGGTCGCCGGTGTGCCGATGAAGAGCACGCCGACGATGTGCTCGTCGCCGCGCGCACCATAGAAGCTGCGCATCGCCTCGGTGAGCAGCACACCGCCCGTCGACCACAGCGCACAGAGGCCGCGCGCCGTGGCGGCCAGCAGCAGGTTCTGGGTCGCACAGGCAGAGGCCGCGAAGTCCTCGCGGTCGCGGCTCGGATCGTCCGGGCTGCGGGCACAAGTTACGACGACAACGGCGCCCGTCCCAGCGAGGCGCTTGATGAGCTTCTCGCGCTTTTGCGCCAGTTTGCGCATCATCTCTGGCGTCCCGGCTTGGGCGATGCTGTCGAGGCTGGCCAGCACCGCCGTCTGCATCGCCGGCAGGCGCTCGTGGCGCACGATCAAGAAGCGCCATGGCTCGGTGTACTCGTGGTTGGGCGCCCAGCGCGCCAGCTCCACCAGCTCCCGCAGGGTCGCCTCGGGCACGGCGCCGCCGGCGAAAAACTTGTGCGTTCGCCGCCTGCGAATGGCCTCATCGACGTCCATCGCGCCCCCCCTGCATCGGCCGCGCCCCGACGCCACAGCGCGGCGAACGCTGGCGATGGGCGGGGTGGATGTCAAGCCGCAGCAGGGGGCCGCGCGCCGTCGCGACGGGAGGAGGAGTCTTGGAAGATCGCGAGAGATCGCCCCGCTTGGCGCCCCGATGCCTGCAGCGGCCCGGGACCCACCCGGTCGCCACGGCTTCAGCTGCCGCCGCAGCATCCTGCCCTGACAGGCCCGCTCCAGAGCGATCGCTGGACCTTGATGTGCCGGGTCGGCATCATGGGGGCGGCCAGGGTGAGGCGGCCTCGGAGGCGACGATGAAGCGGTATCGGTTGCACGATTTGTTGCGCGCGGCTGCGCTCGGCTGGGCGGTTGCGGCGTGCGGGACGACGACTGGCGGCGGTGGTTCCACCCAGGACACCCTGAGCGAGACAGGCGGCGGCGACACCGGCAGCGGTGACACCGTCGGCGGTGACATCAGCAGCGGCGACGCGAGCGGCGGCGACACGGGCGGCGGCGACACGGGCGGCGGCGACACGGGCGGCGGCGGTGACACCGGCGGCGACACCGGCGACAGCGTTGCCGGCACCGGCGGCGATGTGGCGGCCGACGGTGGGCTCGACACCTCGACCGGGGATGCGGTCATCGACGCGGGGCCTGGCGATGCCACGGACGCGGTGTCGGATGTCGGCCTCGACGCGGCAGTCGACGGCGGCGGCGGCGACACAGCGGCTGATGTTGGCAAGGACAGCGCCAGCGACGGCGGTGGCAACCAGCCAGCGCCCTTCCCCTGCTTGGACCCCAAGCCGATCATCGTCGGCGGCGTCGATACCGGCGTCGACGTGTGTGACAACGGCGCGAAGCGGCGGCGCGAGGTCGTGGCTTGTCCGGCCTACGTGCCCAACCCGTCCTCGAGCTGCCCGAGCGGCCAGCCCAATCCCAGCGGCTGCATGTCGGACAACGACTGCATCGGAAAGGGCGATGGGCCCTGCCTGTCCGGCATCCAGACGCCCTGGTGCTACTGCGCCCAGACCTGCCAGGTCGACGCCGACTGCGGGTCGGGCTCCATTTGCCTCTGCGGACCGCAATACGGCACTTGCGTCCAGGCCAGCTGCCCCGACAGCCACGACTGCGCCGTCGGGGACTGCATGACCTACGACCAGAACCCCGGCTGCGGCGGCCAGGCGCTGGCCTGCCAGACCGCCGACGACACCTGCGGCGGCCCCAAGAACTGCACTGGTGACAAGCCCTTCTGCGCCATCGCAGGCGGGAAGCCCGAGGGCAAGCGCGAGTGCTCGCCCTACCTCTGCGCCATCGGTCGGCCATTCGCGGTCGAAGGCGAGTGGCGCCGCGCCGAGGCCACCGCCCGCGCCGATTGGCAGGCTGACGACGCCGGGCGCGACGTGACGGCCCTGGCGGACGCGTTCTGCGGCCTCAGCGGCGAGGAGCGGTTGGCGCTGCGGCGGCACTTCCTCGAGGCGGCCGCGATGGAGCACGCCTCGGTCGCCAGCTTTGCGCGCTTGACCTTGGAGCTGATGGCCATCGGCGCGCCGCCGGAGCTGCTGGTCCGGGCCCAGCAGGCGGGCATCGACGAGGTCCGCCATGCTAGCCACTGCTACGCGTTGGCCACGGCGCTCGGCGCCGGCGCGGTGGGCCCTGGGCCCTTGGCGATCTCCGGCAGCCTCCGCGCGCCGACCTTGGCCGAGGTTGCCGCCGCGGCCGCCAGCGAGGGCTGCATCTTCGAGACGGCCGCGGCGCTGCAGGCCGAGATCGAGGCCGAGGCCTGCACCCTGCCGGCGGTCCGCGCCTTGCTGCGGGAGATCGCGTCCGACGAGGCGCGCCATGCCGAGCTGGCCTGGGACCTCGTCGCGTGGGCCGTCCGCGTGGGCGGACCTGAGGTCCGGGCTGCAGTGCTCGCCGCCCTCGACGCCAGCGAGGACGCCCTCTGCGCACCCGTGACGGCGCCCACGCTGCCCGCCATGGCCGGACCGATCGGCGGCGCCGCGTTGACAGCGCTGCGCCGGCACGCCGTGTCGGCGGTGATCACGCCCTGGCGCCAGCGGGCAGGACTCGGCCGCAGCGGCGCGCCCGCCTCGCATCAGGCCATCGGCTAGAGGCGCTCCAGGCTCTTGGCGCCCTCGCCACCTGGCGGCGGCGCTCGCCGCCACCGCTCACCGTGGGCCATCAGCGCCTCGACGACGCCGGGGCCGAGCAGCCGCAGCGGGTCGCCGCCCGGCAGTTGGCTGGTGTGGCAGGCGATGGCCTGCGCCTTGAAAGTGCGCGCGCTTTCGCCGTCGGCGCGAACCCAGACGTCGCCGGCCTTGGCGGGCGCGCCGACGCGCGCGAGCGGCCAGGCGGCGTCGAGCAAGGGCGGTGTCCGGCCGCGGGCGTCGTGTCGGCGGAGGGCGTGCAGCAGCGGCGCAAACAGCCCTGGCGCGTACGAGGTCTGCCACCAGGGCAGCGGCCCTAGCGCAGCAAGGGCGTGTGTCAGCGCCGCGGTCAGCGCGACATGGTCGCGGTGCGGATAGCCGCCGTCATCGCCGAAAGACAAGACGGCGTTGGCCGGGCGATCGCTGTTGCCACCGGGCAAGGCGCTGGCCAACGCGTCGGCGAGGCCAAGGTCGACGGCCAAGTGACCGTCGCCGCGGTCGAGGAAGACGACCTCCTCGCAGCCGAGCGACGCGGCAGCGGCCTCTGCTTCGGCACGACGCGCTGCGCGCAGCAGGCCCTGGGTCGCGGCGTCGGCGTCCGAGCCGCTGGCTGCCTCACCGTCGGTGGCGAACACCAGGCGGAGCCTGACGCCAGCGTCGCAAAGGCCGCGCAAGGTCCAGGCCGCGGCCCAGGCCTCGTCGTCGGGGTGGGGCCAAAAGGCCACCACGCGGTCGCCGATGCCGAGGCCGAGGCTCGCCGCCAGCGCGGCCGGGGCCGGGCGCGTAGGGCACGCCATGCGTGGAGGCAAGGGCCGATCCGTCACTGCCGGGCTCCGCTAGGCCAGGTCGCAGAGCTGCGCCGCGACATGGACCATGCGCGCACGAACCCTGTCAAAGCGCCAGCGATCGTCGCGGCGTGCCGCCTGGCGATGGCGCTCGGCCCGCGGATGGTCGGCGGCCAGCAGCTCGCGGCGGGCGGCGTCGGCGAGGTGGCGTCGGCCGGCCACGTCGGCGGCGCGCGCGGTCCAGAGCAGCGCACGCTCGCGGTAGAAGGGGGCCCGCTCGGCGTCAAGGGCTGTTTCGGCGTGCTGCAGCGCTTGTGCGGAGCGGTCGTTGCGCAGCGCCATGCCGCTCGCGAGCAGCTGCAGGGTTGGGTCATGGGGCGCCGCGGCCAGCCCGGCGAGCAGCTCTGCCTCGATGGCCTCTGCGTCCGCGGCCAGGGCCTCCAACCGCGCCGCCTCCACGATGTGCAGGTGCGCACGGCCGCGTCCAACATCGAGGCCGCCTGGTCCGGAGGTCGACGCCGCCTCGGCATGCTGGCGGCGAATCGCTCGCAGATCGACCTCTGTGCTGCCCGGCGTGTCGCGCCACTGCCAGTCGACGGCGACGTAGGGGCCGTGGCCGGTCGGCACCGCGCCGACGCTGAGCCACGTGCAGCGGCGCACCGGGTCGATGACGACCGATTGCACCGCGCAGGGCTGCGCGAGGACGCCACCGCCGAGACGGAAGGCGCCATCGACTTCGGGATCTTCGTGGCTGCCGAGCAGCCCTTGCAGGGCCTCGACGTCGAGTCCGCCGCTGGCGATGCCGCGCTGCGCCGCCCGCCGCAGCGAGAGGTGACGGCCGTCGGAGTGCATCACCCACGCCGGCGACAGCTCGACCTCACCGCGGTGGAGATCTGCGGACTGGTACCGGTTGGTGCACGCCAGCAGCGGCTCGCCCGGACGCGGCTCCACGACGCGGCAGGCGCTGCCCGTCAACTCAACGAGCACGGCGCGGCGCTCCTCGCCTGATGCGATGAAGATGCCCCAAGACGAGGCGCTCCGCGCTGCACGCAGACGAGCGACTGCGGCGTCGATGGTGGCGCAGTTGCGCACGACGTCATGCACCATGTCGACGATCAGGTCGCCGTCGAGTCGGACGTCGTTGTGCAGCCGCGTGTGGGTGGTGATGACCAGCCCGGCCTCGTTCCAGACGCTGACACAAGGGGTGTCGGCGCCACGGGTGGTGGCGAAGGCATAGCGTAGCCCCTCGTCGGGGGTACAGAACACCACCTCGGGCGCAGCCTCCCACACCCCGACGCCGGGAAAGTCGAAGTTGCGGGCCAAGAGCAGCCGGCCATCGTCGCTGGCCCCGTCCCAGACCGCCAACGTTGAGCACGCGCCCGGCACGAGGCTGCTCCAGCGGGATTGGAGCCCGCCGACGCCGAGCCGGCCGGCGCTGCCGACCGTGTTCTGGAACAGGTCCATGACGCCCACGGTCCGCGCTTGCTGTGCCGGCATGCCGAGCGCCGCGGCGAAGGCGTGGCTGCGGCCGAGGGCCCAGGCCGGGCGGCGCGCGCCGAGGCGGTCCAGCAGCGCGTCGGCGACCGGGGCCAGCAGGCGCGGCAGGCCCTTGCGCAGCGGCGCCGGCTGTCCGCCGCAGATCAGCCGCTGCGCCATGCCGGGGTACCACGCCGCAGCGGTCTGCCAGCCGCCACTGGCACGCGTCAGCTCGCCGTGCTGCTGCCCCATGCGGGCCTCATCGCCGCGGAGCTGGACCTGGAGCAGGGGCAAGGTCAGGGGTAGGCGGGCGTGAATGTCGATGGCGTGCATGGCAACTCCTGGAGGCTCTCGTGGGGCTGGCCGCTTTCTTGGCTGCGGCAACGCGCTGGTGCGGTGGGGTTCAGTCCCACGCCATCGATTTCTCGACGGAGCGTCGGTTCTTGATGGCCGCGGTCGGCGCTTCGCCACGCCCTGGACGGCGCAAGGGCATCAGGACCCGGGCGATGAAGTCCTCGATCAGCACCACGCCGTCGAGGCCACGGCTGACGCGGTGAACCAGCGAGCCATCGACGACGACGGCGCAGAGGTCGAAGATCGCTCCCGCGTCACAGGGCGCCACCTTGCCCTCGGCGACGCCGGTTCGCAGGGCGTCGACTCCGGCCTCGCGCATCGGCTCGAAGATGGCAGCAAAGGTCTGCAGTGTCGCGTCCTTGTCGCCGGGTCGGGCCACCGCCCAGAGCTGGAGCAGCGCTGCCAGCCGCTCAGGGGCGTCGTGGTGGTGACTCACCATCGCCCGCATCCACGCCGCCAAGGCGTCGATGGGGTGGTCGACGCCCTCGAGCGCCACCGCCACCGCCTCGCCCTGCGAAGTCAGCAGCTGGGCCAGCGCTTGCTCAAAGAGCGACGGAAGCCCATCGAAGTACCAGTAGAGGGCCGACCGGCTCATGCCGAGGTCGGCAGCCAGGTCTGCCATCGAGACGCCGACCACGCCCCGCCGCTGCAGCGCCGCGAACGCGCTGGCGATGACGTCCTCGTGCCGCTGGGTATCGACTCTGCGCGCCATGATGTCGCCTCCGGCCGCCGCAGCGGCGCTTCCGTCGTCCAGCCGACCGGGATCCGGGCGGTTGGCGTCGGCGCCTTGTTCCTCGACGCAGCGTCAATCTAACATTTCACGACGCCTTGTCAAGGAACTGGGGAAGAGGCTCCGGGAGCCGCGCCGGGACCCTGTAGGCCCGCCATCGCCTGGCGAACGTCGAGCAGCCGGGCCCGCGCCACGTCGCCATCGGGCACGTAGGGCAGGCGCGCCATCGCCGGCCGGTCCGGCCGCACGGCCTCGCTGTCCAGCCAGGGCGTGGCTTCTCCGAGCAGGAGCGCCGCCGCCGCCTCGGCCGCTGCCACGCCGCAACTTACGCCAGCGCCGCCGAGGCCGGTGCAGAAGTGAAGCCCAGGCAGCGCGGCGTCGGGGCCGATGAGCGGCAAGCGATCGGGAGCAAAGGTGCGTAGCCCGCTCCAGCCAGCCCGCCAGCGCAGGCGCCCCTCTGCCACCTCGTTGGCGACGACGGGCAGCCAGCGCTCGAGCTTGGCGAGCTGCAGCGCCAGGGTCTCGGTCGCCGCTGCGCGGCGGCTGTGGCCATCGCGGCCCGCCGTGGGGGGCGACGTGGGCAGATCGAGTCGTTCGTCGCACGGCGAGGCCAGCCAGCCGCCGGCCTGGGGGCGCAGGTAGAGGCCGATGTCGTCGAGCCAGACCCAGGGCGCGGCAGCGTCGGCCAGGGGCGCCGCGCTGCTCTGCCACAGCGTCCGGCGCAGCGGCAGCAGCGGTCGCCGCAGGCCGGCCCGCGCCAGGAGTGCGCTGCCCCAGGCCCCGGTCGCCAGCAGCACGGCGTCGGCCGCAGCGCCGCCGCCGCCGGCCAGCGCGACGCCCTGGCAACGTCCGCCGCGCACCACCAGCTCCGTGACGGCGACGCCGCAGCGCACCTCGACGCCGCGCCGCCGCAGCGCTCGCAGCAGGCCCTGGCAGAGCGCAGCGGCGTCGACGACCAGCGCGTCGGGGTCCAAGAAACCCGCGCGTGCAGAGGTGCCGCGCAGCCATGGCAGCAGGTGGAGCGGGTCGGTCCGCAGTGGCTGCTTGCCGTCGCTTGACAATGCGTCGATGAACTCCGCAGGGGAGTTCTGCGACAGATCGCCGAGAAATAGGGTTGGCGCCCCGGCGAGCGCCAGGTGGGCTGCGGCGTCGTGGAGGCGCGTCGGCTCGCTGCCGAGCAAGAGCAAGCCGCCGGTGCGGCGACCGAGCGTGGCGCCGGCGAGGTCGGGGTCCGTGGCAAAGGTCGCCTCGACCTCGCCACCGCTTTGGTGCGACGCCGCCAGGGCCGGCGAATGGCCGTCGGATGGACACAGCGGCGCCAGCATCCGGTGGCTGCGCAGCGCCAGCGACCGCTCAATGGGCTCTTCGCAGAGGCGGCGCACCATCCCGGCGTTTTGGGCGCTGGCCTCGCTTGCCGGCGCTGACGCGGCCTCGAGCACGCAGACGCGGACGCCGGCGCGGGCCAGGAAGTAGGCGCTGGCGAGTCCGGCCAGCCCGGCGCCGACGACAATGACCTCGGCTCTCGATTCGCCCACGCCGCCTCGCTCGACCGCGGGCCTCGAGGCCGGCCTCGCCGCCATCGTCTTTCAGCCCGGGGGGCGCGGCAAGGGTGAGGTCTGCCCGGCGGCTGCCAACAGCGTTCGCCGCTTGGCGTGACACCCGGCGCTCGTACGCACACGGTCGTCTGCGAAGGCGTGAACCGTCTATCCGCAAGGGCATGTGGCGCTTCTCGGCCATCGTCCGGGGGCGGCGATTGACGTCGCCTTGCCCGCCGGCCAAGGTGCATGCCAGCCGATGCTGAGGTGCCGGCGTCTAAGGGAGCGCGATGGCAGGCGCCAGAACCGAGGAGCCGAAGGAGGCAGCGCAGCGCCCAATGGCGTCGAGGCCGCGGCCCGTCGTGCCCGCGCGTGACAAGCGCTTTCTGGGCCGGCCCGTCGCCGACGTCCACGGCCGGCGCGACGACGTCCCGCTCTTGGCCCCCGAGCCCGGCCTGTTGGCGCTGTGTGAGCACATCACGCCGGCTGTCTACATCGACCTCGGCAGACCCTGCAATTCCGCTTGTCTTTACTGCGCTGTGCCGCCGCATGAGGACGCGCAAGGCTTCTTGCCCGCCGACCAGGTGCCAGCCATCGCGGCCGCCGGGCGGGCGATCGGCTGCGACCGCGCCATCCTAGTTGGCGGCGAACCGACGATTCACCCTGAGCTCGAGGCGGTGCTTCAGGCCTGTGCCGACGCGGGGCTCGATGGTGGTCACCTGGTGATGACCAATGGCCTCCGCCTCGCTCGGCCGAATTTCGCGGGCTGGCTCGCCGACCATGGCGTGCGCACCCTTCATTTCTCGCTGGACACCGTCGATGACGCGACCTACCGCCGATTGGCACGCAGCAGCGCCGGGCAGCATACGCAGCTCGAGGGCTTCGCCGCCGCGCTCGGCGAGTCGAGGCTCTGGACCTACGTCTACACGGCGGTCACCAAGCTGAACGCTCCGCACCTGCCGGCGTTGGCCCATTACCTGGCTGCCAGCGCCGCTGCCGCCAGCCGTGCGCCGCCGGTGTGGGTGTTGGCGCTGTGCAAGCCGCTCGGCGATGGTCTACGGCACGCAGATGAGCTGCTCATCTCGCCGCAGGAGTCGGTCGCGCTGGTGGCGCAAACGGTGGCGCTCGGGCGCAGCCTCGGCCTGTCGGTTGGGGTCCGCAATCTGCAGGCCTGCCTAGCGCCGGACCTCGTCCGCCACCTCGTCGACTACTACCTCGACGACTTCTCGGTCGAGCTGGTCAGCGGTGTGCGGCGACGGTTTTCGCACCACGAATATTGGCGCAAGCCTTCCGAACGCTGTGGCCGCTGCGGCCACGAGGCGCTGTGCACCGGCATCTACGGCGCCATCGCCGAGCGCTTTGGCATTGAAGCGTTCGCGCCCATCGGCACAGAGGGCCTGCGCGACGCCGCTGCCGGGCTGGAGGCGCGATGACGATCGTGGTGACCGGTGCCGCGGGGCACATCGGCAACAACCTCGTGCGGGCGCTGCTGGCGCGCGGCGAGGCCGTGCGCGCCGCGGTTCATCGCGACGACCGGGCCCTCGCGGGCCTTGAGATCGAGCGCGTCCAGCTCGACATCTGCGACGCCCCTGCCGTCCGCCGCGCTGTTGGCGGGGCCAGGCTGGTCTACCACTTGGCGGCCAAGATCTCGATCGTCGGACCGATGGGTGGCCTGGTCCACCGTGTCAACGTCGAGGGCACCCGCAGCGTGGCGCAGGCGTGCCTGGCAGAGGGCGTGCGGATGGTCCACGTCAGTTCCATCCACGCCATGCAGCAGATGCCCAAGGACCAGCCCCTCGATGAGACGCGGGCGCGCGTGCCGCTCGGCGACCGCCGTTGGCCGGCCTACGATCAGAGCAAGGCCGAGGGCGAGCGGGTGGTGCGGCGCTTGCTCGAGGAGGGCCTCGACGCGGTCATCCTCCACCCGACCGGCGTCATCGGCCGCCACGACTACGGGCCTTCGCGCATGGGTACGGCGTTTCTCGACCTCTGGCACCGACGCTTGCCGGCGATGGTGGAAGGCGGCTTTGACTTCGTCGACGTCCGCGACGTGACGAGCGCCTTGCTCGTCGCCGCCGATCCCGCCCGTGGACGCCGCGGCGAGAGCTACCTGCTGACCGGGCACTGGCGCTCGATCGCCGACCTGGCGCGCACGACGGCCGACATCACCGGCAAGGCGCCGCCGAGCCTACGGACGCCGACCTGGCTGGCCCACGTCGGTGCGCCCTTCATGACGATGTGGAGCCAGCTCTCCGGCAAGGAGCCGCTCTACACGGCCGAGTCGTTGCTGGCGCTCGACAGCAACCAAGACATGCGCAGCGACAAGGCGCGGGCCGACCTCGGCCACAACCCGCCGCCCTTCGAGCACAGCGTCTACGACACCTTCGCCTGGCACCGCGCCGTCGGCAACATCGATGGGGCGGCGCCGCTGCAGATCCCGGCCGGGCTCTCCGCCGACGCAGTGGCCGGAGGCTAGACCTCGCGCGCCAAGGCGGGTCGCTACCGTCTGGCCGGCTGAAATCGACCGCTAGACCTCGTTGGCGGCGTCCCCGGCCTCACCGGCCTGTAGCGCCTGGCGGACGATCTCGTCGCGCTCCAAGGTGACGCCGGTGCGGGCGGCGGCCATGCCCTCGACGCGGCGCTTCTTTTCGAACAAGCGCAGGCTCTCGCTGGTCACGTGGCCGATGGTGAGCTTCTTGTCGGCCTCGCGGAATTGATTCGCCTTCTCGCGCTCCGCGTCGACGCGCGCCTCGGCCTTGCGACCCTCAAAGTCGGCGTGCCAGGTGGCGAAGTCGCGCAGCTTGTAGGAGGGGTCGGCTGGGTCTTCGATGATCTTGCGGACGATCGGCTCCAGGTCGCCGAACACAGGCGTCAACTCGTCGGGATCGTAGCCATTGCCTCGATCGAAGAGCCCGCCGCAGATCGGCTGCAGGCGGCAGGCGCGGCAGGCCTCGGCATAGAGGTGGCCCCAGGTCGTCTGGCGCACCGTCTGCTTGTCGTCGAGGAAGTGAACGATGCGCTCCTCGCCCTTGACGATCTTCCGGGTCTCGGTGCTGGCCCACGCGAAATCGGTCATGTAGCAGAGCGGCACCTTCTCGACGCGGAAGGTGCGGCCGGTGGCGGCGAGGCGTTGGCAGGCCATGGCCAGCGACCACTCGAAGTCAGAAAGCCGGTGCAGGAACTGATCCTGGTTCACCTCGGCGCGTCCCATCGAGGGGTCCAGGTTGTTCCAGACGAAGTGGCGGACGTGCGGATGGTGGGCGATCCAGTGCTCGATGGTCTCGTGGAGGTGGTCGCAGTTCAGCTTGTTGATCACGCAGTTGATGTTGACGGCGATGCCGACCGCGTTGGCATTGTCGACCGCTGCAAAGGCCTTGTCGAGCGTCTTGGCGACGCCTCGCAGCCTCTCCTCGACCTCGGGGCGGTGCGAGTAGACCGAGATGTGCACGTGCTGCAGGCCGGCGTCGGCCATCTCGCGGGCGAATGCCGGGTCCGCCAGGCGCCAGCCGTTCGTGATC
>CANLIC010000024.1 GCA_947491025.1 Myxococcales bacterium
CGAATCGAGGCCGTAACGCACCCCAGAACGCACCCCGGAGTCTTCTTCGGGTCGGCCGGGATTCGTAACCGCCTGATTTATCAGGCTCCGCAGACAGGACTCGAACCTGTGACCCGGTGATTAACAGTCACCTGCTCTACCAACTGAGCTACTGCGGAAGCGCGGCGGGAGCGAGGCCCCCACCGGGGGCGGCACTCTACGCCAAGTGCCCCCCATCGTCAACCCTTGCCCGCGCAGTCCCACGGCCCCATCCTGCGAGCATGGCCACCGCCCGCCCAGCGTCATCCCCGCTCGTCGTCGTCGACGGCCCAGATCTCGAGGCCCACCTCGCCAAGTCGCAGCTCTGCGCCCTCTACCTCGTAACGAGCGCCGACCCCGTCGACGACCGCCGACGCACCGAGGAGCCGCCGACGGCCGATCCGGCCGCCCTGCGCGCGGCGGTGGCCCGCATCGAGGCGGCGGCGCTGCGCGGTGGCGACCCGGCGCTGGACCAGGTGCGCATCGACTACCTCGACGGCGACCACGCCGGCGACGGCGTCCACGCCCTCATCGCCAGCGAGGCGCGCTCGATGAGCCTCTTCGGCGGTCGCCGCGTCATCTCGGTGCTGCACTGCGAAGAGTTCGACTACGATGCCGGCGGGCGCAAGCGCAAACCGAGCAAGAAGGCCGCAGCGGCGGGGGAGGCCGAAGAGGCGGCCACCGACCCGCTGGAGCGGCTGCTGCAGAGCCTGCCGGCAGCGCGCGAGGGCCTGGGGCGGCCGCCTTTTGTCTTGATCTTGAGCGCCACACGCTTCGATCGTCGCAAGCGCGCCTGGGCGGAGCTGCAGCAGCGGGGGGTCTTGGTCGCTGTCGCGCCGATGGACCCGCCGGGCCTGCAGGCCTACATCGAGGAGCAGGCGCGGATTTTCGGCATCCGGGTCGATCGCCAGGTGGCGCAGCGCATCTGGGATCGGCTGGGCGGCGGCGAATCAGCCCGGCTCAAGCAGACCGCCGATCGCCTGCTGCTCGACGCTGGCCCGGGCGGCACCCTGACCGTCGCGCAAGTCGAAGCGGTCGTGCCGATGGACCGCGAGGCGGCGGTGTGGGCGATCACGGACGCCATCGCCGAGGCCGACGCCCAGCGCGGCCTCACCGTGCTGCACATGCTGCTGGAGCACGAGCAGGAGCCGATCGCGATCTGCGCGGCGCTGGCTGCCAACCTGCGCGGCCTGCTGCGGGTCGCCGACGCGATCGGACAGGGGCGGACCACGGAGGCCGAGCTGGCGGCCCACACCGGCTGGCATCCCTACCGCGCCAAGCTCGTGGCGCAGCAAGTCCGGCGCATGAAGCCGCAGCAGCTCGAGCGAGCGCTACAGACCGTGGCCGATCTCGATGTGCAGCTGCGGGCCTCGATGATCCCCGACCGCAAGATCGCCAGCGCCCGCTGGCTGGAGTCGGCGATTCTGGCCCTCTGTTCCGGGCAGCCGATGCGGGTCGCGTCGGCGTCAGGCGCGCTCCAGACGCTCTGACCGGGGCGCAGGCCGGCCGCGCGCCACGCCTCGGCGCGAGGCGTCCGTGGGCGTCCCGTCCGCGGTGTCGAACGCCTGCGAAGCGGCCCGCGGCTTGCTCGGGAATGCGCTCCAACGCCCTGACGTTGGCTGCCGTGCAGGCGGGCCCAGCGGGCACGCTTGTCGCAGGCGCCTGGGTCGCTTAGATTGCCGCGCCCCACCTCGCCGCAGGGGGGCCGAGCGCCGTCCGCTCAGCGCCCGAGCCGTGGCGGGTTCGCGAGTCAAGTTCGAGGGTTCGTCCTAGGAGTCAGACCATGATGAAGAAAGAGCAGGCCTACATCCTCTTCGTCGCGCTGTTCATCGGCGGCTACGTCGCTGGCCGCGTGACCGCGCCCAAGACCTCGGGCGTTGCACCGGGCGCCGTCGCTGCAGCCCCTGGCGCTGAGGTGGCCCAAGCCGCCGCGCCTGGAGCTCCCGTGGCCCCCGCCGGCGCCCTGACCTCCGAGCCGCCGCCCCCGCCGCCGCCACCCCCGCCGCCCGCTCCGACCGCGGCTGCTGGCGCTCCGTCTGGCGAGGGCCAGGTCTGGCGCGCGACGTTGCACGACACCGATCCCAAGCTCGGGCCCGACACCGCGACGGTGAAGATCCTCGTGCTCTCGGCCTTTGGTTGCGCGCAGTGCACCGAGTTCGCGGGCCACATGAAGAAGGCGCGCGACAAGTACGGTGACAAAGTGCAGTGGCGCTTCAAGCACAAGATCATCCCGCCGCAGCACCCGGACTCGGCGCTCGCCTCCGAGGCGTCGATGGCCGCCAACGCCCAGGGCAAGTTCTGGGAGTACCACGACAAGTTGATGGCCAACTCGTTCTCGATCGACCGGCTCAGCCTCGAGCGCTACGCCCAGGAGCTCGGCCTCAACATGGCGAAGTTCAAGAAGGCCCTCGACGACCACACCTACCGCGGCGTCTTGGCCCGCGACTCGGTGCTGGCCAACGAGATCGGCGCCCACAGCTTCCCGAACATCCTGGCCAACGGCATGCGCATCGGCAAGGAGAAGACCCACGAGCAGCTCGAGCAGCTCATCGACGCCCAGCTCGAGCGGGCCCAGAAGCTGCTCGCCGATGGCGCCACCGCCGCCAACCTGTACGAGAAGGCCATCGAGGGCGGCAAGTTCTTCCCGCAGTACGAGACGCCCCAGCAGTCGTTCAACACCAGCAACAGCCCGACCCTCGGTCCGAAGTCGGCCAAGGTCGAGCTGGTCGTGTTCGAGGACTTCGAGTGCCCCTTCTGTAGCAAGCTGGCGCCGAGCCTCAAGCTCTTCCAGAAGAACAACCCCAACGAAGTCAAGATCGTCTACAAGCACATGCCGCTCGAGAGCATCCACCAGAACGCCATGCTCGCCTCCGAAGCGTCGATGGCGGCCAACGAGCAGGGCAAGTTCTGGGAATACCACGACAAGCTCTACGACAACCAGCAGAGCCTCGACCGCGCCAGCCTGGACCGCTACGCCGAGGAGCTGAAGCTCGACATGGCCAAGTTCAAGTCGGCGCTCGACACCCACAAGTTCAAGGGCGCCATCCAGGCCGACATGAACGAGGGCCAGAACGCCGGTATCTCGGGTACGCCGACGGTATACCTCAACGGCTACAAATACGCCGGGCCGCGCGGCTATCCGCCAGAGGGCCTCGAGGGCGTCGCCCGTATGTACCTCGGCATGTAGCGGCGCCGGCGCCGGCGGATGCGTCCCCGCCGCGCCCCCGTGCAGGCCAGCCGCTGTTTCGACGCAGCGGACCTCTCATCGAACGCCTGGGCGGCCTGCCTGCGGCATGGCCTCGACCGCGTCGGCCCACAGTGGCCACGTCGCCGTGCACCCATCGTAGCCGCGCTTCGCACCCATATCGCGGCACTCACGGCGCTCGGTACGCAGATTCGCCCGCAACGAGGGCAGAAGGCCCTGCAACAACGACTGCGATCACCTTGTTGAAGTTGGAGCCCTTAGATGCCCTTGCGTCGCCGCAGCTCGGCGGCGAGCGCGTCGATGGTCGCCGCGTCGTCGGCGTTGTGTAGCTCCGGCGTATAGCGCGGGTTGGGCTGCATGCCGTAGCGCAAGAAGGGCCGCACTTTGCCCTCGAGGATCGACTGCGATACCGACGCCGACTTGATGGGCTTGCCGTAGAAGCGCTGCTGCAGCTCCTTGTCCTGAAACTGAAAGCCCTGTCGCGCCAAGAACAGCGCCCGACACACCTGCAGCTCGCTGTCGTTGCGCATGACGAGCAGGCGCTGTAGCTGACTGACACCATCGGCGGCCTTGGCCGACGCGGCGATGGAGCGGGGATCCGGGCAGCGCAGCGCACCACCGATCTGGTCGGCCGTGCCCAGGTGTATCGTGATGTCATCCTTGGACTTCCAGCCCTTGGCCCGCAACTCGAGCCGGGTCTCCGGCTTGCCCTGCAGGGCCCCCGTGGTGCCGATGCGGGTTTCATAGCGCGCCAGCGTCATCGGAGCTGGGTGGCCGAACGCCCAAGGCCGAAAGGGCAGGGTGAGGCCGACATCCAAGACCTTCAGCTGCTTGCGCCAGCCATCGAGGCCACGCAGCGCGACGACCACGCCCTCGGCGTCGAGGGTCTGCGTGGTCGACCAGCGGATCTCGACCAGCGCCGCGGCCTTGGGCGCCACGGAGATGGTCCAGCGGTGGACACGGCCGAACAGCGGCCACCACGGCGTGGATTCGCGCTCGGCGACGACGGTCGGCGTCTGCACCGTGCCATCGACCGACGCTGCGAGGCCCTCCAGCCGGCCAGCGTCGCGGCCATTGCAGACCTCATTGTCGCTGTCGCAGGGGCGCTCCGGCAGGCTCAGCACCAGCGCCTGTGGCTTGGCGGTCGGATTCTTCAGCTCGAGGACGATTTGGCCCTGCCACGCCGCGCCGGACTCGGTCAGGCTCAGCTCGACGGACGCATGGCTCAGCACCAGCTTGTGGCCGCTGCTCGGTTGCGGCAGCCAGATCTCGCCGCCGCGCGTCAGCTCCTGGGCGGCAGCCGGCGCGCTCCAGACCGCCTGCGCCCCGAGCGCCAACGCCGCCAGCCCGAGACGATACGCCATTGCGCACAGCTGGTTGCCTCGCCGCGCACGTACGTCGCGCCGATCGCCCTGACCCGCCCACTCGCCATGCCGCCCTGCCATGGAAACCTCCGCGCTTCGGTCCCAACATGGAGGGTACCGTTCCAGGCGGGCGCGTCCAGATTTCGCGACCTTGCCTAGGCCGCGTGGCGCCGCGAAGTGGCTTTAGTCCCCGTGGTTTGCGAACGGGCGGCGTGTCGGGCGCGGCTAAGGCGCGAGCTCGCGGTCGTCGCCACGAGCGCTCGGCAGCACCTCCACCGAGAGAGGGACGGGCTGCTGCTGCGGCACCGAGCAGCCGCGGATGGAGCAACGCTGCCAGCTGGCGGCCAGGCGAATGGTGTGGGGACCCGGCGCGGCCCCGCTGGCGACCCGCAAGCGCACGCGGACCACAACATCGCCTGACAGCATGGGCCACGCCTCAGCGGCGCCCGGCAGGCGGACCGGGGCGGGCTCCGGAGCGACGCCCACGACATCGACGGCGAGCCAGGCGAGGCGCGGCGCACTCAGGCGCAGACCGTCGATGCCTGGGCCTTCGGCGCCCGGCGCGGGAACGTAGAAGCCCTCCGCGATCCGCAGCTCGAGCGTGACCACGGCCTCGGCTCCTGCGGCAAGACGCGCCTCGGCGCCGAGCCACTTCACAGCATCGCGTTCGAGCCGTTCATGGGCGCGATCCTGGGCGGCGCGGTGGTCGGCGATCGAGGCGCCACAGCCGGAAAGCAAGGTTATGAACACCAAGGTGATGCGCCAGGGCAGGGCAGTGGCGCGGCCCTGGCAGCAGCGGGCGCAGGCGCCCACCGGCTGGGTCGAAATGAGGGCCCTTTCGCGCTCGACGTTGAACCTCACGCCCACCGCTTCCGCATGTCGTGATGCGGCAAGCCGACCTCGGTGTAGGGCGGCCCATCGATGGCATAGCCGAGGCGCTCGTAGAAGCCGATCGCCGTGTCGCGGGCGTGCAGGTGAATGGTCAAGAAGCCCGCCGCCCGTACCCGCGCCTCCAGCGCCTGCACCAGCTTGCTACCCACGCCTTGACCCTGCAGGGCGGGATCGACGGCCATCTGGAGCAAGCGGCCGCCCCCGGGCTCATCGGGGTGAAAGAGCACGCAGCCGACGATGACGCCCTCTCGTTCGGCCACCAGATGCCAGCAGTCCTGCTCGTGGGCGAAGCCGACCGTCTCGCGGCCCATGCTGAGCGGTGCCCGCAACACGCGATAGCGCAGGTCGTGCTCGGCTTCGAGGTCGCTCCCCCTCGGCTCGATGGCGCGCAGGGTGATCGGGGCGTCGGTCATGGCAAGCCGCCCTCTCAGCCACCCTTGGCGCAGGCCGCGGGCGTGGCGTGGTTGCTGGCCTGGCCGCCGATGGGCTTGTAGCAGGGCGTCAGGCAAGCGGTGCCCGTCGACATCCAGCGCTTGCCGCGCTCGCAGGGGTCGCCTTGCTGCGCGCACTGCAACAAGGGCTGAATCTCCGCGCTCTGCGCGCTGCCGTCCAGCAGCGCATTGGGCCAACGCACGCGCGCAACGGTCCACAAATCCAGGGCTTGCATGGGCTGTGGCCCAAACACGCCGACGAGCGCACCACCGAGCCAGACCCTCACCCGCGCCTGGCTCGCGCCGTGGCCGTGGTCGTGCCAGGCGTGGACGCCAATGGTGTAAGTCTGCGGCTGTGAAGACGTTCCGGCGGGCGCCTGGACGGTAGCGACCTCGGGACCCTGGCCGTCGCTGTCGTCGAGCGCCAGCACACCGTCGTCCGCGGTCGTCGGCACCCCCCACATCTGCGTCGTCGCGCCCCACCAGGTGTCCCAGGTGGCACCGAACCATGGGTCGGGCTGGCCGTCGCAGTCGCGGTCGAGGCCGTCGCTGGGCAGCATCGCAAGGTGCAAGTCGAGATCGGCGCCGGCGCCCGGTCCGCTGTCGATGGGATCAGGATCCGCCGGCGTCTGCCAAAGCAACTCGACCCGCAGCGCCTCGGCGGGCACGACCGTGACCTCGCTGCACACCTCGGCGCAGCCTTGAACCCCGTCGGCGTCGCTCACCGCCACGCACACGCCCCACGGGCCGGCGATGGCCGGCGCGAACGATGCGACGAGGCCATCTGCAATCGGCGGCGGCAAGAGCCAGGCGTCAGGCGGCAGCAGGCGCCAGCGCGCGGTCACCGCCGCGCCGGTCGGGCTCAGGCTGTCTGCCGCCGACGCCTTCAAGGTCGCCCCAGCGGTGGCCGTTGCTGGCAGGTCGAGGCGGGGCACGAGGCACCCTACGCTCGCAATTCCACTGACCTCGACGGTGGAGCTGACGTCAGCGGCGCCCGAACCGGAGGCGCTGGCGAGGCCGACCGTACGGGCGACGACCTCGAATGCCATGGCGTAGGGCGCCGCCACCAGCGGGCACACCCGCAGCTTGACCTTCTGGGCCGCGCCAGGTGCCAGCACCCAACTCGGCTCCAGGCCATCGACTGTGCCATCGGCTCCGCCTGGGACAGCACCGGCCGGCGCCGCGATCTCAGCGCGGCGCCACGCGAGCTGGCTCAGCGGTGTGGTGCCGCAGTTCTCGATCAGCATCGCCACGCCGGTGCATTGACCCGTCGCGACTGCGGACAGCGGCAGCGGCGCGCCCGGCGCGGCGACGAGGTCGACCGGCCGCCAGCGGATGCAGGGTCCGAAGCCGCCAGGCCCCATCAAGGCCGGGCCGCCGCCGATTTGACCGCTGGGACCCGCGCCTCCCGGCTCCGATCCGGCCCCGGCGGCCTCTGACGGCGGACGCGGCGTCTGCCCGGGCTCGGCGGCGACGCCGAGGGAGCTTCCGCCGCCGAGCTCGACGACGAAGGCCTCGCCACAGCCGAAGCAGCCCGCCCACAGCAGGGGCCAGAAGCCCAACCGCCGTACAGCAGGGCGACTCAGGGCACCCCGGGCGGATTCGACGCGGCCGGGATGGCGGGGAAGGTCGGTCATGGCCTGATTGTGCCAGTGCCGTCGTGGGGTGCCAAGGGCAATGCGCAGGATGTGGCCCGCCGACCCCAGAGCCCCTGACGCCCCGAGCACCCCCGACAAGGCCCGTCCCGCCGCAGAAAGCGCATGGTGCGCGCCGCTTCCCCTTTGCCCAATTCGACACTGCGTGCCAAACTCCCCACCGGCCACGGCGTGGGCAAGCGTCCGCGTCGCCGCAGCGGCAGGAGCTCGATGAGCACGACGCAGACCATGCGCTGGCCTAGAGTGGGCTGGGCGACGAAGCTGGGAGCGCCTATGCCCCTCGGCGCGCGCCTCAGGCCTTCTTACGCGCTGCCTCGGGCCGGGCACGGCTGGATGGCGCTCTGCCTCCGCCTCGCTGTGTCTGCCTGCAGCGACGAGGCCGCCAGCGGGAGCGCGACAGACACCGTCGATGCCAAGGTAGACGCAGCCGCCGACGCCAGCGCGGACGCCGCGAGCGCACACCCTTCGCTAGCCTGGGCGCTCGACACGGCCGGGCCCCATGGCGTCGGCTACCGCAAGCTCGAAATCACCTACGAGGCGGGTGGCGGGCTCGGCGCGCGCAAGATCCCCCTGCACCTGTTCTATCCGACCGCGACGACACAGGGCAGCCACCCGCCGCCACACGGTGGTCTGGTCGTGGACCAGACCAGCTGGGTCGACGCCCCCGCGGCGCCACCCGACGACGGCAAAAAGTGGCCGGTCATGGTCTACAGCCACGGCCACCAGGGCTTCGCCGGCTCGAGCGCGTTCTTGGCCTGGCACTTCGCCAGCCACGGCTGGGTCGTTGCCGCGCCCGATCACGTCGGCAACCTGCTCTCCGACGCCATCTTGCCCCGGCCGACCTGGATGTACTACGTCCGCAACCTGGATGTGGGCGCCGCGCTGGATCGGGTCGCAAGCCTGGGCCCCGCTGACGGGTTCGGCGGCGGCAAGGCCGACACTGGCCGGGTGTTGCTGACCGGCCACAGCTTTGGCGCCCACACCTGCTGGGCCGCGGCGGGCGCCAGCTTCGACGTCAAGCTCATGGAGGCGGACTGCAAGGAAGACGGCGGCCGCATTGCCAAGGGCGACTGCTCCGCTGAGATGATGGCGCTGATGGCTGCGGGTCTGCGCGATGCGCGCATCGTCGCCGCTGTGCCACTTGCCGGGGCGATGCACCGCGGGGTGATGGGCGAAAAGGGTCACGAGACCGCCAGCATCCCGGTGCTCGCGATCACCGGCACCAAGGACGACGTCGGCGGCCAGGGGCAGTTCGACAGCTGCGTCGGCTGCGACCTGACCTGGATCGATCTCCTCGACGGTACCCACCAGAGCTTTGCGGTGACCTGCAGCCAGCCGGGCGCCAAGGACAAGACCTGCCCAGACATCAAGCGCTACACCCTGGCGATGGCGCGCCGCCACGTGCTCGAAGACGCGTCGGTCAAGGGGCTGCTCGAAGGCGAAGGCAAGAGCGACGTCGTCGTCAAGTTCGTGCAACGCAAGCCTTGACGCAGGGGCGCGAAGGCGACAGATCCAGCGCGGGCCGGGGGGAAGCACCGATGATGGGCGCCACGAGAGAGCGAGCACGGTGGGGCAAGGGCGCAACGCGGACTGCGCCTGTCGCCCTTTGGTGCCGGCGGTGGATTGGGACCCTGGCCGCAGCCCTCTGCGCCGCCGCTGCCGGCTGTGACGCGCCCGAAGAGCCCAAGGCCTACGCCGCCTTGGCGCCGCCCGTCGCCGCCTGGCCGCGGCTGACGCGCGAGCAGTACAAGGCGGTGGTCACCGACGTCTTCGGCGACGACCTGGCGCTGCCTTCGCAGCTCGAGCCAGACGCCTCCATCGACGGCATGTTCGCCGTCGGTGCCGCCATCGCCACGGTCAGCAACCGCGGCGTCGAGCTCTACGAAGACGGAGCACGCGGTATCGCCCGCCAGATCGTCGAGAAGCCCGGGAGGCTGGGCGATCTGCTGCCCTGCGGCCTGGGCAGTCGCGACGCTTGCCTGCAGGCGCTGGTCGACCGCTACGCGCCGCGGCTGTGGCGACGGCCAGCGAGCGCCGAGGAGCGCACCCGGGTCATCGCCATCGGCCAGAAGGCGGGCACCGCGCTCGGCACCGACGCCGACGCGATGGAGTACGCCCTCGCCGCCCTGCTGCAGTCGCCGCACCTGCTGTACCGCGCCGAAATCGGCGAGCCCGATCCTGAGGCCAAGGGCGGCCTGCGCCTCACCGCCTACGAGCTCGCCGGCAAGCTGGCGCTGGTCCTCGGCGGCGGCGCGCCCGACGCCGAGCTCGTCGCCCGCGCCGCCGACGGCACGCTGAACGACCCCAAGGTGTTGCGTCTGGAGGCCGAGCGGCTGCTGAAGCTGCCGACCGCCCGCCGCGCCGTCCGCGCCTTCGCCAGCCAGTGGCTGCACCTCGACGGCTTGGATGGACTGAACAAGGACCCCACGATCTTCAAGCACTTTTCGACGGACCTCGGCGCCGCCGCGCGTGAAGAGACGCTGCGTTTGGTCGAGTGGCTGGTCTTCGAGCAGGACGCCGACATGCGCGACCTCATCACGACCCGCACCACCTTCGTCGATCGCCGGCTGGCGGCCATCTACGACGTGCCGGCGGCGGTCGAAGACGGCTTTGGCCAGGTCACGCTGCCAGCGAGCGGCGTCCGGCGTGGCCTGCTCGGCCACGTCTCGTTCCTGGCCAGCCGCAGCCACCCGGTCAGCAGCTCCGCGACCTTGCGCGGCGTCTTCATCCGTGAGGTGCTGCTCTGCGAGCAGGTGCCGCTGCCGCCGTCGGACCTCAACACTTCCATCCCAGAGGCCTCATCGACGGCGCCAACGCTCAAGGAACGGCTCATCGCGCACATGCTCGAACCCTCCTGCAACGGCTGCCACAGCTACACGGACCCGCCGGGCTTTGGGCTCGAAAACTTCGACGGCATCGGCCGTTACCGCAGCCACGACAACGGCGCCCTCATCGATCCGAGCGGCACCATCGACGGCGTGAACTTCAAGAATGCCGTGGAGTTGTCCGCGGCGATCGCCGACAATCCCAACTACCGCAAGTGCCTGGTCGAGAAGGTCTGGGCCTTCGCCAACAACCGGCGCCCGGGCAAGGGCACGCACGGGACGCTGGAGCGCCTCGAGGATCGCTTCGGCGACGAGGGGATGCGGCTGCGCGCCCTGCTCCTCGACGTGGTGACGGACCCCAGCTTCCGGCGGCTCGCGGTCGCCAAGGCGGCACCATGAGCAGCCACCGAGGCCCCCAAAGCCCCAAGTCGCCACCGGCCAGCCGCTGGCACGCGGTACGCCGGCTCGACGGCAGCGCGCCGCTGTCGCGGAGAACCATCCTGCGCGGTCTGCTCGGCGGCGCCGCCATCGGCATCGGCTTGCCGCCGCTCGACGCCTTCTTCGACGACCATGGTGAACGCTGGCTGCGCGATCCTTTTGCCCCCCTGCTGCCACGGCGCGCCCACGCCGAAGGGGCGGACGGCTTCCCGGTGCGTTTTGGCCTCTTCTTCTGGGGCAATGGCACGCTGCCCGAGCGTTGGACGCCCAAGGGCGAAGGAGCGGGCGACGCTTGGCAGCTCTCGGAGCAGCTGGCGCCGCTCGCCGCGTTCAAGAAGAAGCTCTGCGTCGTCAGCGGCACCAGGCTCGGCGTCCCCAACTCCGTGCCGCACTTCGCCGGTGCCGCCGGCATCCTCAGCGGCCGGCCGGTCAAGCTCTCCGGCACGGACCACACCTTCGGCGGGCCCTCGATCGATCAGATCATCGCCGCCGTCGCGGGCAAAGAGACCCGCTTTGGCAGCCTTGAGCTCGCGGTCGAGGGCAACGGCCTCTCGTACAACGGGCCCAACAGCCAGAACCCGGTTGAGAAGAGCCCGCACAAGGCCTTCGCGCGCCTCTTTGGCAAGGGCTTCACGCTGCCGGGCGAAGATCCCATTCCAGATCCGACCGTCGGTCTGCGTCGCAGCATCCTCGACGCCGTGGCCACCGACTGCGAGCAGGTGCGCAGCAAGCTCGGCGCGTCGGATCAACTTCGTCTTCAGGCGCATCTCGATGCGGTGCGTAACCTTGAGAAACGCCTGGCGAAGCTCGAGGACGATCCGCCCAATCTCGCCGCCTGCAAGCTGCCGACCCAGCCCGCCGAGTCCTACCCCGACATCGAGGGCAGGCCGCAGCTCGTCGTCCGCAGTCAGATCATGGCTGAGCTGGCCGCGATGGCGCTCGCCTGCGACCAGACCCGCGTC
Source organism: Myxococcales bacterium (assembly GCA_947491025.1). Lineage (GTDB taxonomy): Bacteria > Myxococcota_A > UBA9042 > UBA9042 > UBA9042 > SXNM01. The sequence goes on from CANLIC010000024.1 coordinate 11,790, forward strand.
GTCTCCCACTGGCTGACCCACCCCGTCAGCAACGTGCTCTTCAAAGGCGCCACCTCGGGCCACCACCAACTCACCCACGACGAGCCGGGCGACCAGCCGGAGGTCCACGCCATCGTCCTGCAGTGCATGCAGATGGCCGCCGACTACCTCAAGGCGCTCGACGCCATCCCCGAAGGCAAGGGCACGCTGCTCGACCACATGGCGGTGCTGCTTTGCAGCGAAGTCAGCCTCGGCAAGACCCACAGCCTGGAGGAGATGCCGGTCGTCATCGCAGGATCGGCCAGCGGCAAGCTGAAGACGGACCTGCATTATCGCTCGAAGGGCGGTGAGAACACGTCGAAAGCGCTGATGAGCATCGTCCGCGCCTGTGGCGTCGATGCCGCCACCTTCGGCGCCGACGATGGCCTGACCAAGGACGGCCTCGCCGCCATCGAGGCCTAAGGTGTTCGCCGCGCCCGCTCCCGCCGCCCCATTCTCGCCGCGTGGCCCGCGCCCTGCCGCCTTGGCGCATGCCGCGGCGGCCCTCTGGCTCTGCGCGGCCACGGCCGGCTGCAGCGATCCGGGCCGCGAGGCCGTGGACGCCAGCGCCAGCGTCGATGGCGATGCCAGCGTCGATCGCGTCTGGCCGTGGCTGGCTGTCATCGACACCATGGGCTTCACCCGCCAGAAGCCCATCGGCGTCGCGCCCGGCTTCGACCTCGATGGCAAGGTCACCACCAAGCCCGAGGCCGCGTCGTGCAAGAAGCTTGACTTGACGTCTCCAGATGGAACGCCAGGCATCGACAACGAATTTGCCAAGCTCGTCCCGCTGATCGAGCAGAGCGGTATCGGCGCCCTCGAGGGCCTCATCCAGTCGACCATCAACGATGGCGGCATCATGCTGATGATGCAGATCGACGGCCTCGACGATGAAGTGAACGATCCCGACATCACGCTGCGGGTGCGCGCCGGCAAGGGCGTCCCGTTGCTCGGCACCGATGGATTGCTCATCGCCGGACAGACCTTCCAACTGCATCAGGACTCGCCTGAGGTGCAGGGCAAGGGCCACATCGCTGGGGGAGTCGTCCTGGCGGGGCCCTTCGACATCCTGCTGCCCCTCGTCGTCTTCGGCGTCCGCTACGATCTCGACGTCCGCGGCGTCTTCGTCCGCGCCCGGCTCGAAGGCCGCGGGCGCCTGGTCGAGGGCATCTTCGGTGGCGCAGTCACCATGGCGTCCATCCTCGACATCGCGCAGAAAGGCGCGGCAGACCAAAAGAATCTCGTCGAGCTCGTCACCGCCGTCGTCGGCGGCGCCGGCGACCTCGACCCCGACCCCAAGACCGGTGAGTGCACCAAGCTGAGCGCTGTGTTGGCGTTCACCAGCGTCAACGGCTTCCTGTTCGAGGACACGGGGCGATCGCCGCGCCCGACGCCGTGACCTCGACGCCAAGGCACGCCCCGCCGCGCGCTTTGACCGCAGCGCCTCGCCGACGCGCTCTCTGAGGCGCATCCCCGCGTTCTTACTGGAGGTTTCCGATGTGCGGAGTGATCGGCTTGCTCTACCACGCCCCGACGCCCCGGCTCGGCGTCGTCGCCTCTGACCTGCTCCGCACGCTGGAGTACCGCGGCTACGACTCGACCGGCGGCGCCTTCCAGGGCGAGGGCGAGTCCATCGACCTCCGCAAGGGCGTCGGCGCGCCGTCCTTACTGGTCGAGACGCTCGGCATGGTCCGCCTCGGCGGCCAGGTCTTCTGCGGCCAGGTGCGCTGGGCGACCTTTGGCGCCGTCGACGCCATCAACGCCCAGCCGCACGAGGTGCGCTGCAAGCGGCACCTTTTTGGCGCCCACAACGGCAACGTGACCAACTCCGACCCGCTCAAGGCGTGGCTGCAGCAGGAGGGCCACCGCGTCCTCTCTGACAACGACGGCGAGATGGTGGTCCACGCCATCGAGCACGACTTCGGCCGCGGCATGGACGCGGAGGTCGCCGCGCAGCCGGGCCAATTCGGCGTCGAGGACGATCCCGCGGTGCGACGCCGCGTCATGCGCCAGGCGATCGCCCACGCCTCGGTGCACCGGCTGCAGGGCAGCTTCGCGGCGGTCATCTGCGATCCGCGCACGCGCACGGTCTGGGCCATCAAGCGCGGCTCGAGCCTCTATGTCGGCGTCGGCGAAGACGAATCCGGGCGCTTCGCCGTCGCCAGCTCGGACCTGTCGAGCGTGCTGAAGCGGACGCGCATGCTGGTGCCCATCGTCGAAGGCGAGTTTGTCGAGATGCAGACGACCGAGCACGGCGTCGACGTGCTCTGCTTCGGCATCCGTCGCGAGGGCGTCAGCGCGCGGGCCTTGCCCCTGGAGCGGGCCCCGGTCCGCTCGCGGCTGCGCGCCGCCGACATGGCGCTGGTCCCGCCCTACCAGACCTTCATGGAGCAGGAGATCGCCGCCCAAGAGGGCACGGTGCGCGACGTCGTGCGCTTGTTCCGCGGCGGCGGCTCGGAGGCGCGGGCGCTGCGTCCTGCGCTGGCGTCCTTGCCGGCGGCGCGGGTCGCGGCCCTGGTGGCCGCGGTCGAGGCGCTGCGCGATGACGCCGCCGACGACCATCGTCCAGAGCGGTTGCGCGCGCTGCTCGCCAGCCCTGAGCTGCCGATGCTGGTCTCGGCGTTGACCTCCGCGCAGCCCTCCGTCGAGGCGCGTCGCAGCCACCTGGCGAGCGGCTCCATCGCGGCCGACGGGGCCCCTGCGACCGCCGGCGCGGGCCCAGACGGACTCGCCGCGCTCGAGGCCCTGGCCGAGCTGCACGACGCCAGCCAGTGGCTGGAGGCGGCCGACGCTTTTGTCGACGCCGCCGCGCGCGCGATCGAGAATGGGCGGTCGCTCTTGGTCCTGTGCTGCGGCTCCAGCTATCACGCCGCGCGCGCCGCTGCCGCCTTCTTCGACGTCCTGGCCGGTGCCCAGCTGCGCTGCGCGCTGCCCGGCGAGTTCCGGGGCGAACTGGCGCACTCCGTCCGCGACGGCGACGTGGTGGTGGCGGTGTCGCAGTCGGGCGAGACCAAAGATCTCATCGACATCCTGAACGACCTGCAGGCCGCAGGGCGCAAGGTGCGGCGGGTCGCGCTGGTCAACAACATCAACTCGACGCTGGCGCAGGAGAAGGCGGACGTCGTCGTGCCTTTGCGCTGCGGCCCGGAGATCGCGGTGCCGGCGACCAAGTCGTTCATGAACCAGCTCGCGGTGTTCTATGGCCTGGCGCTGCGTCTGGGCCGGCGCCTGGCCGCCGACGGGGTCGCCACGGCGCCATCGGTGGAGGTGCTGGACGCCGCCGAGCGCCGCTTCGCCAACCTGCCGCCGCTGCTGCGCGCCACGGTGGAGCTGACGCGCCAGGACGTCGAGGTTGCGGCGCAGCAGCTCTTCCTGCGGCCGAGCATGCACATCCTGTCGACGCGCATGTGGGCGGTTGCCAAAGAGGGGGCGCTCAAGATCCGCGAGGTGGTCCTCAACCACACCGAGGGCTACGAGGCGAGCGAGTTCAAGCACGGGCCGAACACCATCCTCGGCCGCAACACGCTCTACGGCCCCGACGCGCTGCAGCGCCTGTTGCCGCTCTTGGCGCAGAGCGCCGCCGCAGCAGCCGAGCAGGCGGTGGCCCAGGGCCTCCCGGCGAGCCAGGTCGCCGCGCTGACCCGGGCGGTGGTCGAGGCGGCGTGGAAGGCGGGCCCACCGCTCGACCTCTCGCCCGAGGCCGTCACGCTCTTCGAGGCCCACTTCGATCGCGACGCCGTGTTCGCCTCCCTCGACCTCGACTATCCGCTGGTCTATGTCACCGGACCCGACGCCCGCGACGTCGCCTTGACCATCAGCCAGATCAACACCCACAAGATCCGCCGCAGCGCTTCGATCCTCATCGCCGAGCCGAATGAGGCGCTGCGCCAGGCGATTCGCAAACCGCCGGCAGACAACCCGCTCTACCAGTCGGTGTGCATCGATCTGCCGCGGACCGGCGACCCGCTCGCCGTGGTCTTCTCGTCGACCCTCGTGCTGCAGCGGTTGGCGCTGCGAATGAGCGAGCTCAAGGCGGCCTGGCTGGACGCCCGCGGCCTGCGCGAGCACGGCGTCCACCCGGATGTGCCGAAGAACGTTAGCAAGTCGATCACGGTCGACTAGGCGCTGGCGCAAGGGCGATCCGAGGCCCAACCCCGTGCCAGCCGTTGCCACGCCTGGCGGGCGTCGCTAGGCTCGATGGCGGGGACCGTGCAAGGCAGGAGGGGCAAGTGAAGCACAACATTGGCGTGAGTTTGATGGTGGCCGCCTTGATGTCGGCGACCGCCGCCGTTCCTACGATGGTTCACGCTGCGCTGCCGGCGCAGGCCCTCGTCGAAGGCGTGCTCAGCTCGACGGGTGGCGTCCCAGCCGCTGACGGCGACTACGACTTTGCTTTCGCCATCTACGCCGCCGCCGTCGGTGGCGAGGCGGTGTGGAAAGAGGGCCCCGTCACGGTCAAGATCGCGGGTGGTCGCTTTGTTTCTGCGCTCGGCGCGACCAAGGCCCTCGACGGTGTGGCGCTCGCCGGCCTTGCCGAGCAGTGGCTTGCCATCCAGATCGGCGCCGAGCCGGAGCTGCCGCGTCAACGGATGCGCTCCGCGCCGATGGCCATCATCGCCGGGCACGCCCTGGCGCTCAGCTGCACGGGCTGTGTCGGCGCCGATCAGCTCGCCAACGGCGGCATCGCAGCCGCCAAGGTCGGCTTCAACTACGCTGGCGCGGCGACCAAGGGCGGTCCCGCCGCCGATCTCGACTGCACCGGCTGCGTCACGGTGGCCGAGCTGAAGTTCGACGGCGACGTCGATCTCGGCGGCAACTCGCTCAAGGCCAAGAACGGCACGTTCAGCGGTGACCTCGCCGCCAAGACGGTCACAGCCGCCGGATTCGTCGGCGACGGCAGCAAGCTGACGGGCATCGTCATGCCAGCGGGCTCTTGCAAGGCCGGGGAGTCGGTCAAGGGCATCAAGGCGGACGGCACGCTGGAGTGTGCTTCGTTTGCCGGCAGCCTGCCCGGCGACAGCATCGCCGCTTCCAGCAACGGCGTGATCAGCAACGTATTCAAAGACGCCTTCAGCGCGCCGACCAAGGACATCGCGATCCCCGACAACACCGGTAGCTCGGCGACCAGCGAGATCGTGGTCCCCGACCTTGGCCTGGCCCGCGATCTGACGATCCAGGTCAAGGTCGCCAACTCCGACCTCGCGGGCCTCTCGATCAAGCTGCTGCCGCCGGACGACAAGGCCAAGGGCTGGACGCTCTGCGATCCCTGCGGCAAGACCGATGAGAAGACGCTCGACAGCACCTGGTCGGTCAAGGCGCCGCCGCCGGTCGGCGACATCCAGAAGTGGATCGGCGGCAACCCGAAGGGCGCCTGGACGCTGAAGGTGCTCGACACGTCGTTCTGCGTGCCGCAAAAGCCCGGCAACGCTGCGCTTTGCGACCTCGGCAAGCAGCTCGACGGCAAGATCGTCGACTGGTCGATGGCGATCGAGACGCTCAGCAACAACAAGGTCGCCGATCCGAAGGGCCACCTCTACGCGCGGGTGGTGAGCGCGGCCGCTGCGGACCTCGCCGATGGCAAGTCGATCGAGGTCGATACGCTGGTTGGCTCGCCGGCGCTCGTTGCGCAGGCCTGGGTCGAGGACGCTGCCAACAAGCGCTGGGTCCAGGCGGCGACGGGCGTCGACGCGGTCGGCCAGTGCGCATCGTGCGGCTCCGGCAAGGACGGCGACTACAACGCGACCAGCAACAAATCCCTCAGCACGGGCACGTACGAGTTCAAGAGCTTCACCATCGACAAGGGTGTCACCGTCACCGGCACAGGCAGTGGACCGATCATCATCAAGGTGCAAGGCAAGGTGCAGATCGACGGCGTCTTGACCCTCAACGGCGCGCAGGGTGAGGACATCGCGTCATGCTGCAACAACTCCTCCGGCGGCGCGGCGGGGCCCGGCGGCGGCGCCGGTGGCGGCAATGTCTACGGCAACGGCGGCAGCAATGGGTCGGGGAGCGGAGGCGGCGGAGGCGGCTGCGCGGCCGGCTATGGCAGCGGCGGCGGCGGAGGTGGATACGGCGCCAATGGCAACGGCGGCAAGACCTCCGGCAACAGCTGCAGCCCAGGCGGCAGCGCCGGGTCGAGCTATGGCAATGCGCTTTTGGGCACCTTTACCGGCGGCTCGGGCGGTGGATCGGGCGGATTTGGTGGCGCGGCCAACTCCTCGGGCGCCGGCGGCGGAGGTGGCGGCGGCGCGCTACGCATCGACGCCAGCGAGATTGCGGTCGCCTCTGGCGGCTCGATCACCGCCAATGGTGGCCGCGGCGGCAACATCGGCGGAGATCGCGACGGAGGAGCTGGCGGCGGCGGCTCGGGCGGCGCGCTCTGGCTGCGTGCCGGCAAAATCATTCTGACCGGGGCCGTCACAGCCCTCGGCGGTGCGGCAGGGGTTACCGATCAGGTCAATGGCTACGGCGGCGACGGCGGTGCTGGCTCCGTCGGCCGAGTGCGCGTCGATGGCCAGTCCATCGTCGGCACGAGCAACCCGCCCCACACCGTCGGTGACGCAACGGATCTCGGCACGCTGCTGAACAAGTTCGGCCTCGAGCAGGTCGCGCCCGGCAAGGTCCGCCTGACCAACGGCTCGGGCAAGCCGCAGTCCGTGCGCCTCGTGGTCACCTACTAGCGCGCCGCGCAGCGTTCTCGCCGGCAGCGACGAGCAGACGCCGCCTCGGCCGTATCCCAATTGCGCTGTCCCGGGCCTAACGCTACGCTGACCTCCTGGGGCTTCACCCGAGGAGGGATCATGCCGACTCCACGTTTCCGTCGTCGTTTGTGGCAGCTGGCTGCGCTCGCCACCGTCGCGGCATCCGCGCTTCTGCTCCACGCGCCGCGCACCGCCGACGCCGCGCTGCCGGCATTCACCTGGGTCGAGGGCGCGCTGGTCTCCAGCGGCGCCGTGCCCGCTGCCGATGGCGATTACGACGTCGTGTTCGGCATCTACGCCGCCGAGAGCGGCGGCCAGGCGGTCTGGAGCGAGGGGCCGGTCAAGGTCAAGCTCGCGGGGGGCCGCTTCACCGCGGCGCTTGGCGGAACCAAGGCGCTCGACGGCGCCGCGCTGATTGGCCTCAGCGAGCAGTGGCTCGGGGTGACGATCGGAAGTGAGCCGGAATTGCCGCGCCGGCGCCTGGCCTCGGTGCCGATGGCGCTGGTCGCTGGCCAGGCCCTGGCGCTGAGCTGCTCTGCTTGCGTCGGCGCCGACCAGATCGCCAACGGTGGCATCGCAGCCGCCAAGGTCGGCTTCAACTACGCCGGCGCCGCGACCAAAGGCGGCCCCGCCGCCGACCTCGACTGCACCGGCTGCGTCACGGTGGCCGAGTTGAAGTTCGACGGCGACGTCGATCTGGGCGGCAATTCCCTCAAGGCCAAGAACGGCATCTTCAGCGGCGACCTCGCCGCCAAGAGCGTCACGGCCGCCAGCTTCGTCGGCGATGGCAGCAAGCTGACGGGCATCGTCATGCCTGCGGGCACCTGCAAGCCGGGCGAGGTGGTCAAGGGCATCAAGGCAGACAACACCCTGGATTGCGGCTCCTTCGCCGGCAGTCTGCCCGGCGACAGCATCGCCGCCGCCAGCAACGGGGTCATCACCAACGTCTTCAAGGACGCTTTCAGCGCGCCGACCAAAGACATCGCGATCCCGGACAATACGGGCAGCTCGGCGACCAGCGAGATCGTCGTGCCGGATCTCGGCCTGGCCCGTGACCTCACTATCCAAGTCAAGATCTCCAACTCCGACCTCGCCGGCCTGTCGGTCAAGCTGCTGCCGCCCGACGACAAGGCCAAGGGCTGGACGCTCTGCGATCCCTGCGGCAAGACCGACGAGAAGACCCTCGATGGCACCTGGTCGGTCAAGGCGCCGCCGCCGGTCGGCGACATCCAGAAGTGGATCGGCGGCAATCCGAAGGGCGCTTGGACGCTGAAGGTGCTCGACGCCTCATTCTGCATTCCGCAGAAGCCGGGCAACGCTGGCATCTGCGACCTCAGCAAGCAGCTCGACGGTAAGATCGTCGACTGGTCGATGGCCATCGAGACCCTCAGCAACAACAAGATCGCCGACCCGAAGGGCCACCTGTATGCGCGGGTGGTGCGCGCCGGTGACGAAGCGCTCGGTGCAGGCAAGCACCTCGAGATCGATACGATGTCGAATGAGCCCGGCGTGGTGGCCCAGGCGTGGGTCTACAACCCCGGCGACAAGACCTGGCTGCAGGCCGCGACGGGCGTCGACGCGTTCGGTTCGTGCACCAATTGCGGTTCGGGCAAGGATGGCGACTTCGCCCCGGCGTCGAACACCAACCTCGCTGGCAAGGCCTATGAATACAAGAGCTTCGTGATCCCAAAGGGCGTCACCGTCACCGTCACCGGCACCACCGCCCTCACCCTCAAGGTCATCGGCAAAGTCGACATTCAAGGCACGCTGCTGCTGAGCGGCGCCGATGGCGTCGACACCTCGCCGAACGCCAATGGCTGCTCGAGCAACAACGGCTGCGCGGCGGGCGGCGCCGGCGGCCCGGGCGGCGCGGCTGGTGGCCAAGGCTGCTACGGCCAGAGTGGCACAGCGGGCAATGGCGCCGGCGCGGGCGGTCCGGCGACCTATTGCTCCAGCTATGGCGTCGGCGGTGGCGGTGCTGGCTACGGCACCAACGGCGAGAACGGCAAGGTGGGCTCGTCTTCCTGCCAGGTCGGCTCAGGCGGCGGCACCTACAACGGCGTCGAGACTGGCACCTTGGTGGGCGGATCGGGCGGCGGCGGCGGCTCCTACGGCACCGCCTACAACTCCGGCGGCGGCGGTGGCGGCGGTGGTGGCGGTGCGGTGCGCATCGACGCCGGTGAGATCATCGTCAGCGGCGCCATCAGCGCCAACGGCGGCCGCGGCGGCCACAACACCGCCGACTGCGACGGCGGCGGCGGCGGCGGCGGCTCTGGCGGCGGCATCTGGCTGCGCGCCGGCAAGGTGACCATCACCGGGCAGGTCACGGCCGTCGGTGGCGCGTTCGGCGACGCGATGGAAGGCCAAGGCTCACTGGGCGGCGATGGCGGCAATGGCGGCGTCGGCCAGATCCGCATCGACGCGGTGAGCCCAGCCACGGGGACCACCAAGCCGACCTTCAAGTCGGGATCGGCGAGCGATCTTGGCGCCACGACCAACAGCTTCACCATCGGCCAGCCCGCGCCGGGCGTCATCCGCTTGACCAACACCAGCGGATCGGCGCAGAACGTGCGTCTCGTCGTTACCTACTAGCCCGCAATCAGCCGGCGCGGCATCGCGTCCCCGCCGGGATGACCTGCGCCTCCAGCGCTGGCCCTTGCAGCGCCCGGGCGCTGCGCGCTTTGACCTCGGACCTCGCTCTCCACCGCGACACGCCGCGCGGCCTCTGCTAGCCTGCCACCCTTCGCGGTCGCTGCGCCGCGCGGAGGCCGGCATGTCTGGACGATGGTCTCTCCTGCGCTGGCCGCGCCGAAGCGGGTCCTCCGCGTTGGCCGTGGCGACTGCGCTCGCCGCCGCTGCCTTGTGCCCACAAGGCGTCGAGGCGACACCGCCACGGCAGGGCCAGGCAAGGGCGACCACGCCGACCGACCCCACGCCAGCGCATCTGCAGCGCGCTCACCTCGCAGCCGAGGCCGCCATCGCGTCGCTGCGCGCCCGCAGCCGAGGGCTAAAGGTGCAGTGGCAGCGCGACGGCGTGCTGCCTGAGCTCTTGACCGCCCTGCGCTGGCAACCTCGGAGCGCCCTGGCGACACCCGAGGCGACGGCCCGGGCGTTTCTCGCCGCCCACGTCGGCCTCTGCGGGGTCGGCGCCAACGCCGGCATGCCGCCGCGCTTCGAGCTGCTGGCCATCGAGCGGCTGCGGGCACGGGCGGTCTTGCGCTTTCAGCCCTTCGCGCAGGTGGCCGAGCTCGGCCGCGCCCTCCCCATCGAAGGCGCCGTGGCGTCGGTGACCCTCGATGAGAGCGGCGCGGTCATTGGCTTCACAAGCGATCTCAATGTGCTCCTGGCGCCATCCCCAGCGCGGATCACGGCTGGCGAAGCCGAGCGGTTGGCGCGTGCGGCGCTTGGCCCCGCTTTTGCGACGGCGCAGGTCGGCAGCGCGCGCCTGGTCCTGGCCCAGCAATGGGGCGCGACTCGCCTCGCCTACTCGGTTCCGACGGTGGCCCGGATCGGGGTGCAGCACGAGCGCGTCCTCATCGACGCGCACGACGGCAGCGTGGTGGCGCGCGACAACGAGGTGCGGCAATGAAGCGCTCTCTTGACGTCTGCGGCGCCTGTCTGCCAACACGCGGGTCTGCGGCCGGCCTTGCGCTGATGGCGCTCCTCGGCGGCTGCGGCACCGAGTCGCCCGGAACCAACCCGTCCACGTTTGAGGTCGTCGGTGCTGACGGCCTCCGCGCAGGGGACGGCGTCGGGCCGGACGCAGGCAGCGACGACGCAGCCGAGGCTGATGCGCCGACGGGCGCCCTGCGCGGACGGGTCTACCTGCACGATCCGGTCACCGATCAGGGCGAGACCACCTTGGTGACGCTGGTGCAGCCGATCTCGACCGACGGCACCCTCCACGGGCCCTACGCCAACGTCTGGAATTGTCTCAACCAGCCGGGCGGCCCCAAGGTCCGCTATGGCGAAGTGGAGGTCGGCGCCTTCTGCCTGGAGCAGCAGACGGCGAAGGTCGGCGACGATGGCGGGTGGCTGCACATCCTGCCGCCCACGGATCCCTCCGACCCGGAGGACCCCTTCGCCGAGGTCCAGATGTACCACCACGTGCACGCGATGCACGCGTACTTCAAGGATCATTTCGGGCTCTCGGCGGTCGATTACCCGCTCGATGCCCTGGTCAACGTCAACCTCTACATCGATCCCAAGATCGCGCCGCTGGCGGGCCTCTCGCCCGGCTGGCAGGACTTCGCCAACGCCGCTTTCGTGCCCAAGGACGCCTTCGCGGCCTTCCATCTGCCGCCGCGCAAGGCCGACGCCATCATCTTCGGCCAGCACGGCAAGACCGACCTCGCCTACGACGCCAGCGTCATCTACCACGAATACACGCATGCCATGATCGGTACCACGCGATTGACGAGCATGATCCCGGACTTCTACGGCATCGATCACATGCCGGGCGCTCTCAACGAGGCGTTCGCCGACTACTTCGCCGCGAGCATGACCAACCACCCGGTCATCGGCGCGTACGCCATTGCCGCCTCCGGTGCGCACCTGATTCGCGACCTGTCGATCGTGCGCCGCTGTCCGCTCGACCTGATCGGCGAGATCCACGCCGACGGCCGCATCCTGTCTTCGGCGTTGTGGCGCGTCCGGGCCCAGATCGGCGCCCAATTCGTCGACGGCGTCGTGCTGCGCGCCGTGCAGCAGTTCACCAAGGCCACCAGCCTGCAGGGCGCAGTCAAGCTCATCCTCAGCGAGGCCGAAGGCGAGGACGCCGCCATGCACGCCGCGTTCAAGAAGATCTTCACCGAGCAGGGCCTCATCGACTGCCTGCGCGTCAAGCCGTGGAAGGACTGGAAGGCCGAGGACACCGTCGACAAGGTCCCGTACCGCCTGATGGGCCGCGGCAAGCTGGGCGGACAGGGCTTTCCCGACGGCGTGCCTGGGCCGCTGCAGTTCTCGGTCGCGCTGCCGAGCGGCACCAAGGCGGTGACGCTGCGCTGGCAGGCCTGGGCGCCGGGCTTCTTCAGTCAGCCGACCTTGGCGATCGGCGTGCAGCCTGCCAAGCCGGTCACGCTGAACCTGTTCGACAAGGGCAAGATCGACGCCAAGGCAGTGATGCCGATGTCACCCGATCCCGGCGACATCGCTTGGCAAAGCGTGACGCTGACCGGCGCCTGTCTGGAGGGCGCCGCCGGCAAGCTCTACGTGTTGCCGCTCAACGCCGCCAACGCCGACGCCGAGGTCACGCGCATGACGCTGACCATGCACACCACGACGCCGACAGGGCCGAACCTCCGGACCTGCAAGTAGGCGACAGCGCGGACGTTGCGGTCTGTCGGCGCCCACAGGTGGCCAGACAGGTGCTTGCCGGGCAGGGCGGCATGCGGCACAAGGCGCGCGGCGGCCCTCAGGCCGTGCGGAGGCGTTCATGCCGAGGGTCCTGCGCAAACCAAGCCGTCACCTGCCCTTCGGCGACCGGCGCGAGACACCCTACTACGGTCGCGACATCCTGAGCGTCTCGCAGTTTCGCCGCGCCGACCTGGCGACCATCTTCAGCGTCGCCCACGAGATGCGCGAGATGGTGGAGCGTGTCGGCAGCTTCGACCTGCTCAAGGGCAAGATCCTCGCCAACCTCTTCTACGAGCCCTCGACCCGCACGATGGCGAGCTTCACCGCGGCGATGGAGCGGCTCGGTGGCTCGGTCATCCCGATCTCCGAGGTCCACTATTCGTCGGTGGCCAAGGGCGAGAGCCTGCCCGACACGGTGCGGACCCTTGAGTGCTACGCCGACGTCATCGTCTTGCGCCACCCCCAGATCGGGGCCGCGGCCGAAGCGGCTCGCTACGCCCGAAAGCCCATCATCAACGCCGGCGATGGCGTCGGTGAACACCCGACCCAGGCGCTGCTCGACCTCTTCACCATCGTCGAGGAGATGGGCGGCGTCGATGGCCTCACCGTGACGCTCATCGGCGATTTGCGCTACGGCCGCACCGTGCACTCGCTGGCGCGCCTCTTGGCGATGCACGACGTGTCGATGCGCTTTGTCTCGCCGCCCCTGCTGCGCCTGCCAGACGCTCTGCGCGACGAGCTGCGGGCCGCGGGCGCCAAGTTCCAGGAGCACGAGAAGCTGGACGAAGTGCTCGGCCTCTCAGACGTCCTCTATGTCACGCGTGTCCAGAAGGAGCGCTTCGAGGACCCGGCGGCCTACGAGGCGGTCAAGGACAGCTACGTCATCGATAGCGAGCTGATGCGCGGCGCCCGCAATGACTGCATCGTCATGCACCCGCTGCCGCGGGTTGGCGAGATCGCGATGGAGTTCGACGCCGACCCGCGGGCCGCCTACTTCCGCCAGATGGAGTACGGCATGTTCGTTCGCATGGCGCTGCTGGCGCTGGTGCTGGGCAAGGCGTGAACGCGAATCACGCCCTCGGGTCCGTGGCGTCTGGCGCCGCCGCTCCGACCTTGGAGCGCATCGCGGCGCGCTGCCGAGCCCTCGACTCGGCGCTCGTGCTAGGGCTCGATCCGCCGCTCGCCGCCGCCGGCGAGGACCTCGCCGCGCTGCGCGATCGGCTGCTGGCGATCCTGGCGGCGACGGCGCCTCTGGTGGTCGCGGTCAAGCCCAACGCCGCTTTCTTTGAGGCGCGTGGGCCGGCCGGCTGGGCGCTGCTGGCCGAGGTCTGTCAGGCAGCGCGCGCCCTCGAGCTGCCCGTCATCCTCGACAACAAGCGCGGTGACATCGCCTCCACCGCCGAAGCGTACGCCGCGGCAGCGCGCGCGATGTCGGCGGACGCCGTGACGGTGCACGGCTACATGGGCACCGACAGCGTGGCTCCGTCGCTGGCCGGCGGCGCGATGGCTGCGTTCGTATTGGCGCGCACGTCCAATCCATCGGCCGTCGAGCTGCAATCGCTGCCGGTACGCGCCGGCGACGGCATGACGCGGCCCCTCTACGTGGAAGTTGCCCGCCAGTGGGCGCCCTTTGCCGATCGCGTCGGACTCGTCGTCGGCGCGACCGATCCTGCGGCGCTCGCCGCCGTGCGCGCTGTCGCACCGGAATCGTGGCTGCTGGCACCTGGACTCGGCGCCCAAGGTGGTAATCTTCAGGCGGCGGTGTCGCTGGGGTTGCGCGCCGACGGGCTCGGCCTGCTGCTGCCGGTCTCGCGCGCGCTCTGGCCGGCACCGGGGCTCTCTGCCGCTGCCGCGGGTGAGGCCGCCGCTGTCGCCGCTGCGGCCATCGTCGCTGACGTTCGGCGGGCGCGCGACCTGGCTCGGGCCCAAGCGCCGCGAGGCCTGGCACGCCAGGTGCACGGCGTGACGCCGACCACGGCTGCCCCCCAGCACAGGGGCCTTGCCCTCGCGCTCTTCGACTCTGAGGCCGTGCGCTTTGGCCGCTTTCGTCTCAAGTCCGGCATCGAATCGCCCATCTACCTCGACCTGCGCATGCTGTGCGGTCACCCCGACGTGCTGCGCCAAGCGGCTGCCGCCATGGCGCCCTTGCTCGCGGACCTGGCCTTTGACCGCATCGCCGCGCTCCCCTTGGCGGGGCTGCCGATCGGGACGGCCTTGGCGCTGCAAGGGGGATGGCCGATGGTGTTCCCACGGCCGCAGCGCAAAGATCACGGCACGGGCGCGCTGGTCGAGGGCCCGCACCGCAGCGGCGAGCGCGTCGTCCTCGTCGATGACCTGGCGACGCGCGGCACCTCGGCGCTCGAGCTGCTGCCCTCGTTGCGGAGCGCCGGCCTGCAGGTGCTGGCCTTGGCCGTCCTGGTCGACCGCGCCGCGGGCGCAGCGGACTGCCTAGCCGCCGAAGGCATCGCGCTACGCGCCGTCTTTACGCTGCCCGAGCTGCTAGACATCTGGCGCGACGCCGGCCGAATCGACGATACTACGCGCGCCGAAGTGCTGGCCTTCCTCGCGGCGTCAGGCGCCCCTTGAGCGAGCCATCGCCGCTGGCCGTGAAGACCGCTTCGGCGCTGGCCACGGACCCGGCACCGCTGAGCGCATGGCCGCTGCTCTGGCCTCCCGTTCGCCTCGCCATGCACGCAGCGGACCCGGAGCGGGCCCATGGCGCCGCCGTGGCGCTGCTCAGCGTCCTCGGCGCCACCGCCGCCGGCCGTGCGCTGCTGCGTTTGCTGGCCGGGGCCCCGGTCGCCGACCCCGTGACGGTCATGGGCCTGCGCTTCCCCAACCGCGTCGGGCTGGCGGCGGGCTGGGACAAGGACGCCCGGGCCTGGCCGGCGATGTGCAGCCTCGGCTTCGGCCACGTCGAAGTCGGCACGCTGACGCCGCGGCCGCAAGCCGGCAATGCCCGGCCGAGGGTCTTTCGCCTCGCCGCCGATCAGGCGCTGATCAACCGCATGGGCTTTCCAGGGCAGGGCGCCGCAGCCGCTGTGCCGCGCTTGCAGGGGCCGGGCGCGCCGGGAGCCAGGCCGGGCCTTGCCATCCTCGGCGTAAACCTCGGGCGTAACGCCGGCACCGACAACGCCGACACCGCGGCCGATGCCATCGCCGTGCTCGAGGCGGTCGCCGCCACCGCGGACTACCTCGCCCTCAACGTCAGCTCGCCCAACACCAGCGGCCTGCGCGCGCTGCAGCATGGCGAGGCGCTGGCGGCGCTGGTCGGCGCGGTCGCAGCGCGGCGCGACGCGCTCGTCGCCAACGGGGCAAGCGGCGGCCGGGCCTTGCCCTTGGCCGTCAAAATAGCACCCGATCTCGATGCAGCCCAGCTCGATGCCGCCGTCGACGCCGCGATCGCGGGCGGGGCACAGGCGATCATCGCCACCAACACGACCTTGGCGCGCGACGACGGTCACGGCGCCGCCTTGCGGTCGGCGCACAGAAGCGAGGCCGGCGGACTCTCGGGCCGTCCCCTGGAGGCGCGGGCGCGGGCGGTGCTCGCCCAGGTGGCGCGACGGGCCGATGGCCGGTTGGCGCTCATCGCGGTCGGCGGCATCGGCAACGCCGAAGACGCTCGGGTGCGCATCGAGCTCGGCGCCGACTTGGTTCAGGTGTTCACCGGGCTCGTCTACCACGGGCCGCGGCTGATCGCTCAGGCCGCCCTCGGTGCCCGTCGTGGCGGTGCAGCGCGGCGCGTCGAGGATTGAGGCAGGCGGCGGCGCCGTCGTGGCGCCCTGGCGCTCGGCGCTGAGGACGGTAGGATGCTGGCGACCCGCATGTCGGGCTTCGCGGAGGTTGAGATGGCGACGATCGGGAGCTTTCAGGCCGAGGGCGGCTATGGACTGTCGCAGCGCAGTGCGCTGCGCGTGTTTGGCGCGGCCATCGCCCTCGCCTTGGCCGCCTGCTCGGCCGATGTCGCCGCCGGTGGGGATGACGCGGCCGCCACCGGCAAGGACGGCACGTCCGACGGCGCCGGGCTGGCCGACGGCAGCGCCAACGACGGCCTCGCTGATGAGGGTGTCTCCAACGATGGCAGCGCCAACGACGGCGTCGCGACGGAGGGCGTCTCCAACGACGGCAGCGGCAGCGACGACGCGGTAGCAGACACCGGCGCGGCCGATACCAGCGTGGCCGACACGGCGGCGACGGACGCGAGCTCGGGCGATGGCGGTGGCACCAGCGACGGCGGCACCAGCGACGGCGGCGGCCCCACCGATGCCAAGGACGGCGGCGGATCAGGCGGCAACGACACCGCGGCCCTCATCTCGTGCCTCACCAAGGAGTGCAACGCGGAGGTCACGAAATGCCTCGGCGACAGCGACTGCCTGAAGGCGATCGGCTGCCTGACCGGCTGCAAGGGCGACACCACCTGCATGCTCGGCTGTGGCAGCGGTCTCTCCAGCACCGCACAGCAGGCGCTGCTCGCCGCGGGCCAGTGCGGCGTGCAGAAGGGCTGCATCAGCCTCGGCGGCGGAGGGGGCGGCGCCAAGTGCGGCGACGGCAAATGCGACCTCGGCGAGCAGCTGACTTGCGCCAAGGACTGCCCAGCGCCGGTCTGCGGCGATGGCAAGTGCGAGACCGGCGAGCAGCTCACCTGCGCCAAAGACTGCCCCGCGCCGGTCTGCGGCGATGGCAAGTGCGAGACCGGCGAGCAGCTCACCTGCGCCAAGGACTGCGGCGGTGGCGGTGGTACCTGCGGCGACGGCAAATGCGACACCGGTGAGCAGGTCACCTGCGCCAAGGACTGCACCAGCGGAGCGGGCGCTTGCGGCGACGGCAAGTGCGACGCTCCGCTCGAGAATCCCTTCACCTGCGCCAAAGACTGCAAGGCCCCGACCTGCGGCGACGGCGCCTGCGAGCTGCCTTTCGAGACGACCCTGACCTGTGCCCAGGACTGCGGCGGCGGCGGCAGCGGAACCGGCTCCTGCGGCGACAGCAAGTGCGACGCTCCGCTGGAGAACCCCTTCACCTGCGCCAAGGACTGCCCGGCGCCTGCCTGCGGCGATGGCAAGTGCGAAGCGCCCTTTGAGACCGCCCTGACCTGCGCTGGCGACTGCGGCGGCGGCAGCGGCGGTGGCTCCGGCACCATCGCCAACATGACCGGCTGCCTGACCTCCAGCTGCTTGCAAGAGTCCATCGCCTGTGGCGCCGATTTTACGGGCTGTCTGCAGGCGTCGATCTGCATCGGCGGCTGCTCGGACATGAAGTGCGTGTCCGACTGCGGCGCCAAGCTTACCGGCAATGGCAAGGCGAAGTTCGACCCGCTGCGGGTCTGCATCGAACAGAAGTGCGCCAAGCCCTGAGCATCTAGCCCAGAGACACGCGCGTCAGGGCTTCGCCAGGCAGCGCTTGTCGTCTGCGGCCATCGGCTTGGCGATCGACTCGCCGACGGCCCGCAACTCGGCGCAGCTCACCTCGCCGTTCTTGTCGGCGTCGAAGGCCTCGGCGCGCACCATCACGAAGCTGTTGGCGCCGTCGTTGGCCCGGGTCGAGAACTGGCTGCCGCAGATCGCCTTGGTCGATGAAAACACCGTCTGCTCGGTCAGATGCACGCCGCCGCCGCGGAAGCTCCCGTCCGCCTGCACGCTGCCATGGAGGGTCGCCGACTCGCGCTGGGCGATGTGGATCGAGCAGCTCGGCCCGACGTGAAAGGTGGCGCCCGGCTTGCCGTCGTTCTCGGAGTCGACCAGCCGGGGATCATCGACGTCGGCCTTGGCTGGCATCGGATCGCCGTAGATGTCTTTGAAGGCGATGCCGAATTGCTGGATCTCTGGGCCACCGAGGTAGGGCGCGCCCTCGCCCTGGCCGACCAGCACGCTCTCCACCGTCATCAGCGGGTGGGCGTCGATCAGCGGCTGCGGCACGACGGTCATGAGCCCGAAAATCGGCGTCAGGCGCAGCTCGCAAAGCGTCCGCTTCTCGTGCAGCTTGCCGCCCTCCTGCTTCAATTCGACGCGCAACAGGCGCCAGGCCCTGGTCTCGATCTCGTCGGCCACCTTGACGCAGGTGGACCACTCGGTGATTTGGGCCCAGGTGCCCGAAAGCGTGCTGCTCCCCGCGCCGCCATCGCCGCCCCCACCCGCGCCATCGGCCTTGCCGTCGCTGCCGCCGCCGACCTGGCTGTCCAAGTCAGGAAAGACGCCGCCCGTCGGCTCGGGCTCGCAGGCCGCCAAGAACGTCGCCAAAGCCAGGGGAGCGAGCGCCCGCCCCTTGCGCCAGGCGGCCCTGAGGCAGCTTTCAAGGGCTCCATGCGCCACGTCAGAACCTCCAGCGCATGTCGACGCCGAACGCCAGCAGCAGGCCGTAGGACTGCCAGCCGGGGAATCCAGGATTGCCGCTCTGCAGGCCTTGGAAGGCCGTCGTCGGTTTGCCGGTTGCCGGATCCGGGGTGTCGTCGGCGATCTCGTCGCAGAGCGCCTTGACGCCCGGAGCGCAGACCGGGTGAGTCGAGAGCCGCTCCTTGTCGGTGTCGCGCGGCAGCAGTGCGTGGATCTGGCCGAACCAGCCGATCTCGACGTCTTTGCCGAGCAGGGAGAGTCCGTGGCTGGAGCCCAGCCCGAGCCGCACGCGGTCGTTGTCGACGTAGTTGGTGCGGCCGGTCTGCGGCGGTACGGGGCTGGGTTCCCAGCCGAGGCCGAAGCGCAAGACGCGGCCCGGTGAACCCGCCCACTCGCCGCCGAGGCGCGCCGACACTGTGTCTTGAAAGCCGGTCCCGGTCTCCCCTGCGCTGTTTTGAAACTGGCTCCAGCGCGTGTAGGCGCCGTCGGCCACCAGTGTCAACGCGCCGAGGCTCCAGGCGACGCCGACATTGGCTTGCGCGGGCACGTAGTTGACCACGACCGCGACGTCCTGGACCAAGGGCCAGCTGCTCGGGTCATCCTGGAAACCCTTGATCTGCACCTCGTTGCGGAAGCGCAGCGTGAAGGCGTTCTCGGTGCGGTAGTGCGCGCCGACCCGCAGCGCGGGCGAGGGCTGCCAGGCGATGCCTGCCTGCAAGGCCGTCGCGCCCGTCTGGCGGTTGTCGACCGTCATCTCCACCAGATCTTGCCGAGCCGGATCCTGCAGGTAGACCCGTGAGTCGGTGTCGGAGCGCGGCATGACCGACATCGCGAAGCCGATGGAGAGGCCATCGAGCAGCATCCAGCTGGTGCCGACCAGGATGGTCTGGTGTTCGCTGCGCTCGCCGAGCAGCTCGAACGACAGGTTGTTGCTGAAGTATTGCTCGCGCTCGTCGGCGAAGTGCGAGCGCTGGTGACCGATCTGGTTGAAGGGCAGCATCACCGCAACACCGAGCCGAAGCCGGGTGATGCCGAAGCTGCCCTGCGCGCCGACGAGAAAGCTGTAGTTATTCGGGATGTCCGTGACATCGCCGCGCTGGCCGAGGCGCGCATTGCTCGGGATCAAGGGCGACGCGTTGCCGAGGTCGGGCAGGTCGTACCCCGCGGGCCGCGGCTTCATGCGGATGGCCACGTCGTCGAGCGAGACCGAGAGGCCGATGCCCATGCCTGGCTGGCCGAGGGACATGCCAGCCGGATTGTAGAAGAGCGCGGTGTGATCATCGACGAGCGCCGTGCCAGCGCCGGCGAGGCCGCCGCCGCGGCTGCCAAAGCCAAAGAGATCGCCGACATTGGCGTAGGCGGCGGGCGTGCCAGCCCCGATCCACAGAGCGATGGCGACGCCGAGCGCGGAAGCACGGCCCTGACGCAGGTCGCGGCATCGCCATGGCCGCGGCGCCGGCGAGTCCGCGAACGCAGCAGGTGCGCGACGGACGCGCTCAGGACGGCAGTGCATGGACCAGTTTCTCGACCGACGACTTGGCGTCGCCAAGCAGCATCGAGGCGTTCGGCTTGTAGAACAGAGGGTTGTCGATGCCAGCGTAGCCAGCGCCGCGCGAGCGCTTGAGGATGACGACCTCGCCGGCTTTCCAGACCTGAAGCACCGGCATGCCGGCGATGGGCGAGGTTGGATCGTCCTCTGCTGCTGGGTTGACGATGTCGTTGGCGCCGATCACCAAGACCACGTCGGTGTGCGAGAGATCGCCATTGATCTCGTCCATCTCCAGGACGATATCGTAGGGAACCGCGGCCTCGGCCAGCAACACGTTCATGTGGCCAGGCAGGCGGCCGGCGACGGGGTGGATGGCGAAGCGGACGGTCTTGCCGGAGCGACGGAGCCGGTCGACGAGGTCGCGCACCGCGTGCTGGGCCCGCGCGACCGCCATGCCGTAGCCAGGGACAATGACGACCTCGCGGGCGTTGCCGAGCGACGCCGCGACCTGGTCGTGGTTGCGCTCGCGAACCTCGCCATCAGGCGGCGGCGCCTGGCTCGCTGCGGGCGCTTCTGCGCCGAAACCACCGAACACGACGTTCCAAATCGAGCGGTTCATGGCCCGGCACATGATGTAGCTCAGGATCGCGCCCGAGCTGCCGACCAAAGCGCCCGTGACGATGAGCAGGTCGCTTCCGAGCATGAAGCCGGCGGCAGAGGCGGTCCAGCCCGAGTAGGAGTTCAGGAGGCTCACGACCACGGGCATGTCGGCGCCACCGATGGCCACCACCAGGTGCACGCCGAGCAGGCCCGCGACCCCAGCCGCGACCAACACGAGGGGCAGGGCGGCGTCAGCGCTGTTCCCGATGGAGGCGCCGAAGAGCCCGAGGCAACAGAGCGCCAGGACGGCGTTGAGGGCATGGCGGCCGGGCAGCAACAAGGGCCTGCCGCCGATGGACCCGCGCAGCTTGCCGAACGCGATCAGCGAGCCCGTAAACGTGATGGCTCCGATGACCACGTCGGCGTGGATCTCCGCGAGCAAGATCATCGACATCGGGCCCTGGCCGTGGGCCGGGTCGCAGAGGGTCCCGACACCGACCAGCACCGCCGCCGCGCCCACGAAGCTGTGAAGCAGCGCCACCAGCTCCGGCATCGCCGTCATCTGAACGCGCGCCGCCAGCACCGCACCGAGCACCGCGCCTGGCAACAGCGCCAGGCTGACGTCCAGCCAGCGGATGCCGGGTGTGGCCGCCACGGTGGCGATGATGGCGACCGCCATCCCGATCATGCCGTAGAGGTTGCCTGCCCCCGCCGTCCGCTGGCTCGAC
The DNA here is from genome assembly GCA_947491025.1 of Myxococcales bacterium. GTDB lineage: Bacteria > Myxococcota_A > UBA9042 > UBA9042 > UBA9042 > SXNM01. The sequence continues at coordinate 33,007 of CANLIC010000024.1, forward strand.
AGCCCGCGAAGGCTGACGATGAAGAGCAGGGCGGCGAGCAGGGAGGCGCCTGCAGCGAGGACGCTCTCCATGTCAGCTCCCTTCCCGGCGGAACATCGCGAGCATCCGCCGTGTCACCAGGAAGCCGCCGGCGACGTTGATGGTGGCCAGCGCGACGGCTGCGATGCCGACGATCCGCAAGGCTGGCGAGGCGTGGCTAGCGGCCCCAAGCTGCAGAAGGCCGCCGAGGACGATGATGCCGCTGATGGCGTTGGTGACGCTCATCAGCGGCGTGTGCAGCGCAGGCGTCACGTTCCACACCACGTGCCAACCGACGACGCACGACAAGACAAAGACGGTCAGGTGCTGCAGGAACTGCCGGCTTGTATCGACGGTTGACTGCTCGTAGCCGCCGCCCGTCAACGCCATCCAGAGCACAAACAGGCCGACGACGGCGGCGCTGGCGGCCCAGACGCCATTCGGACGCGCGCTGCTCGCCTCGACCTCGCCGTGGCCGGCATGAGCGCCGTGGCCGTGACCGCCGTGGCCGCCGCCGCTACGGGTTCCCGAGGGCCGCGATGTCGGTGTCCTCGGCTGCTGGGCCAGGGGCGCTGCCGGGGCCGTGACGCCGTTGGGCTTGGCAACCGCAGGCGTCGCCGCCGGGCTCGGCGCAGGCGCGGTCGGCAACGCTGGCCAGGTCGGCACGACGCCATCGCGGAGCAACGTCGCGCCGCGCACGACCTCGTCGAGCGGGTCGAGGTGCAGGCCCTTCGTCGCGGCGCCATTCGCGATGGCGCCCTCGGCTGCCGCAGCAGCGCCGAGCAGGTCGCGCAAGAGGTGCGCGACGTTCCGTGCGTAGAGCCGGCTCGCCACGGGCGCCATCCGGCAGGGCAGGTCGGTGTAGCCGAGGATGTGGACGCCGCCGTGAACGACGTGCTCGCCGGCACGCGTCAGCGCGCAATTGCCGCCGTGGCTGGCGGCGAGATCGACGACGACAGAGCCGGGGCGCATGGCCTCGACCGCGTCTGCCATCCAGAGCAAGGGCGCCTTGCGACCAGGGATCAGCGCGGTGGTGACGACGATGTCGACTTCGCTGGCCTGGGCCCGAAAGAGCGCCATCTCGGCGTCGAGGAATGCCTGGCTCATCTCCTTGCCGTAGCCGCCCGCGCCCTCACCGTCTTCGGCGATCTCGACGGTCAGGAACGAAGCCCCCATCGACTCGACCTGCTCGCGCACCGCCGGCCGGGTGTCGAAGGCGCGAACCTCGGCGCCGAGCCCGCGCGCCGTGCCGATCGCCGACAGGCCCGCTACGCCGGCGCCGATGACCAGGACCTTGGCCGGCGGCACCTTGCCCGCGGCGGTGATCTGGCCGCAGAAGAAGCTGCCGAAGACCTGGGAAGCCTCGATGATCGCGCGATAGCCGGCGAGGTTGGCCATCGAGCTGAGCGCGTCCATCTTCTGGGCGCGCGTAATCCGGGGCACGCGCTCCATCGCCAGCACCGTCACCCGTCGCGCCGTCAGCGCCGGCAGCACCTCTGGATAAAGGTCGGGCTGGACGAAGCCGATGACCGTGGCGCCTTCGCGCAGCAGCGCGCACTCGTCACGCGCGCCCTCGCCGCCCACCGTCGGTGGCAACACCTTGAGCACGATGTCGGCGCTACCGAGCAGCGCCACCGCGTCGTCGCTGCGTTCGGCGCCTGCGGCTACAAAGAGCGCGTCGGCGAATCCGGCCGCGGCGCCCGCCCCCGGCTCAAAGGCCACGCTCGCCCCGAGCGCGCAGAGCTCGCGCACCGTGTCGGGCGTCGCCGCGACCCGCCGCTCGCCGGCGCGTACCTCTCGGACGATCGCGATGCGCATCAACCCCCCCCTTGCCACCCCTCCAGTGACGGAGGGCGCCAAGAGTCTAGCCCCTTTTGCTGCGCTTGTCAGGTCGCCGCGGCGCCGCTACAGCAGCTTCCGGCGCAGGCCACGCTCCGCCCGCGCGGTGCCGGGCGACGCCTCATGGGACCATTTCGCGTGGGCCGACCACGACGATGCCCCCTTGCGCGCTCCAGTCCCCTATTTCGGGCTCGTCGGAGGCAGGCGCGGCAGGTCTTGGCGTCGCCAAGGCGGCTGCTGCGGCAGCGGGGGTGGCCGCCAGGTCCCCGCATGATGCATCGCCACCTGCCGCTCGAGAGCCGAAATCGCGGCGCCGACCCCGTCACGGCCCGCCATCATGGCCGCCAGCGCGCGGCACTTTGTGAGGACGGCCGGCACGTCGAGGACCTCGGCGATGCGCCCCATTACCCGATCGACGCCCCGCGCATCTGGCAGCCACTCCGCGCGCGACAACGACCGCGCTGCGACGCCCGCGCGCTCGAGGCGGAACGCGAAGTCGAACTGATCGAAGAGGTGGGGCACCACGATCTGCGGCGTCCCTGCGGCCGCGGCCGCATGGCTGGTGCCACTGCCGCCGTGATGAATCGTGAGCGCGCAACGCGGGATCAGCGCCGAGTGCGGCGCGCCGTCGATGACGTGAACCGCAGGATCGGCGCTGGTCGGGTGGTCAGACCAGCCGCGCAGCAGCAGCACGCGCCGCCCGGTGCGCTGCGCCAACCGCTGGCAGAGCGCGACGGTCGCCGCCGGCGCGCGATCGGTCATCGATCCAAAGCCGACCTGGATCGGCGGCGTTCCGGCGTCGAGCCAGGCCGACAGCGTGGGATCGAGCGCCTGGTGCGTGCCGGCGGGTGGCGGCAGCCAGCCGGTCTGCTCGACGACGCCGGCGAAGCGGCCGGGAGCCGCGGCCAGGCCCGGCTCGCAAGCCAGCAGCGGAAAGTCGCCGACCATCTCGGCGATGGGCAGGCCGATGGGTGGCAGGCCGTGATCCTGTCGGTAGCGCGCCAAAGGAGCGAGCAGCAGCTTGCCGTTGACGACATCGGGAGCCCAATGCAGCCAGCGGCAGAGCCAGCCCGGCAGGCGCCGCCGTGGCATCCAGAAGGGCGGATGGTCGGGCGCTGGCAATAGGCAGGGCGTGTACAGCACGTGCCGAAAGGCGACGCGATGCGCGGCGCAGACCGCGGCTGCGGCGAGCTGGAGCCCGGCGCCGACCACGAGATCGTGGCCAGGCACGAGGCGCTCCATCTCGTCGAGCTGCAGCTGGAGCTCCCGCTTGCACTCGCGCAGCAGCACGGTGAACGCCCGCAATGGCCGGTGCAGGTCGGCGGCGTGCGCCTGGACGAGCTGCAACACATCGCTGCCGCTGCCGATGGCCGCGATGCCGTGGGCGGCTGCGAGACCCTCCATGCCGCGCGGCACCGCGAGCGTGACGCTGTGTCCGGCGCGACGCAGGCCGTCGGCGAGGGCGAGCATCGGCTGCACGTCACCACGCGAGCCGACCGGGGCCAACAAGACGCGCATGAAGCTCCTGGCGGACAGTCGCGGCCGGGCCTGGTCTTCGGCGCCAGGAACGGGCTCGAGGGTCCCATCGTGCGGGCCGGGGCACAGGCGGTGCAAGCCCAGTCCTTGGGTCCGCTCAACTGGTCATACCACCTGACCACTTGACCACCTGACCAAAATCCGCCAGACTGGCTCGCGACGCCGCCCGGACTTCGGTTCGAGGCCACGGACGGCCCAGGGGGAACGATGGCGCTGCAGCCGATTCAACGCCGGGCGATCACCGAAGACGTGTTCGAGCAGCTGACGCAGGAGATCCTGAGCGGTGCCTTCGTCGCGGGCAGGGCGTTGCCCTCGGAGCGCGACCTCGCAGCGGCCCTTGGCGTCAACCGCGGGGCCGTGCGCGAGGCGATGCGCCGGCTGGAGCAGGCGGGCCTCGTCGACAGCCGCCCCGGCTCCGGCACCCACGTCCGTGACTTCAAGAATTCCGCAGGGCTCGAGTTGCTGCCCCATCTGCTCTTCCGCAGCGATGGCGACGTCGATGCCTTGACGGTTCGCTCGGTGCTGGAGATGCGGTCGGCGCTCGGACCGGACGTGGCGCGGGCCGCAGCGCTGCGCCGCACCGACACCGACCTCGCGCGGCTACGCGCCCTGGCCGCCGACCACGCCGCGGCAGAAGACGATCTCGCGCAGCAGCAGGCGTTGGCGATCGCCTACTGGGACACGCTGGTCGACGCCTCCCGCAACATTGCGTATCGCCTCGCCTACAACTCGCTGAGGCAGGTCTACGAGCTGGTGCGCGACGCCTTGCAGCAGGTGCTCGAGGACGAGATCCGCGATGCCGTCCGGCTGCAACAGCTCACGCGCGCGGTGGCCGAGGGCGATGCCGTCACGGCCGGAGAGGTAGCGCGGGCGCTGTGCGAGCGCGGCCGGCGCAACGTCGAGCGCGCCTTCGCCGCCCTCGACTTCGACGACTTCGCGGATCCGACCGATGCGGAGCGCGCGATGGTCACGGCCGCAATCGCGGCCACAGCGGGAGCCGGCGCTGGCGGCGCCGAGGAGGTGCCACAATGATCAGAGTCTCTGCAGCCGATTCTCCCTGGCGCGCGCAGGGTCCAGCCTGGACCTGGGCCCATGCGGCCAACCGCTTCTTGCGGCACCACAACGCCTGGATTTTGATCAGCGTCTTCGTGGTGACCGCCATTGGCCGGTCGCTGGCGGGTCCGCTGGGCTTCTCCGACCTCATCGTCGCGGCGGCGTTCATCGCCTATCAGCCATTCCAGGAGTGGCTGATCCACGTGTATGTCCTGCACTGGCGACCGAGGCGCGTCTTTGGCATCACCATCGACTTTGAGCTGGCGCGCCGTCACCGCCACCACCACAGTGACCCGGGCGATCTGCGGGTCGGCTTCATGCCCACCCGCACCCTCGTGCTGGCCAGCCTCGCCCACGCCTTGCTCTGGCCGCTGGTGATGCCGGACGGCGCGCTCGCTTGGACGGCATTGCTGATGGTGGCCACCATCGGGCTGGTCTACGAGTGGACGCATTTCGTCGTCCACACCAGCGTCGTGCCGCGCCACCCGTGGGTGCAGCGCGTCTTTCGCTACCACCGCCTGCACCATTTCAAGAACGAGAACTACTGGATGGGCGTGACGATGCACCTCGGCGATCGGCTCCTCGGCACCTTGCCGGATCAGCGCGCCGTGCCAGCGTCACCGACCGCCCGTGACCTCGCCAAGGCCGTAGGCGCCGCACCGACCGAGGTCACGCTGGCTTGAAGGCGCCGTCTTGTCCCTGCGCGCTAGCGATTGGCGGCACAGACCGGCAATAGCCAGACGCCTGCAGGCGCCGCGTCGCTGACGACCGGCGGGACGCCGAGCTGGAGCAGCCAAGGTCCGGCGGCCAACGCCAAAGGGACGCGGGCCAACTCGACCAGCAGGCGATCGCGCCGGGTTGCCCGCGCCACCGCCCGGTCGCCATCTGGGAATCCCCACCAGATCGCATGATTCGGCGCCGTTCCGCCGTCGTCTTCGCGATCGAGCGAGGGCAGGTCGAGCACCAGGAGGCGCGTCGGGAGGGCGGCGAGCAGGGCCATAGCCTCTGCCGTCGGGTACGGTGCGCCGCCGCCGTGGAAGTCGAAGTCAGGGCCGATGGCGCCGTCGACGTCGCTGCGCAGCACCAGCGCATCGGCGAACGCGGCAGGCTCGGCCGCCAGGTCGCGCACCGTCTCCGCTGCCGCGTCCAGCGCACGCTCGAAGGCGACGCGCGTCAGGACCCAATCCTCTGGCGCGCCCTTGCCAGCGGCGTGCTCGCCACTCGCGCCAAGACGTGCTGGGGTTACATCGAGGAGCGTGGCGGGCCACAGCGCTGGCAGCGTCGCAGTCGAGAGCGGCCAGGGCTCGCGGCTGATGTGGCCAACGCCCTCGATGTGGCAGCCGCCGCCGTGGGCATTGAGGTGCAGGTCGGCGCAGTTGATGGCCGCGCCACGGCCGACCTCCAGCGTCCGCCCGCCACCGATATCGACCGGCGGCGCAGTGGTCGGGCGCAGGCCAAAGGCGCGGCTGCGGGCGAGGCGCGGGTCGAAGGGCAGGGCGATGGAGGTGGCCGCCCCGGCGTCGGCCTCGAGCTCCTGGCCGCCGATGCGAAAACGCAGGATCATCGGGACTGTCCGGGGGCTGCAGCGCCGGGGCGCCCGAGTCGCGCCGGATCGCCGAGCGCGCTAGGATCGAGGCCAAAGCAGGCGCAGGCGGCGCCGCTGCGCACTTGCTGCTCGCTTGCTGCGTCGAGACCGGCGTGACGGAGAATGGCGCCGGCTGGGTGCTCGCCCAGCGGAAACGGGTAGTCGCTGCCGAGGCAGACCCGCGCCGCGCCCACCGCAGCCAACAGGTTTCGCAGCGCCGCGGGGTCGTGCACCAGGCTATCGAGCCAGAAGCGACCCAGGAAGGCCGAGGGCGGCGTCTGGGTCCGCGTCTGGCAGAGATCCGGGCGGACCGCGAAGCCGTGGTCGATGCGGCCGAGCGTGGCGAGGAAGGCACCGCCGCCGTGGGCGAAGAGCAGGCGTAGGCCGGGGTGTCGCTCCAGCACGCCGCCCATCAGGATGGAGCAGATCGCGGTCGTGGTCTCGGCCGGCATGGAGACCAGCCAGGGCAGCCAGTGGCGGGAGAGCCGCCCCTCGCTGACGCCCATCATGTCCCAAGGGTGGACAAAGACGGCCAGATCGAGCTCGACCGCCGCGCGCCAGACGGGCTCAAAGCTCGGATCATCGAGCTCGCGCGCGCCGACGTGGCTGCCGATCTCGACGCCGCGCAGCCCGAGGTCGCGGCAGCGCCGGAGCTCCGCGATCGCCAACGCGGCATCCTGCAGAGGCACGGTGCCGAGGCCGATGAATCGGCGCGGATGGCGGCGACAGCGGGCGGCGATGTCGTCATTGAGCACCCGGGCGAGCTCGAGGGCGTGGTGAGCCGCGGCGCCATAGGCGAAGAGGACAGGCACGGTCGACAGCACCTGGGCGTCGACGCCGGCCGCATCCATCTCGGCGAGGCGCACATCGTCGTCGAAGAGGTTGCTGCCGACGACACGAAAGAGCTTGCCATCGCGACGCATGTGCGCGCAGCCGAAGGGAATGTCCGGATCGAGAGCGCCACCGTGGTGCAGCGTCACCCAACCGCCGGTGCCGGTGCGAGCGGCCATGTCAGGCAGGTCGCGCGGCAGCACGTGGCAGTGGACGTCGATGGTCAGCGCGTGCGTCGACGGCGTCGGCTCGGGCATCGCTTCGGGCGTCATCGGGGGCTCCAATCGGCCGCTTCCCAGCGCACCACCGCGAACGCGTCCGTCAGCAGCGCCGCGAGCGCTGCGGCCTCGGCATCGTCGAAGCCTGCGAGGTGTGGCGAGTCGAGATCGAAGACAGCGCACAAGGTCCCATCGGCGGCCAGCACCGGCAACACCAGCTCCGAGAGGGTGGCGCCATCGCAGGCGATGTGATCGGGGCGGGTGCGGATGTCCTCGACCCGCTGCGGCTTTCCGGTGCGAGCGCAAGCCCCGCAGACGCCGCGCTCGAACGAGATCTCGAGGCAGCCGAGTCCGCCCTGGTAGGGGCCGACGCGCAGCAGCGAGGGCTCGACGCGGCGATAGAAGCCGACCCAGTTGCACTGCGGCAGGGCCTGCCACACGCAGGCGGCCACGGTCGCCATCACGGCGATCGGATCGCGCTGCTCCGCGGTCAACGCGGCGAGCGAGGGCGCCAGCGTCGTCAGACGGTCCAATCGCTCGTGCAGCGGCAGCAACGTACCGCGCGGCAGGGCCGAAAACGGCAGTGACTCGCTCATGGACACCCGAGCAGCGCGGGCCGAGTCCCCATCACGGCGCGCCCGCCCCAGCCGCCTCGGCCCGCAACGCGCCAAGGATGCCGTCGACATCGATGAAATCGTGGGCCAACGACGCCGCCAGTTCGACCTTCTGGCTGTCGCCGGGTCGGATCTTCACCGTCAGCCGCTCGACCTTGGCCGAGGCCGTATAGGTGTCGTCGCTGGACGCCAACACCGGGATGCCCGTCTCAGCAAGCAGCGACAGGATCGTCGCATCGGGAAGCAGGCCGCCGGTGAGCAGGATGCCCGCGACGTGAGCGCGATCGCGTAGCTGGCCGACCAGGTGCGTGGCGATGCACACCAGGATGTTGTCGACGCGATCGCCCGGGGTGATGACGAAGGTGTCGTGACTGAGGTGGCCGATGGTGTTCTGCGGCGTCATCGCGGCGACGATGGTGGAGCGCACTTTGGCGTCGAAGCCATCCGCACCGAGCACGACGCGGGCGCCCAGCTCCTCGGCCAGCTGGCGAACGGTCGGCAGCGTCATCTCCGCGCGGTAGGGCACCACGCCCAGGCAGGCGATGCCCTGGTTGGCGAGGCCCTGTCGGATGGCCGGTTCGACCGCCGCCAGCTTGTCGGCCCGCACCTTGTTGACGATGGCGCCGAGCACCGGCACGCCGGCCTGCTGAAAAAGGGCGCGATTCAACACGATCTCGTCGATCGCTGAGCCGATGCCGCCGCTCGCAATCACGATGGCCTGCGCGCCCAGCTCGCGGGCGACGTCGGCGTTGCTGGCGTCGATGATGGCCCCGACACCGGCGTGCCCCGTGCCCTCGACGATGGCGACATCGACGCCCGGGTCGATGCGGCCGAACGCGGCCTTGATGGGCCCGTAGATCGCCGGTCGATCGCGCTCGAAGACGTAGCGGGCGGTGAATCCGCGCGGAATGGTGACGGGGCTCATGTCCGCCAGCGATCCGCCCTGTCCGAAATGGTCGCGGATGAGGATGGCGTCCTCGTCGGCCTTGACGTCGTCTTGCACCAGATAGCGCTGACCGATGGGCTTGAGGAAGTGGACGCGCAGACCGCGGGCGCGAAAAGCAGCGTAAAGTCCGATGCTCGTCGTCGTCTTGCCGACGTTCTGGTGAGTCGCGCTGATGAATAACCGCAGCACGATGCCTCCTCGCCTCAGGCCCTCGTTGCGCGCACGGTGCGTCGGGCAGGCAGGGCTCCAGGCTACGGCTGGCCCGGCCCGTTGCCAATCCGCCGCCGCGCGCCGCGCGCGTGGACCCACGCCTTGGTGCCTCAGCGTTCCGGTTGTCACCCCGCGAACGTCTCTGGTAGGAAGCAACCCGTCCAGCGTGTCCGCATCTCTTGGGGGTGCCGAGCGTCGGGCGCGGCGCAGCGAATTGTTCCTTCCCAGGTGAAGCCCCATGATCGTTCCTGCATCCAGACTACGACGCTTCAGTCCGCCTGCCTGGCGCCCTTTCGGCCGCACCTCTGCGTTGCAGGCCGCATGCGCGATGACGCTGCTGCTCAGCGCGCCGGCCCTGGCCAACCCGCCGCCTGCGGTGGTCTCTGAGGATCTCGAGAAGCAGGCGGCCGACAAGCTCAAGCAGGCCAAGGCCGACAAGGACAAGCCCAAGGGAGGCTGGTCGCGCAAGCTCGGGCTTGGCGCCACCGGCGCGACCACATCCTCGAGCAACGTCGTCGGTGCCGTCGACGGCTCCACGGTCCAGATCGGCTTGCTCCTCGACGGCGAGGCCAAGCTGATCTCTGGCGCGCAGGAGTGGCTCAACACCCTGAAAATCCAGCACGCGCGAACCAAGACGCCGGTGATGGACGCCTGGATCAAGTCCTCCGACAACGTCGAGCTGCAGTCGACCTGGATCTACCGACTGGCCGCGCTGCCGTGGGTAGGTCCCTTCGCCCGCGCCCGTCTGCAGACCCAGATCGCGACCGGCTTCGACGTGCGGCCGACCGATGTCAACGTCGAGCGCACCGGCGTCGACAGCAAGGTCGCGACATCGCTGGCGAATGCCGAGAGCGACATCGATCTGACCGCGCCATTTGAGCCCATCCTGGTCAGCGAGACGGTCGGCGCCTTCGCGACGCCGTTGCAGGGCAAGAACATCAACCTCGACGCCAAACTCGGCGCGGGTGGTCAGCACGTCTTTGCCCGCGGCGGCTACGCGCTGACCGGGTTCGACGCGCCGACCTCGACCGTCCGCGTGAAGGAGCTCGAGACGACGCACCAGGTCGGCGGCGAAAACGAGCTCGAGGCCAAGGGCGAGCTCACCGAGATCATCAAGTGGAACGCGCGCACCCGCTTGTTCTTGCCCATCATGACGGCGAGCGAGCAGAAGCTGACCGGGACCGACGCGATGACCACGGAGATCGGCGCTGGGCTCTCGGTCAAGCTGGCCAAATGGGCGAGCCTGGACTACGTGCTCAACGTCCGGCGGATTCCGCTGGTCCTCGAAAAGTGGCAGGTTCAACACGGGCTGATGCTGACGACCGGCTTCAGCCTGCTGTGACGGGTGCACCGTCGCGCCGCGAGCACGCCGACCTTGACGACAGCCACGCGACGACGCCGGCGCAGAACGGCGATCGCCCAGTGGATGCGTAAACTTGAGCGCAACGAACGACAACCCCGAGTCGGAGACGAACGCGGCCCCGCGACCGGCCGAACCGCGCATGTGCCCGAATTGCGGGACGCTCGGCGAGGAGGCGTACTGCCCCAAGGACGGCACGCCGACCATTCGCGTTTCGCCTCTGCGCAAGCATCCCCGCAGCTATGAGGCGGGCGACGTCATCGGCGGACGCTACCGCGTCACCGGTGCGCTGGGCGCTGGCGGCTTTGCTGCGGTGTTCTCGGCGCAGCACACGCTCACCGAACAGCCTGTGGCCGTGAAACTCCTTGCGATCGATCCCGGCGACGTTTCGTCCCGCGTCACCGTCCGTCGTTTCTTTCGCGAAGCCCAGGTCACCGCCGCCCTCGCGTCGCCGAACACCGTGCGGGTCTTCGACGTCGGCCAGGACGAAGAGGGCGCCCTCTATATCGCCATGGAATTGATGCGTGGCGAGTCGTTGGAGGGCTTGCTCAAGCGCCGCCTCAAGGCCGAGGAGCCGCTCTCCGAGGCGGAAGCCATCGATCTCGCATTGCCGATGCTCGACAGCCTGGCCGAAGCCCACGCCAAGGGCCTCGTGCACCGCGATCTCAAGCCGGCCAACATCTTTCTGGCCGAGACAACGGACGGCGAGCGCACCGTCAAAGTGCTCGACTTCGGCATCGCCCGCACCTCTGACTCGTCGTTGACGCTGGGCGGGTCGATCCCGGGCACGCCGCCCTTCATGAGCCCGGAGCAATGCCGCGGTGAAGAGGTCGACGGTCGCAGCGACCTCTACGCAATCGCCGTCATTCTGTATTTGTCGACCACGGCCAAGTTGCCGTTCTATCATCAGAATGTGCTCAAGCTGATGCGGATGCACGCCTTTGACCCGGCGCCTGACCCGCGCACCATGACGTCCCGACCGCTCAGCGAGGGCTTCGCTCGCGTCCTGATGCGCTGCCTTGCCAAACAGTCGACCGAACGGCCGCGATCCGCAGAGACGCTCCGCGATGAGCTCCTTAGCGTCCGCGAGGGGACGTGGACGGCCTCAACCTGGGATTCGGTCACGGCCGGGTCCGAGACGGTGACTGACCCCGCCTCACCCGGAATCTGGGGCTCCTTCGATGGAGACGACGCGACCGGCGAGCACAGCGGTATCATTCCGCTGCCCGATCGGATCCCAACGGCCCCAGGTGGCGCGCTGGATTCGCTGCAAGCGACCCTGGCGGCGGCGCCGAAGGTGCGCGGTGCCTCTGGGATCGCGCCTCCGATGGAGCTGGCGCCGGGTTCGAGCGCAGGCCCAAAGCTCGCCGACGCTTCGCCCGCCGCCCCGGGGGAGGCCGTAGGGCCAGGCGAGCCCGCGCGGGCTGCGATGATCCCGCCTCAGGCTGGGTCAGCGGCGTCGGACACCGTGGCGGCGATCGACGCGGCGCCGGCGGTGGCGGCGCCGAGCGAGGTGGTCGCTACAGGCTCGGGGGTCAGGGCCGATGGGGTCATCGCCGCCATCATCGTCTTGGCATTGGTCGCGATCACGGCCTGGTGGTTCGGCCGCGCCCAGGATCCCGCCAAGCCACTCGCCGCTCCGGCTGCTGCCGTGGAGCCGCCGGCCGACGCGGGACAACTCTCCGACGCGGCCACAAGCCCAGCGGTGCCCGATCCGGCGACGCAGGCCGCCTCGTTGGCGCGCGCCGCCCAAGCGGAGCCCAACCTCTTGCGCAGGCTCGCGTTCGCCCGTGAGGCCGCCTCGTTGCAGCCCGACAACGCGGAATTCGCGGCCTTGGTGGCGGCGGCTGAAGCGGCCCTGGCAAAGGCCGACGTTGCGGTCGACGCGCCGGCGCTCCCGGCAGCGGCGTCGCCAACTTCGCAAGGCGTTCCGGCGGCTGACAGCGCGCCCGCAGCACCGCTCGTCGCACCGGCCCAGCCGGCGAACCCTGTCGCCCCGGCGGTCGTGCCGCCCGCTCCGAAGCTTCGGCAACCGACGATGCCGTCGCCGACACCGAGCGCCAAGCCGAAGGCCGGCGATCCCTCGACCATCGCCCCGCAGTTCATGGACTAGGGCCCCAACGAGAACTGCGGCCCGCGAACCGGCTTGTGCGCGGACGCCGACAGGATCCCGGACGCCAGACGCGCGTCGCCAGTCTCGCGTCGCCAGTCTCGCGACGCCTGACGCTCCTTGCCGAATCCTAGAAGCGGACGGTGAGCTGGGCGCCGCGCAGATCCCGCCGCGGCCGCAGCGTGACGCGCTCGCCGTCGGGCGCCAGCAGCAGCCAGAGCGCCACGCCTCCTGAGACCGCGCCGACCCCAGCCAGAGCGGCGCCTACCTTGATGCTGAGATCGGCGCGTGACTCCCGCGCCAGCGCAGCCTCCTGCGACATGGTTCGCACCTTGCCGTCGAGCGAGGCACCTGCGACGGCGCGAAGCTGCGCGTCGAGATCGCTGCGGGCGGTCAGACCGTCGCCGATCTGCCAAGCACCGATGCCGATCGACGCGGCGCCGGCCGCGGCGGCGACCCATCCCCAACGCTCGCGTCGCGCCAGGTTGGGGCTCGCCTTGAGTGCCACGGCAGGCCCGGCGCTGCCGGCATTCGGGGCGGTTGGTTTGCCTTCAGACTTCTGGGCCGAGACGCGCGCCAGAGCCGCCCGTTCGCGGGCCTGTTGCTCTCGCGCTTGCTGCTCACGGACTTGTTGCTCGCGGGCCTGCTGTTCGCGGGCCTGCTGTTCGCGGACCCGCTGCTCACGTTGCGCCGCTTGCTGGCGCGCAAGCTCGTCGGCGCACTCCTTCCGGTATGCTGCCGCTTTGGCGATCAGCGGATCGCCGGCATCGGCGAGCTCGGCAAAGCGCCGGAAGTGTTCGATGGCCTCGGCGAAGGCCCCCGCTTTCTGCTCGCAGCGCGCGGCGCTGAAGAGGTAGCCAGGCGTCTTGCCGTCCAGGCCGAAGGCCTCGTGGTACATGGCCGCGCAGTGTGTGAAGTTGCCCTGCTGGGCCTGGGTCCTCGCCGCCAAGGAAATGGCAGCGGCCTGCTCGGCGCGGCTGAGCGCAGCCGGCGGGTTGGCGTAGGCGCCTGTGTTCCAAAGCAGGCCGGTTGCCACAAGCGCCACCACGACGGCTCGGACCACGACCGTGCGAGGTCGAAGCGACGACGCATCTGGGCGGCAGGGCGGCATCGTGGCTGGCTCCTCCCCTCCTGGCCGGCAGGTCTGCGTTGTCACCCGCTCAGTCGTCGTACAGGACCGCCGGCAAGCGCGACGCTGCAGGGGCCTCGCTGGCTCCCGGGCGCGGCATTGCCTTCCCAGGATACGCCTTGCCCGGCGACGGCTGCAAGCGCGGTCGACGTTGGCCGGCCGGCGTCTCCGAGGCCGCCGCAGCAGCTGAGCCGGCGGCTGGCGCTTTCGGTGCTCCGGCTGGCGGCGGTGGGACCGGTGGCGCCATTGCGGCGGCAGGAGCGGGCGCTGCCACAGGCGCAACTTCAGCCGCGGCCGGTACGGTGGGAGCCGGCAGCCCTGCCGGCGCCGACGAGGCCGGCGGTGCGGGCGCGGGTGCGGCTGGGGGAGGGTCGCCTGTGCTCGGCTGTGCAGCCGGCCTGGGCTCGGCTTCAGCAGGAGGGACCGACGCGCCTGGAGCGCTGCCCCACCACCAGCCGAGCCAGAGCGCCAGCCCCACCGCCCCGACGCTCAACACCACCCGAATCGCCGATCGCCAGCCGCTACTGTCAGCGCTTGGCCCGCCTGCCATCGACGATTCGACCTCGGCCTCCGCTGCGCTGCCCGCCGCCATCCAGATGCTGGTGTTGAGGCCGCCCTTGCTTGGCACAGGAGGCTTGTGTCCCGGCACGCTGGGCGCCGAGACCGCAGCCGGCGCTGGAGCGGGGATTGTGGCGTCCGCCGGCGCAGCACCTCTCGCGTGTTCGGCGTCATCGGAAGGCAGCGCCTTGCCCTGGGCGGCGCGCAGCAGCTGGGCAAGGGGCCCGGTTTGAACGGGCAGACCCGGGGCAATGAGCGTCTCACCGGCCGCGTGGCGCGCCAACGGCGAGGCCGCGGGGCGCAATGCCTCCAGAGCGGTACGCATCTCCCGCGCGCTGGCGTATCGGTGCGCCGGATCCTTCGCGAGCGCGCGCTGCAACACCGCCGCCAACGCGGGCGCCAGCCTGCCGCCCGTCACTTGCAGCGGATCGGGGAGCGGCGCGTGGGCGTGCTGGTACATCAACGTCAGCGGATCCGTGGCCTGAAACGGCAGCCGCCCGCACAACGCGCGGAACAGGATCACGCCCAAGCTGTAGATGTCGGCGCGTGCGTCGACGTCGTCGCCATGGCCTTGCTCTGGCGACATGTAGCCCGGCGTGCCGACGATGGTGCCCTCGTTCGTCAGTTCCGAGTCGGCGGTGCGCGAGCAGCCGAAGTCCAGCACCTTGACGACCGGCTCGTTGCCGCTGATGTCAGCGAGCATCACGTTGGCGGGCTTGAGGTCGCGGTGCACCAGGCTACGGTCATGGGCTTCCGCCAGACTGCCGAGGATCGGCAGCGCCAGAGAGATGGCAGCCGCCTCGCTCATCGTGATGCCGCGCTCCTCGAGCTGCACCAGCACGGCTTCCAGCGTCGAGCCCCGGAGGAACTCCATCACGAGGTAGAGCGGGCCGCCCTCCTCCGCCTGGCCGACGTCAAAGACCCGAACCGTGTTCGGGTGTTGCAAGCTGGCGGTGGTGCGTGCTTCGCGCAGGAATCGCTCGTGGTGCTGGCGCAGCGCCTCGCCCTCGCTGGCGCCAGGCACCAACATCTTGATCGCCACCGGCTGACCGGTTCCGACGTGGACGCCGCCATAGACGGCGCCGAAGCCGCCGCGGCCGAGCATGTCGCGAATCTGATAGCGGCCGTCGATGCGGTCGCCGTTGCGGTAGCTGAACGCATCGCGTCGGAAAAGAGCGCCTTTCGACGTCATGGCGTCTGCGCTCCCGCTGGTGGCGCGCGGCGCCGCGTTCCGAGGTGGCTCATGGTGCCTTGACGCAAGCGCCCACCTGGCACACGCCCGCGCTGCCCTCGAACGGACACGGCTTGCCCGAGATCTTCGCAGCCAGGCAACCTTTGGCGCTGTCGCAGGTGTCCAGCGTGCAAGGATTGCCGTCGTTGCACGGCAAGGCCGAGCCGATGCATAGCGCCCCTTGGCAGGTGGTCGCAACCGTACAGGCGTCGCCGTCGTCGCAGGTCGCGCCGCTCTTGCCCGGCGTCGGCACGATAAGGCAGCTGCCGGTGCTGGGTTCGCAGATGGCGCTGGCACACGGTGCATCGAGCTTGGGGCATTGGACGACGCTGGACGGCGCAACCTTGCAGGCGTGTGGGACTGCGCTCTTGTCGCAAACAAGCTTCCCATTACAGAGGTTTGCGTCATCGATCTTGCTGCAATCAGCGTCGCTGGTGCAAGCGCAGATGGCCTTGCCGCCGCCGCAGGTCCCACCCATGCAAGTGGTGCCAACCGTGCAGACGTTGCCGTCGTCGCAGGGGGCGTTGGCGTCGAGCGGCGCAAGGCTGCACTCACCGGTGCTGGGTTGGCAGGTGTTGGTCTTGCAGGGCGGATCTTGGGCGGTGGCACAGACGACAGCCGACCCTGGCTTGGGCAGGCACTGGAAGGGCAGCGCGCTCTTGTCGCAGAACCGTGTGCCATTGCAGAGGTCGCCGTCGTCGAACGCGGCGCAGTCGCTGTCGACCTTGCAGGCGCAGGCCTTGACGCCGGCTTTGCAGACCCCCGCGACGCAGGTATCGCCGACGGAGCACGGATCGCCGTCGGCGTCGCAAGCTGTAGCGTCGGCGAGGGGCACGGCGGCACAGGCGCCGGTGGCGGCCACACAGGCCATGGCCTTGCAAGGGCCCACGTCGAGCGCGGGGCAGGTCACGACGGTCGAGGGCAGCGGAACGCAGACCTTGTTCGGGACCTTCGCGCCTTCGCTGGGCAGCGTGGCGCAGTAGAGCGTCCCGTTGCATAGATCGCTGTCCTGAAAGGGCGCACAATCGCCGTTGGCCTCGCAAGCGCAGGTGTTGGGCCCGGCCACGCATAGGCCCGTGGCGCAGCGATCGCCGGCGGTGCAGGGGTTGCCGTCGGCGTTGCACGGCGAGTCGTCGGGCTGGGCGGTCTTGGCGCACTTTCCCGTCAGCGGCTGGCAGGTGTTGCGGCTGCAGGCGGTGTCTTGGGCGCTCGGGCAGACGATCTGGGTGGCCGGGTTCAACTTGCACTGGAACGCTCCCGCAACCGACTTGTCGCAGTAGAGCTTGCCGAGGCAGAGGTTCTTGGGCTGCTGCGCCGCGCAGTCGGCGTCTTTGGTGCAGGCGCAGATCGCCGTCGGGCCGGCGCAGACGCCGCTCTGGCAAGCGTCGCCGCCCGAGCAAGGGTTGCCGTCATCGCAAGAGGCCGTGACGGCGAAAGGCAGCTGCGCGCAGCCGCCGGTCGCCTTGTCGCAGGCGAAGGAGTGGCATGGCTCGGCCGACGCGGGATTGCACTTGGGGACCGAAGCGGGGTGCACCTTGCAGACCGGAGACGATGCGAAAATATCGCAGAAAAGCACTCCATTGCATGGGTTGTTGTCATCCAGCGCCTTGCAATCCAGCATCGACTTGCAGGCGCAGACGCCGACGCCGCCCTTGCAGGCGCCGCCCTTGCAGAAGTCCCCGCTGCTGCAAGGATCTCCGTCGTTGCACGCGCTGCCATCGGCCTGAGTTGTGACCTTGCAGGTGCCGACCTTCGGGTCGCAGGCGTGGACCAGGCACGCGCCATTGGCGAGCGGCGGGCACTTCACGGCGCCCACCACTTTGCAGGTGCGGTGGCTGCCCGAGTCGACGCAAATCGGCTTGCCGGTGCAGGGGTCGCCGTCGTCGAAGGCAGCGCAATCGGCGTCGATCTTGCACGGACAGACGTCGTCGCCGCCAGCGCAGACACCGGCGCTGCACTTGGAGTCGATGGTGCAGGGTTGGCCGTCGTCGCATGCCTGGCCCTCGGCGGTCGCCGTGTTCTTGCAAGTCCCGGTCGCGGGGTCGCAGGCCGCAAGAAGGCAAGGCGGGGCCGGTGGGCACACCACGAGGGGCTTGGCTGGCACCCTGCAGACAGGGGGTGTCACGGCCTTGTCGCAGGTGGGAGGGCCATGGCAGAGGTCCTGCAGGCCGAGCTTCGTGCAGTCGCTGTCGCTCTGGCAGCCGAGTGGCACGGCGCCACCGTCAGCGCCAGCGTCGTCGGTGCCGCCCTGGCTGTCGTCGGTCGCAGTGTCCGCCGCGATGGCATCGTCGGAGCCGCCTCCGTCCGCTGTGCCGTCTTTCAGAGCGTCTGCGGCAGGCTGGCCGTCGTTCGCGTCGTCCGTGGGGCCGGGCCCGCCGTCGCAGCCGGGCAACATGGGAGTCGCGACCAGCGCCATCCACAAGAGGAAGGCGAGGCGTGGCGGATGCTGCCAGATTTGCGCGCAGCCGAAGCGCCCAGCCATGACGATCCCATAGTCGGTGGTGTTCGGTGTCGGAGATGGCCGGAACGGGCCTCGCCGGCGCGGACTCGCCGCGCCTCGCAGCATCGCGCAAGCGCTGCCGCCCGGCAAGGCTACATAAAGCGATCGGCCCCGTCCTTGCTGGGGCCTGCGCCTGGCTTCGGCAGGTAGACCGGGTCGAGGAGCGCGGCGATGCGGTCCATCACGACGGCAGTGGCGGCGCGGTAACGCTCAAGGTAGGGGTCGGCGTCGCGGGTCAACGGCAGCACGTTGCGCGGCACAGCGAAGGGCGACAGCTCCGGGCCCTCCAGGCGCAGCGCCGGGCCGACGCGGTAGACGATGCGGCCGCCGCGCGAAAACGGAGAGTTCCCCGGATAGCAGGCGTCGCTGCCATTGCACCCGACGGGCACGATGTCGCAGCCGAGGTGCCAGGCCATGGCCACCAGCCCGACCTGGCCCGGACCGAGCGTCGTGCTGCGCGTGCCCTCGGGAAAGACCAAGAGGTTGTTGCCGGCCCCGCCGAGCGCCGTCGCGGTCAGACGAACGATCTCATGGACATAGCGCAACCAGTTGCGGTCGAAGGCGGCGAGAAACGCAGCGGCGTCGACGGCGCGAGAGGGGTCGCCGGCTTCGCGGGCGCAGAAGCGGGCCAAGAAGGCAGCGACCTCGCCGGGCGCAGCGCCGTTCTCACCGTCGGGTGCACGCTTGCCGTCGACCCAGTCGCGCAGGCAGCGGTACTCCTCCTTCGAGGGCTTGCGGCCCATGCAGGCCCGAAACTCCGAGCTGAGGACGAAGCCGCGCGAGGGCAGCGGGATGTTGTTGCAGGCGTCCATGAAGGCGGCCATCGCCTTGTTTTCGTAGTACTTGCCCTTGACCCAGGTGGCGGTGAAGGGCAGCCCCTCGCGGTAGAGTTGGTATTGGAAGGGCCAATAGTTGTAGCGATCGGTGTGGTTCATCGCGAGGATGACGGTGCGGTCGCGTGGCAGGTGCTGCAGGCCTTCGATGACGATTTTTGTCGGCTTGGGAAATCGATAGTCGAGCATCAACAAAGAGTTGGCGAACACGAGCTGGCCCAGAGGGCGGCGGTGCAGACGGATGGCGCGCATGCGTTCGAGGGTCAGCATCGCCAAGGGCTCCACGGCGGAGCGCGCAGGTCCGCGAACTCGGACCGGTGGCGCCAGCGCGGGCTCGATCTTGCCACGACCCACGGGGAGACCGCAAAGGCCGGCGGCCCTCACACGCGCGGCGTCCCTTTCAAACGGCCACACCGGGCCGCAACCAGGCCTTCCCGCGCAGCCCGCCCAAGTCCTGAAACAGGCTTCTGCGTCACGGGCAATCATCCGAGGGGCAGAGGCCGCTGATGTAGGTTGGCGTCACGTCGACCTCTGCCCAGCCGAGCAGCGCCGGGTTGGTCGGCATGACCTTCGGCGCCTTGGGGTCGATCATCGCGACGTCGATGTGCAGCGACACAGGCTTGCCGGCGAGTTGGCAGCCGCAGTGGACCATGATGGGGATCGCAGAGCGGCAGCGGTAACCCGGGGCAGAGAGCTTGTCCGTTGCCGGCGTCTTGAGGACGTTGAACTGCAACGGGAGAGGCGCTCCGCTCGCGATGTCGCGCAGCGAGAACGTCAACGCGAAGGCGCCCTGGACCGAGTCGGGCACGCATACGGTCGCCCAGAGGTGGAAGGTCCCTTGGATGCCGTAGATGAGGGGCAGGGCGCAGCCTTTGGTCAGCGGCTCGAAGCCGGTCGCGTCGGCGCGCGTGGTCGCCAGCAGCACCTCCAGACCGCCGCCGGCTTTGGGCCCGACCGCGGTCGCCGACGTCGGCGTACAGGCGCTGCCAGGCCCCACCGCATCGGCGCCGCCATCGCTGGCCGGAGCGTCGCCGACGGCGTGGTCGCCGGTAGCGGCGTCGGGCAGCGGCGTTGCAGCGTCCTCTTGGCGGCCCCGGCTCCCCGCGTCGGCGTCCTTGTCGGCGTCGTCGCCTGCGGTGGAGCCGTCCGCGGCGTGCGCATCCACCGCGAGTCCGACATCGTCAGCGCCCTGGGAGTCGGCCGGGTCAGGGGAATTGCAGGCGAGCGAGGAGCACAGGGCAAAGGCGGCCAGCCATCCGCTGCGTGTCGATGGGCAGCAGGGACCGCACCGAATCATAGATCGATCCGCGGCCGAATCGCCCACGGCTTGCCGCCGCAGCCGAGGATCAGCGTCGCTTGTTGGCCCGCCTGGTCGCCGGGCAGGCCCTGCCAGGTGCGGGTACAAGTGGCGCCGTCGCACTGGGTGGGGCCCTTGAAGGCACCTGCGCCGCCCGGAGCCAGCTCGACGCTGCACGTGGTCCCATCGGCCAAGGGAGCGCCGTTGCTGCCGATGTGCGTGACCTGGATGGTGACGGGTGTCGCGCCGGCCGGCGAATAGCGCGTCGACAGCGAGAAGAGCGCCGGCTCCTCAATCTGCCAGACGAAGCCCTTGGCGGGTGGAGTCAGCGTCTGCGCATAGCCGGTAGGCCATTGCACGGTCAGCGACTGCGCCGTCTCGCCGGGCCGCAGCGCAAACCAGACCTCTGGCACGGCCATCGTCTGCTGCCAACCCTGGACGGACATCGTCGCGTGCAGCGTCCGCGTCGGCGTCTTGAGCGCCAGGCGGGCGCCGAGGCCCCAGCGGTTGCTTGCCTTGCCGCGCAAGCGGACGGTCAACGTCTTGCCGCCGTGCTTGAGGTCATTGCGCAGCAGGCGGGGCGCCACGGCCTGTCCGCCCAGAACGAGGTCGAGATCCCCGTCGTCGTCGAGATCGCCGAGGGCCAGGCTGCGCGAGGCGTGTTCGCTCGGTAGGCCGACCTTGGCGCTGATGTCGACGAACTGCTGGGTACCGTCGTTGCGCCAAAGCACCGGCCGTGGCCCGGTCAGCGCCTGCATCAGCCACTCGCCATACTCGTAGCCGTGCGCCAGGAGAATGTCGGCGTGGCCGTCGTGGTCGAAGTCGAAGATCGCGGGGGACCACCCGGTCATCCAGTCGCCAGCGGCGTTCAGCGGTGCCCAGAGCCCGGCCTGCAGGCCAACGCTGGCATGACCACCGCCCTGCTGCGACAGCAACAGGATCGTGCTCACCGAGTAGGGCAGCAGCGGATCGTCGATCTTGAGCGGGGGCTTGATGCAGGAGGCTGCGACGCAGTCGCGGAGCTCGATCTCGCCGAGGACGAGATCGTCGACGCCATCGCCGTTGACGTCGCCGATCGCTGCCCCCATCGGCGAGCCGACCTGAGGCCCATTGGCGATGAAGGGCACCTTCCACTGCATCAGCTCGAAAATCGGCTTGGTGCCGATTGGGCGGCGGCGAAAGGCCTGCGATCCGGCCTGCGGCGCACAGCTCTCGGTCGGCACCAGCAGGTCGAGATCGCCGTCGCCGTCTGCGTCGAACTCGATGGCGACCCAGGCGACGCCCGCCGCGACCAGCCCCATCGAGCCTGAGATGTCGACGAAGTTGCCGTTGCCGAGCTGCTGCCAGACGTCCAACGAAGACTGCGCCTTGGTCTGGGCGTTGCACTGGAAGCGTGACACCACCAGATCGAGCAGGCCGTCGCTGTCGATGTCGGCGGCGATGGCGGATTGGTTGGTCGCCGGCGAAGTCTTCAAGGGCAGGCCGATCCACTTGCTGATGGCGCTCCAACTGCCGTCTTGCTTGCGGTCGAAGACCTGAACGGCGTCGCTCAGCACCACCAGCTCCGGGGTGTCGTCGCCGTCGATCTCCACCGCCGCCAGACCGTGAGCGCCGCCGTCGATTTTGGCGATCGGCTGCACCGTGAAGCTCCAGGGCCCCTGGCGCAGCATCAAGGTGAGCTGGTTGACCCCGTCGACCCAGGCGATGTCGAGGTCGCCATCGGCGTCGACGTCGAAGACGAGCGGGCTGGAGCCGTAGGGGACCTTGAGCGGCGCGCCGGTGGCGATGGCCAGGTTGGCGCTCGCGAGCAGGCCGCTGACGTCGACGAATCCGCCCGAGTAGGCGGGCGGCGACTTGAGGGCACCCGCGGGGGCCAACGTCGCGTCGAGGTCGACGGTCGGCGGGTGCGGCGGCAGGTAGCCCTCGGCGTCGAGCATGGCCAGGAACGCGTCGGGATCGGACGGGATGCCGGTGTCCTTGCCGGCGTCCGCTGGCGGCGGGGCGTCCTGCTCTGCATCCACGGGCCCGCCATCGGTCTGGGCATCGGCGTCCGGCATAGGGTCGGAGTCTGGCACGGCGTTCGCGTCGGGCACCGGGTCGGTGTCGGGCGCGAGTTCGGCGGGCACGTCGGGTTCAACGTCTGGCGTTGCGTCCTCCGCCGCGTCCGGTCCGGCGTCGCTTGCCGCATCCGGCCCTGCGTCGGTTGTGCCGTCCAGCTCGGCGACCGCATCGGCGATCTCGGCGCTGTCAGAGTGCGTGTCCGCGGTGCCGGTGCCCGGCGCGGTCTCTTCGACATCGGCATCGAGTCCAACGCGCGCGTCGGCGGTGGCCTCGACGTCCTGCGCGCCGCGGCCTCCGGCATCGGGGGCGCCCGGGCCAGCTTCGGTCTCTTCGCCGCCTGAGGGGCCAGACAGGGCGCTCGCCCCGGCGTCCTCTTCGCAGCCGCTGGCCGAGAGGCCTGAGCCAGCGACGACGAGGCCTAGGCAGACAATCCGGGCGGTCAGGAGCAGCAGGCGGACACTCATGGCACCTCACCATCGCTGACGCCGCACGGTAGGGCAAGGGCGCGCGCGGGCCCAGAGCGGCGCAATGAGAGCCAAAGAACCAGCCAGGCGCCCCAGTCGTGGTCGTGCTTGCAGCGATGCACGCCCTATCCGTTCCTGGCCCTCCTGTCTTGCGGCGATGGCGTGCTAGACTAGGCGCCCGCGGGGAAGTGGATGTCCCCCGCCCAAGGGCATCGCGCCGTGCACTGGACCCGAACATCGCTGCGTCTGCGCTGGCTGCTGCGTCGCCTCACGCCGCAGCGATTGGCCATCTGCACCGTCGTTACCGCGATCGTGGCGGCCTGCACCGAGCCGACCGAGGTTTGGGCGCCCGCGCAGTTCGCGGACGGCTTGGCGCTCAGCGATGGAGCGCTCGACACCGCCGATCCGCCCGACACAGCGACACCCGAGACGGCCGTCCTCCCCGAAGGCTGCATCCACGACAATCAGTGCGCTGCGTTTGGAATGGTCTGCGAGCAGGCGACCCACACCTGCGTCGGCTGCTTGACCGACCAGCACTGCCCGCTGCCGCAATTCTGCTTGGAAAAGGAGTGCATCGACGACGTCTGCAAGCCCGGCGAGACGCGATGCTACGGCACGGGCCAGGTGTCGATGTGCGCGGCCAACGGCGGCTCTTGGCTGCCCAGCCTTTGCCCACCGACGACGAGTTGCCAGGACGGCGCTTGTCGACCTCTGCCCTGCAAGCCTGGTGCGGTGCGCTGCGACGGAACCGTCATCCAGCGCTGCCGCGACGACGGTTCGGGCGAAGACCCGGAGGAAGACTGCGCCAAGACCGACCGCATCTGCTCGGGCGGCGTCTGCAAGCCCAAGGTCTGCAAGAAGGGAGACGTCATCTGTGCCGACGTCGACACCGCGCTGCTGTGCGAGAACCCCAACCAGGGCTGGAGCGCCAAAGAGTGCAACGACGCAGATCCCTGCACGTTCAACCTCTGCGAGGCCGGTACAGGCTGCAAGTTCCCACCGAAGGCCGATGGCATGGCCTGCGGTCACAGCGAGTGGTGCCTCAAGGGCCAGTGCACGAGCATCACCAACAACCTGATGGTGATGTTTGACACGTCCGGTTCGATGAACTTCAAGGTGCCCGGCAAGTACTGCTACGACCAGTCGTGGCCCATCTGCGCCCAGCCCAACAAGGCCTGCGACCGGATGGGCGTCTCGAAGAACACGTTCATCAAGGCGTTCGCGCTGGTGGACCCGAAGCGCACACGCCTCTCGCTGTTCCGCTTTCCCCAGATCTGGCTGTCGCCCGGTGAAGCGACGCCGCCGAAGCCGCCCTACTGGAAGCCGCCGATCGCTTGCGCCAATGGCAACTACATCGGCTACGGCACCATGACCGGTCACACCGTCGAGGAATCGGTCAGCTTGCAGACCGGCTGGTACTGGGACCACCTCGACGAGGTGCTCTGCGTGCCGTTCCCGAGCGGCGCCAACGAGAACCCGACCAACCAGATCCTGTCGTGGATGGATGCCAAGGAGGAGTGGGGGGTCGAGCCCGAGTTGCGCTCGGTCGGCGGCACGCCCATCGGTCGGACATTGTTCTATATCGGCGAATACATCCGCAACAAAGTGGTGATCGACGGCGCGGCTTGCAAGATCGACGCGGACTGCCAGAACCCGAACTACCGCTGCGACGCTGGCGCCTGTCGTGACCCCGCCCGCGCTTGTCGACAGACCACTGTCGTCGTGTTCACAGACGGTGGTGAGATCAACCACCCCGACAAGTTCTTCTCCCCGTGGGTACAGGCCAAGCGCCTCGCCTATGGCCTGCGCTGTCAGAGCAACGCCGACTGCGTGGGCGGTGCCGTCTGCGTCTGTCCACCCTCGCAGCCGGGCTGCGCCGCGTCGGTCCGCGAGTGCCTGCCCCCTTCGCTCGACACCGGCTACTACTGTCGGACGACGATGGCGTCCTGCATCCCGGCGGCGACCGCGGGTTCACCCGGCTACTGCGCCAAGGTCAACGGCCAGAACCAGTGCGTCGAGGACCCGATTGTCGGCATCGCGGCGAAGTCGAACGACCCTGAGAACAACGTCCTGCGCTCGCTGGACGGCAAGCCCCTCGGCGTCACCGTCCACGTCGTCGACATCTCGGACGATCCGGTCGGCATCGAGAACTCTGGCAACCTGGCGCGGGCCGGCGGCGGGCTGTTGCTGGCGCCCAAGGGTGCCGACGAAGACGCCTTTCTTGCCAGCCTCGTCAAGGCCTTCGCGGTGCAGGCCAAGCCCTCCTGTGGCGTCTCGGTGCTGCCGTGCGGGGCCGGCGGGGTCTCTGCCTCCTGCGACGACGGCACGCCCTGCACCGATGACGCATGCAACCAAACCACCGGGACCTGCTCGCACACCATCAACATCGCCCCTTGCGACGACGGCAGCGCTTGCACCCTCTCGGACCGCTGCCTCGATGGCGAGTGCCGCCCCGGGATCGCCTGGACGGAGACGGCAGCGGGCAACGGTCTCTCCAAAGCCTCGCTTGGTCCGGCGCTGACGGCCGGCCTGCCGCAGCCGCGCTCTGTGCGCGAGCTCGACGACGGCAGCGTCGTCATCAGCGACGGCAACCGCCTGGTTCAGCTGCGCCCAGGCGCGGCGTCTGCGGCCGCAGCAGGAAAGTTGCTCGCTTTCGCCGGCAGCACCGAGCCCGGCGTGCAAGACGGCGCGCCGACGTCGGCCCGTTTCTTGTTGCCCGCAGGTCTGACGTTGCTGCGTGCACCGCCCGTCGGGAGTGCCGCCATCGGCAAGGCGATCGCGGTGTTGGTCGCCGACACCGGCAATCGCAGGCTGCGCAGCGTCGCGCTGGAGTCGACATCGGACGGCCAGGTCGCGGGCGCGGTCACGACGCTGGCCGGCAGCGTCACCGGCTTCGCCGATGGCCCTGCTGCGAGCGCGCAGTTCGCTGAACCCGTAGACTTGGTTGTCGATCACGACGGCACGCTGCTGGTTGTCGACCGGGCGAACCAACGCCTGCGGCGAGTGGTCGGCGAAGAGGTGGCGACCCTGTGCGGTGACGGCGTGGTCGGCGATGCCGATGGTCCGCTGGCGACCGCTCGCCTCGCCTTCCCGAGCGCCGTCGATGTCGGGGCGCCCGGTACCATTTTCGTCGCCGAGCGCTACCGCGTACGCCGCATCAAGGGCGGCGCGCTCTTGACCGTCGTCGGCAGTGCGCCGGGGTTCGCAGACGGCGTCGGCGCCAAGGGGCGCTTTGACGAGATCGGCGGCATCGCGGCGCGCGGCGATGGCGGCTTGGTCGTCAGCGACCGCGGCAATCAGCGTCTGCGCCTCGTCAGCCCCGACTTCGCGGTCACCACCCTCTCGGGCAGCAAGTCGGGGCATGCCGATGGCTTCGCCGGCAGCGCGCTGTTCTGGGGTCCGCTCGACATCGATATCGGCGGAGGCGGACGCCTCTGGGTCGCTGACCACGACAACCATCGCCTGCGCAAAATCCAGCTGCCGCAGGTCTTTTGCCCGGACGGTGGCCCCTGCAATACCGGGACCTGCAACGCAGGCACCGGGCAATGCCAAGCGGCGCCCAAGCCCGACGGCAGCCCCTGCGACCTGAGCGCCTGTCTACAGGACGAGACCTGCCAGGGCCTGGTCTGTCAGAACGGCACGCCGCTCGACTGCGGTGACGGCGAGGCCTGCACGGCCGACAGCTGCGATCCGAGTTCGGGTCTCTGCGGCCACGTGCACGTCGGCGGCCCCTGCGACGACGGCAGCGCCTGCACCGGGGGTGACGTTTGCGGCAGCGGCCACTGCCAAGGCAAGGCCCTCAATTGCGACGACGGCGACGCCATCACCCTGGACCTCTGCGAGGCCGGCGTCTGCTTGCACCGCGTTGGCAAGTGCACCAAAGACGCCGAGTGCCACGACGGCGAGTCCGCTTGCACCCTCGACCGCTGCGTCGCCGGCCAATGCCAGTTTCAGGCGACCGGCAAGGCGGGCTGCTGCCAACCCGAGGTGTTGGTGGCCTCTTTCGATGGCGGCGCGCTCGGCGGCATCCAGGTGACTTCGAGCCTCGGGCCGGGCAAGGGCTTCCACCCCGTGACGCGCGACGTCGGCGCCGATCTTGGGCTGCAGGTGCTTTGGTATGGCGATGACTCGAAGGACAATTACGACCTGATTTCGGGCAAGGGCCACAAGGGAAGCGTGCTCAAGGCCAAGTTGGCCCTACCGCCCGGTCGACCCGCACGAGCGCGGTTCCGCATGTGGCTCGACATCGAGCGCGCGACGCTCTACGACTCCCTCCGGCTGACGGCCACTGCCAGCGGGGTCGAGACACTGCTCTGGCACAAGTACCCAAAGACCAAGATGAAGCAATGGGTCGAAGTCGAGGTCGGGCTGGACGCCTTCGCCGGTCGCGTCCTCGATCTGGAGCTGCGCTTCGACACGGTCGATGGCCTCGCCAATACCGGGCAGGGCATCCTCATCGATTGGGTGCGGGTCGAGGCCGACTGCGGCAAGTAGGGCCTGCGGCAAGACGAAGCTGCGGCGCGTCGGGCGCGGATTGCCAGCGACTGCCCAGCAGCGCAGCGCCTGCCGCGGATTTGGGCGTCAGCGCCCAACCGAAGCACGCTCTGCGCCGACTTCTTGTGGTCCACGCTGACGACCCACAGCGCCATTCGTCCGCATTGACCCGTGCCTGTCGGTGACGGCAGGGCAGACAGCGCCGAGTCTTCAGCGCGATGCCCGGCTCCTGCGCGTTGGCGCCTCACCTCGTCTGCCTGGCCGCACCCATCCAAAGCTGCGATGCAGCGAGGCTTTGCTTCAGCAGGTGCACATCGCGGCGCGGTGATGCCCGGTCAGCGAGGGTTCGACGTCGGCTGGCGTGGCCAGTTCCCGTCGGCAGCCTTCTCGGGCTTGGCCGAACGTTGACTGTCGTCGCCTGGCGCGGCTTTGCCTCCGCCGAGAGCTGCCTTGCCGTCGGCCTTTGCCTGCTCCGGTCGCTGACCGTTCGCTTTTTCGCGCGGCGCCTCGAGGTCTGCGGCCGGCGTTGGCGCGAGGCTCGCCTTGGCCGCTGCCGCGGTTGAAGCTGCGCTGGCCGCCGCGGCGGCGGATGCACGCATTCTCGCGACCATCCAGGCGTGGTGCGCTCGCTGCTGCTCTTGCCAGGGGCTGGTCGACTTGGTGGCCAACGACGGCGCCAGGCGCTCAACGGCCACTGCCGTGCGACCGCGCCCCCAATGCGCCCAAGCGAGGCGCAGGCGCGCGTAAATGGTCGCGAACTCGGCGTTTCGCGCCCTGGCGAGCTGGTCCCAGCGCTGCAGGGCGAGGTCATCGCGGCCGAGCACCGCGTCGTCTTCGGCCAGCCAGAGTTGGGTGTGGTCGCGCAAGACCCCCGGCGCAAGCGACTCCTCTAGCGCCATCAGCGCGGCGCGGGCTTGGAGGGCGCGCCCTGGATCGTTGTCCTCCCGGGCCTGGCGCAGGGAGAGCTGGGCGAGCTGAAAGCGCACATCGTCGGCGCGGCGATACTGTGGCCGCTGGGCCAGAACGCGTTGATAGGCTGCGATGACCTCGTCGATCGCCAGCGGCGGCGGCGGGCAAACCGGCGGTGGCGGCGGTGGTGTCTTTGCGCGGCGGACGGCGCCACGCGACGGCGGCGCGGGCTTGAGCAAGCCCTCACAGGCGAGGTGGCCCTGATGCCAGGCGATGAGGGCAACATCGCGCGCGGCGTCGGCGAGGTCGTGGTCGCGGGCGGCGGCGTCGGCGGCCATCGGTGCGGCGGTGCGCGATGCCTGCAGCGCGGCGTGGCGGGCAAACCGATCGGCGGCAATGCGGGCGCGCTCCTTGGCGGCGGCGGGGACCAGCTGGCGCCGTTCGAGCTCCAACAGACTCGGAAGCGTAGGTGTCGGTGCCTGGGCCAGGCCGACAGGGCCGGGCTCCGGTCGGCGCACCGCCTGCGCCTCGGCCGCCCACATCGGGGCTGCAGTCGCCGTCAGCGCGACCAGCGTGCGCAGCAGACATGACGCAGGGTTCGCACGGCCGCGGCCAACGCCGCGGTGCTCGCGGCGGCTTGCGCTGGCGTTTGGGGGGCGAACACGCAACAGGACACAGAAGGCCATCGAGTCACCTCCGCGCGCGAGCATGGCGCATCGGTGGCGACTCGGCCAGCTTTCGGTCCCGGGCCTGCGGCGTACGCCTCAGACCTCGCCGCCCCGATCCCCGTGCGGCAGGTACCCGCTGGCCAGCTTTCGGTTGGCGCTGCGCTCATCGCTCGACTCGCCTTCTCGCAGATCTTCCAGACGGCGCCGCAGCTTGTCGCGGCGACGCGAGGCCTGCTGGGCATCGCTCTGCTCCACCTCGAAGGCGAGCTGCAGCGATTCGGGCAGCGTCAGATGGGTCAAAAGCGTGCGCCGGAGCTGATTGCGGTTGTGATCCTGCTCCAGCCACGCCTGCAGACCCGGCGACACGAGCCGCAGCAGCAACTTGGAGCCGCGCACACGGACCGCGGGGACGCTGGCGAGCAGCTCTGCGCCCGGCGCCTGGCTGGCGTGCAGGTGTGCGCAGGCCTCAGCCCAGCGCGCCGGCAGCTCGGCCAGCGCGATCGACAGCGGTGCGTGGGCCGTAGTGCCGCCAGCGATGGCGTTTTCGACACCACCACCGGCGGGCAAGCGAAGTCCCGCCGGCGGTGCCAGCACCTGCCGCAGGCTGCCGATCGCCCAAGCGACCACGTGGCGATCGAGCGTGAAGTCGCCAACGCAGGCCGGGCAACCGTCGGCGCACCGGCAGTCGCGGACCAACGACAAGGCGCGGTCCGCCAGCGTGTCGACGAGCTCGAACGCCTTCTGTGCAAAGCCAATTCCGCCAGGGTGCAGGTCGTAGAGCACGATCGCCGTGTGGCGCCGGCCGCTGACATCGTCGACGTACGAGAAGCTGCTGCCCGCCAGATCGCTGGCCTCGGCCATCGTCGCCATGCGCGCCACCGCCCGCAGCGCGTGCACCACGCCGACGAGCAGATCCGTCGACTCGCCGCCAAGCGCCGCCAGCACGGGCTCTGGCATCGGTAGCCACAGGGCCTCGGTCTCGAGTTGCAGCGTCAGCGGCTCTTGCACCACCTCGTAGCCGAGGTTCTGATGGTTATGAAACTGCAGCATCTTGAAGCCGACCACCGACTCGAACACCCGCACATCGCCAAAGCACGGCGCGCCAGGCAGCCAGGGCGCCGCTGCTGGTGCATCAAAGGCCAACGACTCGACCTCCGGGTTGGCGCCCACGGCAGCCCAGATTGCCCGCGATTCCTGCGTGTTCATCACCTCGATCTGGGTCCGAACATCCGGTTGGGTATAGAAGTTTTGCTCGACCAGCCGCACCAAGGCGCGGTGCTGAACGAGATCGAGCTCCTCGACGGAATACTGTTCACCGTCATGGAGATAGACGGCGCGCGGATGGGCCTCGCGGTAGACTTGCGGCCGGGTCATCTCTGTCAGCGTGGTGCCGCGGTCGATGTCGACGATCTTCCAACGGCTGCCGTCATGGTTGCGCAGGCTGAAGTCGCCCGCCGGGAAGGGGCCACCCTGCCAATGCCAGGCACCCGACAGCTCCCGCAGCTCGCTTCGCTCGACCAGAACCGGAATCGCCTCGCCGAGGTCGGGCCAGATCGCCGCGTCATCCATCGTCAGCGGCAGCTCAGCGGCCGCTGCGCGGACGTGGGCCAGGACCACGCCGAGGTTGTCGGGGTCGACCGCCGCGTGCTCGGACGGCTGATCCATCAGCCACTCCGGATGCCGGGCCAGGTACTGGTCAACCGGCGACATGGCGAGGATGACGATCGCATGGGCCATGCCGCCGCGCCGGCCGGCACGTCCCACCTGCTGCCAGAAGCTGGCGCGCGTGCCGGGAAAGCCGCCCTGAACGACCACCTCGAGGCTGCCGATGTCGATTCCGAGCTCCAGCGCGTTGGTCGACACGACGCCGACCAGGCGCCCCTCGATGAGGTCGCGTTCGACGCGGCGTCGTTCTGCGGGCGTGAAGCCGGCGCGGTAGGCGCCGAGCATGCGCGACTCGTCGTGGCCGCCGTGGGTGCGTGCCAATCGGTCCCGCGCCTCCTTGACGATGATCTCGGTTTCTTTGCGACTCCTTGCGAACCCGATGGTGCGGATACGCTTTTCGATCAGATAGGGCAGCAGCGCAGCCATCTCACTGGCGACGCCGCGCCGCAGCACGCCGTCGATGGTGGGCGGCAGCCAGAAGTGGATCCGCTTGGCGCCTGCCGGCGAGCCGTCGCGGTCGATGAGCGTAAAGGGCGCATGGCAAAGCCGGGACGCCAACTCGGTTGGATTGGCGATGGTGGCGGAGCTGCACAGGAATTGCGGCGTGCTGCCGCAGTGGTGAGCGATTCGCGAGAAGCGCCGCATCAAGTTGGCGATGTGGCTGCCAAAGGCGCCGCGGTAGGTGTGGAGCTCATCGAGCACCACGAAGCGGACGTTGCGGAACAGGTGCGAGAACCCCGGTCGGGCGTGGGCGGGCAGCATGCCGGTGTGCAGCATGTCCGGGTTGGTCAGCACGAGGTTGCAGCGCTCGCGAATGCGCCTTCGCTCCGCCGGGGGCGTGTCGCCGTCGTAGACGCCGGCCTCGATACGGCGCCCGGCCCCATCGCTGAGGGCTTCGCACACCTTTAGGATCGCTCGCAATTGATCGTGGCCGAGCGCCTTGGTGGGATAGAGCAGAAACGCCCGCGCCGCAGGATCTTCGAGGATGCCTTGCAGCACCGGCAACAGAAAGGCGAGTGACTTACCGGAGGCGGTACCGGTGGTGATGACCACGTGTTCGCCTCGGCGTGCGGCCGCATACATCTCGGCCTGGTGGCTGAAGAGCTCCGCGATGCCGCGGTCGGCCAAGGCAGCGCGCAACGCGGGGTGCAGGTCGTCGGGGAGTGGCGCATGTCGCGCCGGCCGCGGCGGCAGGTCGAAAGTGGCGACGATGCGGTCGGCGAAGCGGGCGAGTGGCAGCATCGCGTGTTCCTCGGGCGGAGCGGGACGAGGCGCAGCTCGATGCCCCTGCCATGGGAGCGCGCTGCGCGGCGGTACGGAGCATAGCGCGGGCTGAACAGATGTCCAGGTTCGCGCCGCGGAGGCTTCACAGCCCAGGAAACGCGCCAGGTCGCAAGGGCAAGCGCGCGGCCAAAGGTGCCTGGAACCCGCGGGCCTACGCCCCCTCGACTCGCTTGACCTCGAATGGCGAGGGGCCTAGGTTGCGTCGCCGCCGGCAGGCCCGGCGTGCGCTCCGACGAAGGGTCGCGAGCGCCCAGGAGTCCGCCATGCCCGCCCGCTTCTCGCCCCGCCGATCCGCCGCTGACATCACCATCGGCGCGCTCGCTTTCGCCGCCTTCTCCTGCGCCAAGGCCGAGCCGCCCGCCGCACCGCCCGCCGCAGCCCCTACGGCGGTCGCACCGGCGCCCGTCGCTGGGGAGCCCGCGCCCGTGGCCGCCCCCGTCGCAGCCGCCGCGCCGATTGCTCCCGTCGCCGCAGGCCACGACCACGCCGGTCACGACCACGCCGGTCACGACCACGCCGGTCACGACCACGCCGGCCACGACCACGCCGGTCACGACCACGCCGGTCACGACCACGCCGGCCACGACCATGGCCACGAAGGCGGCGACAAGGCGCACAACTGCGAGGAGCCGGACGAGGCGGCCGTCCTCGACCATGCCGGCGTCAAGGGCGCGCCGGCGGCCATCGAGGGCAAGGTCTACGGCGCCGGCGTCACCGATGCGCCGCTGGTGACGATCAGCGTCCTGCTGGGCAACGTTGACGCCTGGGTCGGCAAGCGCGTCCGTGTGGAAGGCTTGGTGACCGAGGTCTGCCCGATGCGCGGCTGCTGGTTCGACATGGCCGGCGACAAGGCCGGCGCCACGCTGCGCTTCAAGGTCAAGGACGGCGTCATGGTCTTCCCGCTCGACGCCAAGGGCCAGAAGGCCGTCGCCGAGGGCGTGGTGCGGAAGATCCCGCTCGACCTCGAGACGAGCCGGAAATACATGGCCCATCAGGCGGAGGAGAAGAGCGAGCCCTTCGATCCCGCCAGCGTCAAGGAGCCGATCACCATCGTGCGCCTCGACGGCACCGGCGCGGTCCTGCGCTGATGGACGAGGCGGACGCCGGCGCAGCGGGCCCGAGCGCCCCGCCCGGCCCCACAGCGGCCGATGCGCCTCCGCCGCGCACTGGCCGGCGTCCGCGCCCCTTCACGGCACGGCTGCGCGACTGGCACCGCGACATCGGCTATCTGATCTCCGGCCTGACCGTCACCTATTGCGTCTCCGGCATCGCAGTCAATCACATCGACGCGTGGAACCCGCGCTACGCCATCGACACCGTCGACGTCGCACTTGGCCCCCTTCCGGCCGGCGATCTCGGCGACCTCGAGCGTGTTGTGGTCGAGCGGGCTGGCATCGACCCCAAGGACGTCCGGGGCCGATTCGCACCAAGCGCGCAGCAGTTCACGCTTTTCCTGCGCGAAGGCGGCGACATCCGCGTCCACACCGGCACCGGTAGGGGCCGCCACAAGCGGGTCACGCCGCGGCACGGCCTCTTTCAGTCCCACCAGCTGCACCTCAATCAACTCAAGGGCGCTTGGACCTATGTCGCGGACGCGTTTGCGCTGCTGCTGCTCTTCCTCGCCATCAGCGGCCTCTTTCTGCCGCGCGGTCGGCAGGGGCTGCGGGGGCGCGGCGGCGTGCTGCTCATCGTCGGCCTGCTGGTGCCCATCGCGGCCCTCTGGGCTTTGGCGTCGCCCTAGGCGGCGGGCGATTCGTCGCGAGACTAGGGCTGGCAGGCCTTGGTGACGGCGGCCTTGGCGGCGTCAGCGCGCGGGATGAGCGTGCGGTCCTTGCAGGTCAGGCCGCCGCCGCACGTCGAATCGTCGAGGCAGAGCCGGCCGCATCGGCCCTTGCCTGTGGCGTCTGCGATGCAGAGCCCGCCTTTGCAGCCGTGCTCAGACTTGCTGAGTTCGCAGCTCGCGCCGTCGTCCAGGGTCGGGCCGCCAGGAAGCGTGGTGGTCTTCTGTTGGATGCAGCGGTACTCGATCTTCGCGCCGACATCGGGACCCCAGGCGATGGCGTAGGGCAGGCAGGCTTCCGGCTCGGCGCAGGCGCGGCTGGTAGCGCAGTCCTTCAGCGAGCTCTGCTGATTCACCAGCACGCAGTGGGGCCAGTAGATGTCGTCGCCGCTGGCGCTGCCGCCGCTCTGGCCGTCGATGCCGCGGTTGTTGCGGATGGCCGCACACGCGGTCGGGTAGGCGACGCCGTTCCAGCTCATCGTCGCGGGACAATCGGTGCTGGTGCTGCACGTCGCGCTGCAGGTGCCGGCGATGGTGGTCGTCTCGTACATGCAGAGGCTCGTGGCGCAGAGCTTGCCGAGCCCCGTCGCCGTCGTCGCTGCGCCGCAGGCAGCGCCGACTGCCGCCTTGCCCGCCTCAGGCTGCACGCAATGCCCGCGAGCGCTGAGGCCGGCGCCTGCGCGGCGCGTCAGGGGCCTGCACGCGGCGCCGCTCGTGCAATCGGCGTCGCGCTCGCAGGCCGTGCCTGGCCCGGGCATCGGCAGGCAGATGTCCACCGAGAGCCATGCGGTCGCTGCCGCTGCGCCGTCTTTGACCGCGACGCCCGACTCCGTCACGCCGCAGATGGCGCCCTTCGGGCAGTCTGCGTCTTGCATGCATAGGCCGGTGCACAGGCCCTGCATGCAGGCGCTCTGATTGACGCAAGCGGGCAGGGTGGCGTCGGTGTCGCTGCCATAGGGGTCACAAGACTGGCCCTCGGCGGCGCCGGTCTTCGGCCGCTCCACGCAGATGTTGGCCCACGCCGGCAGCTTCTTGCCGCCGTTGGGCTGCGGATCGCCGAGGAGCTGCTCGACGCCGTTGTAGAACAGGCCGCACAGCTCTTTCGCGTCGCAGGCGCTGTTGGTGGCACAGGGCTTCGGAGGCGCCGGCACATCGGCAGCGTCAGCGGTTGCGTCCGCGGCGGCATCGGCATCGGCTTCGGCGTCGCCGGCAGCACCATCGACTCCCTGGCCATCCCCGCCGTCGAGCCCGGACAGGGCGCCCGCGTCAGCAGAGGCATCGCCGGTTGCCTTCTGCTTGCCCGTCACGGCCTCGTCCTCCGAGCAGGCATTGCAGCCGCTGGCCAACGGGGAGAGGGAGGTCAGCGCCAACAGCGCCAGCATCGTTCCAGTCTGCGTCCACTTGCTCATCGTCGCCTCCAGCGTCTGGTCGCGCGTTCCGCCCTGGGGATGCTGCCTCAGAGCCCACGAGGATGCATGCCCTCTGGCTCTCAACGCAACGCGGGCGTCGGTGATTCGCGTCTGAGGCGACGGCCAGCCCGCCGTGCCCACCCGCCGATTTCACAGCGCCCACTTCCCTCATGATGCGATCTGGAGCCCGCCAGGCACCGGCAACATCGCGACGAACGTAGCGTCCGACGCTGTCGAGGCGGTCGGCCGCGACAGCAACGCGCGCAACCGTTGCCTCCGCCGCCCGTGTCTGTCATGGAGTTGCCACGGTCCGGGCCGCCGCTCTGGCCAGAGCCCCTGTGCTTGGCGCACACCCTTGAGGCGATTGTGGCGACAGCCTTCCCCATCCACGTCCAACTCCCAGTCGGCGCGTTCGCCAAGCGCACGGCAGACGGCCGCCTCGATTACGCGTCGCCGCTGCCGCTGCCCTTCGCTTATGGCGAGATCGAGGGCAGCCTGGCCCGCGACGGCATGCCGCTCGACGTCGTCATCCTGGGCGTGCGCCCAGCCGCCGGTGACCGCATCGCGCTCCCGATTTGGGATGGCGTCGACTTCGAAGACGAAGGCGTCGATGACCCCAAACTCATCGCCGCCCCCTGGCCGCCCAACCAGCTGCAACGGTCTGGTTTGATGGCCTTCTTTCGGGTGTTGGCGACGGCCAAAACGGTGCGGGCCATCGTGCGCGGCCGCTCCGGCCGGGCGCGCGTGCGCGGATGGCTCGGATCAGAGCGGTGTGTCGCGCTGCTGGCGCAATCCGGGCCTGGCGGAGCCTAGCAAGCGCCTCTTGATGGCCTTGCCAGGGCGCTGCCACCGCATGCCGCGTAGGGACCCAACCCTGGCGACAACTTGCGCGCAATGCCGCGCTGTGCCATTGCTATCTCCCCTCGGCGGCGTACCGAATTGGAACCTCCAGGAGTCTCATGCGCAACCGCGATTCCGCCCCGAAGGCCGCGAGCGTCGGGCCGGCTACACCGGCCACGGGCGTCGAGCGTGCCCGCTCCCTCCTCATCCGCGCCGAGTCGCCGCTGCTGATCGTCGCTGCCTTGGGCGTGGCCATCTACCTGGCCGACCTCGCGGGCTTGTGGCTCGATCTCGGTCTGCGCTCAGAGTCGCACGCGCTGATGCTGACGATCGACGTGCTCTTCGTCATCGACCTCGTGGGCCGCGTGACCCTGCTCGGCCGCAGCTACCGCCGAAGCCCCTGGATCGTCATCGATTTCTTCGCCGCTGCGCCCATCATCGCCAGCATCGGCGCGGTCCCCGGTTTCATGTATTCGCTGCGTTTCTTGCGTGGGTTCCGAATCCTGCGGGCGCTACGGGCACTGCGCCTCCTGCGTGCGTTGCCAGGGGTCGGCAAGGCCGCGGAGCGACTGCAAGCGTCGGAGGAGACGAAGCCGCTGCCTGAGGTGCAGGCCTGGCACCGGGCCTTGGTGGGCGCGGTGGTGGTCTACGCCGTCGTCTTCGTCGCGCTGCTGGCCCTCCTGCGGGGGGAAGTGGTGCCCGGCCGGGTCCTGGCGTGGAATGGCGCGCCGCTGAAGGATGGGCCCGTGCTCAGCCTCACCATCGACGATGGCCACGGCCAGGAGATCGTGAATGTTCCGGCCCATATGGCCCTGCACGGCGCCTCCGGTCACGAGCTGGCGTTGGCGGTTGGCGCATTGCTCGGCATGGGTCTCGTGCTCTTCGTCGTGCGCTACCAGATTCCGGCGGTCGCGACTCGGCAGTTCCGGGCCCTGCTCAACGTCGCGCTCCCCCACCAGGTGGCAGAGCACTTTTTGCGTCACCCGGAGGCCTACAACGACACCGAGCGCACGGCAGTCACCGTCGTTTTCTGTGATATCCACGGCTTTACCAACACCGTGGAGGCGCTGGGCGAAGACCTCGACACCGTCAAGCACCATCTCGAGCGAGCGATGGAGGCGGTCGTCGAGGAGCACAGCCGGCACGACCTGATCGTCGATAAGTTCATTGGTGATGCGATCATGTCCTTTCGCGGCGGCCGCCTGGTAGCGGGCACAGCGGAGGATCACGCCCTGCGGGTGGTGCAAGCGACCCTCGCCGGCGCGGCGGCGCTTCGCAAGCTCAACGACCCTTACTTCACCCGCATGAAAGTCGGCGGCGCCTCTTCGCCGCGGGCGCTGGTCGGCGCCTTCGGCACGTCGAACCGGTTCTCGTACACCGTACTCGGCGACCGCGTGAACCTTGCGGCGCGCCTCGAGGGCAGCTGTGGCGCGCTCGGCGTCCAAAACATGTTCTGCGATCGCACGCGCACGCTCTGCGGCGACGGCGGCAGCATTCGCTGGCGGGCGCTTGGCCTGCTGGCTGTGCAGGGCAAGGAAGAGTCGGTCGACGTGCACGAGGCATTCGATCCCGCCGATCCACACCTCGGATTCCTCGACACGTTCGCCGAGGGCCTGGCGGCGTGGCGCGTTGGCAACTTGGATGGTGCTGAGGCAGCGTTCACAATGGCCGACGCTCAACGCGCCGAGGTGACTGGCGCCGACGTGGGCGATGGGCCGAGCCGGTCCTTCTTGCGCGCCATTGCGGAAGCGCGGGTCTCCAAGAAGCCCTTCGACCCGGTTCTGCGCACCCGCAAGGGCTGAGCGACGCCAGCTGGGGGCCAGGTCGCCTTGGCCGAGCGCCTCCGACGAGACGCTCGACCAGGCATTCCCGCGCTCGATGGAGCCGCTAGCGGGCCTTGGGCTGCTTGCGATCGTTGTGCTTGGCCTTGTGGATCGACCGGCTGGCCTTGTCCTGCTTCGCCTCGATGCGAGCGGCCTCCTTGGCCGTGACGACGCCGTCGGACTTGGCCCGCGCCTCGGCGCGGTCAACGCCCTTCTGCTGCTTCTCGAGCTTCTTGGCTTCGCCGCGGGTAATCTCGCCGCTGCGTTTGCCCTGGTCGATCCGGTCGTCCTGGTGGTCTTGGCGGGCGTCGGCGCGACCACGGCGGAGGATCTGCTTGACCGGACCGGCGGAGGCACTCGCCGCAACCGCGCTGATAAGGAGAGCGGCGCTGACTGCGGCGGCGACGTGACGCAGGCGCTGGCGGAGGTTCAATCGAAGTTGCATGACGAGGCTCCTGGGGACGGCCAGGGCGAGGGCCTGGCGAAGGAGAGAGGACACCCGACGCGCACCTCGCGGGCTGCGCTGATTCGAGAGACGCGCCAGCGGCGCGAGCGCTTCACCCGGCCTCGCGAGTCGCCGCCAGCACGGCGGTCCGCGCGTGGTGCGCGAGACCGTAGATCGTCTGCGACGGGTTGACCCCGAGCGCGGTCGGTAGCACAGAGCCATCGACCACAAAGAGGTTGGCGACGCGGCCGTGGCGCAGCGAAGGCGTGACCACCGCGCGCGCGGGATCCTTGCCCATCGCGGCCCCGCCCATCTGATGCGCGCTGAAGATGCCGTGCTCGAGCGCGCCATAGGGGGCCGATCGCAGCGCCGGCAGGTCGGCTTCGCTCTGGAGCTGTACCGGCTCGCGGTGCAGCGAAAACGCGCTCTTGGCGCCAGCGGCGAGCTGAACCTTGGCGAGCGCTTCGTGCATGGCGGCCATCGCGTCGCGCAGGGCGGCGCTGATGGGATAGTGGACGCGGATCCGCCCGCCGCCGTCGCCGGCCCCGCCTTCCACCTCGATGTGGCCGCCTTCGTCGCCGGGCAGAAGGCCATCGACGGCGAGGCCGATGAGCACGGACAGGTGCGGCAACTGAGCCATCATGCCGCGGAGGCCGGCGCCGAATTGCCCGGACGCGAAGGCAATCAGCATCGGCTGAACCGGCACCGCCTCCATGAAGAAGCCCATCTTGTCCGGGCCGCGGTCGATGTACTGGTGGCTGGCCATCGACTGCGGCGCGCCATAGAAGCCGTCGATGCGCTCAGCGTACACGCCGCCGATGCCGACCACCGGGTGCAGGAAGGTGCGCCGGCCGACGGGGCCATCGCGCAAGCCCGAGCGAATCAGCAAGGCGGGGGTGTGGATGGCGCCAGCGCTGGAGACGACGACCTTGGCCTCGATGGTCAAGGTGGCGCCTGTGGTCTTGCCCGATGCCCGATCGAGGACGCTGGCCTCGACGCCGCGCGCCCGGCCGCCATCGGGCGTGAGCGCAATGCGGTCGACGCGGCAATCGGCCAGCACGCGCCCGCCGGCGGCGACCAGATCGCGCAGGTAGGTGACATGCATCGCCTGCTTGCC
Organism: Myxococcales bacterium; assembly: GCA_947491025.1. Lineage (GTDB taxonomy): Bacteria > Myxococcota_A > UBA9042 > UBA9042 > UBA9042 > SXNM01. The sequence goes on from CANLIC010000024.1 coordinate 71,834, forward strand.
GTCGACCGGGCACCCGACGCCGCAGTATCCGGAGTTGGCGCAACCCTTGACGTTGCGGCGGGTCGGCGAGGCCTCCCAACCGAGCTTGCGGGCGCCGCGACCGAGGGTCTGGTTGTTGCGGTTGGCGTTCTGCTCGGGCCAGGTCGCGATGGAGAGCCGACGCTCGACCGCTTCGAAGTGCGGGCGCAGCGACTCCTCACTGAATTCGAGGCCGTGCGCCTGGCGCCAGTGGGAGAGGATGCGCTCTGGCGTGCGGTAGCAGGTGGTCCAGTTGACCGTGGTACTGCCGCCGACGCTGCGACCCTGCAGGATCGTCACGGCCATGTCGGCCGTCGCCCGCGTGCCGCGCTCCTGGTAGAGCTGGGGGTAGGCTGTGGCCTCTTGGAGGTCGAAGTCGGCCTTGGTGTAGGCGCCGCCCTCTTCCAGGACCACGACGCTGTGGCCAGCCTCCGCCAATCCGGCGGCGAGCACCGCTCCGCCCGCGCCTGACCCGATGACCACGACGTCGCAGCGCGCCCGCACGTGGCCGCGCAAGTCCATGGCGGATGAGATGCCAGCCGGAAGGGCGCCTTCGAGGGCGGCCGCTGCGCCTTGCACCGGCGCGCGAGGCTCGGTTCCTGCCTGCTCGCTCATCGCGCCCCCTCTGCCGGCACCGCCGTCGGTCCCGCCGGCGCCGCCGGTGCCGCGCCAGCCTCCTTGCGGCGCACGTTGCCGTAGTCCGGCGGGCCGGGATAACCGACGTGGGCGTAGACGTCCGGGTGGCTGTAGTAGACCGAAGCGCACAGGCCCGACAGCGCCTTGAAGCCGGCCCGCTTGACGGCGATGTCGCTGTCGCGCCATCCCGCCAGGATCTTGGCTTGGGTCTCCGAATCGGCGCCGGAGAAGCTGCCGATTCGGCCGTCGAGCAGCAGGCCAGAGGCCGGGTTCTCCAGCAGCCCCAGGAGCTGGCGAATCTCGCTGACGGTCGTGGGATGCAAGCCGGCGAGCAGCGCGTCGACTCGGCTGGCGACTCCGATGGTGTCAGCGCTGGGAAAGCCTTTTCCCTCCGGGCAGATGCAGGCCGCCACGGCCGCCAGGATCTGCCAGGCCCCGGCGTCCAATGCCTTGAGATCGCTGGGTGCAACGCGGGCGCTGTGCGGGCGCCACAGCCAGAAACCGAGGCCGCCGAGCCCAAGCAAGGCCGCGCCACCGAGGCCGACCTGCAGCAACCGTCGACGTGAAGCGCTCGCGGGGGCGCCGGACTGGGCTTCGCGCGGTGTCGTCAAGATCGCCCTCCTGGCCCCAATCGATGCGGCTGCCGTCGCGCGTCTCAAGCGGTGGGCAGAACCGCCTCTATCGCCGCCTGCAGCTCGGCACAGGTCTGAAATCGCTCATCGGGCCGCTTCGCCATCGCCTTGAACACGACCGCCGCGACCTCGTCGCTGATGTCCTCACCGAGCTCGCGCGGATCGGGGATCGGGGCCATGGCGTGCGAGATAAAGACGTTGCCCTCGGTGTACGGCAGCTCGCCGGTCAGGCAGCGGAAGAAGATGACGCCGAGCGCGTAGATGTCGACGCGGTGATCGACTTGGGCGGTGCCGATCTGCTCCGGCGCCATATAGAACGGCGTACCCGCCAACACCGACTGCTCGCCGAAGCCATCGTCGAAGTTCCGCGCCAGGCCGAAGTCGAGCAGCTTCACCTCGCCGCGACCCGTCAGGTAGATGTTGTCGGGCTTGATGTCGCGATGGACCAGGCCGCGGTCGTGGGCGTAGCCCAGGGCCTCGCAGAGCCGGCCGAAGAATGACCGGAGCAGGGCGCGATCGGGGAAGGGCGTCCCTTCCGGGATGAGGTCGCCGAGGGGGCGGCCGTCGAGGTACTCCATCGAGTAGTAAAGCACGCCGTCAGCGACGCCCGAGTCGTAGATGCGGACGATGTGCGGATGGTCGAGGCCGCCGGCGATCTTCATTTCGCGCAGGAAGTAGCGACGTGCCAGCTCGTCGGGCATCACGCCTTCGATCATGAACTTCAGCGCGACCTCGCGGCCGAGCAGCTTGTCGGTGCCGCGGAAGACGACGCCGTTGCCGCCGCGTCCGAGCATCCGCAGGTTCTCGTAGCGCTGCGACAGGGTGACCGGGATGCCCGGCGGCCAGCCGTCCGGCACGCGGATGGTGGCCATCATCAAGTCGGCGTCGCCATCGAGCTGGCGCGTCGCCGCGTCGATCGCCTCCCGCGCGGTCTCGAAGAGCTCGTCCGAAGTCGGCAGCCGCTCGGCCGGCTCGTAGTGCGCTGCTGCGGCGACGGGCTCCGCGACGTCAGGCGCCAGCACGACCAGCTGCTTGCGTGTCTCGGAGAACCAGTCGTGGTCGGGATCCGACGCGTCGAGCAGGGCCAACCCGCGATCGACGAGCTCGATGCCGACGCTGCGCTTGCCGAGCTCGAGTGCGATCTCCGTGGCCCGGCGAGTGATGCGGCGGCGCGTGGCGTCCGGCAGCTCCACTTCAAGCAAGCGGCGCTGATTGCGCAGGGCGCCCTCGAGGTCGCCGCGCGCTTCGAAGAGGCCGGCGGCGATCTGAAGCGCGTCGACGAACGCCGGCTCGCTTTGGCCGATGGACTCCGCCAGGCGCAGCGCCTCGTCCAGCTCGCCGGCGGCGATGCGCAGGTCGATGACGGCGCGCTTGTCGCCCACGAGGAAAAGGCAACGCGCCTCCGCCGCGAGGTTGCCGCCATCGGCGTAGAGCTTGGCGGCGAGGCGAAAATCGCGCAGCGTCTCATAGATTTGCGCCGCAGCCACCGGCTGGCCGTGGGCGGCGAGGAGCTGCGCCGCCTCCACCTTTTGCCCGCCCTGCAGCATCGCCTTGGCGGCGAGGTCCCAGTGGCCGGCTCTGCGCAGCGCGGCCGAGGCCAGGTCCCACCGCTCGATCTTCGACCAGTTGCGCGCGGCCTCCTCGTAGCGGCCCTCCTCCTCGAGGACTTGCGCCGCCAGCTCACGGGCCTCGCGCTCCTGGCCGGCCTTGCGCATCAGCGCCGCAGCTTCCTTGCGCTTGCCGGCCTGCAGCATGAGCTGGGCCGCCTTGCCGGGCTCACCTTGCTCGACCGCAACCCGCGCGGCTTCGACAAACAAGCCGCCCTTGCGGAGGCAGCGCGTCTGGCTGACGTGGTCGCCACGCTTGCCGTAGTAGTCTGCGGCCGACTTCCACTCGCCCAGCTGCTCGAAGATGAGCGCCGCGCGTTCCCACATCTCGGCCTTGATAAAGGCTCGGGCGGCGTCGCGCGGCCGTTCACCGGCGAGAAAGGAGATGGCGGCGCGCTCATAGTCGCCGCTGTCGAGCGCGAACCGGGCGGCTGCGAGCTTGTCGCCCTCGGCGATCTTCTTGGCGCGCTCTCGCCCTTTTTTGGCTTCAGCCTGGCGATTGAGCCAGCGAACTGCGAACAGAATCCCCGCACCACCGCCGATGATGCCTGCGATCGTCAATACGAATCGAAAATCCAAGTCGGCCATCGGCCTCATCCGGGCAGAGCAGGTGCGCTCCGCGGAACGCGAGTGTGCACCAGAGTCCGCTGCGATGCTACTTTGCGTGGCTCCGCGCGAAGGGAATGGCGGGGCAGGGGGCGTGCGATGGCGCAGACGGACGCGGGCTGGTTGGCGGCGATCGACCGAGCGCGCGCGACGTCTGCGCCGGCCGCTTCGACGACCGCTGGCGAGCTCTGTGTCGCAGAAGGTTGGCGACTC